>NZ_JBIRNP010000017.1:0-142577 GCF_044331705.1 Streptomyces sp. NPDC017202 | reverse complement strand
GGACACCGGGGGCGGGACGCGCGGACCGCGAAGCCCACGGCCACGCCCTCGCCCTCGGCCTCGGTCTCGCCGACGACCCCTCCCGCCACCGCGGCACCCGCCCCGGACCGGCCCCAGGCGCCCGCCGCCGGGACACCCGCCCCGCCCGCCCCGGCGACGACCGCCGCACCCAGGCCGCCCGCCCCGCCCCCCTCGGCGACGACCGCCGCACCCAGGCCGCCCGCCGGCACGGCCCCCGCCGCCGGCACGGCGACCCCCGCCTCCGACGCCGTCACCCGCGTGGTCGCCCTGGTCAACAGCGAGCGCGCCAAGGCCGGTTGCTCCCCGGTCACCCCGAACGCGAAGCTCGCGCAGGCCGCCCGGGCCCACAGCGCGGACATGGCGAGCCACCACACCATGTCCCACACCGGCTCCGACGGGTCCGACCCGGGCCGGCGGATCACGCGCGCGGGCTACCTCTGGAGCACCTACGGCGAGAACGTCGCGTACGGGTACTCCACGCCCGAGCAGGTCATGGCGGGCTGGATGGCCAGCGCCGGCCACAGACACAACATCCTGGACTGCGCCTTCAAGGAGATCGGCGTGGGACTGGCGCAGCCCGGCGACTACTGGACGCAGGACTTCGGCACGGCCCGCTGACCCCCACGGGCCCCGCCGCCCACCACGCCCACCACGCCCGCCGCGCCCCCGTGACGCCCGTGGCGCCCGCTCCGCCCGCTGCGGAGCGGGCGCCACGGGCACGGGCACCCCGCTGCGAAGGTGAGGCACGGGGGGCTTTTCGTCATGGCCCGCGGCCCGCGCCCGGCGCCGTCATCGGCCGGGGGACGGCAGGAGGGGGCCCCGCCCGCCCGAACGCGACGCCCGCGCCCGGCCGCCGGACGACTGCGCGGCCGGGCCCCGCGGCCGGTGAGGCGGGGCGACCGCGCCGCCGCAACGGCCGTTCCGGGCCGGACCGCCGCTGACGGCGGCCCGCGGCCGGTGAGCCGGCAGGGACACGTGTGCCCGGCCGCCGCGAAGCCCCGCGCGCCGGTGCGTCGCGCGGACAACGAGCGCGTTTAGCGAGAAGCTGCCGCCGGGACGGCGCGCAGATGCGGCCCGTCCCGCGCCCCTGCCCCCTCTCCTTCCGGGAGTCCGCCATGGCAGCACCGCCCGCGCCACGTGGGGACGACTACCGCTTCGACGACCTGCGCGCGCTCTTCGTCAACTGCACGCTCAAGCCGTCCCCTCGGCTCAGCCACACGCAGGGCCTCATCGACAAGAGCCGCGCGATCATGGACGCGTGCGGGGTGAGCACGGACGAGATCCGTGCCGTCGATCACGACATCGCCCCCGGCGTCCACCCCGACATGACCGAGCACGGATACGCCACGGACGCCTGGCCCGCCCTGTACGAGCGGGTGATGGCCGCGGACATCCTCGTGCTGGCCGGACCCATCTGGCTGGGCGACAACAGCTCGGTCACCAAGCGGATCATCGAGCGGCTCTACGCCTGCTCCGCTCTCCTCAACGCCGCCGGCCAGTACGCCTATTACGGACGCGTCGGCGGCTGCCTCATCACCGGTAACGAGGACGGCGTCAAGCACTGCGCCATGAACGTCCTCTACAGCCTCCAGCACCTCGGGTACACCATCGCGCCGCAGGCCGACGCGGGGTGGATCGGCGCCGTGGGACCCGGCCCGTCCTACCTGGACCCCGGCTCGGGAGGCCCGGAGAACGACTTCACCAACCGCAACACCAGCTTCATGACCTGGAACCTGATGCACCTGGCGGCCCTGCTCAAACGCACCGGCGGCATCCCCGCCCACGGCAACCAGCGCTCGCAGTGGGACGCGGGCTGCCGCCCGGGCATGGACAACCCCGAACACCGCTGAGCACGACCACGAGCCCCGGGCCCCTGCGGCCCTGCCCGTCCCCGCCACCGCCGCGGCCGCGGCCGCCGCAGGCCTGGCCCCTTGCCCGCGTCCGGCGCACGTGTGCGCCACCGGGGCCGGCGCCCCCCCGCCCGCCTGCCGGGCGCGGGACGCAGGCGGCGCTCCCACCCCTGCGCTTCCCCCCTGGGGCCGGGGGCGGGAGCCCGCCCCGGGGGAAACGGCCACGGCGGTGCCGTCCGCGCCCGGCGCCGGGGACGGCCCGGCCCGGCCCGTCGAGCCGGCCGTCGTCCGGGCGCCCGCGCCGCCGGGCGGTCGAGGCCGCGAAGGCCCGGCGGGTCTTGTCCTGGGTTTCGCAGGGCCGCCGCCGTGCGAAACCCGCCCGGGCCGCCGGCACGCCGCTGCCGGCCGGTGACGCCGGCCGGGTGCGGCGGGCCGGTGACGCGGGCCGGGTGCGGCGGGCCGGTGACGCGGGCCGGGTGCGGCGGGGGAGGGCGTCGGCAACCGGCCGGAAAGCGCTGGTGTGCGCGGTGCGCAGAGCAAGCCGGAAGAAGCGCCCGCCCCGACGGTGCCCCACACTCGGCAAGCGCGACTTCCCGCGCCAGCAGGCAGGAGGACACCGCATGAGTGAGACGGTCGCGGCACCGGCACCCACCGAGACCCGCAGAACGTCCTTGTTCGTCCCCGGCAGCTTCCCGCGCCGGCGGGGGCTGATCGTACTGCTCAGCCTGGCCGGCGGTCTCCTGGCCGCCTACGCCTGGTCCGCCGAGTTCGTGGACCACGAGATCGGGTTCAACACCGCCGACACGCTGCTGGGGCACAACCCGCAGACCACTCCGATCAGCGGCGTCGCCGCCGGGGTGGTCTTCGCCTTCGTCACCGGCCTGGCCGGGTCGTTCACCGCGTGCAACATCGCCGTCTTCGGCGCGGTGGGGCCGCTGGTGGGGCAGCAGGAGTCGCGACGGCAGCGGTTGCGGCACACCGTCGAGCCGCTTGGCTGGATGGCCGTCGGCATGATCCCGGTGTCCGCCCTCTACGGAGTGATCGTGGGCCTGGCCGGCACCCACATGCCGCAGTTCTCCACCGCCAGGCCCGCCGGCGGCGGCATCACCCCCCGGATCGCCCAGGCGATGATCACCTTCGGCTCCGTCGGGCTCGTCATGATCGTCCTCGGCCTGGCCGCCCTGGGAGTGATCAGGGATCCGCTGGCCGCCGCCTCCCGGCGCTCGCGCAACGCGCCGCTGGTGCTGATGGGCGTGCTGGTCGGCGCGTTCCTGATCGGGCGGCCCTACCCGCTGTTCCGCAGCCTGTTCCGGCACGCCGCGATCACGCACGACCCGCTGTACGGCGCGGCCGCCTTCACCCTGCAGTCCCTCGGCAACGTGCTCGTCATGGCGGTGCTGTTCATCGCGCTGTCCTACGGAGCGGGCGGGCGGCTTCAGCGCTGGCTGGCCGCCAGGCCGGGCCGGGCGGCGACGCTGACCGGCTCGGCGTTCCTGGTCACCGGTTTCTTCACCCTCATCTACTGGACGGTGCGCATCCTCGGCAGGTTCGACTACATCTGGTTCCCCACCGCTCCCTGGAACAGCTGAGGGCCAGTGTGCGCAGCGCGGCCAGGAGCCGTTCCCCCAGGACGTCGCCGACGGCGATCCTTTCGCGCACGGCGGCCTCGTCACCGCTTTGGTGGAGCGCTTTCAGGTCCGCGCGGGCGGCCCTGCCGGCTGCCTCCGCGTAGTCGTCCAGCCGGTCGGCGAAATCGCCGTGGCCCAGCTCGCGCAGCGTGTCCAGCACGCCGACGGCGGCGGTGAACTCCGCACTGCGCGGGGACACGTGCCAGCCCTGCCGCCGCGCCGCTGCCACAAGGGCGTCGGCGCTGCGGGACGCGGGCGCCCCCGCGGCGGCGGGAGGCGTCCCGTCCCGGCCCGCGCGGGGACGGCGCGCCGATGCGGGGTCCTGGCCGTCGACCGCGGCGAGCACGTCGCGCACGGCGCTCAGGGAGAGGCCGCCGACCTTCAGCAGCGCACGGATCAGCAGCAGCCGGTGCACGTGCGTGTCGTCGTAGTGCGCGCGCGTGCGGCTGACGAGCCGTCCCGGCGCCAGGAGCCCCTCACGCAGGTAGAACTTGACCGTCGGGACGGGAACGCCGGTGACACGTGAGAGCTCCGCGATGAGCAGGGGATCCTCCTCGCAACGGTGCGGGCACACCGCCCGGCGTCCGGCCCGTGGCCCTCACGCGTCAGGGTGCGCCGGGGGGACTGCCCGGGCCGGTTGCGGGGAGCGGGCGAGCAGGGTGCCCGCGCGCAGCGCGGCGGTGAACGCCGACCAGGCGACCAGCGCCACCAGGTCGCCGTCGTCGGCCCCGCTTCGCCGCACCGGGGTGACGACGCTGTCGTCCACCCGGTACGAGGCGCAGGCCGTGAGCAGGGCGAGCCGGCCCACGGCACGGTCGCCCGGGGGCAGCGCCGTCAGCGCGGTGTCGAGCCAGCCCAGGCCGAGCCCCTTGTGGCCGCCGTCCCAGTCGGCCAACTCCGCGTCGAGGAGCGAGCGGACGCAGGCCGGGACGACCCCTTCGGCCGCGGCCGAGACGGCTGCGGCCGCGCGGGCGAACGCGCCGGCGACGGTGGGGGTGTCCCGGGCCCACTCGAGGCCGGCCGGGAGGGGAGCGGCCGGCAGCAGGTCCAGGGAGCGGCCCGGCTCCCGGTAGGCCCGGGCGCTCTCGCCCAGTGCCCGGGCGAGCAGGCGCGAGGCGGTGCGCCGGGCGGGGGAGGGAAGCCGGGCGGGCAGCGGCTGCGGGCCCAGGAACACGTTCACCATGCGGTTGAGGTAATGGAAGGTCACGGCCACACCGAGGGCCTCGGGCAGTTCCCGCGGGCCGGGCGGCCGCCCGGCCCCTGCCCCCTCGGCCCACAGGGCGAGCCCGCGCAACCCGTCCTGCGAAACGGTGGGGCCCCCGCTTCGGGCCGGCGCGGCGTCGAGCCCGGCCGCCGGGCCGTGCGCCGGCGTGCCGGGCACCAGGGTGCTCAGGGTCGTCGCGTGGACGTGGACGCAGTACGGGCAGGAGTTGGCCCGGGAGACCGCGGTCGCCACGGCCTCCTTGCGGGCGCGCTCCAGCTCTCCCGTGGCCACGAGCGTCTCGCGGAGCATCGTCCACGCGGCGGCCAGCAGCGGCGGGGCGGGGGCGTGCAGCGCGACCGGCGGGGCGAGCATGCCGAAGTCCCGCTCGACCTCCTCGTAGACGGCCGCGACCACACCCGTCGCGGCGGCGGGCGGCACGCGCCGTACGTATCGCACGTGTGAGAGCGACCGTCGCGCGGCCGGGCGGACGAGCGGGTTCGGCATCGATCTCTTCTCCCTTTTCCTGTTGCCTTCCTGGTCCCGCCGGGTGAGCGCCGGCCGGCCGGGACGCCGTTGCTCACGGCCGGCCCGATCCGCCGGACAGGGCCCCGGCCAGGGCGTGTTGCGAAAGTCCCTCCCCCGGAGGGGGTGCCCCCAGCCCGGCGACGCCTGGCACGCACTCCGCCGGAGGGGGCACCCCCAGCCGCGTTGTCGGGATCGCCCCGATACCACCGGTATCGGGGCGACCCTCCGCCTTGCGACCGCACGCGCCGGACGCCGCCGGGCCTGCCCTTCGGGCAGACGACGCCACTTTCGAAACACGCCCTAGTCGCGTGCGAGATAGGGGAGCTGTGTGCGCACGCCGCGCCGGCCCGCGGTGTCGCCGTCCGGGGTGGGGGCGCCGTAGGTGACGTCGACGCCGCGTTCGCGGGCCGCCTGGACGATTCCCGGCATGGCGCGTTCGGCCAGGGCGGAGATGGTGAGCGCCGGGTTGACGGTGAGGGCACCCGGCACCGCGGCGCCGTCCGTCACGAAGATGCCGGGGTGGCCGCGCAGTTCGTGCCGGTCGTCGAGGGCGGAGGTGTGGGGGTCGTCGCCGATGCGGGCGGAGGCGAGCGGGTGGACCGTGTAGGCGCCCACCACGTCGTTGGTCCACGGCATCACACGGGACAGTCCGTCCCGCTCCAGGATGTCCTTGACGACGGCGTCCGACTCGGCCCAGCCGCGCAGGGTGTTGGCGGTCGGGCGGTACTGGATCGGCCCGCGGCCGAGCATCTGCTGCGAGATCCGCACCGCGTTCCCGGTGGGCGGCGGCGGACCGAAGACGCCCTCGTTGTCGTCCTCCACCATCGTGAAGATCGTCAGCCACGAGCGCCAGCGCCGGACGAGCTCGGTCTTCTCCACGCCGAACCACGTGGGTCCCTGGGCGTCGGGCACCTGGGCGAGGATGGTGCCGAAGCCGGGCGGGAAGTACAACTGCTCCAGGGAGAACCGGGAGTGCTCGGGCAGCCGCCCGTCGAGGTTGTCCCAGCTCGCCACGACCGGTCCCTTGCCGATCTGGTTGGCGAGGTAGGCGGTGCCGTCGCCGCGGTCGAGGCCGAGCAGGTCGCGGGCGCGGTCCTCGTCGACGACGGCGGTGTTGAGCCGTTCACCGTTGCCGGAGAAGTACCGGCCGACGGCGTGCGGCATGGCGCCGAGGTCGGCGGCGGAGCGCTGCAGGATGACGGGGGTGGCGCCGGCGCCCGCGGCCAGGACGACGATCTTGGCGTCGATGGTGCCGCCGGCGGTGGGCACCCGGTAGTCGGTGTCGTCGATGACGTTGTAGTGCACCCGGTAGCCGCCGTCGTCGGTGCGGGTGAGCTTTTGCACCTCGTGCAGTGGCCGGATCTCGGCTCCGTGGGCCAGTGCGGCGGGCAGGTAGTTCAGCAGCAGCGACCGCTTCGCGTCGAACCGGCAGCCGGCCATCATCCAGTTGCAGTTGGTGCACTTCGCGGTGTCGATGGCGGTGGGCACGGGGTTGGCGGTCCGCCCGGCGTGGTCGCAGGCCGCGGCGAACAGCCCGCCGGCGTAGGTGACGTCCTGCCAGCTCTGGGTGGTGACCGGCAGGGCGTCGCTGACCACGTCGTACCAGGGGTCCAGGGTGTCGCGGTCGATGGCGCGGGGCCACATCCGGCGGCCGATGCTGCCGGTGCGCTCGAAGACGAAGCGCGGCGCACGGGGCATCGCCGCGAAGTAGACGACGCTGCCGCCGCCGACGCAGTTGCCGCCGAGCAGACTCATGCCGTCGCCGACGACGAAGTCGAAGATGCGGGTGTAGGAGGAGCCGAGGAGGAAGTCGTGCTCGAAGTCAGCCGATTCCAGCCACGGCCCGCGCTCGAGAACGGTGACCTTCGCGCCGCCCGCCGCGAGGTGGTACGCGGCGATGGCGCCGCCGAAGCCGCTGCCCACCACGAGGACGTCGGTGCGTTCGGTGCCGTTCATGCCAGGCTCCCGGAAGGCGCGGTGTCGGGGTGGAGACGGGCCAGCGGACGCCCGTAGGAGAACTCGGGAAAGCGCCACAGCCCGTCGGGGTCCGGGGCGGCGAAGCCCATGGCGGCCAGTCCCGGATGCCCCGCGGCCATCGCCTCGACGGTGTGCAGATGGGCGCCGGTGTCGAAGGCCATGTTGCTGAACAGGGCGAGACTGACCCACAGGTCGCGCTCGGGGTGGCCGGGCGCCGTCAGCGCGGTCACCAGGGCGGTGCGGTCGGCGAAGGACAGGGCCACGAACGGGGGCACCCCGGGGGCGGGGGAGTGCGCGCGCCGGTCGGCGAGGGCCAGGGCGTGGCCGTTCAGCGCGTCGGCGAAATCGTCCAGCGACTCGGCCAGGCCGGTGGCGGGGTTCTGCAGCAGTTCCAGGGCGCCCGCCGCGACGGCGCCGGGGCCGGAGACGGCGCCGGCGACCGCGTGGTCGTCCGGATTTCGCTTCTCCCCCGGGACTATGGTGTCGGCGAAGGCCTCCAGAGTGCTGATTGTGTCCTGTTTCGGGGCTGCTTGATCCAGTCGCATCGCTGTACCTTTTCGGCCTGTGGGACGTCTAAGCATCCTGTGGGTGGAATTTGATTCCAGCGGGTGCTGTGCTGCTGTCGATCGTCCACGGTCCGCGTGGCGGGGGCATCTCTGTCATTGCTGTCGGCCCGGCCCCGGCCAAAGCGGCGGTATATTCCCGCAGCATGTACCGGCCAAACATCACCGGCCTTCTTGTTAGGACCCAGAGGGGCCGCTAATAATGACGTTCGGCGGATCCGCTTACGTTTCGAAGCCGGTCGCTGCGAGCGCCACCGGCCCAGGTTCTGTCCATCGGCATTTCGTCTCGGCTTCGGAGGGCAAATGGCTAGTACAGGGTGCGCCATGACGGGGATCGAGAGGGCGGTGGAACGGTCGATCGAAGACATGAAGAGAAGGCTCTCGGAGCCACTGAACATTGATGACATGGCGCGCTTCGCCATGTACAGCAAGTTCCACTTCTCGCGGGAGTTCCAACGTATCACCGGAATCTCGCCCCGGCGTTTTCTCTCCGCGTTACGGATCCAGGAGGCCAAGCGCCTCCTGCTGACCACCGACATGACCGTGACGGAGATCAGTTCCATGGTCGGTTACAGCAGCGTCGGCACATTCAGTTCGCGTTTTGCGAGCAGCGTCGGTCTGCCGCCTTCGGCATACCGCCGATTAGGCGGCTTCGTACGCAAGGTGAACGCCGCGGAAGGCGGCGGGTCCGGAGGGTCGATATACGGTGCGGTGAGCGCCCCGGTGGGAGCCGACCCGGGTCTCATATATCTCGGCCTTTTCCCCACCCGGGTGCCGGAGGGAAAACCCGTCGGCTGCGCCGTGCTGAGCCGGCAGGGCCCGTTCGAGATAAGAGACGTGCCCATGGGCGCCTGGTACCTGCTGGGCCACTCGGTACCGGCCTCCGCCCGTGAGGCGCTGACCGACGACCAGGCGGTTCACGTCGGTTCCATCGGCCCCCTGGAGATGGGCTCCCGAGCGGCCCGCCACCGCATCGACTTCCGGCTGCGCGAGGTGAGCGTGCTGGACCCGCCGGTGCTGATGGCACTGCAGCGGGTGCGGTCGGGCACCTTCACCGCCCATCTGGTGAAGGCGGCCGGGTGACCGGCCGGGTGCGGTGGAGCGACTCCATCGCACCCGGCGCATGCCCCGGCGCGGTCCGCGTCAGCGCACCGTACGGACCGTCACCCGCAGCCCGCCGCGCACGCCGAGCGACAGCATCGGCTCCGGGGACACCCGAAGACCGGCCACCTTCTCCAGGCGAAGCTCGCGGCACAGCAGCGCCACCGCGAACACGGCCTCCATCAGCCCCAGACTGCTGCCGACACACACCCGCGGACCCGCGCCGAACGGGATGTGCGCGTAGCGCGGCCGCTCCCCCCGCTCCCCGGGCGTGAAGCGCTCGGGCCGGAACTGGCCCGGCGCGTCCCAGAAGTCGGGGTGCCGGTGCAGGGTGTAGGGGCAGATCAGCACATCCGCGCCGGCCGGCACGCGGTAACCGCCGATCTCGTCGGCGGCCTGCGCCTGCCGGGGCAGGATCCACACCGGCGGATACAGCCGCATGGCCTCCTCGACCACCATGGCCGTGTACCTCAGCTCGCGCAGATCCTCGTACCGCGGAAGCCGGTCGCCCAGCACCTCCACCGCCTCCTGGTGCAGTGTGTCCCACACCTCGGGATGACGGTCGATCAGGTAGCAGGCCCAGCCGAGCGTCGAGGCGGTCGTCTCGTGGCCGGCCAGCAGCAGGGTGATCAGCTCGTCCCGCAGCCGCCGGTCACCGACCCGCGGGTCGGGCTCCGCGCGCACCGAGGCGATCAGCCGGGACAGGGCGTCCTCCCCCTGCCCGGCCGCGTCCCGCGCGACCCGCTCCGCCGCCAGTTGCTCGACCACCCGCTGCAGACGCCCCCGGGCCCGCCGGAAGCGCATCTGGTGCGGCAGCGGGATCCACATCGGCACCGCGCCCATGGTGACCATCTCGAACATGGCCTGCTCCTGGACGGCCTCGAAGGCATGGCCGAGGTCGGCGAACTCCTCCAGGCCCGTGTCCAGCAGCGTGCGGCCCAGCACACCCAGCGTCAGCCCCGTCAGCTCCCGCGTCAGGTTCACCGGGCCGCGCCCCTCGTACCGGCGCAGCCGCCCGACCAGCGCGGCCGCCTCCTCGGCGACCGCCCCCGCCTGCTGGGCGATCCGCCGGTGCTGGAAGGCGGGCTGGATGACCTTGCGCTGCCGGCGCCACAGATCGCCCTCGCTGGTCAGCAGACCGTCACCGAGGGCGCGCCGGGCCTGCGTCAGGCCGATGCCCTTGTGGTAGTTGGCGGCGTTGTCGGCCAGCACGTGCTTGGCGTGGTCGGGATGGTTGAAGAAGTACAGCGTCTTCGGGCCGAGGGAGAGCCGCACCGCGTCCCCGTACCCGGCGGCGGCGGTCACCATCGCCAGGCGGTCCCCGGCCAGCTGCCGCAGCAGCAACGGCACGGCACGCAGCGGCGGCGACGGGGGCACCCGCCGGTCCGTACGCGTCAAGGCGCTCACCGGCGTCCCGTCCCCGCGGCGATCCGCTCGGCGATCGCCCGCCGCCACAGTTCGTACGCCGGCAGGGACCCCGATCCCGCCCCCACCTCGCGCGGGCGGACGTCCTGGGTGATGCGGGCGGCCTCCTGCGGCCCCATGCCGCACAGCACCTCGGTGGCCGACGCGGTGTGCGCCACCAGCAGCCCGGCGCGCAGCCGCGCCTCCGCGGCGAACGCGCTGCCCTGCGCCAGCGCCCCCTGATGGGGCCCCGCCTGCTCCCGCAGCAGCGCCAGCTCCTCCCTGTCGCACCCCCCGGCGTACGTGGCCGCGAGCCCCGCGCCGCTGTACAGGTCCGAGCGGCGCTCCTCGGGGAAGCCCTCGATGGTCGACGCGACGAGGCCGGCGTCGGTGCCGCACACGAACCACAGGGCACGGCCGATGCCCTGGTCGATCGCCTGCCCGGCGTAGGACGGGAAGTCGTGCGCGGGCCACGGGAACCGCTCCTCCCGGTACTTGTGGTGCACGTACCTGTCGGTGCGGAAGTACGCCTGGTGGAAGCCGTACCCGTCGAGAACCAGCCAGCGCAGCAGCGGATCGAGCGAGTCGACGTCCGCCCACCGAAAACGCGGCAGCCGGGCCATCGCCCAGCCGATGCCGACGTACACCATGTACACGTGAGCGCCGCCACGGCCGGCCAGCAGGCGCTCGACGCGCCCGCCGCCCCCGCCCGGCAGCCCGTCGAGGACGGCGTACCCCATGCCCGCCCCCTCGTAGGCGAAGCCGCGGAACCGCTCCGGGACCGCCTCCAGGCGCTCCTCCGCCTCGGCCGTGCTGCGGGCGGCCACGGCATGGCCGTACCCCTCCAGGAACCGGCTGCCGACCGTCTCCAGCAGCTTCTGCGCCTCGGGCGTCTTCCGGTGGAAGCCGCGCGTCTCCAGCAGGGTCTCGGTCACGCTCGGCGTCAGCAACCGGCGCCGCAGCCTGCCCATGGTGCTCGGCATGGAACTCCCCTTCTTGTCGGCTGTCCCTGGGCGTGCGCCGGGGTGCTATCGGCGGGCGGCCACCTCGGGACGGAAGTGAGCACGGATCGCGCGCCGCCAGTGTTCGTAGGCCGGCACCGGGCCCGGCCCGGTCCCCGGCGGGGCGCTGTCGTCGGCGAGCGCCACGGCCGCCTCGACCGAGAGACCGGTCAGGGCCCGCGTCGCCACGGCCGTGTGCTGCGGCACGTACCCGGCGAGTTCGCGGGCCCGGGCCGCGAACACCGCTCCCTGCGCCAGCTCCGGCGCGTGCCGGCCGGCCAGCCGCCGCAGGTCGGCGAACGTGTCCGCGCCGCAGCCGCCGGCGAACACGCAGGCCAGCCCGGCGCCGCTCCACAGGTCCGCCTGCCGGTGCCCGGCGAACGCGCGGATCGCGGCGTCGACGCGCTCGGGCCGGGCGCCGTGGATGAACCACAGGGCGCGGCCGATGCCCTGGTCCACGGCGCGCGGGAAGTAGTCGGGCGCGCCCTGCCACGGATGGCTCGCGGGCACCCGCTGCTCGTCGACCCAGCGGCGGGTGTGGAAATAGGCCAGGTCGAACCCGTAGCCGTCCACCGCGAGCCAGCTCATCACCGGGTGCAGGGGCTGGCCGGTGAGATCGGGCAGCACCCTGCCCCACAGCACGCGCGGCAGCCGCGCCATGGCGAAGCCGATGCCGATGTAGGCCAGCAGGATGTGCGGGCGGCCGGGGCCCTCCAGCAGGTCCCGGGTGCGATGGCCGCGGCCCATCGCGTCCAGCACGGTGAGCGCCATGGTGGCGCCCTCGTAGCCGAAGCCGCGCTGCTCGGGGTCCAGCAGGTCCAGGCGCTGCGTGATCTCCTCGATGCCGCGCGCCTCGATCGCCCACTCGAAGCCGCACACGACGGCGCGCGGCACGTCCTGGAGGCGGGCGGCGGGACTGTCGGCGGGCAGCGGCGGGAAGCCCCGCCGGGCGAACGACACCTCGGCCAGTTCGGGGGCGAGCAGCGTGCGCCGCAGTGATCTCACAGTCCTCGCCACGTTTGCCTCCACGAACGACTCGACGGCCACACCATCATCGGCACCCAGGGGACAGCGGTGCTTCTTCGCGGTTGCGCCTCCCAGGGGGCCGCGCCCCCACAGCACGGTCGAAGAAGGGGACGCGCGCCGTCTCGCCCGAGACTGGGCCCCGCGACAAGCCGCCCGGGAGAGAGGACGAGACATGACACAGCACAGGGACCCCTACGGCGATCTGGTGGCGGAGGGCGACGCCCTCGACGCCCTGCTCGTGGATCTCGACGAGGCCGGGTGGGCGCGGCCGACACCGGCCGAGGGATGGACGGTCCGCCACCAGGTCGGCCATCTGACCATGGTGTTCGGCATGGCCGAGAAGGCGGCGGGGGACCCCGCCGCGTTCTCGGAGTTCCTCGCCGGCGTCTCGAACTTCGACGCGGCCGTCCAGAACGGGCTCACACCGTATCTGCCCCTGGACGGCAAGCAGTTGCTGCACGCCTGGCAAACGCAGCGGGCGGCGACCGAGCGGGCGCTGAACGCGGTGCCCCCGGCACAGCTGGTGCCGTGGCTGGTGCGGCCCATCCCGGCGGCGGTGCTGGCGGCGGCGGGCATGATGGAGATGTTCGCGCACGGCCAGGACATCGCCGACGCGCTCGACGTCACCCGCGAGCACACCGACCGGATCCGCCACGTCGCCGAATTCACCGCGATCACCTGGCAGTTCGGCTACCAGTCCCACGGCCTGCCGGAGCCGGACGAGGGCTTCCGCTTCGAGCTGACGGCACCCTCGGGCGAGGTCTGGACGCTCGGCGCGCCCGACGCCCGGCAGCGGATCACCGGACCCGCCGTCGACCTCTGCCTGCTCGCCACCCGGCGCCGGCACCGCGACGACCTCGCGCTCACCGCCTCCGGACCGGACGCCGACCGGTGGCTCGACATCGCCCAGGCCTACCGGGGCCCGGCCGGACCCGGGCGCAAACCCGGTCAGTTCGCCGCGCCGGCCCGCTGAGCACGGCCCGTCGCCCGGCGGGGCCGTGCCACCCGAAACCGGATGACACGGCCCCCGCCGCACCACGGAACACCGAAAACCACCGGGGCCGCATTCCGGGGGCGCGCGGGAATTGACGCCCCGAGAGCATACGAACGGAATCCCGGCCGATTCCACAGACCGTAATCAAAAGGCCGTCAGTGACGAGTCGCGGGCCGTGGCCGAGGATTTTCCCGACGGCCCGCCCGCCCCGCTTCTTCGAGCTTGCCGACTGCACTGACGTGCGCATCTCCCGGCTAGCAAGCCGGGAGATGCCGACCGCACGGCAATCCCGGATCGTAGCTGTGGAATCACATCTCGATTCGCACGCCGACCCTGACATCCACCAGAGAGAGGGGGGAGCATCGTGGCGTACAGCCAGCGGATTCGCAGGCTTGTGCCGGGGCTGGTGACGGTTCTCATCGCGGCAACACTGTTCTTCGCGACCCGGGAATCAGTCGCCGCTCCCGACGGCACGAAGGCGGCCGCCGACTACCGTTTCAAGGAAATGCCCATCGCCATGCCGCCGGGCTACGACAAGCTGCCCAAACGCACCGTGCGCACCGTCAACCCCGCCTACGAGAAGATCCGTTCCTGGATCTCCTCGGTGGGCGCGAGCATCGCGATCAACGACGTCACCGGAAACGGCCGGCCCTCCGGCATGTGCATCGTCGACACCCGCACCGACCAGGTCACGGTGACGTACACGCCCACGGCAGGAAAGGACGACCGGTTCACGCCGTTCCTCCTCGACGCCGCGCCGCTGCCGGTGGACGACACCATGGCGCCCACCGGCTGCACCTTCGGCGACTTCAACGCGGACGCCCGCATGGACATCCTGGTCAGCTACTGGGGACGCACCCCGATCCTCTTCCTGGCCCGCTCCGACGCGCGCACCCCCTCGCCCGGCGCCTACGCGCCGCGCGAACTGGTGCCCTTCCAGTCCCGCGACGGCCGCTACCACGGCCCGCGCTGGAACACCGACGCCGTGCACGTCAGCGACCTGGACGGCGACGGCCACCCGGACATCGTCATCGGCAACTACTTCCCCGACTCCGACGTCCTGGACCCCCACGGCCTGAAGAACGTCACGATGAACAACTCGCTGTCGCGCGCCGAGAACGCCGGCGGCGACCACGTGCTGCGCTGGACGGCCGCCACCTCCGGCACCGAGCCCACCGCTCACTACACCGAGGACTCCAAGGCCGTCCCGTACGACGCCGCCACGGGCTGGACCCTCGCCATCGCGGGAGCCGACCTGACCGGCGACGTCCTGCCGGAGCTGTACATCGCCAACGACTTCGGCCACGACCACCTGCTGTACAACCGCTCCCGTCCCGGACAGATCCGGTTCACCGAGGCCGTCGGGCGGCGCACCCCCACCACACCCAAGTCGTTCGTGCTCGGCCAGGGCTCCTTCAAGGGCATGGGCGTCGACTTCGGCGACCTGGACCGCACCGGCCGCTTCGACATGATGGTCAGCAACATCACCTCGGCGTGGGGCCTGGAGGAGTCCAACTTCGTCTGGAAGAACCGCACCTCGAACGAAGCGGAGATGGCCCGCGAACTCGCCGACGGCGTGGCCCCCTTCACCCAGGAGGCCCGCGAGTACGGCCTGGCGTGGACCGGCTGGAACTGGGACGTCAAGATGGGCGACTTCCGCAACTCCGGCCACCAGGACGTCGTCCAGACCGACGGCTTCGTCAAGGGCGAGATCGACCGCTGGCCGTGGCTGCAGGAGATGGCCATGGCCAACGACCTCCTGCTGTCCAACCCCGCCATGTGGCCGAACGTGCAGCCGGGCGACGACATCGCGGGCGACGACAAACTGGCGTTCTACGCCCGCACCGACGACGGCAGGTTCGCCAACATCAGCGAGCAGCTCGGCCTCGCGGTGCCCACCCCGACCCGCGCCCTGGCAACCGGCGACACCACCGGCACCGGCGCACTGGACCTCGCCGTGGCCCGGCAGTGGGGCCCGCCCGCCTTCTACTGCAACACCTCCCCGAAGCTGGGCAACCACCTCACCCTGAACCTGGTGCGGCCCTCCCAGGACCCGGCCGCCAAGGGCTCCGACGACGGCCTGTCCGGCGCCGGCGCCCCCGCCTACAACGCCACCGTCCGCGCCACCACGCCCGACGGCACCGAGATCGCACAGCTCGACGGCGGCAGCGGCCACAGCGGCTTCCGCAGCTTCGAGGTCCGCTTCGGACTCGGCTCCCACGACGGACCGGTCGACCTGGACATCCGCTGGCGCGACGCCGACGGCAAGGTCCACCAGCAACAACGCCGCATCGACCCCGGAACCCACACCCTCATGCTCACCGGTGACGCGCAGGAGGTACCGAGCACATGACCGCGACGGTTACCCAGCCCACCGCGGGGCAGGCACCGCAGGCCGGCGCGCCGCGCCCGGCCGGCAAACCCGACCCGCGCTATCTCGCACTGCGCAACTTCGCCATCTCCATCAGCGTCTTCAACGTCTTCGGCTACACCCTGCTCGGCTTCGAGCAGCCGTGGCTGTGGCCGGTCCTGGCCGTGCTCTGCGGCTACACCACCGAGATCGCACTCGAACTGATCACCGCCTGGGCCTACCGGCGCGCCCCGCGCTTCCGCGGCCGCGGCGTGCGCGGAGTGTACGAGTTCCTGCTGCCCGCCCACATCACCTCGCTGGCCGTGTCGATGCTCACCTACGGCAACGACCTGTTCCTGCCGATCCTGTTCGGCGTGGTCGTCGGCGTCGGCGGCAAGCACGTGTTCCAGGCGCCGATCGCGGGCCGGATGCGGCACTTCATGAACCCGTCGAACTTCGGCATCACCGTCTCGCTGCTCTGCTTCGGCTCCTGGTTCAGCATCGCGCCGCCGTACCAGTTCACGGAGAACGCCAACAATTTCTTCCGGATGGCCATCCCGCTGATCATCGCGACCGCGGGCACCGTCATCAACGCCATCCTCACCAAGCGCGTCGCGCTGATCGTCGGCTGGCTCGGCGGGTTCGCCATCCAGGGCGTGATCCGCCACTTCGTCTGGGACGTCGCGGTGTACTCGGCGGTCGGCGCGATGAGCGGCGTCGCCTTCGTCCTCTTCACCAACTACATGATCAGCGACCCGGGCACCACGCCGACCAAGGCCCGCAACCAGTTCATGTTCGGCGCGTCGGTCGCGATGGTCTACGGGGTGATGATGCTCTTCAACGTCGTCTACACACTGTTCTTCGCCACCACCGCCGTGTGCGCCCTGCGCGGCATCGGCTGGTGGGCGGCCCACCTCAGGCAGCGCCGACGCGAGCGGACCGCCGCCGTGCCGTCCGCGACCGCGGACACCGCCACGGGAACCCGGGCGGTGGCGGCATGACAGGCCGACGACCGCGGATCGCCGTCGTCGGCATGGCCTGCCGCTACCCCGACGCCGAGACGCCCGAACAGCTGTGGCAGAACGTCCTGGCCGGGCGGCGCGCCTTCCGCCGCCTGCCCGACGAGCGGATGCGCCACGAGGACTACTACTCGCCCGACCCCGCCGCTCCCGACCGCCACTACGCACGCAAGGCGGCCGTCCTGGAGGGCTACGAGTTCGACCGCGTCCGGCACCGGATCGCCGGCAGCACCTTCCGCGCCACCGACATGACGCACTGGCTGGCGCTCGACACGGTCGCGCGCGCCCTTCAGGACGCCGGGTTCCCCGACGGCGCGGGCCTGCCGGCGGCCACCACCGGCGCCGTCCTCGGCAACAGCCTCACCGGCGAGTTCAGCCGCGCCAACCTGATGCGGCTGCGCTGGCCCTACGTCCGCCGCACGGTCGGCGCGGCACTGCGCGAACAGGGCTGGCCGGACAAGGAGCTGGCCGAGTTCCTGGCCGCTCTGGAGCAGCGCTACAAGCAGCCCTTCCCGCCGATCGACGAGGACAGCCTGGCCGGCGGCCTGGCCAACACCATCGCCGGACGCATCTGCAACCACTTCGACCTCGGCGGCGGCGGGTTCACCGTCGACGGCGCCTGCTCCTCCTCGCTGCTGTCCGTCGCCACCGCGTGCGACGCGCTGACCTCCGGCAAGTGGGACGTGGCCATCGCCGGCGGCGTGGATCTGAGCATCGACCCCTTCGAGGTGATCGGCTTCGCCAAGACGGGGGCCCTGGCCACCGGCGAGATGCGCGTCTACGACCGCGGCTCCAACGGCTTCTGGCCCGGCGAGGGCTGCGGTGCCGTGGTGCTGATGCGGGACGAGGACGCCGTAGAGCAGGAACGTTTCCGTTACGGGCTGATCGCCGGCTGGGGCTGGTCCTCCGACGGCCGCGGCGGCATCACCCGCCCCGAGGCGAGCGGCCACCGCCTCGCCCTCGACCGCGCCTACCGCTCCGCCGGGTTCGGCCTGGAGACCGTCTCCTACCTGGAGGGCCACGGCACCGGCACCGCCGTGGGCGACGCCACCGAACTGCGCGCCCTGTCCGAGGCCCGCCGGGCCGCCGCCCCGGACGCGCCGCCCGCCGCCCTGGGCACCGTCAAGGGCAACATGGGACACACCAAGGCCGCGGCCGGCATCGCCGGCCTGCTCAAGGCGCTGCTGGTGGTGCGCCACCAGATCATCCCCCCCGCCACCGGCCACCACGACCCGCACCCCGAACTGCTCGGCGACCGCCCCGCGCTGCGGGTGCCGCGCCGGGCCGAGGCATGGCCCGACGGCGCCCCCCGGCGGGCCGGGGTCTCCTCGATGGGCTTCGGCGGCATCAACGCGCACGTCGTCGTCGAACACGCCGACGGAGTGCGCCGCACCGCCCTGCCCCGGTCCGCCGTCCGCCTGGTCCGCTCCCGGCAGGACTGCGAGCTGCTCCTGGTCGACGCCGACGACACCGCCGCACTGCGCGGACGGCTGGCCCAACTCGCCGCCCTCGCCGCACGCCTGTCCTACGCCGAACTCGCCGACCTGGCCGCCACGCTGCAGGGCGAACTGGCCGACCGCGGCGTCCGGGCCGCCGTCGTCGCCTCGTCGCCCGAGCAGGCGCAGGAGCGCTTCACCGAGCTGCTGGCCCGCATCGACGACGGTGCGCGCACCGCCGTCGACGCGGCCCACGGGCTGTTCCTCGGCCGCCGTGGCGACACACCGCCCCGCATCGGTTTCCTCTTCCCCGGGCAGGGCGCCGGACGCGGCGGCGACCAAGGCGCGCTGCGCGCCCGCTTCGCCGCCGTGGACGAGCTGTACCGGGACCAGGCCCTCCCGGCCGACGGCGACCAGGTGGCCACCGAGGTCGCCCAGCCCCGCATCGTCACGGCCTCCGCGGCCGGGCTGCGCGTGCTCGCGATGCTCGGCATCACCGCCACGTCCGCCGCGGGCCACAGCCTGGGCGAGCTGACGGCCCTGCACTGGGCCGGGGCCATGGACGAGGCCGCACTGCTGCGCATGGCGGCGGCCCGCGGCCGGGTGATGGCCGCCGCCGGCGACGGCGGGGGCGCGATGGTGAGCATCGCCGCGGGCCCCACCTCGGTGGAGCCGCTGCTCGCCGGCGAGCCCGTGGTGATCGCCGGCTACAACGGCCCCCGCCAGACCGTGGTCTCCGGGCCCGCCGCCGCCGTCGAGCGGGTGAGCGCACGGGCCGTCGCCCAGGGGCTCGGCGCCCAGCGCATCAACGTCTCCCACGCCTTCCACTCGGCCGCGGTCGCCCCGGCGGCGCGCGCGTTCGCCGCGCATCTGGCGCAGGAGCGGCTCGCGCCCCTGCAGCGGCGGGTGGTCTCCACGGTCACCGGCGCACCGCTGGCCCGGGACACCGACGTGGCGCAGCTGCTGACCCGTCAGGTCCTCGCCCCCGTGCGGTTCACGCAGGCGGTGCGGGGCGTGGCGGCCGAGAGCGACCTGCTGCTGGAGGTCGGCCCCGGACGCATCCTGAGCGGCCTGGCCGCCCAGTCGGCGGACACCGCGGTGATCGCCCTCGACACCGACGGCAGATCCCTGACGGGACTCCTCCAGGCAGTGGCCGCGGCCTGGGTGCTCGGCGCCCCGGTGCGCCACCACGAGCTGTTCCGGGACCGCTTCACCCGGCCGCTGCCGCTGGACAAGGAGTTCCGGTTCCTGGCGAGCCCGTGCGAGTCCGCGCCGCAGGGGGACCTGCCGCTCCCGGCGGACACCGGCACGCACCCGGTCGCCGCCGCGGCCGCGGGGCCCTTTCCGGCGGACGTCGCCGAGGACGGCGCGAGCACGCTCGACCTCCTGATGCGGCTCGCCGCGGCCCGGGCCGAGCTGCCGCCCTCGGCCCTCTCGCCGGACACCAACCCGCTGGACGAGCTGCACCTCAGCTCGATCACGGTCGGCCAGATCATGAACGACGCCGCCCGCGAGCTGGGGGTCGAGGCCATCGCCACGACCTCGGCGTTCGCCACGTCCACGCTGTCCGAACTGGCGACCCTGCTGGACGAACTGTCCGGCACGGCCCTGCCGTCCGACGCGGACCGCGCGACGGCGGCGGCCGGTGTGGCGCCGTGGGTCCGCGCGTTCGCGGTCGACCTGGTCGAGGCCGAACCCGCCGCTGCCCCCGGCCGGACGCGGGCCGCCGGACCCGCCGGCGCATCCGGTCAGGAGCCTGCCGCCGGACCGGTGAGCCCGCCCGGGCCGGCCGGGTCCGCCGCGGGCGGCGACGCACCGTGGACGGTGTTCGCCCCCGACCGGCATCCGCTGGCCGGGCCGCTCGCGGCGGCGCTGCGCGACGCCGGGCTCGGCCGGGGTGTGCTGCTCTGCCTGCCCGCCGACTGCGACGACGAGCACGCCGCGCTGATGCTCTCCGCCGCCCGCGCCGCCCTGCACCCCACCGCGCCCGCCGCCCGGTTCGTCGCGGTCGGCGACCGGCGCGGCGCCGCGGGGCTGGCCAAGACGCTCCACCTGGAGGCGCCCGCCGTCGCCACGACCGTGGTCACGCTCCCCCTCAACAGCCTGTCCGACGCCGAGGGGCCGGTGCGCCGCATCGTCGCGGACGTCGCGGCGACCGGCGGGTTCAGCGAGGTGCACTACGACGCGGCGGGCGTCCGCCGCGTCCCGGTGCTGCGGGCCCTGCCGCCCGTCGCGCCCACCGGCGGCGCCGACGGCGCGGCCCGGGTCCCGCTGACCGTCGCCGACGTCCTCCTGGTCACCGGCGGCGGCAAGGGCATCACCGCCGAGTGCGCGCTGTCCCTCGCCCGGGAGGCCGGCTGCGCCATCGGCCTGCTCGGGCGCTCCGACCCCGAGACCGACCGCGAGCTCGCCGCCAACCTCGGCCGGATGGCGGCCTCGGGCGTCCGCTTCCACTACGCCCGCGCCGACGTCACCTCGGCCGGCGACACCAAGGCCGCCGTGCAGGAGATCCGCGAACGCCTCGGTCCCGTCACCGCCGTGCTGCACGGCGCGGGACGCAACGAACCGCGCGCGCTCGCCGACCTCGACGAGGCGTCGTTCCGCCGCACCCTCGCCGTCAAGATCGCCGGTCTCGAGGCGGTCCTGGCCGCCCTCGACCCGGCACAGCTGCGGCTGGTCGTCGCGTTCGGCAGCATCATCGGCCGGGCCGGACTGCGCGGCGAGGCCGACTACGCCACCGCCAACGACTGGCTGACGGAGCGGATCGCGCGGCTGCGCCGCGACCTGCCCGGCTGCCGCTGCGTCGCACTGGAGTGGTCGGTGTGGTCCGGCGCCGGGATGGGGGAGCGGCTCGGAGTCCTCGAGTCGCTGCTGCGCGAGGGCATCGAGCCGATCCCCGCCGACGAGGGCGTCGCGATGCTCCGCCAGGTGCTGGCCGACCCGGACACACCCGACACCCTGGTCGTCATGGGCCGCGCCGGCGGCCTGCCCACCCTCACCCTGGAGGAGCGCGAACTGCCGCTGCTGCGGTTCGTGGAGGACGTCCGGGCCCACTACCCCGGTGTCGAACTCGTGGCCGACTCCGCGTTGTCCGCCGCCACCGACCCCTACCTCGCCGACCACCTCCTCGACGGCACCCTGCTGCTGCCGGCGGTGCTCGGCATGGAGGCCATGGCCCAGGCCGCCGCGGCGCTCACCGGCCGCACGGGCGCCGACGCGGTGCCCGTCCTGGAGGACGCCGAGTTCCTGCGCCCGGTGGCGGTGCCGCCGGACGGCACGACCACCGTGCGGGTGGCCGTGCTGGCCACCGGCCCCGACACGGTCCGCGCGGTGATCCGCAGCAGCGAGACCGACTTCCGCGCCGACCACTTCCGCGCGGTGCTGCGCTACGGGCCGAGCCCGCAGCCGCCGCACGGCCCGGTCCCGCCCGAGGGTGTCCCCCCGGCGCTGGACCCGGCACGGGACATGTACGGGCCGGTGCTGTTCCAGGGCGCCCGCTTCCAGCGCCTGGAGGGCTACCGGCACCTCGAGGCCAAGGGGTGCGTCGCGGACATCTCCACGTCCGCCACCGCGCCCTGGTTCGCCGGGTTCCTCTCACCCGACATGGTGCTGGCCGACCCCGGCACGCGGGACGCGCTGATGCACTCCCTCCAGGCGTGCGTGCCGGACGCGACACTGCTGCCGGTCGGCATCGAGCGGCTGCACCTCGCCGACCCGGTCACCGCGGCCGGCGGCGGCCGGGTGGTCCTGCACGCCGTGGAACGCTCCCGGGACGGCGACACCTACGTCTACGACCTCGACGTGCGCGACGGGCAGGGCACGCTCGTCGAGCGCTGGACGGGCCTGACGCTGCGTGCCGTCCGCAAGCTGGACGGCTCCGGCCCCTGGGAGCCCGCGCTGCTCGGCCCCTACCTGGAACGCCGCGCCGAGGCGGTGCTGCCCGCGCCGGTACGGATCGCCGTCCACCCGGACGGCGACGACGCCGACGGCGGCCGGGACGCCCGGCGCGCCCGCACCGCCCACGCCCTCGGCCAGGCCCTCGGCCGCCCGGCCACGCTCAGGCACCGCCCCGACGGGCGTCCCGAGGTGGACGGCGGCCCCTACGTCTCCGCCTCCCACGGCGCCGGCGTCACCCTGGCCGTGGCGGGGGAGCGGCCGGTCGCGTGCGACGTGCAGAGCGTCGGCGCGCACGGCCCGCACGAATGGGAGGGGCTGCTGGGCGCCGGCGGTCTCGCGCTGGCCCGGCTGATCGCGGCCGAGCACGGCGAGGACCTGTCGCTCGCCGCGACCCGGGTGTGGGGCGCCACCGAGTGCCTGCGCAAGAACGGCCGGGCGCACGTGGAGCTGACCGTGGAGGCCTGCCCCGGGGCCCCGGACCGGTGGGTGGTGCTGCGCTGCGGCGCGGCCCGGATCGCCACCGTCCCGGCCGTCCTGCGCGGCGCGCCGCAGCCGGCGGTGTTCGCCGTGCTGACAGAGAAGGAGGGGTGAGGCATCGATGGGCGCACAACGCCCCTACTACGAACTGCGCCACCTGGTCGGCTTCGAGGAGACCAACCTGGTGGGCAACGTCTACTACGTCAACTACGTGCGCTGGCAGGGCCGGTGCCGGGAGATGTTCCTGCGCGACCGGGCTCCGCAGGTGCTGGAGGACATCCGGGGCGACCTGAAGCTGTTCACGCTCTCGGTGGGCTGCGACTTCTTCGCCGAGATCACCGCGTTCGACCAGCTCTCCGTCCGGATGCGGCTGGAGGACCTGACGCAGACCCAGATCGGCTTCACCTTCGACTACGTGCGGCTGCGCGGCGAGGACGGAGCCGAAGCCGAGGACCTGGTCGCCCGGGGCCGTCAGCGGGTGGCCTGCATGCGCGGCCCCAACACCGACACCCGGCCGACGCGGGTGCCCGAGGCGCTGCGCCGCGCGCTGGAGCCGTACGCGCTCCCGGCGTCCGGCTCCGTGCCCCCCGGGCATCTCGCGGCGACCGCGGGCGGGGGGTGAGGGCATGGACGACGGCCGCGCGGACGGCCCGCGCCCGCCCGCCCCGGACGGGGCGCCGGCCGCGCTGCTGGACAACCACCGCCGCGCACTGCGGGGCGTGCTCGGCTCCTTCGCGACCGGCATCACCGTCCTGACGGCCGGCCGGGAGCTGCCGAGGGGCATGACGGCGAACTCGTTCACCTCCGTCTCGCTGGACCCGCCGCTGGTGCTGGTGTGCGTGCTGCGCACGGCGGCGCTGCACGACCTGGTGCTGGACGAGAAGGCCTTCGCGGTGTCCGTCCTGGCCGCGGGGCAGGAGCCGATCGCGCGCCGCTTCGCCGACCGCGGGCGACCGCGCGGCGCGCGCGAGTTCGAGGCGGTGGACACCGAGCCGGGCCGCCGCACCGGCGCCCCCGTCCTGTCGGGTGCGCTGGCCTGGCTGGAGTGCGGCCTGGAGGCGGTGTACGACGGCGGGGACCACTCCATCATGCTCGGCACCGTGCTCGACGCGGGGCGCGGGCCGGACACCGACGCCCTGCTGTTCTACGGAGGCGCCTTCCACCGCCTGACGCCCTTCGCCGTCTGAAGAGGGGAGCACGCAGCCACACCCGGTGCGGGCCGCGGCCGTCGTTCGCGACGGCCGCGGCCCGACGGCGTTCAGGCCCGCGCGCTCACCCGGCCCCGACGGGCACGCCGAGTCCTTCCAGGGAGCGCCGGGCCCGCGCGGGATCGTCGCCCGCGCCCACCAGCAGCCCGTACACCTGCGCGGCGAAGCAGCGGTCCGCGTCGTAGGGCCGCACCAGGAAGCCGCCCAGTTCCAGCGTCACCAGCCCGTGCAGGGCGATCCACATCTGATGGGCGACCAGCCGCGTGTCGCCCTCCTGGAAGCGGCCCGCCGCCATCGCCGCCGCCACCGCCCGGGCCACGGGCTCGAGGGTGTAGCGGCCGTGCTGCTGGTCCTCCTCGGTGAGGCGGAACCCACCGAACCCCACCCCGCCGAACATCACCCCGTACAGGTGCCGGTGCTCACGCGCGTTGTCGCGGTAGGCGAGCCCCAGCGCCGCGATGTCGGCCACGGGGTCGCCGCTCGCGCTCACCTCGCTCATCCGCCGGTCGAGCCGGGCGAACCCCTCGTGCACCATCGCCCGCACCAGGTCGTCCATGCCGCCGAAGTGGGTGTAGACGGCGGTGGTCGAGGAACCCACCGCGGCCGCCAGCCGGCGGGTCGTCAGCGCCTGCGGCCCCTCGTCGGCCAGCAGCCGCGCGGCGGCCTCCACGAGATCGCCCCTGAGCCTCGGATTTGCCTGTCGCGGACTCACTCTTGACGCCCCCTCTGTCGTCCGACACCCTGTTACGTAACCATGTTACGTAACGACGATACGCTACGTAGGGCGGAACGATGATCGCATCGAAATCCGAACCGGTCGACCTCGCCGCCGTTCCCCCCGCCGCCCGGGAGGTGGTCGTCCCCGCGCCCCCCGTCCTCGGCGCGCTCCCCCCGGCACTGGACGGCACCTTCCTCACCATCGGCCCCCGCCCGCTACGACGACGCGAGGAGCACCTCTTCGCGGGCGACGGCATGGTGCACGCACTGCGGCTGCGCGACGGCCGCGCCCACTGGTACCGCAACCGCTGGCTGCGCACCGACCGCGCCGCCCGCATCCTCGGCGAACTGCCCGCCCCCGGCCCCCGGCACGGCCCCAACGACAACGCCAACGCCAACATCGTCCGCCACGCCGGCCGCACCCTCGCCCTCGGCGACGGCGGCCCGCGCCCCCTGCAGCTCGACGCCCGCCTCGACACGGTCGCCCGCATCGACTTCGACGGAACGCTGCCCGGCGGGTTCGCGGCGCACCCGCAGCACGACCCCCTCACCGGCGAGCTGCACGCGGTCGCCACCTCCCACGAACCGCCCTACGCCGCCTACCTCGTGGTCGACGTGCACGGCAGGGTGCGCCGCTCGGTCCCCCTGCCGCTGAAGCGGCCGGTGATGATGCACGCGTTCTCCCTCACCGAACGCCACGCCCTCGTCTACGACCTGCCCGTGGTCTTCAGCCCCGCCGCCGCGGCGGCGGGCTCCCGCGTCCCCTACGCCTGGAACGACGGCCACGGCGCCCGTCTGGGGCTGCTGCCGCGCGACGGCGGAGCCGACGACATCCTCTGGGTCGAACTGCCGCCGTGCTTCGTCTTCCACCCGGTCAACGCCTACGAGAGGGGCCGGCACATCGTCGTCGACGTCATCCGCCACCCGCGCGTCTTCGACCGCGACCCGCACCGCCCCGGCGAGACACCCCCCACCCTGGTCCGCTGGACGGTGGACGCGCTCGGGGGCACGGTCGTCGAGGAACAGCTCTCCGACACGGTCCAGGAATCCCCGGTGATCGACGACCGGGTGCGCGGCACCCGGCACCGCTTCGCCTTCACCACCGCCCTCGACCCGTCCGGCGGCGAACTGCTGGGCGGCCCGGCGCTGCTGCGCCACGACCTCGCCGCCGGCCGGACCGACACCCACGCGCTGCCCCCGGGCCGCACGGCCGGCGAGGCCGTCTTCGTCCCGCGCGAGCCGTGCGCGCCCGAGGGGGACGGCTGGCTGCTGAGCATGGTCACCGACGGCCGGACCGGACGCGGCGAGCTGATGGTCCTCGACACCGCCGACTTCACGGGCCGCCCGGCCGCGGTGGTCCCGCTGCCGGTCCCGGTGCCGCACGGCTTCCACGCGGCGTGGCTGGACGGCGGCTGACCGCGCCGGCGCGGCCGGGGCCGTCAGCCGCCGCTGTACCCGCGGGTCGTGATCAGTTTCGCCGCCTCGTCGAAGTACCCCGGGTCCCTGGGCAGTTCGGTGTCCAGGCCGGTGACGTAGCGGTTGAACATGCAGAACGCGGCGGCGATCAGCACGGTGTCGTGGATCTGCCGGTCGTCGGCGCCCGCCGCCCTCGCGGCGGCGACGGTCCCGGGCGTGAGGGGCCGCACCGGCCCGCGCACCTCCGCCGCGATCCTCAGCAGCGCCCGCAGCCGCGGCGTGATCGGCGCGGTGTCCGGATCCGCGAGGACGGCGTCGACGAGGTCGTGCCCCGCCTCCAGCTGCGCGGCGGCGAACGCCCCGTGCGAACGGGCGCAGTAGGGCGTGGCGTTGAGGTGCGAGGTGTAGGCGGCGATCAGCTCCCGCTCGCCGCGCGACAGCGACGAGGGGGAGCGCAGCAGCGTCTCGGCCAGCAGGCCGAGCGGCGCCGCGGTGTCGGGGCGGTGCGCCAGCAGCCCCCGGATACCGGGCTGATCGTTGTCGAGTTCGATGTGCGCCACGGTGGCGGTCCTCTCCCGGACGGAACGGAACGGAACGGCCGTCGTCGACGGCCGCTTCATGCTCCGTCCCCCGCCGGGGAGCGGGCCACTCCCGGAGTGCGGACAGGACGCGGACAGGACGAGGACCGGCCGCTACGGCAGCCGGTGCGGCCCGGCGCCCGCCAGACGCCCCTCTCCGCCCGCGTCCGGCTCGGCAGGCCGGCGGGACGCCCCCGCCGCCCGCGCCGCCGAAGGGCCGCCACGTCCGCGGCGGCCCTTCGGCGGCGCGGGCGGCGGCATGAGGTGACGCTTGGCCACCAGGGCGAACAGGGCGTAGCCGGCGAGCAGCAGCACACCCGTGAAGATCCCTTCGCGGGAGCCTCCCGGGCCGTAGACCCGGCCCGGCAGGCCGACGTCGACGGCGGGGACCCGCCGGCCGTCCGCCAGCGAGCCGCGGTCACGGCCGTACATCCTGACCGGTTCGAGCGTGGACGTGCCGTCGGCGGAGCGGAACGAGCCGACCCACTCGCACGTCTCGTGTCCCGGATGCCGTACGCAGGACAGCTGCCGGGCGGTGAACGTCCCGGGCACCCCGTCGCGCGTCGCCGCGCGCAGGGCGTTGCCCGCGTTGGGCAGCGCGACCCCGAGCAGGGCGCACGCCGCCACCAGCAGCACCAGGGACACCCAGCCCGACGGCCGTCGGCTCACGCCGCGGCCGCGCAGGTGCAGCGCGCGCCCGCGTTGTCCGCCCGGTCCGCCCGCACGTGCAGCACCATGGCGACGACCATCGGAAGGGTGACCAGCGCGTTGTAGAAGAGGTGCAGCTCCACCCGCGGCGCGAACAGCTGGACGATGCTGGTGGGCACGGCGCGGCCGGCCAGGTACACGCCGGCGAGGGCCTGGACCAGCAGCAGCAGGTGCTCGAAGTGGTGCCAGACCTGGACGCCGAGGGTGATGTTCCACCAGGTGCGCGAGGCGCCGGTGAAGCCCGGACGCAGCACCACGAAGCCGACGAGCATGATCAGGGCGTAGCCGTAGTGCATCCACTCCGAGGTGACCAGCCACGGGAAGGGAACCCCGAGGACGCCCCGGGCCTCGGGCACCGGCCAGCCCAGGACGTAGATCTGCACGGCCTGGGTCAGGTGCTCCGCCCAGTGCGCCAGGACGATGACGCCGAATACCCCCAGCCCGATCTTGTGGTAGCGGCCGTTGAGGACGCCGATACCGTCACGGATCCGGTACGGGGTCGCGGTGTTGGCTGACACGGAGAACCTCCCTGGTCCACGTCGCCGCCCATTCCAGCAGCGCCCTGGGCCCCAAGTCTTCTTCTACGATGCGGAGTTGGCGTCACGAGGCTTCCCCGGGCACGAGCACCTCAAGCAGTTCGGCGGTGCACATCATGTAGCCGTCCGGGGCCGGCAGCCGCTCCAGGTAGTGGGCGAGGTCCGCGCCCAGGGTGAACACCCGCACCGGGGTGCGGGTGGCGCGCGCGGACTCCACCACCGTCCGCACCCCGTCCAGGACGGCCGGATGCCGGGTCTGGTAGGTGCCGGCCACCAGGTGGTTGCTGCGGTCCGCGGCGAGATAGAACTGCACCAGGTCCTTCATGCCGAGGAACAGCTCGCCGGCGCCCGCGGCGCACAGCGCCGTGCTGGCGTGCACCGCCGCGGGGGTCTCCACGAACGCCGACAGGGGCAGCTCGTCCGGCAGTTCCAGGTGCGCCCTGAGCCGGACGAACTCCTTCTCGTCGGTGAGGAACGGCGCCGCGAGGCTCACCCGGCCCGCGTCCTCGCCGAGCCGTTCGCCCAGCAGGGCGAGCAGGGCGTGCAGCGCGTCCCGGTAGGCGGGGGAGCCGAGCAGCCAGCGTGCGCCGTGCAGGCCCAGTTCGGGGTTGGGCTCGACCGCGACCGGGGCCTGCTCGGTGACGTCGGCGGCGTGGTCGGAGCGCAGGTCGAGCAGCCTCAGCACCAGCCGCTGGCCGGGCAGCAGCGCGTCGACGAAGGCGCACAACCGGTCCGCGACGGCCCGCCCGTAGGCCGCGATGGCGGCCGGGCCGCCCACCAGGGCGTCGAGCGGCCGCAGGTTCGCCGCCAGGCACAGGAACTCCTCCCGGATGAAGAAGGACTCCACCCGCTTCGCGTCCGGCCCGCAGGAGTTGACGGTGCGGATGTCGCGCAGGTCGGCGATGACGGCGCAGGCCGATCCGAGGTCGTCCGGTGAGGGAGTCCTCGCCGGGATGTCGGGGCCGACGACGACGGACTGGCTCTCCAGGTGAAGCGTCACCTCGCCGGCCAGGTCGGCGAGATCCGCCGGGTCCACGAGGAGCACGGGTATTCCCCGGCCGCGGCAGATGGACTGCATGTGACCGGTCAGCCCACCCGTGCCGCAGACGACGGCCCGGGCCGCCAGCATCGCGTCGTACAGCCGGGCTTCGAGACGGGGGGCGACGAGAACGGAATCCTTGAGTGGATATCTCGTGCGGTTGCAGATTCCGCGCACCACGCGGTGCGGTCCACCGGTCAAGAGGGAACCCTGAATCCGTCGCCCGTTCAACTAGCCCTCCCGTTGTTCGGAGTTCTCCAGGTTCAACTGCCGGCGCAGCTGCCGGGGACTGACGGACACGTCGGTGAGCCGTTCGACGGCAGCCCGGTTGACGGCCACCCGCAGCAGACGGCGGCGCCGGGAGGCATCCTTCGGCAGTGCCGGAACTTCGCCGACGGACCGAATGCAGGTGTCCAGCCGGGAATCCAGCAGTTCCCGTTCATTACGGGAACGCGTGGCAAGCCTTCGCACCTCCAGAAGTACAGCTTCTTCCCAGCACGCCCGGACCGCATCCTCTGTATTGCTGATCAGCCGTGCGCATGGGGAAGCGTTTCGAGCCGGACCGTCGCCGTATTCGAGTTGCTCGATCACCCGTGCGGCGACCGCGACGGAGTGGTTCTTGATGGCGGCGAGATTGAAGGCGAACGCACCGGTCCGGCCGTTGCGCACGATCTCGTCGCCCTCCCGCGGCACGCCGACCGCCCAGAGCGGTCCGGCCGGCCGGCCGTCGCGGCCCAGCAGCGCCCCCTCGGCGTCGACCTCCACGCCCCGTCCGGTGCGGTCGTGGGGTACGGCGATCCCCTTCCCGACGAGACGGCGCCACAGCGGCTGCCGGGCCTTGCCGTAGTCCCCTTCCCGGCCCACGTTGCACACCACCAGGTCGGCCTCGACGCTGCGCGGCCCCTCCGGCGTGGCGACCGAGACGACCAGCCGCCCGGACCCCGCCGGCCCGATCCCGTCCACCCTGCCGACGAGCAGCCTCACCGGCCCGTCTGCCGCGGCCATCGCCCGCTCGATGACGGTCATCGTGTATTGCACCGCCCCGACCCGGAAAGCGGCTATCACGGTACTGAATTCATCCAGCAGGCTTCGCAGTTCCGGGGAGGGAATGCGCTCGATGATCTCGGGAAGATACGGCTCCCACGCCTTCGTCACCCGCTCCGCCACCACCGCGGGCAGGACGTCGGGACGCTGCCGGGCCACCGACGAACACGCCGTCTCCCACTCGCTGCGCACCCGGGCCAGGAAATCCGCACGGCCCCGGTACGGCTCGAGTAACGATTTCGGACAGGGCAGCCGTAAGACCTCGTGCTCATGGCCGTCCGGATAGGTCCGGAAGAGCGTCCCGGTTCTGGAGATCAGATGAACGGGGCCGGTGTGGCCCCGGCGCAGCAGCAGACCCGCCGAGTCGTAGGCGCTCAGCACCGAACCGACGATCGCGACGGTCGCCCCGGGCGGAAGCGCCATGAGTTTTCGGACACCGTCCGCGGAGTACGGATTCCGCACGAACGACGGATGCGCGAGCACCTCGGTGGCGAAAGGCGGCTCCTTGAGTTCGAGGCCGGTCGCGAGAACGACGTGGTCGGCGGGTATCACCTCGCACTCCGGCTCCCGACCGTCCGCGGACGGCCGTCGCACGGTCACCTCGACGCCCCGGGGGCGCACGTCGACGTCCACCGCCTCGCCGTCCTCCTCGACGAGCACGACGCCGGGACCGGCTTCCCGCGCGGCCTCGGCGAGCCGGTCGATCAGGTAGTCCTGGAAGATGCGCCGGGGCGCCGGGCTCTGTTCGGTGAACTCCAGACCGGCCCACGGGGCCGGCCAGTCCCCGCGGTCGGCCTCGGTGTTGGCCCAGCGGACGAAGTCGAGGACGTCCTCCCGGAACACCGACATCCGGCCCGCCTGGATGTTGAAGACGTGGTCCCAGGGATTGCCCTCCCGGTGGTAGGCGAGGCCGGCGGACCGGTAGTCGGCGCGCCGTTCGAGCAGGACGATCTCGACGGGCCGGCGCGCGAAGCACAGCAGACGGATCGCCGTGGCGGTGCCGGCCAGACCGGCACCGACGATCAGAACCCGCGACCGGCTGCCTGTTCGACTCACGGTGGATCCTCCCCAGTCGAGCGCTGCGAGCCCGGCCAGGCCATCCCCACCGGGCTTACGGACAGGGCCAGTTGACGTCACGTCAGCTTTTCGGCCCGCGCACCAGGCTAGAGGCTGGAGGGTGCGCGCCGCCCGGGAAACCGGGGCGGGCCGCTGGATCCGGCGCGCCCCGGCACGGCGCCCGTGCGCGGATCAGGAATGGGCCGGACGGTCGAGCGAGATGCTGTGACGCTCTCCACGGGCGGGGGCGCAGAAGAGGGGAAGGACGGCGACGCCGTGATCGGCGGCCTGTTCGATCAGCTCCCGGTAGTCCCGCTCGTGGTCGGTGATGGACATGATCACAATGATGCCGGACCCCTGGGCGGACATGCGCTCGGCGACCGTTCTGACGGCCGTCAGCTGGGCGGCGTCGCCGTCCTCGCCCCGGATCGCCACGACGGCGACGTCGATGCCGCCCGTCCACTCCACCAGCTCGGCGGTGTACTCCGCTATCTGGCGACGGTCGAAAAGGTCGACTTCGGCCGCTTCGGCGACCGCGCCGGCGGCAATCACCCGGCGGGCGGCCGCCTCGGCCGCATCCCGTGAAGAATCTGCAAAGAAAATCATAGAACGCTGGCCGGCGAACGCCCTGACCAGCGCAGCGCTGTGCGCTGCCGAAGCACCGTATACCACCACCGTCTTGTCCTCGAGGAGCACGAAAAACACTTCCTATCCATGTACGCAGTTGCGAGAACCGAACCGCTCCCGACCTTGGTAACGACGGCTACCTTCCCACGTGGCGTCGGCGGTCTTGCTCCTTTTCGGACGGCTCGCCGGGCGGCCTCCTTTCGAAAGAGAGTCGGAATGATTAGGGAAGCACTGGTTGTGCAAGTCGCCAGATGCTGGTCACGGACGATCGTGTCGGCGCCCGGTGCGCCATGTCGGCATGTGCACGGCAATGGCAGGGTAGTACAGGAGAGGCCGAATCAGTACCCATCGGTAATCTGTGATCCGTGTCAAGATCACACCGAGCGGGTGATCTTGCGCGCATTCGGCGTTATATGGAGAAACCCGGGCGAGCCGCGCGAAATCCGAATCGCGGGGATCCTGTTTTCGGTGGCCCGCGCCAAAAGTAATCGCCGGGTGATATCGAATAAGAAACTCCGGTTGGCGGGTGACCCGGGAAGGTCACCCCGCCAACCGGAGCTTCGTCATTCGGCCGACCGCCCTGTTTTTCGGGCTACCGCACGAGCTGGGCCGCCCGCGGGGCCGTGTGCTCGAGCCACCAGTGCGCGAGCAGCAGGTTCATGACCCAACTGCCCCACATGGACAGTTCGAGGATGAACGAGATGCTGACGTGCAGGCCCGGGAAGGCCTGCATGAGTTCGGCCAGCACGCGGCCCCAGGTGGTGCCCAGCGAGAGGGCGAAGCTGTAGACCATCCAGCGGCGGTGGTCGACGTACCGGCGCTGACGGACGGCCCGGTAGCCGAGCAGCGTGGTGGCGATCCACAGCACCCCCGACAGCGTCAGTCCGAACGCGCCGAAGGGGGCCTGGCTGTGGGGCACCAGGACGAAGGCCAGCACGGTCGTGGGCAGTGCCGCGGCGAAGATGTAGATCCGGCCGCTCACCCGGTGCAGCCGCGGGTGGTGACGGCGTACCCAGGGCAGGACCTGGAGGAAGACCGTCACCAGGGCGAGGTTGCCGAGCACGGCGTGCAGCACCACGACCAGGAAGTGCTGCGAGAAACCCGGATCCAGCGGGATCCGGGACTGCTCACGATCCCCGGACAGGTAGCGCGGGAGGGCGTACAGCAGATTGAACACCACGATGACGGCCAGCGCCGCCGCCCATGGACTCTGCCACCAGCCGGGTTTCGGGCCCGCCACGCGCCGGGTGCCCGTGCCGCGGTGTCCCACCCTGGTGGCCGGGGCACCGGTTCCCTCTCTGTTCTGTGTCACCGCGGAGCCTCAACTTTCCTCTGGGGCGGTCAGTGGTGCGCGGGCATGGCGGTCAGTGGTGGAACTCGCCGGCGTTGGCGTCCAGGCAGTGACCGGTGACGGCGCGGGACATGTCGGAGACCAGGAAGAGCACCACGTCCGCGATCTCCTCCGGCTCGGGCAGCCGGCCGAGGTCGAGGGTGGCCGCGATCTCGTCGTAGACGTCCTGCACGGTGACGCCCCGCTGCTCGGCCCACTGGCCGAAGCCTTCGCGCAGGGCGTCCGCCCAGATGTAGCCGGGGGCGACGGTGTTGACCCGGATGCCCCGGGGCCCCAGTTCGGTGGCCAGGCTCTGGGCCAGGGACAGCAGGGCGGCCTTGCTCATCTTGTAGGCGCCGAAGAGCCGCTTGGAGTGGCGCAGCACCGCGGAGTTGACCATCACGACCGAGCCGCGGCTGTCCGCCAGCGCGGGCGTGAACAGCCGGGTGAGCCGCAGCGCGGCGTACACGTTGGTCTCGAAGCCGGCACGCACGTCGGCCAGGTCGACGTCGAGGAGGTCGGCCAGCGGCGGAACGGCGAAGGCGTTGTTGACGAGGGCGTCGACCCGGCCGAAGGTGTCCGTGACCACCTTGGCGAGGCCGGCGGCCGACGTCTCGTCGGTGATGTCGGTCGGCACGGCGAGCACGCGGCGCCCGGTCTGCTCCTCGATCTCGGCGGCGATCCGCGCCAGCCGGGACTCGGTGCGGGCGGCGAGCACGACGTCGGCCCCCGACCCGGCCGCCCGCAGGGCGACGGCCCGCCCCAGGCCCGGTCCGACTCCGGAGACGACGACGACCTTGTTCTCGAGCACGGTGAACCTCCGTAAGGGAGCCCTAGGCGGACGGGAGCTCGACGGACAGCGAGTGACGGAAGACGTTGCGGGGGTCGTAGCGCCCCTTGACCTGCCGCAGGCGCGGGTAGTTGGCGCCGTAGTAGATCGTCGACCAGGGCACGCCCGAGGTGTTCCAGGCGGGGTCGGCCAGGTCGGCGTCGGGATAGCCGATGTACGCCCCGGCGTTGACGTCGTCGGGTACGGGCACCCCGCCGGTGCCGGCGTAGACGTCGCGGTAGAACCGCCGCATCCACGCGATGGCGGCCTCGTCCCGGTCACCGGACTGCCAGACCCCGCCGCTGTAGACGACCTTGAGCACCGCGTCCCGCTGGACGGTGGCCGTGGCCCCGGGAGCGACCGTGTTGACCTTGCCGCCGTAGCCGGCGATCACGACGCACGCCGTCGGATTGGACTGCTCGGGATCGGTCAGGTAGCGGTGGATCACCTCGCGCTGGTGCGCGGTGAAGCCCTTGCGGAGGTTGCCCGACTTGTCCTTGTAGCGGCCCTGGGGATCGTTCGGGAAGGTGTAGGAGGGCATCCAGGAGCTGAACCAGGGGACGACCTCGCAGGTGTGCGTCACCGGCGCGACCCCGACGCCCCGGGTGACCCACTCGTACTGCTCGTGCAAGACGCTCTCGGCGTCCGGCCCGTCATGGTCGATCACCACCGTCATCCCGAACATCCCCGAACTCCGGTGGGTGGCGATCAGATTGCTCCACAGTCCCGCCGCCGGGCTGTCGGCGTCGTCGTGCTTCTCGTACCAGGCACCGTAGTTGCGCAGCAGGGTGTCGAAGGCCTCCGCGGTCATGCCCTGCCAGGGCCACATGACGGTGCGCTTCCACACCCGCGCCGGGGCCCTGGGCAGGAGCGCGGCGGGGTCGTCGGAGCCGGCGCCCGGCGTGCGCAGCCAGTACCGCGTCACCACACCGAAGTTGCCGCCACCGCCGCCGGTGTGCGCCCACCACAGATCGTGGTGCGGGTCGTCGGGGTCGGCGGTGGCCACCACGGCCCGCGCCCGGCCCGACCCGTCCACGACGACCACCTCGACGGCGTACAGATGGTCCACCACCAGGCCGTCGCGGCGCGAGAGATGGCCGTAGCCGCCGCCCATGACGTGCCCGCCGGCGCCGACGTCGAAGCAGGTGCCGCCGGGCACGGTCACCCCCCAGCGTTTGAACAGCGTGCGATAGACGTCGCCCAGCGTGGCCCCCGTCCCGACCTCGATGGCGCGGCGCCGCCGGTCGTGGGCGATGTTGTTCAGCTGCGACAGGTCCAGCAGCACGGCGATCTCGGGCGCGGCGGTGAAGTCCTCGAAGCAGTGCCCGCCGCTGCGCACCGCGATCCGCTTGCCGGCGTCCACCGCGTGCTGGACCGCCGCCACCACCTCGTCGGTGTCCACCGGCAGGCACACCCGCTCGGGCCGACCCGTGAAACGGTGGTTGTAGCCCTGGACGAGGTTCTCGTAGCGGGCGTCCCCCGGCTCGATCACCAGCAGGGACGTCGGTTCAACGGCCGTGTCCGTCATGCTTGTTCGCGCCTTCCTGTGTCCGGTGCAGCAGACGTTCGCACGGCGGCGCCACGGTCCACATCTCGCGCCTTGCGCAGATCCTCCCCCGGACCGCCCCGCCCGTCCGGGGCGGCGAGCGACCGCGCCAGCGCGAGGGCGTCCGCACGCACCCGCCCCCCCAGCCGCGGCCGCTGCCCGGTGTCGGAGTACTCCCTGGGCGCGGCGCCGCTGGTGCGGCGGAGCACGGTCATGCTGTTCTGCCGCAGCTTGTGGCTCTCCAGCAGGCTCAGCACCTCGAACTCGCCCGGCCGCAGCCGCTGGCTCTCGGCGATGTACCGCAGGATCGCCTCGCCCTCCGGGTACGTCATCAGATAGTGCATCACCACGATCCCGCCGTCGGGATTGACCAGCTCCCAGCAGTTCTCGAAGAAGTGAAGGCAGTCCCAGGCGTCCACCCACGCGAAGTCGATGGGCCGCCATTCGTCGGGCAGGCGCTCCACGGCGTTGCGCAGATCCGCGTTGACCACCGTCACCCGGTCGGCCAGGCCGAGTTCGGCCAGTGCCCGGGTCACCCGGGGAGCCGACGAACCGGCGTCGGAGAAGTCGTCGATCGCCACGAGCCGGGGCCGCAGGGGCTCGAGATAACCGGACGGCGTCAGCAGCGCGGGCTCGGCCTCGACCCACTCCTCGTCCAGCTCCCTGCCGTCCTCCAGATACGGCACGGTCTTGCGGGCCAGCCCCTCGGCCTCCGCCGCGGCCAGCTCCTCGACCTCGGCCAGCGCACGGGCCAGGTACGGGGTGGTGTGCCCCATGCCGATCTCCAGCACCCGCCGCGGACGCACCAGATGGATCAGGGAGGCCAGGAGCGGCGCCACCACCTCGGTTCCCATGCCCGGCATCCGCAGCGGCTCGACCACGGCCCGGAACCGCCGGTCGGCCGCCGCCTCACGTGGCATTGCCGCCCCCCCTGCCCTGCTCGTGCTCGACCGCCTGGTAGAGCGCCCTGATGTTGCCGCTGCCGAAGGAGCGCGCCCCCATCCGCTCGATGACCTCGAGGAACAGCGTGCCCCTCGGGTGCACGGACCGGGTGAAGATCTGGAACAGCTGTCCGTCGTGGTCCTCGTCGATCAGGATGTTCAGGCGCTCCAGCTCGGCGACGGAGTGCCGCAGCGGTGTCAGGCGGTCCGGCAGCGCCCGGTAGTAGGCCGACGGGGTGGGCAGGAAGTCCACGCCCCGGGACACCAGCGAGTCCACGGAGCGCACGATGTCGTTTGTGGCGAAGGCGATGTGCTGCACGCCGGGCCCGTTGTGGCTCTTCAGGAACTCGTGCAGATGGCCGGTCGCCCTGGCCGGGTCCGGAGTGACCAGGGTGAAGGTGACCGCGCCGGAGCGGCTCTCGACCACCTTGGTGATCATGACCTGGTCGTCCACCTCGATCCGCTCGGTGAAGATCAGCTCGAAGTCCAGCACCGTGCGGTAGAACTCGACCGTCGCATCCATGTCACCGGGCTCGACGGCGATCGCGAAGTGGTCGATCTCCCGCAGACCGCAGTCCACCGCGGTGCCGTCGTCCTCGACCGGGCAGAGACCGGGCAGCGCGCGCTCGTCACCGCCCGCCACACGCTGCACGAACGTGTGACTGATGTCGCCGACCCCCGCGATGGTCGCGGTGACCAGGTCGCCGTGCGCGGTCGGCGCCGACACCGGCCGGGCACCGCGGCGCACCGCCTCCGCGAAGGCGGCGACCGCGTCCGGCACGCTCAGCGCGATGTCGGCCACGCCGTCACCGTGCTTGTCCACGTACTCCGCCCCGGGATGCGTGCCCGCGACCGGCCGGCTCAGCAGCAGCCGGACGTCGCGCCGGCCCAGCGCCACCGAGCGCGCCCCGGACGCCTCCCCCTCGCCGTCCGACCGCGCGTACACGCTCAGGCCGTAACCCCGGGCCAACCAGTCGGTCGTGCCCGCGAGATCGCTGACATGGAACCTGACATGGTCCAGGCCCACATCCGACAAGGCGGCCGCGGCCGCCCTGGTCGGTCCGCTCATCGTCGTCTCCTCGAATGTCCGCAGGCGCCGCACGAGGGTGCGCGGCCTGAGGTCCCTCCAGTGCTCGCCCACATGGGCCAGTGCCGTGGCGCGGGTGCCCGCGGGGCGGGCCACGCTCCACCCCTTCGGCACCTCCGCGCCGGCCGGCCAGAGCGAGTGCCGGCCCTCCGCGTCGACCAGGACCGAGAACATGGCGTGCTCGTCGTCGAAGGAATCGGTCATCGTCGCGCTCCTTCCGTCCGGGCCTTCGGCACCGGTCCGGCCGCCCCGAGCAGGTCGTCCAGGCCCAGCACCGTCGGCGCGTCGAAGAACTGGGTGATCGTCAGGTCCGTGTCGAACAGCGACCGGATACGGCTGACCAGGCGCATCGCCGCCAGCGACTCCCCGCCCAGATCGAAGAAGCTGTCGTCGATCCCGACCCGCGGCACCTCCAGCGCCTCCGCGAACATCACGCACAGCGTCCGCTGCCGCTCGCTCACCGGCTCCCGGCCGGCGGCGTCCGTCTGCGGCCCGGGCTGCGGCAGCGCCCGCCGGTCCACCTTGCCGTTGGGGGTGAGCGACAGCTTCGGTACGGTCACAAAAGCCGTCGGCATCATGTAGTCGGGCAGCAGCGACGCCAGGTGCGCCCGCAGGCCGGCGACGTCGACGGCGTCGCCCGACGGCACGTAGTACGCCACGAGCCGCCGCTCCCCGGACTCCGACGCCACCCCCGTCACCGCCGCGTGACGCACGCCCGGGAAGCGCGCCAGCGCCGCCTCCACTTCGGCGAGCTCCACCCGGAAGCCCCGCACCTTGAGCTGCTCGTCGGCGCGGCCCAGATACTCCAGCAGCCCGTCGCGGCCCAGCCGGACGAGGTCCCCGGTCCGGTACATCCGCTCTCCCGGCGCGCCGAACGGGTTCGCCACGAACCGCTCGGCCGTCAGATCGGGCCGCCCCAGGTACCCGCGGGCCAGACCGCGCCCCGAGATGTGCAGTTCCCCGACGTCACCGGCCGCAACGGCGCGCAGGTCCGCGTCCAGGACGTGCAGCCGGACGTTGTCCATCGGCCGCCCCACCGGCACCGGGCCCTCGACCCCGAAGGGAGCCGTCATCGGCAGATGGGTGCTGAACAAGGTCGCCTCGGTCGCGCCGTACATGGCCCGCACCACCAGGTCCGGGTTGTGCTCGAGCGCGCCTCGCACCGCGTTCGGCGCGATGACGTCGCCGCCGGTGAGCACCTCGCGCACCCCGGTCAGACACCCCGGATCCTCCTCCATCAGCACCCGGAACAGACCGGCGGTCAGATGGAGCCCGGTGATCCGCTCCTCGGCGATCAACCGGCGGATGTCGGCCACGCCGAGGTCCCCCGCGGGGGGCACCACGAGGTGCCCGCCGTGCAGCAGCGGAACCCACAGCTCATAGGTGGAGACGTTGAAGGCGTACGGCGCCAGCATCAGCACCCGCTCGTGCCGGCCGCCCTCCCAGATCGAGTCGAGGGCCAGGCCCAGCGCCTCCTGGTGGGGGACGGCGACCCCCTTGGGCACGCCCGTCGAGCCCGAGGTGTGGATCACGTACGCCAGCTGCGCCGGGTCGACCGGGACGGACGGGGTGGTCGCCGGGTACGCGGCGAGTCCCTTCTCCCCGTCGACGGTCACGACCGCGGCACCCCGCGGGACGCCGCGCCCGCGCATCTCCTCGTCCACCAGCACGACCGGCGCGGCGCAGTGATCCATGATCGCCTGCATGCGCGGCAACGGGTGGGCGGTGTGCAGCGGGAGGTAGCAGCCACCGGCCTTGAGCACGGCCAGGATCGCCACCACCACGTCCACGGACCGCTCCATCAGCACCGCGACCGGCGTCTCGGTGCGCACCCCGAGCTGTCCGAGCCGGTGGGCGAGCCGGTTGGCGCGCTCGTCCAGCTCCCGGTAGGTCAGACGGAGCCCGCCGGACGAGACCGCGACCGAATCCGGCGTCCTGAGTGCCTGTTCGGCGAAATTCCCGTGGAGGGAAGGGGAAGCCATGGTCTTCTCCGATGTGTGGAATCAGCTGTCGAGAAGGTCCTGAACGGATTGCCGCAGGTCGGGGAACGAGGAAAGGTCCGGCACCGTCCATCCGCTGAGGTCGTACTCCGCCATGCACTCGTCGACGAGCGCCTTGTAGGAATCCACCTGACCGTTGGCCAGCTGCGAGAAGAGCAACTCGATCCGAGTGTTCTCGTGGTTTCCCGCGTAGTTGCGCTCGTAGAGTTCATGGCGCCCGCCGAACTCGCTGCCGACGGCGTCCCACAGCAGTTTCATCAGCTTGACGCGCTCGACCGCCTCGACGCCGCCAGAACCGCGGACGTACTTGTCCAGATAGGGCCGGATCTCCGGATTGGCGAAATCCCGGGAGCTGGAGTTGACGTAGATCAATCCGCTGGCCACGTCCTGCAGGACGATCTCCCTGATCCGCGGATAGCCGACCTGCATGAACCAGCGGTACGCGAGACCGTACTGCGGGTTGGGCAGCACCGCCCCGTTGTGCCAGGCGACCGGGTTGCGGGCGGCGGCGTCCGACAGCCCCCAGAACAGATTGCGCCAGGCCAGCACCTCGCCGATACGGCTCTGCACACCCCGGAAGTCGCTCGTCCCGGTGATCTCCAGGGCCTTGGCCAGCAGGCCGGCGATGAACTCCAGCTTCACCGCGAGCCGCGTGCAGCCGTGGAAGGTGAAACGCTCGATGAAGCCCGACTGGCCGGTGAACATGCGGATCTTCTCCGGCTGCCCGTAGACGAAGACGTTCTCCCAGGGGATGAGCACCTTGTCGAGCACCAGGATGGTGTCGTTCTCGTCCAGCCGCGAGGACAGCGGATAGTCGAAGGGGCTGCCCGTCGCCGCCGCCGTCGCCGTGTAGGACGTGCGGCAGATCAGCTTCATGCCGGGGGCGTTCATCGGCACGGTGGCGACCAGCGCGAAGGTGCGGTCCTTGATCGGCAGACCGTAGTGGGCGATGAAGTTGTAGTGCGTCAGCGCCGACCCGGTCGCCACCACCTTCGCCCCGGACACCACCAGGCCGGCGTCCGTCTCCCGCTCGGCGTGCACGAAGACGTCGGCCACCTGGTCCGGCGGCAGCGAGCGGTCGACCGGCGGATGCACGATCGCGTGGTTCCAGTACAGGACCTTCTCCTGCGACTCCGCGTACCAGCGGCGCGCGTTGTCGGCGAACGGCTCGTAGAAGTCCGCGTTCGCGCCGAGCGTGCCGAGGAACGACGCCTTGTAGTCGGGACTGCGGCCCATCCAGCCGTAACTCAGCCGGGCCCAGGCCGCGATGGCCTGCTGGGCGCCGACCAGGTCCTCGCTGCTGCGGGGCGTGGTGAAGAACCGGTGCGTGAAACCGTCGCTGCCGGAATCGGTGGGCGCCGTCAGCACCGGGCGCTGCCGCGGATCGTGCAGGGCGTCGTAGAGCCGGGCGACCATCCGGGCCGGATTGTGGAACGCGGGATGCTCCGTGACGTCCTTGACGCGTTCCCCGTAGAGGTAGATCTCGCGGTCGTCGCGGAGGCTGTCGAGATATTCCCCACCGGTCAGCGGGCGGGTCTTGCGTCCGTCCCCGACACTGCTGTCCCCACCCTCGGTCATCAGACGCCTCCCGTTGCCACCGCCTCGAAGGAACACCTCAGAGCGTCGCACCCCGAACACCCGCCGGGCTTCTCCCAAGATGCGCGGCCCGGACGCCGTGGACCGGCCGACTCGGCAGTCTCGGAGATGCTCCGGCGGGGACCGGTGCAAATCATGGGCAGGGCCCGTCCGGCAAGACCTCCGAAGGAGAACACCGGAATGCGGAACCGCATCGACATTGACATCTGGGTGCCGCTCTACCCGTTCATGCCGTACTTCCTCGACCGGACCCGGGAGTTGGCCGAGCAGTTCATCTCCGCCCATCCCGAATACCGGATCCACGTCACCGGAAAGGACTGGCTGTCGCTGCCCCAGGCCGTGCACGACGCGGCCCGCGAAGGTGCCGCTCCGACCATCGCGCAGTACTTCTACACCTCGACCCGAGAGGCCCTCGACGCCCGACGGCCGGACGGGGGAGCGCTGTTCACGCCGGTGGAGCGGGCGATCGCGGGCCGCACCGAGATCCTCGGCGAACCGGTGGTCCTCGACGACGTCACCGCGGCGGCCCGCCGGTACTACACCTTCGACGGCGAGGTGGCGGCCATGCCCCCGCTCACCTCGACCACCCTGCTCTACGCCAACACCGACCTGCTGGCCCGGGCCGGTGTCGACGACGTCCCCCGGACCTGGGCAGAGCTGGAGGCCGCCTGCCGGGCCGTCGTCGCGCTGCCCGACGGCCCGGCCCACGGGGTCAACTGGCCCAACCACGGCTGGCTGTTCCAGCAGGCGGCGGCCCAGCAGGGCGCGCCGCTCGCCGATCACGACAACGGCCGGTCCGGCCGCGCCGAGACCATGACACTCGACTCGGACGCGATGCTGGCGTACTTCCACTGGTGGCGACGGCTCCACCGGGACGGGCTGTACCTCTACCGAGGCAGGCCGACCGCCGACCGCAGCGACTGGGACGCCAACTTCGCCGCCTTCGCCGAACAGCGGGTCGCCTTCACCCTCACCACGTCGGTCGAGGCCGAGCGCATGATCGGAGCCGGCCGCGACGGCGGCTTCACCGTCCGAGCCTGCCGGATGCCCCACAACGAGCAGGTGCCCTACGCGGGCAACGTGATCGGCGGTGACGCCCTCTGGCTGGCGGACGGCCTGGACCCGGACACGCTCGACGGGGCGCTGGCCTTCATGCAGTTCCTCAACGCCCCCCGGGCCGCCGCCGACCGCCACCGGGACACGGGCTTCATCGCGGTCACCGACGGCGCGATCCGACTGCTCGACGAGGAGGGGTGGTTCAAGGAGAACCCGCACTTCCGCACCGCCCTGGACCAGCTCGCGGCCAACGACGGCTCACCCGCCGCGCAGGGCGCGGTGCTCGGCGACTTCGCCGGCATCCAGGACGTACTGACCCAGGCCATGCACGACGTCCTGGTGACCGACGTGGACGTGCGCGACCGGCTGACCCGGGCCAACGCCCAGGCCCAGCAGGTGCTGGACGACTACACCGCCGCCTGCCGCGGACTCCGTCCCCAGGGCCCGATCCGGGTGGGCTGACCGGACGGGGTGCGGGGCGACCCGGTGGCGGCCCCGCACCCCGCCCGCCTCTCCGACCCAGGGCCTCTCGTCGGGATCGGGCCGGGCTCGCGGAGTCCGGCCCGATCCCACCGAAAGACCCTACGGCTCACCGCGCAGATCCAGCGGCGCGTCCGGCGCGGTGACCACCTCCGACAGGAGACGCCGGAACCGGTCCACCATCGCGGCCACCGAACTCTCGTCGTACAGGTTGCTGTTGTACTGGATGCCCGCGACGACATCGCCCGCCGGATCGAGGTTGAGCGTCCACAACGCGCCGTTCGGCACGTCCGAGCACACCGGCTGGGAGTCCAGCCGGCGCCGTATCTCGGTGTACTCGACGTCGCCGATACCCTCCCCGTCCAGCACGAAGGGGAACGGGAACACCTGGAAGACACAGGCGGCGCGGTCGTCCTCCATGACCGGCTCCATCAACTCCGGCGCCTCCGCCAGAATCTGCACGAACGGGATGTCGTGCGAGTACGCCTCCAGACAACTGGCCCGGACCCGGGCCACCACCTCGCGGAAGTCCCGGCACCCGGCCAGCTCGGTACGGAGCGGCAGCAGGTTGAGGAACGGCCCGACCGTGTGCTGGAACTCCTCCCGCTCGCGCCCCGGTGAGAACGTCGGCACCACCACGTCGGTACCGCCGCCGGCCCGCTGGACCAGGAGACAGAAGGCACCCAGCAGCACCATGAAGGGCGTACTGCGCAACGACCTCGCCATCTCCAGCACCCGTGACACCAGGGGGGCGTCGATCGTGAAGCGGTACACCGCCGTGGACTCCGGCAGACCGGACGACTTCGGCCGGTCCGTGGGCACGGACATGACGCGGGCACCCGCGAGCCTGTCCCGCCAGAAGTCCCGCGACCGCTGCGCCGCCCCGCTCTCGGAGAACGCGCGCTGCCAGGTCACGAACTCCCGGTAGGGGAGCGCGGGCGGCGGTTCGGGCACGGCGCTCCCGCGCCGCGCGGCGTAGCGGAGCGCCAGGTCGCGGATCATCCGCCGGACCGACCAGCCGTCGGCCGCACTGTGGTGCACGATGAGCGCCAGAACCGCGCTCTCCTCGTCGAAACGCAGCAACGTCGCCTTGAACAGGGGAAGTTCACGCGCGTCGATGGTGCCGGACTCGACCTCGGTCAGCAGCCGCTGCGCGGCCCGCTCCCGGGCGTCCGCGTCGAGGCCGGCCGCCTCGCGCACCTCCAGCCGCCCCCGCATCGGCGGGCGGACCTGCTGGTACCACTCCTCGGCGCCCCGGACGACGACGGTGCGCAGCGCCTCGTGACGTGCCACGACATCGTCCAGCGCCTGCTGCAGGGTGTCGACGTGCACCTTTCCGCGCAGCCACCAGCCATGGACGATGTGGAACCGCGGGCCGAACGGCCCCTCGTCGTCACCCCTGTCGAATCCGTAAAGGAACTCCTGGTTGTAGGAGAGCGGAATCCGGCCGACGGATTCGCCGGCCTGTGGCTCCATGTCAGGGCTCATGGGGGTTTCGTCCTCCCATCGGGATCGGCCCAACCGTGCGGGGAACCCTAGCCGCCGGCTTTTCACCGGGGTTCTTCCGGCATGCTGGCAATCCGAAAGATGTGCCGTCCCCTTGCCGCATGTGACCGTGGCTGCCAGCCCATCCGCCCCTGGAAGAACGGCTAAGGAGCTGCGCTGGAATGACGGCCGCCACGATTCGCGCATCCGAACCGCCCTCCCCGCCCGAACCCGACGTGACCCCCGCCGAGATCATCGCCAGGGCGGAGGCGATCGCGCCGACGCTCGTGGCCCGCCAGGCCGAGACCGAGCAGCGCACCTACTACGCCCAGGACACCCATGAGGCGTTCGCCGACGCGGGCTTCTACCGCATCCTGGTCCCTCGGCGCTACGGCGGCTACGAGTTCGGCATCGACACCTTCCTGCGGGTGTCGACCGCACTCGCCCGCGGCTGCCCCTCGACCGCGTGGATGTTCTGCCTCGGCGCGACCCACGCGCTCCCGGTCGCCTCGCTGTTCGGCGAGCGGGCGCAGGCCGAACTCTTCCGCGGGGGTGACTTCATCTGCCCGGCGACCATCGTGCCGAGCGGCACGGCACGGCGGCTGCCGGACGGGGACTGGGAGATCGACGGGACCTGGAAGTACTGCTCGGGAGCGCCGTACGCGACCCACTTCCTCGGCCATGTCCTGGTCGCCGGCGACGACGGGGAACCGCCGGCACCGATGCTGTTCGCCGCCCCCCGCAGCGCGTTCCGCCGGCTCGACGACTGGGGCGGCCAGCTCGGCCTCAAGGGCAGCGGATCACACAGCATCGTCATCGACAACGGCAGGATCCCCGCGCACTTCACCCTGCCCGCAACGCACATGAGCGAGGTCGACACCACCCACGGCACGCCGGGCAGCCGCCTGCACGGCAACCCGGAGTACGGCGGCGGCCCCCTCAGCTTCATGCTGCTGGAGGTCGCCTCGCTCGCGGTCGGCATGGCCCAGGGCGCCCTCGACGCCTACGAGGAGCTGATGCGCGCGCGGACCACCCTGTTCCCGCCGGTCACGACCCGGGCCGAGAACCCCGACTACCAGCTCTGGTACGGAGAGGCGGCCGGGCTCGTCGCGACCGCCGAAGCCGCCGTCCGGCAGGCGGTCCAGCAGTGGCACGACCTGTGCGCCGCCGGCCCGGGCGCCTTCAGCCGGGAGCAGGACCTGCGCCTGGCCACCGTGTGCCGCGAGGTGATCCGGATGTGCTGGCGTGCCGTGGAGGGCCAGCTGTTCCCCACGGCCGGTTCCAGCGCGGTCCGCCAGGGCGAGCGCGTCGAGCGGGTCTGGCGCGACCTGTCCACGCTCCACAGCCATGCCGGAGTCGGCGTCCTCCTGCGGTCCGTGACCACACGGGACCTGGCCCGCGCCCGGTTCGGCATCGCCTAGCCCTCCACGAAAGGAACCCTCGCATGACCCGGACCGAGCCGCCGGCCCTGACGATCGCGCGCCCCGGGGAGGCGCCGTTCGCCGCGGCGACCGCCGTGTTCAACCTGGCCGCCCCGGTCCGCCCCGCCGCGGCGGTCACCGTCCGCACCGCCGAGGAGGCGCGGGCCGCCGTGCGCCACGCGGTGTCCGAACGGCTGTGGGCGCGGCCGCTCACCAGCGGCCACGCCTCCTCCTCGGCCCGCCCGATGCGCGACTCGCTGCTGATCCGCACCGAGCCGGCGGGGCCGGTCGAGATCGACGCCGGGGCCCGAACCGCCCGCGTCCCGGCCGGGACGCGCTGGGGCGCTGTCGTCGAGGCGGCCGCCGCGCACGGACTGGCCGCCGCGCACGGGACGTCGGCGACCGTCGGCGTGGTCGGCTACCTGCTGCGCGGCGGCATCGGCGTGTACGGACGGCACACCGGACTGGGCGCCAACACCGTCCGGGCCGTCGAACTCGTCACCGCGGACGGCGCGGTGCGGCGCGTCGACACCACGTCCGACCCGGAGCTGTTCTGGGCGCTGCGCGGCGGCGGGGGCGGCTTCGGCGTGGTCACCGCGGTCGAGATCGGCCTGTTCCCCGCGGCCCAGGTGATCACCGGTGCGGCGTTCTGGCCGGCGGCGCACGCTCCGAAGCTGTTCACCCGATGGATCCGCTGGACCCGCGACGCCCCCTCGACCGTCACCACGGCGCTGCGGGTGATGAACCTGCCGGACGTGCCCGGGATCCCGCCCGAGCTGACCGGGGGAGCGGTGGTGTGCCTGACCGGCACCGTCCTCGCCCCCACCGACCACGACGCGGGAAGCGCGCGGCAGCGGGCCGAGGACCTGCTCGGACCGCTGCGAGCCGTCGCCCAGCCGCTGCTGGACACCTGGGGCGCCGCCGCGCCGCAGGCCGTGGTCCAGGCACACATGGACCCGCCCGACCCCGTGCCCGTGGTGGGCGACCACCTGCTGCTCTCCCCGCTCGACGGGGACGGCGTCGACACCTTCCTCCGGCTGCTCGGCGAAGGATCGAGGTCGCCCCTGGTCAACGCCGAACTGCGGCAGCTCGGCGGCGCCTTCGCGGCGCACGAGCCGAACGGCGGTGCCCTCAGCCGCCTCGACGCGGCGTTCGCCTTCACGGCCGGCGGCCTGGTGACCGATCCGGCCGCACGGGCCGCGATCGAGGCCCACTGCGCCAAGGTCCGCTCGGCCCTGGCCCCCTGGGACACCGGGTGGACCGCGCCCACCCTGGTCGAGCGGCTCGACCAGCCCCAGCGGCACCTCACGCCCGACGCGGTCGCCCGTGTGGACGACGTCCGCCGCCGGATCGACCCCTCCGGCGTCTTCCGCCACGACGTCCCTCCGGGCGCCTCGGCCCGCTACTGAGAAAAGGGATCAACTCGGGGCTCCCACGATGTCGAATCCCGGCCATCGGCACCGACCTACGGACGAGTGACGTCTGTAGGGGGCGTCCGTGACGTCAGGAGCGCAGGTGTGAAGTACATGCTGATGCTGCACATGGACCCCGCCGCATGGAACGTCCTCACGGACTACGCCCGCGAGGAGTTCGTGCAGCGACACCGCGCCTTCCACAAGAGCGTCGCGGAGGAGGGCGAGCTGGTCGCCGGACACACCCTGGCCCACGTGTCCCAGAGCACCGTCGTCCGTGTGGCCGACGGTGCCGTGTCGGTCTCCCGCGGTCCGCTTCTGGCCCATCCGGTCCAGTTCTCCGGCTTCTACCTGATCGACTGCGAAACCGCCGAGCGGGCTCACGAGCTGGCCGCCCTCCTCCCCGAGGCCCGCATGGCGGGGCTGGGCATCGAGGTGCGGCCGATCATGCTGCCGTCCGGCATCGAGATGTGACCGGCCGGGCGCGCGACCGCGTGGCGGCGCGCGCCCCGCCGGGAGACCGAACCGTGTCGCCCAGCCGTCCACGACCTGGAGAAAGAGGTTGCACATGAGTTCGCCGTCAGCGGCCCCACCGAGAACACTGCGCTCGCTGGAGGGCCTGCGGGCCATCGCCGTGATCTTCGTCTTCGTGAGTCACGCCCTCGTCCTCGGGGCCTTCACCGACCAGGACGCCTCCTCCGTCCTCAACACCCTGACGGGTGAGGGACGTATCGGGTTCCTCGCGGTCTCGTTCTTCTTCGTCCTCAGCGGATTCGTGCTCACCTGGTCGGCCAAACCGGGACAGAGCGCGGTGGGCTTCTGGCGGCGCAGGCTGATGCGCATAGGCCCCGGCCACCTGCTGATCGCCGTCATCGCACTGAGCCAGTTCGCCGCCGCGGGCGAGACGATCAGGTGGGGCCCCGCGGTGGCCAACCTCTTCCTGGTGCAGAACTGGTGGCCCGAACAGGACCTGATCCTGTACCAGTTCAACGGCGCCACCTGGACGCTCGCGGTCGAGCTGCTGTGCTACGCGTTCTTCCCCCTGCTGCTGCGGCTGGTCAACCGGCTCAGCACCCGCGCCCTGTGGTACGGGATCGGCGGCCTGGGCCTGACCGCGATCCTGATCCCGCTGGTCAGCTACCCGCTGCTGTCCGGGTTCCCGCCGAGCGCGTTCTATCCCGCGGGGTCCTGGCCGCAGCTGTGGGCGCTGTACTTCTTCCCGCCCGTCCGCTCGATCGACTTCGTCATCGGCATGTTCCTCGCCCGGATCGTCGCCACCGGACAGTGGCCCCGCATCCGGATCATGCCGGCCGTCCTGGTCAACCTCGGCGTCTTCCTCCTGCTGTTCCACCTGCCCATCCCCTTCGGGATCGCCGCGCTCTACCCGCTGCCGGCCGCGCTGCTGATCGGCGCGCTGGCCACCAGGGACCTCTCCGGCAAGGGCACGGTGCTCGGCGGGCGGTTCATGGTGTGGCTGGGGGAACTCTCCTTCTCCTTCTACATCATCCACCTCACCGTGATGTTCGCGGTGCACGCGGCGTTCGCCGGCGACCTGGTGGGATACGCCCACGCCTACACCCGGACCTCGTTCGACACCCCGACCGCCATCGTGTTCATCATCGGCCTCTACGCCCTGTGCGTCGGGCTCGCCTGGGTGCTGAGCCACACCGTGGAACGGCCGGCCATGCGGCGGTGGAGCCGCCCGGCGTCACCACGCACCCCCCGCAGGCCGGAAACGACGCCCCAGCCTCAGCCCCAGCCCTGACCCCCCCCCACACACACACCGTGATCGGAGACCGCCATGGCCGACGCCGCCGACATACCCGAGACCACCGAGCACCCGGCCTACCCGATGCGCCGGACGTGCCCGTACACGCTGCCGGACGGATACCGCGAACTTCGTGAACGCCCGACCATGGGCAAGGTCAAGCTGCCCAGCGGACGGCTCGCCTGGGCCGCGACCCGCTACGAGGACGTCAAGGCGATGCTGGGCGACAACCGCTTCAGCTCCGACCTGCGCCACCCCGGCTACCCGGTGATGATGGACCACCAGGTCCCCGCGCCCGAGTTCTCCACCTCGCTGGTCGGGATGGACCCGCCGGAGCACACGCTGGCCCGGCGCGCGGTGGCCAACGACTTCACCCCGCGCAGCGCCAGACAGCTGCGGCCCCGGGTCCAGGAGATCGTCGACGAGTACATCGACCGGCTGCTGGACGGGCCCCGTCCCGCCGATCTGATCGAGGCGTTCGCCAACCCGGTGCCCCTGCTGCTGATCTGCGAGCTGATCGGTGTGCCCTTCGCCGACCGCGACTTCTTCCTGCGGATCTCGCACACCGTCATGAACGCCACCACACCCGAGGCCGGCGTCCAGGGCATGGCGGAGCTGATGGGCTACATGGACAAGCTGGTCACCGACAAGGAGCGCGAACCCACCGACGACGTGATCGGGCGGCTGGTGGTACGACGCGGCGAGCCGGGCGTCCCCGACCATCGCGACCTCGTCGCCATGGCGTTCATGCTGCTGATGGCCGGCCACGAGACACCCGCCAACCTCATCGGCCTGGGCGCCATGATGCTCCTGGACCGCCCGGACCTGCGCAAGGCGCTGAGCGACGACCCCTCGCGCTGGCCGGCGGCCGTCGACGAGCTGCTGCGGTACTTCACCATCGCGGAGATCGCCAACTCCCGGGTCGCGCTGGCCGACGTCGAGATCGGCGGGGTGCGGATCGCGGCCGGCGAGGGCGTGATCGGTCTGACCGTGGGAGCCAACCGGGACCCGGAGCGGTTCGCGGACCCCGACGCCTTCGACCTGGACCGCGGGGACCAGCGCAGCCTCGCCTTCGGGTACGGCACGCACCAGTGCCTCGGCCAGCACCTGATGCGGATGGAGCTGGAGGTGGCCCTGTCCACCCTGTTCGCGCGCATCCCCGAGCTGCGGTTGGTCGATCCCGTCGAGAAGCTGCGGTTCAAGGAGGAACACGTCAACTACGGCCTGCACGCGCTGCCGGTCACCTGGTGAGGGGGAGCGCATGCGGATCCGCAGCAACCCCGACACCTGCATCGGCGCCGGCCGCTGCTTCCTCACGGCACCGGAACTGTTCGACCAGAGCGAGGCCGACGCCACCGTCGTCGTCCTGGTCGACCAGGTGGCGGGCGACCGGCTGGACAAGGCGCGCGAGGCGGTCGACGACTGCCCGACACGCACGCTCTACCTGACCGAGGACTAGGTCCTGTCGTCAAATTCCTGCCGTCCGCCTGGAGGGCGGGCTCTGCGGCGTCAGGTGCGTGCTCTCGGCGTGCCGGGCCCTGATCCTCGTACTGGACGTACTCGGGTCAGGGCCCGGTGCGGCGAGAGTGCGTGCATGGCGCCGCGGGGCAGGCGGGAATTTGACGACAGGACCTAGGACCGGGCCCCCGACGACCGAGACCGACGCGGAGCCCTCGGGCCCCGCGTCGCTCATCGGGTCAGGTCATTCGCCGGCCGCGCGGCTCGCCCGCTGGAAGTAGACGCCCGCCAGGACCGCGAGCAGGACGAAGACCGCGGTGGAGACGGCGGCGACCGCGTTCAGCCCGCTCACGAACGCCGCGTGCGCCGAGTCCAGCAGCGCGGCCGAGGCGTCGGAGCCCAGGTGCGAGGCCTCGGCGGAGGCCCCGGCGACGGTCTCCCGCGCCCGGTCCGCGGCGGCCTCGCTCATCCCCGCGGGGATGGCGTCGTCGACGCGGTGGCTGTACACCGCGGAGCCGATCGTGCCGAGGACCGCCAGCCCGAGCGCACCGCCGAGGTAGTTCGCCGTCTCCGCCATCGACGCGGCGGAACCCGCGCGCTCCGGCGGCACCGAATTGACCACCAGACCGGTGCCGAGCGCGAACAGCGGACCTGCCCCCATTCCGATGATCGCGGTGCCGAGCACCGGCAGCCAGGCGCCGTGGTCGTCGTTCACCACGGTCAGCACCGCCGCGCCGGCCGCGGAGAGGAACATGCCGCCGATGATCGCCGTCCGCGGCGTGATCACGCGGGTCAGGGCCGGCGTGGACATGGTGCCCACCGCCATGAACAGGCCCATCGGCATGAACCACAGAGCCGAGGCCAGCGCCGAGTAGCCGAGCACCGTCTGCAGCTGCTGGGTGACGACCAGCGCCGTTCCCGCCAGGACCATCCCGGCGAGCGCCAGCGCTGTCAGGATGAGCGTGAACGAGCTGTTCGCGAAGAGCCGGAGGTCGAGCAGCGGGTCGTCGCCGCGGAGCTGACGACGCACGAACAGGGCGCCGAACACGCCGCCCGCGATCAGCGCCACGCCCGCGACGAGCGTGCTGCCGCTGCCCAGCGAGAACACCTTGATCGCGTACACCAGCGGCAGGATCCCGAGCAGGGAGAGCACGACGCTGGTGATGTCCAGGCGCCGCGCCTGCTCGGGACGGAACTCCGGCAGCAGCACGGGTCCGGCGATCAGCACCACCGCCGCGACCGGGACGGACAGCAGGAACACCGCGCCCCACCAGAACGGGACGAGCACCACGCCGCCGAGCACGGGCCCGACGGCGGCTCCCGTGAAGGTGCAGGTGGCCCAGATCGAGATGGCCTTCCCACGCTGCCTGTCGTCGCGGAAGATGTTGGTGATCAGGGCGAGAGTGGACGGCATCAGCGTGGCGCCCGCCATGCCCTGCACGCCGCGCGCCACGATCAGCATGACGGGGCTGGTCGCCCACGCGCAGGCGAGCGAGGCCAGCGCGAACACCGCCATGCCGATCATGAGGAGCCGACGGCGTCCGATCCGGTCGCCGAGCGTGCCCATGGTGATCACCAGACCGGCCACCATGAAGCCGTAGGCGTCGGTGATCCACAGCTGCTGGACGTTGCTCGCGCCCAGGTCGGCGGTCAGCTCGGGCAGCGCCAGGAGCAGAACGTTCGCGTCGAGCGCGACCAGCAGCGTCGGCAGCGCGAGGACCGCGAGCGCCCACCAGGGCCGTGCTCCGGTTTGTGTGGGGCTTGTTGCCGCCGCAGTGACGGTCATGTCGTGTTCGTCCTCTCGCTCGTCAGAGTGTCGTTCACGACGTCGTCGGAGCGGAGAGCGGAATCTTGCGCCGGATCACGGAACTTTTTTTGCCGGGAGGTCCGCGCGGCGCGGCATGTCAGCCGTCCGGCTTGCCCAGGCGGTCCGCCCGGGACTCCAGGAAGCGCCTCTCCGGGAGGCTGGCCGTGCGCCGCGCCGCCTCCCGGTAGCTCTCGCGGGCCGCGCGGTGGTCGCCGGCCACCTCCAGCAGGTGGCCGCGCACGGCGTGGAGCCGATGATGGTCGGCCACCCGGTCGTCCTCGGCGAGCGGACGCAGCAGGTCGAGACCGGCCTGCGGACCGTGGGCCATGGCCGCCGCGACGGCGTGATTCAGGGTGACCATGGGATTGGGGGACACCTGCTCGAGAAGGCGGTACAGGATGACGATCTGGCGCCAGTCCGTCTCCTCGGCACTCGGCGCCTCGGCGTGCACCGCGGCGATCGCGGCCTGCAACTGGTAGGTGCCCATCGGCCCGCCGGCGAGCGCCTCGGCGGTGAGGGCGATGCCCTCCTTGAGGGCGGCCGCGTCCCAGCGGGCGCGGTCCTGCTCGGTGAGCGGGACGAGGTTCCCGTCGTCGTCGGTACGCGCGGGCCGCCGGGCGTCGGTCAGCAGCATCAGCGCGAGCAGGCCCGTCACCTCCGGGCTGTCGGGCAGCGTGCGGCGCAGCGCCCGGGTCAGCCGGATCGCCTCGCGTGTCAGCTCGACCTGGTGCAGATCGGCGCCGGAGGTGCTGGTGTACCCCTCGTTGAAGATCAGGTAGAGCACGTGCAGGACCACGCCGAGCCGCTGTGGCCGGTCCTTCGGCGGCGGCAGTTCGAACTCCGCGCCCGCCGCCCTGATGCGCTGCTTGGCGCGGCTGATGCGCTGCGCCATCGTCGCCTCGGGCACCAGGAAGGCGCGGGCTATCTGGCTCGTGGTCAGGCCCCCGCACGCCCGCAGGGTCAGCGCCAGCTGGGACGACGGGGACAGACTCGGGTGACAGCACAGGAAGAGCAGGATGAGCGAGTCGTCCTGGTCCGAGGGGTGGAGTTCGGCGGGCCCCGACTCCACCGGCTCGTCCGCCCGCACCATGGCCGCCACGGTCGCCTCCCGGCGCCGGCGGGCGATGTCGCTGCGGGCACGGTCGGCGAGCCTGCGGTGGGCGACCGTCGTGAGCCAGCCCAGCGCGTTGTCGGGCACACCGTCCTTGCGCCATTGCACGATCGCGTCGAGCAACGCGTCCTGGGCGGCGTCCTCGCACTCCTCGAACCGGCCGTAGCGGCGGACCAGGGTGCCCACCACCTGGGGGATCAACTCCCGCAGCGGCGCGCCGACCTCGGTGTCGCGGTTCACCGGGTTCCCCGGCGACGAGCCGGGAGCGCCGAGCGGAGAAGGGATACGGCAGTCATGCGAACTCGGACCATCCCCCGTCGTGCGGCTCGCGGCACTGCCGATCGCCCGGCAGCCGGTGCCGACACAGTACCCCAGGCCGGCCGGGCGATGCCGCTGTGAACCGGCGGGAGCCAGGAGGACGGCCGAGTCAGTGGTGGTATTCGCCGCAGTTGACGTCGAGGCAGTGACCCGTGACGGCGCGCGCCATGTCCGAGGCCAGGAAGACCACCGCGTCGGCGGTCTCCTCGGGACTCTGCAGACGGCGCAGATCCATGTCGGCGGCCACCTCGTCGTAGCCCTCCCGCAGGGACATGCCGCGCGCGGCGGCGAGCTCCCCGACGAAGCCCTTCACCTTGTCGGTCCACATCGGGCCCGGCGCCACGCTGTTGACCCGGATGCCCTGCGGGCCCAGCTCGGTGGCCAGGCTCTGGGCGAGCGCGAGCAACGCGGACTTGGCGATCTTGTAGGCCCCGCAGGCACGCTTGGAGTGCCGCAGGACCGACGAGTTGACCATGACGATCGAGCCGTGGCTGTCGCGCAGCGCCGGGGTGAACAACCGGGACAGCCGCAGTGCCGCGTAGACGTCCACCTCCATGCCGAGGCGGATGTCGTCCAACGAGGTGTCCGCGAGCTCCGTGTGCGGCGGTTCCACGAGCGCGTTGTTGATCAGGGTGTCGACCCGGCCGAACGTCCCGAGCGCCTCGGCGCACAGCGCCTCGGCGGCGACCGGATCGGTGATGTCGGTCGGAACCGCCAGCGCGCGGCCCCCGGCCTCCGCCACGGCCTTGGCCACCTCGTCGAGGTAGGACGAGGTGCGCGCCGCGAGCACCACGTCGGCCCCGGCCTCGGCACACCGCACGGCGAGCGTCCTGCCGAGCCCGGAGCCCACACCCGACACCACCACGACCTTGCCGTGAAGCAACGCGGGAACTTCCATCAACGTACGTCCTCTCGATGCGGACCGGGCGGACTCCGGGGCAGAAGCGGGGCCCGGGGGCACGAGGGCCCCCGGGCAGGCGGTCACGCCGACGCGTCCTCGCTGAACACGATCGGCCGGACCTCGATCCCCAGGCCCTCGACCGCGGCGTCCGGGATCATCGCGGCGACCTCGTGCGCACGGTCCCGGTCCTTGACCTCGACGACGTAGTAGCCGCCCATGAGTTCCTTGGACTCGGCGTACGGACCGTCGGTCACCGCGGGCACGCCACCGCGCACGCGCACCACGGAGCTGTCGTCCGGGCCGCCCAGGGCCACGGTGCCCACGAACTCGCCCGTCTCCTTGATCTTCGCCATGAACTCGCCGTGGCCCTGGAACACGGCGTTGCGCTCCTCCTCCGACAGGGCGTCCAGGACCTCGGCGTTCGGGTACATCATGATCAGGTACTTCATGGTGCTGCTCCTTGCTCACGTGAGGCGTCGAGCGCGCCTCTTCACCTCTTCGTCGGTGCCGAGGCGCCGTTCTCTACATCGGCGCGAGAAATTTTTTCCCGCGGTGGACCACACGCCCGAACGGGCGCGCCCGACCCGGGCCGGCCACCGCATCAGTACGTCACGACCGCCCGGAACCGGACGTCGCCGGCCGCCGTCCGCTCGACGGCGGCGGAGACCTCCTCCTTCGGGAACACCTCGACGAGCGGCGTGACCGAGCCGCTCGCGACCAGGTCGAGGGCCTCCGTCAGATACCGCAGGCCGTTGTGCGTGGCGCCGATGACCTGCTGGCGCAGCGACCAGAACGGGCTGCCCGGCGCGATGGTGAACGAGCCGTTCGGGTCGATCGTGGCCAGGACGATCCGCCCGCCCGGCCGCAGCCCCTGGAGGGCGTCCGTGGCGGACCGGTAGGAGGTGCCGGTGACGAGGATGACGTCCGCGCCGCCCGCCTCGCGCAGTTCGGCGCCGTCGGCCACCACGGTGCCGGCCCCGAGCCGCACGGCCAGCTCGTGCTTGTCGGGCGAGCCCGTGACGGCCACCGTGTCGAAGCCGCAGGCGCGCGAGAACTGCACCGCCAGGTGCCCGAGCCCGCCGATGCCCAGCACGGCGACCCGCTCATGAGGCCGCGGCCGCGCCGCGCGCAGGGCACTCCACGAGGTGTAGCCCGCGCACAGGACGGGCGCGGCCGCCGTGTAGTCCAGGCCCTCCGGGAGCAGCACCGTGCTCGCCGCCTTGACGGCGAGGTACTCGGCGTGGCCGCCCTGGGTGTTGAGCCCGGTCATCACCGACGCGGCGCAGTTCATCCCCGACTGCCCGGTGAGGGGGAGGTTGCGGCGACAGTAGTCACACCGCCCGCAGGTCTCCTGCACCCAGGTCGTCCCCACCCGGTCGCCGACCCGCCGGCCGGTCACTCCCGGGCCGAGCGCCACGATCTCGCCCGCGGCCTCGTGACCGGTGACCGCCGGACTGAAGGAGGGGAACGGGAAGACGCCCTGCGCGGTCCAGACGTCGTTGTGGCAGACGCCGCACGCGCGCACCCTGACCAGGACCTCGCCCGGCCCCGGCTCGGGCGTGGGGATCTCGCGGATCTCCCAGGGCGCCTTGGGCGCCGCGATGACGGCGGCCTTCATCCGCGGCCCCCCTGCGGTCCCAGGCGCACCGGCAGCGATTCCAGCCCGTTCATGATGAACGTGCTCTGCGGCTTGATCTGCTCGGGACGGACGGCCAGTTCGAGGTCGGGGAAGCGCTGGAAGAGCGCGGGCAGCGCGATCTGGAGTTCGGCGCGCGCCAGCGGCATGCCGATGCAGCGGTAGATGCCGTGCCCGAAGGCGAGGTGGGTCTTGTCCTCACGGGACAGCTCGAACCGGTCGGCACCGGCTCCGTGGACCGAGGGATCGCGGCCGACGGCGGCGAACGCGACCAGTACCGGATCGCCCTGACGTATCGTCACGCCGCCGATCTCCACGTCCTCCGTGGCGAACCGGAACGGCAGGTGGGCCACCGGCGCCTCGGCGCGCAGCGTCTCCTCGATCACGTCGTCCCAGGAGGCCTCCCCCTTGCGCACCAGCTCGTACTGGTCCGGGTGGGTGAGCAGCGCGTGGACCGCGTTGCCGATGAGGTTCATCACCGGCTCGGTGCCCGTGGCGAGCATCAGGTGCAGGGTGCCCACGAGTTCGGACGGGGTCAGCCGGCTGCCGTCCTCCTCCTGCGCGGCGATCAGGTCGCTGGTGAGGTCGTCGCCGGGACTGCGGCGCTTGCGTTCCACGAACTCGTGCATCTGCCGGTGCCAGCGCTCGACGTTCGCCGCCGCCTCCTCGGGGCCGGTCGTCGTGTCGACGTTCACCTCACCGCCGCGCAGCAGTTCGGCGCGCTCCTGTTCGGGGACGCCGAAGAGGTCGGAGATGACCCGGGCGGGCAGCGGATGGGCGAACCGCCGCTTCAGGTTCACGGGCTCACCGGGCGCCGTGCCGGCCAGCTCGTCCAGCAGCTCCGCCGTCGCCCGCTCGATCATCGGGCGCATGGACTCCACCCGGCGCGGCGTGAACGCCTTGGCCGTCAGCCGCCGCAGCCGGCTGTGGTCGTTGCCGTACGCCGTCGTCAGGTTGTCCATCAGCACCCACCCGATCAGCGGGAAGTCCGCGCCGATCTCGCCCCGGCGGAACGCGGGCCAGTGCTTGCGGGGGTCCTTGGAGAACCGCGGGTCGCCCAGGACCCGCAGGGCGGCCTCGTAGCCGGTCACCGACCAGGCCGGTACCGACCCGGGGAGCTCGATCCGGGCCACCGGGCCCTGACGGCGCAGCGCGGCCAGCTCGGCGTGGACGTCGGCACCGGTACGGTCGATGACGGTCGGGGGATGATCGGTCACAACGGCCTCCGGAGATGAGGGCGCGAGCCCGCGTCGGCTACACGTAGAGGGTGTTCGGCTCGAGCCCGCAGGCGATGCGCCCGTACAGCTCGAAGTTGGTGTTCGGGTGCAGGATCGCGTGCAGGCTGAGCGTCTGGACGTCGCGCTCGATGCGCTGGATCGGCACCGTGGTGAAGACCGAGGAGCCGCCGCTGGCGTCGTTGAGGATGTCCACGGCCTCCTTGGCGCGCCGGCAGACCGAGCCCAGGTCGAGCCGGACGCGGGCGCGTTCCTCCAGCGTCCACGGCTTGCCGGCGGCGGCGTTGGCGTCCACCAGGTCGGCGGCGCGCCGGGCGTGGAACTCCGCCTCGTCGATCCTGCTGACGGCCTCGGCGACCTGCAGGTGCGTCACGGGCGCCTCGGCCTGGTTCTCGTACGTGGTGTAGGTGATCTTCCGGCCCGGCAGGCGCTCGAAGAAGCTCTCCTTGGCGGCCCGGGCCAGCCCGACGGCGGGCGCGGAGATCGTGGCGCACGCGGTGGCCATGAACGGCGCCCGGAAGACCGGTGACCCGGCGTTGGCCAGCGAGCGGTGCTGCCCCTGCAGAACCGGGCCCATGGGCAGGACCCGCGCCTCGGGGACGAACAGGTCCCGGGCCACGGTGGTGACGCTTCCGGAGGCGCGCAGGCCCGCCGTGTGCCAGTCGTCGACGATCTCCAGGTCGGCGACCGGGACCGCCACCATGACCGGCTGCGGACCCTCCGGCGTCAGCAGCACCGCCGCGTTCGTGTTCCACGTGCTGTGCAGCACACCCGAGTTGAACGACCACTTGCCGTTCAGCACGATGCCGCCCTCGGCCGGCACCGCGGTCGCGGTCGGGCTCAGGATTCCGGACACCCGCACGCCGGGCTTGGCGAAGATCTCGTCCTGGACCTCGTCCGGGAACAGCCCGGCCATCCAGGTGCTGATGGCGAAGACCGACATGACCCAGGCGGTGGATCCGTCGCCGCGGCCCAGCTCGGCGATCACGTCGACCACCGTGCGCATGTCGCACTCGTAGCCCCCGTACCGGGTGGGAACCCGCAGGTTCAGCAGCCCGGACTCGGTCAGCGCGTCGAGGGTCTCCTCGTGGACGCGCCGGTTCTCCTCCCCCCAGAGCGCGTGCTTCTGCAGCAGCGGCACCAACTCCGCGGCGCGGTCGATGAGTTCCTGCCTGGACGGGATGTCGTTCGACATCGGCTGGTCTCCTCGGGGACTGGTGGTCGGACGATCGGCCCCGTCGAGGCTGGCATTCGGGCGGTACTCCCGCATCTCTCTGGTTGCGGCGCCCGGCGCGGCCGTGCCGTCCGTGACCGGGCGCAATCGGGAAGATGCAGCCCGCCGTGGCGGCGTGTGAGCCTGTCCGTCGTCCGGAAGTCGACTGCTGCCGAAGGAGAGGCCATGGCTGCCAACCCGTCGTTGGACACCGGCGACACCGCCGCGCTGAGCGCCGTCCCGCAACACATCGTGGAGGCCTGGGCGGAGCACGACGCCGACCGGTTCGCCGAGGAGTTCACCGAGAACGCGACCCTGATCCTGCCCGGCGACGTCTTCCTGACCAGCCGTGAGGAGATCCGGGGCTTCATGCGCGAGGCCTTCTCCGGCCCGTTCAAGGGGACCCGCGTGACCGGCGCACCGGTGTCGGTCCGGCTGCTGGGGCCCGGCGTCGCCGCGCTCGTCACCCGGGGCGGGGTCCTGGCGCCCGGCGACACCGAGCCCACGCCCGCCCGCGCGATCCGCGCGACCTGGGTCCTGGTGCAGGAGGGCGCCGACTGGCGCATCGCCTCCTACCAGAACACCCCCATAGCCGCCGCGTGATCCGGCCCGGCGGGCAAGCCCGCGGCAGAAGGAGGTACCGGCGATGGGCCGCCATGTAGGGGATCGCGCGGTCGTGCTCGGCGGCAGCATGGCCGGGCTGCTGGCCGCCACCGTACTGACCGAGGCGTACACGGAGGTCCTGGTCGTCGACCGGGACCGGCTGGACGGCGTCACCGAGGCACGGCGCGGCGCCCCGCACGGACGCCACGCGCACGGCCTGGTGGCCCGTGGCCAGCAGGTCTTCGAGGAACTCTTCCCCGGCCTGACCGAGGAACTGCGCACCGCCGGTGTCCGCCCGGGTGACTTCGGCAGCGCCATCCGCTGGTACTTCAACGGCCACCGGCTCGCGACCGGCCACTCGGGGCTGCTGTCCGTGCCCGCGACGCGGCCGGTGCTGGAGTACCACGTCCGCCGCCGGGTCCAGGACATGCCCCGGGTCACCTTCCTCGAGGGGTACGACATCCTCGGCCTGGAGACCTCCGCCGACCGCAGCCGGGTCACCGGCGCCCGGGTCCAGAGCCAGGACGGCGGATCTCCCGAGGTGCTCTCGGCCGACCTGGTCGTCGACATCACCGGGCGGGGCTCGCGCTCCCCGCTCTGGCTGGAGGAACTCGGCTACGCCCGCCCCGAAGAGACCAGGATCAAGATCGACCTGGCCTACACCACCCGCCACTTCGCCCTGGACACCGATCCGTTCGGCAAGGAACTGGCGATCATCCCGGTGGCGACCCCGGCGCATCCACGGGGCGCGTTCTTCTACCGGGTGCCCGGTGACGACGGCCAGGTGCAGCTGTCGCTCACCGGCATCCTCGGGGACCATCCGCCGGCCGACCTGGACGGGTTCCTCGCCTACACCCGGTCACTGCCGGTACCGGACATCTACGACGCGGTCCGCCGGGCCACGCCGACCCTCGACTCGGGGACGTTCAAGTTCCCCGCCAGCGTGCGCCGCCACTACGAGCGGCTGACCCGCTTCCCGGAGAACTTCCTGGTCATGGGCGACGCCGTGTGCAGCTTCAACCCGGTCTACGGGCAGGGCATGTCGGTCGCGGCACTCGAGGCGCTCGCCCTGCGACGGCAGTTGGAGCCCGGCACGCCACCGGACTTCCGCCGCTTCTTCCAGGAGGTCGCCACCGTCGTCGACGCGCCGTGGGATTTCGCGGCCGGCGCCGATCTCGGCTACCGCGGCGTCGAGGGGCGTCGGACGCCCCGCATCCGGATGGCCAACGCCTACGTCGACCGGCTGCACCGCGCCGCCACCCACGACGCCGAACTCACCAACGCGTTCATCCGCGCCGCCGGTCTGATCGACCACCCAGCGGCCCTGATGCGGCCCAGGACCCTGCTCCGCGTCCTGCGGCACTCCGTGCGCCGCCCGGCGGGCGCGGCCGCCACCACGCCCGAACCGACCCACGTCGTACGACGCTCCAGCTGAGAGGCGTTGCCATGCGTCCCTTCCACATCGCTGTCCCGCAGGATGCCGTGGACGACCTGGAGCGCAGGCTCGCCGCCACGCGCTGGCCGGACGAACTGCCCGGCGCCGGCTGGCAGCGCGGGGTCCCCGTCGGCTACCTGAAGGAACTCGTCGAGTACTGGCGCACCGGCTTCAAGTGGCGCCGGGTCGAGGAACACCTCAACGCGTTCCCGCAGTTCCTCACCGAGATCGACGGGGTCGACATCCACTTCCTGCACATCCGCTCGCCCGAGCCGGACGCCATGCCGCTGATCGTCACGCACGGCTGGCCCGGCTCGTTCGCCGAGTTCCTCGACGTGATCGGGCCGCTGACCGATCCGCGCAGCCACGGCGCAGACCCCGCCGACGCGTTCCACCTGGTCATCCCCTCGCTGCCCGGATACGGCTTCTCGGGCCGCCCCCGGGAGGCCGGGTGGGACACCGCCCGGGTCGGCCGCGCCTGGGCCGCCCTGATGGAACGGCTCGGCTACCGGCGCTACCTCGTCCAGGGCGGCGACTGGGGCATGCCCGTCTCACTGCGGACGGCACTGGCCGACCCCGAGCACGTCGCGGGCGTCCACCTCAACATGCTCGCCACCATGCCGCCGCAGGACCCGGACGAGATCGCCCGGCTGGATCCCGAGGACCTGGCCCGGCTGGAGTTCGCGGCCCGCTTCGAGCAGGACGGCGCCGGGTGGCGGAAGATCCAGTCCACCCGTCCGCAGACCCTCGCCTACGGCCTCACCGACTCACCGGTCGGCCAACTGGCCTGGATCGTCGAGAAGTTCAAGGAGTGGACGGCGGCCGAGTCGGCGGCGGAGATCCCGGTGAGCCGGGACTGGCTGCTGACCGACGTGTCGATCTACTGGTTCACCGCCTCCGCCGGTTCCAGCGCCCAGCTCTACTACGAGTCCAACCGGCTGGACGCGGACTTCGTCCGGACCTGGGCGGGCCCGTGGCCGCTGGCCGTGCCCGCCGGGGTGGCCGTGTTCCCCGACGACGCGGTACGGCCGGTCCGCCGCTGGGCGGAGCGGATCCTGCCCACGCTCACCCGCTGGTCCGTCTTCGACCGGGGCGGGCACTTCGCCGCCCTGGAGCAGCCGGACCTGTTCGTCGGCGACGTCCGGGCGTTCGCGCGCACGGTGCGCTGAGCCCGCGGCCGTCCATCCCCCCGGGAACGCAAGAGCACTTCGACCAGCCCGGATCCACGGACCGGCACCGGGCGGAAATGAGGCCGGCTTGACAGCCAACACCCACACGAGCGCCCGCGGGACCCACCGGGGCAGACAGTTCGCGGGGGGCCGGATCGCCCTGACCGGGCTGGCCGCCCTCGCCCTGCTCGTCGGATCGGGCTACACCGCTCCGCAGAGCGCCGGGGCGCAGGCGCAGGAACCGCCGGCCCCGTCCCGGCACGGGCGGGCGACCGACTGGCCCCTCGCCAACGGCGACCTCTCCAACACCCGGGCCACCACCCGCACCCCGATCAACTCCAAGAACGTCGACGACCTGAAGGTGAAGTGGCGGCTGCCGCTGAAGGGCACCCCCACCTTCGCCGGCCTGATGGCCTCCAACCCGATCGTGGTGGGCTCGACGGTCTACGTCATCGACCTCAACTCCACCGTCTCCGCCGTCGACAAGGAGACCGGCGAGGTCCGCTGGAAGCGCGAGTTCGAGGACCCCAACGTCGGCCCGAACGGCGTCGCCTACCGCGACGGGCTCCTCTTCGGCACCACCTTCACCAGCGCCTTCGCCCTGGACGCGCGCACCGGCCGGACCCTGTGGACGAGGAAGCTGATCGACGCCGGCAAGGGCGGCATCGACGTCGCCCCCCAGGTCTACGGCGACACCGTCGTGGTCAGCACCGTCCCGTCGACGTTCGGCGAGTACGTGCCCGGCACGATGGGCATCGTCTGGGCCCTCGACATCGCCACCGGCGAACCCCGGTGGAGCTTCAACACCGTCAAGGACGGAGACCTGTGGGGCCACCCGGAAATCAACTCCGGCGGCGGTCTCTGGTTCCCGCCCGCCATAGACGAGCGGGGCCGGATCTTCCTGGCCGTGGGGAACCCGGCGCCCATGCCCGGCACACCCGAGTACCCCAACGGCTCCAGCCGGCCGGGCCCCAACCTCTACACCAACTCCCTGGTGGCCCTGGACGCCCGCACCGGAAAGCTCCTCTGGCACCAGCAGGCCCTGCCGCACGACATACGTGACTACGACCTCCAGATCTCGCCCGTCATCACCACCGTCCCGATCCGGGGCGTGCAGACCGAGGTCGTGATCACGGCGGGGAAGATGGGGAAGGTCTTCGCCTACCGCGCCGACGACGGCAAGCCGCTGTGGACCCGCTCGGTCGGACTCCACCAGAACGACGTGGGCCCGCTGCCGAACGAACCGGTCACCATCTATCCGGGCGTCCTCGGCGGCGTGGAGACACCGATGGCCGCCGCGCGGGGACGGCTCTTCGTGCCCTGGGTCGACCTTCCGGCCGAGATGAGCGCCACCGGCGGCATGACCTATCCGGGCACGGACGGGGGCCGCGGCGGACTCGCGGCACTCGACACCGACACCGGCGAGGTGCGCTGGAAGCGCGATCTGCCGCAGATGCCGCTCGGCGCCGCGACCGTCGCCAACGACGTGGTCTTCTGCAGCACCTACGACGGCCGGATCTTCGCCTTCGACACCCGCACGGGCGCCACCCTGTGGCAGACGACCGCACCGGCCGGCATCAACTCCTTCCCCGCCGTCAGCGGCGACACCCTGCTGGTGGGTGCCGGTGTCGCCGGCGACTCGAAGGACGCGCGGCCCGAACTGATCGCCTACTCGCTGGACACCGACCGCCCGCGGACGTAGCGGACGCGCCCGACACCGCAGCCCCGGACCGTGCGGCGGTCCGGGGCTGCGCCGCGTGCGGCGTCAGGCCGACGGGACGCTGTCCGCGTCCTCGGCGCCCTGCTGCCGGCCGGTCGGCGGGACGTGCCGCAGCAGCGCGGTGACCAGGACCGCCGCGGCCAGGAGCAGCGCGCCCGCGAGGGCGACCACGAGATGGAGTTCCGTGGTGAAGGCCGCGCGGGCGGCGTCCAGGACGGCGTCGGCGGTGTGGCCGGGAAGCTGGCGCGCGGCCTCGTCGGCGCTCGCGAGCGAGTCCTCTGCCGCTGCCGCGGCCTGCGCGGGAAGCCCCGCGGGCAGGTCGATCGTGCCCCGGTAGACCACGGTGCCGATGCTGCCGAGCGCCGCGATGCCCAGGGCGAACCCGAGCTGGCCGCTGGTCTCGTTGAGCGCCGCGGCGGAACCGGCCTTCTCCGGCGGGGCGGAGCCGATCACCAGGCCGATGCCGAGGGTGACCATGGGACCCGCGCCGAGGTAGACCACGGCGAAGCCGGCGCTCAGCAGCGCGGGACCGGAACCGGCCCGCACCTGGGTGATCAGCGCCATGCCGAGGACGCAGACGAGCAGACCGAGGCCGATGACGTGGGCCGGACGGAAACGCCGCCCGAGCCGGGGAGCGACGACGAAGCTGACGGTGTTGGTGACGATCGCCGGCAGCATCCACAGGCCGGCGTCCAACGGGCTGCGGCCGTACAGGAGTTGCAGCGACTGCGTGACGAAGTACATCACCGCGCCGGCGAGCATGGTGCCCAGGAACAGGCTGACCAGGGCCGCGCAGAGCCCGCGCCGGGCGAACAGGCCGAGGTCGAGCAGCGGGTCGGGCAGGGTGCGCTGGCGGCGGGTGAACACGACGCCGAAGCCGATGCCGGCCAGGACGGCGACGACCGGCCCGCCGTGCCAGCCGCCGGTGGCGAGCTCCTTCATGCCCCAGACGGCCGGGAAGACGGCGGCGCACGACTGCAGGACGCTGACCAGGTCGAGGCGACCGGCATCGGGATCGCGGTACTCCGGCAGCAGCACCGGTCCCAGCACCAGCAGCACCACCAGAGCGGGCACACCGACGAGGAAGGCCGAGCCCCACCAGAAGCGGGCGAGCATCAGGCCGCCCACCAGGGGGCCGACGACGGCTCCGACGGAGAAGCACGCTCCCCAGATCCCGAGCGCCGTACCGCGCTGCCGGGCGTCCGGGAACATGGTGGAGATCAGGGAGAGGGTGGACGGGGCGAGGGTGGCCCCGGCGACGCCCATGACGGCGCGCGCCGCGATCAGCACGCCGGGACCGGTGGCGTAGGCGGCGGCCACGGACGCGACACCGAACGCCGCGGCGCCGACGAGCAGCAGCCTGCGCCGGCCGATCCGGTCGCCGAGGCTGCCCATGGTGATGAGCAGACTGGCGAGCACCAGGGGATAGACGTCGGTGATCCACAGCTGCTGCACACCGCTCGCACCGAGCGCGGCCGACAGCGCGGGCAGCGCGAGCAGCATGACGTACACGTCGATCGAGACCAGCAGGGTCGGCAGCGCGAGCACCGCCAGCCCGATCCACTGCCGCCGGCCGGCGCGCGGGCCCGGTTCGCCCCATGCCGCGTGGGCGCTCATCACACGTCCTTCCAGATCGTCGACGCGGTGACACCGAGATGCCCCGGCACCCCTTGTGTCGGACCCGGAAGAGCGGTTTCGACATCCGCCGGCCGGTACGAGCCGGCGCCGCGCACCGGCCGGTGCCGCGCGGTCACCTTCCCCGGCCCGCCGCCCGGTTCACCCGCGAGCCGCGGGCGGCAGACCCTGCAGGCGCAGCACCAGGTCCGCCACGTCGACCGCGCGGACCTCACCGGCGGACGTCAGCCGGGGCCGCCAGTCGGGTTCCGAGCAGAGCACGACGGGGCCGTCGGCCGGCGAGTCCGGGAGGCGGCCGTGCGAGCCGCGGACACAGGACGGGTCCAGCGGCACCGCGTTCATGGTGTAGCGCAGGCCCAGCTTCTTGCGGGCCAGACCGAGCGCCGCCCGGGCCTTGACCAGCCGGTCCGCCGGGTCGAAGAACAGTTCCGCCGGGTCGTAGCCCGGCTTGCGGTGGATCTCGACCGACCGGGCGAAGTCGGGCGCCCGGTCGTCGTCCAGCCAGTAGTAGTAGGTGAACCAGGAGTCCGGCGCGGCGACCGCCACCAGTTCACCGGAGCGGGGGTGGTCCAGCCCGTACACCGCCTGCTCCTCGCGGCCCAGCACCTCGGCCACGCCGGGCAGCCGGCCGATCAGGTCGCGCACCTTCGGCACGTCGGCCTCGTCGGCGACGTAGACATGCGCGCTCTGATGGTCGGCCACGGCGAACGCCCGCGACGCCCACGGATCGAGGTACTCCATCCCCGCCTGCTCGTACACCTCCAGCCAGCCCTCGCGGCGCAGCGCGCGGTTGATGTCCACCGGGCGGTCGACCGCGGTGATGCCGTACTCGCTGAGCGCGATCACGGCCGCACCCTCCTGCTCGGCCTGCGCCAGCAGCGGCGCGAGTTCCGCGTCGACGGCGCGGGCGGCGGCCGCGGCCTGCGGCGAGTCGGGGCCGAAGCGCTGCAGGTCGTAGTCCAGATGCGGGACGTAGACCAGCAGCAACTCGGGGCGCTCGGTGCGCAGGATGCGGCGGGCGGCCGCGACGATCCACCGGCTGGAGGCCAGCCCGGCGGTCGGCCCCCAGTACTGGAACAGCGGAAAGGGGCCCAGCTCCGCGGTGAGCCGGTCGTGCAGCGCCGGCGGCCGGGTGTAGCAGTCGGGCGACTTGCGTCCGTCGGCGTGGTAGACCGGGCGCGGGGTCACCAGCACGTCGGTGGAGGCGCCCATCGCGTACCACCAGCAGACGTTGGCCACCCGGTAGCCGGGATGCGCGGCGCGGGCGGTGTCCCACAGCTTCGGGCCGCGGACCAGCCCGTTGTGCTGCCGCCACAGGTGGATCTCGCCCAGCTCGCGGAAGTACCAGCCGTTGCCGACGACGCCGTGCCCGGCGGGCAGCCGCCCGGTCAGCAGGGTGGACTGGACGCTGCACGTGACGGCGGGCAGGACCGTGCGCAGCGGGGCGGACCCGCCGCGCGCCGCGAGCCGGGAGAGGTTCGGCATGTACGGCAGCAGACGCGGCGTCATACCCACCACGTCCAGGAGCACCACGGGCCTCATGCCGCCCGCCCCTCGGCCGGCAGCTCGCGCTGCGCCCACGCCAGTTCGGCGGCGATCCCGTCGACGGGGTCGGCCCCGTGCGGCAGCACCTGCCAGGTGTAGGTCTCGACCTCGACCACGGCCGGCTCCCGTACGGCCGCCACGGCCCGCCGCAGCACCTCGGTGGTGCTGCGCAGCGGACGCGCGGGCGCGGCGTGCAGCGGGATGTGGAAGTGCACCCGCCAGGGCCCCCGGCCGGGCAGCTCCTGAAGCGCCTGCGGAAGGTCGTCGGCCGCCAGCACCCGGCCCCGGCCGCCGAGCTCCCTCACCTGGTGCAGGTACCGGGGCTCGGCGTACCCGGCGAGCAGCCGCCGGGCCCGCGGGTCGCGCGGATCGTCGACGTGCAGGGCCGCGGACGCCTGGATCTTGACGACGGCGAGGCCGGCCCGCCCGATCTCGGCGACGGCCTGTTCCGGGTCGGCGAAGGAGACCGCGAGATGAGCGGTGTCCAGGCAGATCCCGACGACCTCCGGGTCCACCCGGGGCGCGAGCCAGCGCACCGCGTCCGCGACGGTGTCCAGGACGCAGCCCGGCTCCGGCTCGACCGCGAGCCGCAGCGGACGCCCGGCCCGCGCGGAGGCCTTGCGCAACTCGCCGGCGGTCCACCGCAGCGCGGCTTCGGCGGCCCGGTCGGCGGCGGGCGACCAGGGAGTGCGCCAGCCGAGCGGCAGCGTGGACAGGCTCCCGCCGTCGGCGTCGTCGGGCAGCAGCCCGGCCAGTACGTGCGCGCAGTCGGCGGTGTAGCGGGCCCGCGCCGGATCGGTCCAGTCCGGGCGGTAGACGGTGTGCTTGACGACCTGCCGGTGGAAGCCGCCGTAGGGGAACGCGTTGAGGGTCAGCACCGCCAGGCCGCGGGCGTCCAGCTCGGCGCGCAGCCGGCGCAGCGCCGCCGGGTCGGCGGCCAGTTCCGCGGCGGCCCCGGCCGCCAGCCACAGACCCAGGCCGAGCCGGTCGTGCCCGAGCCGTTCCCGGACCGGGACCGCGTGGGTGTCGAGCTGACGCAGGATGCCGGCCACGTCCTCGGCGGGGTGGACGTTGGTGCAGTAGCACAGCCCGGTCATGACTGGCCCCGCAGCACCGAGTTGCCCTCGTGGAGGGCCGCTCCGGCGCCGTCCTCCCGCTCCACGTCGAGGATCAGACGCCCGCCGCGCCCGTAGAACTCGACCGGGTTGCGCCACAGCACCCGCTCGACGTCGGCGTCGCCGAACCCGGCCTCCCGCATCGCCAGGCCGACCCGATGGGTCTTGAGCGGGTCCGAACGGCCCCAGTCGGCGGCCGAGTTCACCAGCATCCGGGCGGTGCCGTACTCCTTGAGCACCGCGACCACACGGTGTTCGTCCATCTTGGTGTCGGGATAGACGGAGAAGCCCATCCAGCAGCCGGAGTCGGCGACCATCCGCACCGTGACCTCGTTGAGGTGGTCCATCAGCACCGCACCCGGGTCGATGCCCGATTCCCCGACCACGTCCAGGCTGCGGCGGGTGCCGACCCGCTTGTCCCGGTGCGGGGTGTGCACCAGGACCGGCAGCGACCGCTCGACGGCGAGCGCCAGCTGGCGGGTGAAGGCCTCGTCCTCGGCCGTGGTCATGGAGTCGTAGCCGATCTCACCGACCGCCACCACGCCGTTCTTGCCGAGGTAGCGCGGCAGCAGGTCCAGCACCTCCGCACACCGGGGGTCGTTGGCCTCCTTCGGGTTCAGGGCGATCGCACAGTTGTGGCTGATGCCGAACTGCGCGGCCCTGAAGCGCTCCCAGCCGATCAGGCTGTCGAAGTAGTCGACGAAGGACGCCGGGCCGGTGCGGGGCTGGCCGAGCCAGAACGCGGGTTCCACCACGGCCCGCACGCCGGCCGCGTACATGTTCTCGTAGTCGTCCGTGGTACGGGAGGTCATGTGGATGTGCGGATCGAAGATCCTCATCGGGGGTCGTCCTCTCCTCGCGAGGGCACCGGGGCGGGCGGTACGGCCACATCGAGCAGGGCCCGCAGGTCGGGGCCGGTCTCCCGCCCGGCGGCCCGGCGCTCCTCGGCCAGGTCGCGGGCCATCCGCAGCAGCTCGGCGTCGGCCCGTCGCTCCAGGCCCGCCACCGCCGCCAGCGGCACACCGACGAACAGGCACTTCAGCACGCCCTGCCGCCACGCCCGCTGGTCCAGGTGCGCGGCGGCGAACGGCCCCATCGCCGCCGCCACCAGCCGCGGGTCGTTGCTGCGCAGGCCGTCCGCGACCAGCGTGAGACCGAGCCCTCTCACCGAGGCGGGCAGCACGGGCAGGGCGCGCAGCACCCCGCGCCGTTCGGCGTCGTCACCGTGCCGGTAGAGCCGCTCCGTCTCGCTTCGCAGTTCCTGCGGCGACAGCACCTCGGCCAGCACCGAGAGCAGCCGCGCACGGGCCCGGTCGTCGTCGGTGCCCAGGACCAGCGCGTCGGGACCGGTGCCGTGCCGCACGGGCGGCCGGCCGGCCAGCGGGAACTCCTCGTGGATGGCGCGGGGCCGCTCCCGGACGCGGCGTTCCGCGGCCGCGAGCCGGTCGTCCGCTCGCGCGTCCATGCCTAGACCCCTCCTCTCGTGGACGGCACCGGCGCACCGTCACGGGCCCGGCGCAGCGCCGCCATGGCATCGGCGGCGACCCGGGGCGCGGCGTGAGCGTGCCGCGGCAGTTCGACGGCGGCGACACCGCGGTAGCCGATCCGGTCGAGGGCGGCCAGCGTGCCCGCGAGGTCGAGGTCGCCCTGCCCGAACTCGAGGTGCTCGTGCACCCCGGGCAGCATGTCGTCCAACTGCACGTTGAACAGCAGCGGCCCGGCGCGGCGCACGCACGCGGCCGCGTCGACCGGTTCCACGGCGACGCAGTGCCCCACGTCCAGGGTGATGCCCAGCACCTCCGGCTCTCCGAGGGCCCGGCGCAGCTCCAGCGCCTCGTCGAGCCGCTCGACGACCATGCCGGGCTCGGGCTCCAGCGCGAGCCGCACGCCGCGCCGCTGCGCGTCGGCCAGGACCGGCTCCAGATGCCGGATCATGCGCAGGCGGTTGTCCGGTGCCGGCACGCCCGGCTCGCCGACGCCGGACCAGAAGGACACGCACGAGGCGCCCAGCGACTCGGCGATCCGCACGGCGCGCAGCAGGAAGTCGACGCGCTGCCCGGCCTGCTCCGAGACCAGGGTGGGATGGTGCTTGCGGGACGGATCGAGCAGATAGCGCGCGCCCGTCTCCACCACACAGCGCATCCCCGACGACGACAGCAGCGCCGCCAGCCGGTCGGTGGCCCGGGCCAGGCCGGGCGCGAACGGGTCGAGGTGGTGATGGTCGAGGGTGAGACCGACGGCGGTGTACCCCAGGTCGGCGATGACGCGCACCGCGTCGTGCAGCCGGTGGTTGGAGAAGCCGTTGGTTCCGTACCCCAGGTCGAACGAGTTCATGTGGGACTCCGCTTCATGTGGGACTCCGCACCGTGGACAGCCGACGGACGAGGGGCAGGACGCCCAGCACCAGCGCGGCTGCGTCGAGCGAGCCGGACCGCGCGGCCAGCGCGGCCTGGAGCGGCACCATCCCGTGGATCCCGCACACCGTGGCGGTCCGTACGGCAGCGGGGTCGGCCGGGCCGCCGGCGGTGGAGCGGGCGCGGGCCGCGGCGAGTTGAGCGGTGGCCGTGGTGCGCGCGTAGACCAGGGCGCACAGCGCGGCCGCGCCCCGGTGCCGCGCGCGGGACGTGCCTTTGCCGCAGGCCAGGGCCGCGGAGAGCAGGGTCGTGGTCAGCGCCACCCGGACATCGGCCCGTCGCCCGCCGTGGACCTCGCCCCGGGAGAGCGCGGTCACCCCGAACGTGTGGGCCGCCAGGGCCAGCGCCGGGGTCCGGGCGGACACCCCGCGGCCGGCCCCGGCCCCGAGCAGGACGTCGAGGGCGCGGCAGGCCGCCATGCCCAGCGGCGCCGCCCGGGTCGGCTTGAGCAGGGTGTCGTACGCCCAGATCGCCGCCGTCAGCGGAACCGCGACCCGCAGGGCGTCCCGGCCACCGGCGAACGCGGCCAGCGCGAGCCCGGCACCACTGAGCAGGGCGGCCCCGGCGAGGGCCGCCCCCGGCGCGATCCGGCCCGAGGGAACGGGCCGCTCGGGCCGTTCGGCCGCGTCCACCGCGCGGTCGGCCCAGTCGTTGAGGGCCATGCCCGACCAGTACAGCGCGGCGGAGGCGAGCGGCAGCGCCAGCCGCCGCCCGTGCAGCGGACGCCCGGCGGCGGCGGCCCCGGCCACCGTGTCGCCGAGCACGGTCAGGGCGGCGGGCGCGCGGACCAGTTCGAGCCAGTCGCCCGGCCGGCGGCCTCGCGGCCGAGCGCTCATCGGGACACCGCGATGCGCCGCGCCCAGGCCACCAGGTTGCGTTCCTGCTCGGCGAGCCGGTGCTCGTCGCTGCCGACGGGGTCCTTGAAGAAGAAGGCCAGCGCCCCCAGCGGCCCCGACTCACCGGCCGCGTGTGCGCCCGCCACGAGCCGGGCCAGGTCCAGGACCAGCGGCGCCGCCAACGCCGAGTCGTGGCCCTGCCAGGTCAGCTGCAGGCTCATCCGGGTGCCGAGGAAACCCTCGAAGGAGACGTGGTCCCAGGCCACCTTGCGCTCCCCGAGGTCGGGCACGTAGTCGATGTGCAGCGGCGCGTCGGCCTTGCCGCCGAGCAGCGCCTCCAGCCCCCGGGACTTGGCGGCCAGCTTGCCCGCCGCACGGCCCTCCCGGGCGAGGTTCGCGCCGTCGCCGCCCCCGAGCAGGTTGGTGCCCGCCCACGACCGGACGTGCAGTCCGCGGGCCACGAACATCGGCGCCAGCGCGCTGCGCAGCAGCGTCTCACCGGTCTTGCCGTCGCTGCCCGCGTAGGGCAGGTTGCGCCGGTCTGCCAGCTCGGTGACGGCGGGCAGCCGCAGCCCGGGCGAGGGAGTGAAGTCGACGTAGGGGCAGTCGGCGGAGAAGGCCGCGTAGGCCGCCAGCGCACTGGGCGGGAGCACCCGCCGGCCGGGAGCGGCCAGGGCGCGGTCGAGGGCGGCGAGGTCGGTGTGCTCGGGCAGCGGGCGGACGGGGGGCTCGGTGCTGGAGACGTTGACGACCACGACCCGGTCGAGGGCGTGGGCACGGCGGAACCCGGCGATGTCGCCGGCCAGCTGCTCGACGGCGTCGATCTGGCGGGCGGGCCCGTCGGCGCCGTCGTGTCCCGGCCGGATCTCGCGGTCGGCGGCCTCCAGCTCGTCGGAGAGCGCCGCCGGCAGCCGGGCCGGCAGCACACCGGCGGCGGCGAGTTCCTCGGCCCGCTTGCGCAGCGGGGTCCGGGCGATGTCGTGGCCGCCGACCACCAGATCGGACCAGCCGGGGAAGACGGCCGGATCCAGGTCGAGGCGCTCGCTGACGGAGCCGGTGGCCGGGGACAGCCCCGCCCTGAGCGCGGCGAGGCCGCAGATGGCGGTGGTGGCCACCGAGCCCCTGCCGCCGATCAGCCACAGGCCGCTTCTGCCTTTCATCGTGCAACTCCCTTTCACAACCGGGTGAGCGATCACGTCCCGAGGCCCGTGGGCCGGCTCAGTCGTCGGTGGCGGGGAGCCGGTCCCAGCCGTCCCAGCGCAGCAGCCGGCCGGTGCCGGCCTTGGCCTCGACCCCGTGGTCGGTCATCTCGAACGCACCGAAGTCGAGGACGAACAGCGCCCGGTCACCGGGCGCGAACCCGACGTCGATCGGCCGGTGCAGGTCGGGCTCGGACGGCAGGGCGTAGGCGGACCAGTCGTCCGGGTCGACCATCAGCAGGTGCCGGCCGAGTTTCGGTCCGCCCGCCGGGAGCGTCATCGGGGCCTCGTCCCCGAACAGCGTGACCACCAGATGCCCGGCGAGCGGGGAGCCCGGCGGGGCGACGGCGAACTTGGTCGCCGCGACGTGCGCCTCGAAGTCGAGCACGGGACGCTCCGGAGGCGGCAGACGGTCGTGGCCGGCGAGCAGGAACGTCGGCTGGGGGCCGCGCTCCGGCTTGAACCGCGGGTCGGTGACGGGGATCCCGCCGACGAAGTCCGGCCAGCCGTACCAGGCGCCCTCACGCACCTCGAGCAGCAGGTCGGGCGCGTTGCCGATGGGCCGACTGCCCCGGTCGTCCGCGCCCTGGTCCACCGCGAGCAACCGGCCGTCCGGCAGGAACCCGAGCCCGAAGGCGTTGCGTATGCCCCAGGCCACCAGCTCCAGGTTGCCGCCGTCCGGATCGCAGCGCATGACGGACGCCGTGCAGGGCAGTGCGGCCGGGACGCGCTGACCGGGGCGGGTGGAGGTGCCGAAGGGCACGAACGCGCCGGTGACGGCCTGCGCGTCCGGGACGCCGCTCAGCGGGTCGCGGGTGGTGACGTTGACGCCGGTCAGCTCCACGTCGAGACCGGGAACGTCGTAGGAGTGCGGAAGCCGGCCCAGCCAGCCCAGCTCGTAGGCGTCCAGCCCGATGATCCCCAGGTTGGACATGGCTCCCTGAGCGAAGTACAGCTTCTCGTCGGGGCCGACCACCGCCATGCTGACGTGGTAGTTGCCGGGGCCGGGCAGGCCGTCGACGACGACACCGCGCCGCCCGTCGGGGCCGATCCGGGTGATCCGCCCGGCACCGCCCTCGGACACGTACAGGGAACCCTGGTGCCACAGCAGCCCGGTCACCGGCTGCGCCAGCCCGTCGGCGACGAGCCGGCGGCCGGTGCCGTCCGCGTCGAGGCGCCAGATCCGGCCGCCCGGCGCGGCGCCCCCGAACGGCAGTCCCGACTCGGCCACGTACACTCCGCCGTCGTCGTCGAAGGCCAGGCTGGTCGGGAAGTCCAGCCCGTCGGCCACTGCGGTCGGTACAGACACGAAGGCTCCTCCAGAGGGTGCGCCCGGACGGTGATCGGGGGGGGAATCAGCGGTTCGCGGGAAGTGCGGGGCCGGCACGGCCGCACCCGGGAGACCGCCCGCACCCGGCGTGCGCGAACGCCGGGGCGGCGGGACGGCATCCGCGGGCCGGTCCACCGGTCAGGCGGCCACCTCGTCCAGGCCGGACTTCGCGGCGGCGGAGAAGAGATCGGGTGCCACGTCCCGGGCCATGGCGGTCGCCGACTGCCAGCCGATCTCGTGCGTGTTGCCGACTCCGCCGCACAGCAGCACGAACCGCCTGAATCCCGCGGACGTCAGCGCGTCCAGTTTCGCCTTGACGGTCTCGACCGATCCGACGAGGGCGAACGGATTCCTCAGATAGGAATCCGCGGGCGCCTCGAACACCCCTTGCACGCCGGTGTCGCCCTCCTTCGCCAGCGTGTCCAGCGCGCTGTCGGCGGGATCGGCCCCGACCAGCCGCGCCAGATGCCCGCCCGCGGCGGCGACGTGCGAGGCGAAACCGTCGCGCACCAGCTCGGCGGCTTCCCTGTCGGTGTCCGCGATGACGGTGAAGCAGCTCGCCGCGACATTCGACATGGACAATGCGTGCCCGTTCTCCTGCCCGATCTCGAAATACCGGTGCAGGCGCGTGACCATTTCCTCCACGCCGACCTTGGACATTCCGCCGGCGGCCGGGTCGAGGTTGAGTCCCGTGAACACGTTCCACCCGCGGCGTGCGGCGGTGGCGAGGGACCCGTCGGTCTCCGCCGCCACCCACAGCGGCACCCGCGGCTGGACGGGCCGGGGCCACACGGTGACCCTGGCGGTCTCCACGTCCTGCGCGAAGGGCGCCAGCGCCGGCGTCAGGTCGGCCTTCGGCACCGGGTGGTCGATCTGGTTGAGGACACCGTCGACGAGGTCGGCCGCGTGCTCGAAGGCGGCACGGTCGCCGCGCCGGCCGAGGCCCACCTCGAGCCGTCCGCCGGAGAGCACGTCGATCATGGCGAACTGCTCGGCCAGGTGCAGCGGGTTGTGCAGCAGGGCCAGGTTCACCCCCGAGACGATCCGCGCCCTGGTCGTCCGCGCGGCGAGCGCGGCCAGCATGATGTTCGGGTGGGTGACCAGTGAGGACGGGCCGAAATGTTCCGGCATGCTGAGGCCGGCGTAGCCGAGCCGCTCCGCCTCGACGCAGTGGTCGAGATAGCTTTCGTAAAGCTGGGCCCCCAGTCCGGCGTCCCACTTCTCCGGGTCCCGGGATCCCGGCGGCGCGTAGGTGAGGTTGTCCCAGTAGATGAACTTGACGTTTTCCGAGTCGTCGCCGATTTGGCTCATTCCGCCAACGCCCCTCTGTTCGCAGTAAGGACCCTCCTGGACGTGCCTCAATTTATCCGCGTGCCGGTGACCGGCCATCTTCCATATTGCCCAGGGACCGTCGCCCGCCGGCCGGCGTCCGGTTGCCGCCCGTCGCCGGGGGAGAGGGAGGAGGGCGGGACGTGGGAGTCGCCTCGATCGCCGTACGGCTTGTGGCAAGGACGGACGAGGGGGTCGTGTACTCCTGGCTGGTGCCCGACGACGGACGGCACGGTTGGATGCTGTTCACCCCGGCGGAGGGGGTCTTCCGAGAGTGCGGCGAGACGGGAACCGTTGCGCGGGACGGCATGGAGGTCTGTTTCGGAATGCCCGAGGAGGAGTCGCTGCGCAGGCACGCCCGGTGGGAGGGCGGCCGGGAGTGGCGGGTGATGGTGACGGCGGCCTACGGCGTCTGGAAGAAGTTCCAGGAACACGGGGAGCCGCCGCGGCAGGCCCACCGCACCTTCCACTAGGGCGTGTCTGACAATTCCCGTCGGGCGCGCGACGCCTGGCACGGCACCTCGCCGCGTTGTCGGATCACCCGAGTACATCCAGTACACGGGCGATCCTCCGCCTTGCGATGCACCGCACCAGACGCCGCGCACTGATCCGACGCGAATTGTCAGACACGCCCTAGGGCGTGTCTCTCCGGTGGGCTGACCGGTTGATCGGGTCTGCCCGTCCGATGAGGTGCCGGGACCGTCCGGCCGCCGACGTGGACAGGGGCGGGGCGGGGCGTCCCGGACGGCCCCGGCACCTCACCGTCCGGGCGCTCCGACGCGGAGCGCGTCCATGACGAGGTCCAGCAGGAGGGTCGCCCGGGACTGCCAGTCGCCGCGCGGGTCGAGTGCCCACAGGCCCCCGATGGCGAGGAACAGGTCGTCCGCCGTGATCCCGGGGCGGATGGTGCCGGCCTGCTCGGCGGCGCGGAGCAGGCGCTCGGCCGCCTCCGTCACCGGGGTGTGGCCCGGCTTCTGCGCGCCCGGTGCGCCGGTCGCCTGCCGGATCGCGTCGGCCAGGCCCGCCTTGGTCATGGCGAACCGGGCGAGTTCGTCCATCCACTCGCGCAGCGCCCGGTCGGGTTCCCGGCCGCACAGCAGCCGGGCCGCGGTGTCGGCGACCTGCTGCATCTCGTGGCGGTAGATCTCCAGGACCAGGGCCTCACGGGTGGGGAAGTGGCGGTAGAAGGTCCCCTGCCCGACGCCCGCCTTCTTGGCGATCGTGCTCAGCGGGGTGTCCGCCGAGCGGGTCAGTTCGGCCAGCGCCACCTCCAGGATGCGCGCGCGGTTGCGCTGCGCGTCCGAGCGCAGGGGCGCTTCCCTGTTCTGGCCCACTGGCCCTCCTCGCGGTGATGGCCGAAACCCGGCCCTTGTTGAGCGGACAGTTGTCCGTTACGTTTTCCGGGTAACGGACAACTGTCCGCTTGTTTTCATCGTATCGGCGTCCCGCCCCGTGCGGGACAGCCCGGGGCAGCCGGACGCGGCCCCCGCCCCGCATCCTGCACGCTCGTCCACCGGCGCCGCCAGCCGCAGCGCCCACCCCTTTGCCCGGCCCGCCTCACCCCGTGAGAGAGAAGGCTTCCATGGCCCCATCGACGTCCAGCGACCTCACCCTGTCCGTCAACGGCGAGAAGTACCCGCTGACCGTCGACCACCGCACCACCCTGCTCGACGCCCTGCGGGAACGGCTCGACCTGACCGGCACCAAGAAGGGCTGCGACCAGGGGCAGTGCGGCGCCTGCACCGTCCTGGTCGACGGCCGCCGCAGCGTGGCCTGCCTGCAACTGGCGGTCGCGGCCGAAGGACGCGAGATCACCACCGTCGAGGGCGTGGCCGACGGCGACCGGCTGCACCCGGTGCAGCAGGCGTTCCTCGACCTCGACGGCTTCCAGTGCGGCTACTGCACACCCGGCCAGATCTGCTCGGCCATCGCCGTGATCGCCGAACACGCCGCGGGCTGGCCGAGCGCCGCCACCCACGACCTGCGGCCCGAGGCGGGACCGCCACCCCTGACCCCCGAGGAGATCCGCGAGCGGATGAGCGGCAACCTGTGCCGCTGCGGCGCGTACGTGTCCGTCGTCCAGGCCGTGGCCCGCGCCGCCGAGGCGAACGGAGCACCGGCATGAGGGAGTTCGGCTACCGTCGCGCCCACGACGTCCCCGGCGCCGTGGCGCTGCTCGACGGTGACACCGACGCCCGCTTCCTGGGCGGCGGCACCAATCTGGTCGACCTGATGAAGACCGGCGTCGAGCGGCCCGCCCGGCTCGTCGACATACGCGAACTGCCCCTGAACCGTGTCGAGTCGACGCGGGACGGCGGACTGCGCATCGGCGCGACCGTCACCAACAGCGATCTGGCCGCCCACCCCGAGGTCCGGCGCCGCTACCCGGCCCTGGCCCAGGCGGTACTGGCCGGCGCCTCCGGGCAGCTGCGCAACATGGCCACCGTCGGCGGCAACCTGCTCCAGCGCACCCGCTGCGGCTACTTCACCGACCTCACCTCGCCCTGCAACAAGCGTGATCCGGGCAGCGGCTGCCCCGCCCTCACCGGCGAGCACCACAACCACGCCATCCTCGGCGCCTCCGACGCGTGCGTCGCCACCCACCCCTCCGACATGGGCGTGGCCCTGGCCGCCTTCGACGCCCGCGTGTCCTACGAGACCGCCGACGGACCGGGCGAGCTGCCGCTCACCGACCTCCATCTGCCCGTGGGGCGGACACCGCACCGCGAGACCGCCCTGCCGCAAGGCGCCCTGATCACCGCCGTCACCCTGCCGCCCAGCGCCACGGCGGCCAACTCCCGCTACCGCAAGGTGCGCGAGCGGGCCTCCTACGCCTTCGCCATCGGCTCGGTCGCCGCCGCCCTCGACCTCAGGGACGGCGTCGTGCACGACGCGCGCCTGGCCTTCGGAGCCGTCGCCTCCCGCCCCTGGCGGGCCCGCGCGGCCGAACGCGTCCTGACCGGCGCCCCGGCCGACGCCGAGACCTTCGCGGCCGCCGCGGACGCCGAACTGGCGGCCGCGAGGCCCCTGCCCCGCAACGGATACAAGGTGACCCTGATGCGCAACCTCGTCGTGGCCGTCCTCAGCGAACTCGCCGAGGAGAGCGCCCGATGACCACCACCACCGGCCGGTCCGCCGCCGAGCGCGCGACCGGCACCGCCCACCCCCGGGTGGAAGGCCGCGACAAGGTCACCGGCGCGGCCCGTTACGCCGGCGAGATCCCCTTCGCCGAACTCGCCCACGGCTGGCTGGTGCTGTCCACCGTCGCCCGCGGCCGCGTCCGCGCCCTGGACACCGACACCGTCCTGGCGATGCCCGGCGTCCTCGCCGTGCTCCACCACCACAACGCCCCGCGCGTCGACACCGGCTTCGTCGGCATGATGGGCGCCCCGCCGGACCCGAGCACCGGCCTCTTCCAGCACGACCGGGTGCCCCACCTGGGCTGGCCCGTGGCCCTGGTCGTCGCCGAGACGTCCGAACAGGCCAGGGAGGCCGCCGAGACCCTCGCGGTGACGTACGACGAGGAGCCGCACGACGTCGCGTTCTCGGCCGCACGGGAGGCCGAGGCGTACCCGGTCGACGGGCACGTGCCGGCCGTGGCGCGCAAGGGCGACCTGGACCGGGAACTCGCGGCGTCCGCCGTCGTGGTGGACGCGCAATACACCACCCCGGAGGAGCACCACAACCCGATGGAGCCGCACGCGGCGACCGCCCGCTGGGAGGGCGGCCGGCTGGAGGTCGTCGAATCCAACCAGGGCACCACCTGGGTCGCGGGAGAGCTCGCGAACCTGTTCTCCCTCGACCCCGGCGCCGTGCGCGTGCGCTCCGAGCACGTCGGCGGCGGCTTCGGCAGCAAGGGCGGGCGCGCCCACCAGGTGGCGGCCGTGATGGCCGCGACCGTGCTGCAGCGGCCCGTCCGGGTCGTCATGACCCGCCGGCAGATGTTCTCCCTCGCCGGCTACCGCAGCCCCACCGCGCAGCGCGTCCGCCTCGGCGCCGATCCGGACGGGCGGCTGCGCGCCCTGGAGCACCGCTCCCTGAACCAGACCTCCACCGTGCACGAGTTCGTCGAGCCGAGCGCCGCGGCCGGCCGGTCGATGTACGCCGCCGACGCCCACCACACGGTCAACCGACTGGTGCGGCTCGACGTCCCCACCCCGACCTGGATGCGCGCCCCGGGCGAGGCGCCGGGCTCGTTCGCGCTGGAGTCGGCGCTCGACGAACTCGCCGAGAAGTGCGGCGTCGACCCGATCGCACTGCGCCTGCGCAACGAACCCGAGGTGGGGCCGGTCTCCGGACTGCCGTTCGCCGGGCGCAACCTCATCGCCTGCTTCCGGGAAGGCGCCCGCAGGTTCGGCTGGGCACAGCGGGACCCGCGCCCGGGCGTGCGCAGAGAGGGGCGCTGGCTGCTCGGCACGGGCACCGCGGCCGCCTCCTTCCCGGTGATGGCCATGCCCTCCACGGCGTCCGTGACAGCGGAGGCGGACGGCACCTTCACGGTGCGGATCAACGCCGCCGACATCGGCACCGGCGCCCGGACCGCGCTCACCCTGGTCGCCGCCGACGCCCTGGAGGTGCCCGCCGACCGCGTACGGGTGCACATCGGCGACAGCGACCTCGGCCCCGCGATGATCGCCGGCGGCTCCGCGGGCACCCGCTCCTGGAGCTGGGCCGTCACGGCCGCGGCCGAGGAACTGCGCCGCACCCTCGCGCCGGGCGGGGACGTCCCGCCGCAGGGCATCACCGTGCGGTCGGACACGACCGAGGCCGTCGGCGCGCTCGCCCAGAAGGAACGGCACTCCTTCGGGGCCCAGTTCGCCGAGGTCGCCGTCGACCCGGCCACCGGCGAGGTCCGGGTGCGCCGCATGCTGGGCGTCTTCGCGGCCGGCCGGATCGTCAACCCGCTCACCGCCCGCAACCAGCTCGTCGGCGGAATGATCTGGGGCCTGTCCATGGCCCTGCACGAAGAGGCCGTCCGGGACCCGGCGAGCGGCGGTACCTACGGCGCCGACCTGGCCGGCTACCACGTCGCCGCGCACGCCGACGTCCCGCACGTCGAGGCCGACTGGGTCGACGACCCCGACCCCGACCCCGACGACCCGATCGGCATCAAGGGCATCGGCGAGGTCGGCATCGTGGGCGCGGCCGCCGCGATCGCCAACGCCGTCTGGCACGCGACCGGCGTACGCCACCGCGACCTGCCGATCCGGCCCGACCGCGTCCTGTCGGCGGCCGGCGATGCTTGATCTGGCCGGGGCCCTGCACGCCTGGGCCGAGGAGGGCCGGGACTTCGCCGTCGCCACGGTCGTCGCCGTCGGCGGCAGCGCCCCGCGCCCGCCCGGGGCGGCCCTGGCCGTCGACGCCGACGGCACGGCGATCGGCTCGGTCTCCGGGGGCTGCGTCGAGGGCGCCGTGTACGACCTGTGCCGCCAGGCCCTGCGCGACGGCGAGCCGCTGACCGAGCGGTTCGGCTACAGCGACGACGACGCCTTCGCGGTCGGACTGACCTGCGGCGGGACGATCGACGTGCTGGTCGTCCCGTTCTTTGCCGGGCGGGCGGTGCACGACGCCGCGCTGTCCGCCGCGGCGGGCGGTGAACCGGTGGCCCTGGCCCGGGTGGCGAGGGGCCCCGCAACCCTGCTCGGCCGCGCCCTGCTCGTGCGCCCCGACGGCTCGTCCGCGGGCGGGCTCGGCGCCGGCCCGGAACTGGACCGCACCGCGCGCGCCGAGGCCCGCGCCCTGCTGGACGCCGGCCGGACCGGCACGGTGGAACTCTCCGAGGACGGCACGCACTGCCCGGGCGGTGTCACCCTGCTCGTGGAATCGGCCGTACCGCCGCCCCGCATGATCGTCTTCGGCGCGATCGACTTCGCGGCGGCGCTCGTGCGCGCGGGACGGTTCCTCGGCTACCACGTCACGGTGTGCGACGCCCGGCCCGTCTTCGCCACCCGGGCCCGTTTCCCGGACGCCGACGAGATCGTCGTCGACTGGCCCGACCGGTACCTGCGGGGCACGGTCACCGACGCGCGGACGGTGCTGTGCGTCCTGACCCACGACGCGAAGTTCGACGTGCCCCTGCTGCGGGAGGCGCTGCGCCGGCCGGCCGCCTACATCGGCGCGATGGGCTCGCGCCGCACCCACGAGGACCGGGAGCGGCGGTTGCGGGAGGCGGGCGTCGGCGCACCCGAGCTGGCCCGGCTGAGGTCCCCGATCGGGCTGGACCTGGGGGCCCGCACGCCCGAGGAGACCGCCGTGTCCATCGCGGCGGAGATCATCGCGCAGCGGCGCGGCGGGACGGGGGCCCCGCTCACCGGCGCGGCCACCCCGATCCACCGGCCGGACCGCGAGCCCCAGCCGGTCTGAGCGGTGACACCGGCCGGGCCGCAGGCCGCGCCCGCTCCACCCGGGAAGGAGCGGGTACGACAAAGGGGCCGGGGCCGTCGCCAAAGAGGCCGGGGCCGTCGCCGGCCTCGGCCCCTCCATGACGCGGGTGCGGGCGGGGCGGCCCGCGGCCGGCTCCGTGACGAGGCCCCGCAGACGGCCGACGACCTCCGTCAGCCGCCCGGCGACCCGGGCGCCGTCGTCAGGCCGCGACGAGCTCCTGCTCGCGCTCCGGCGTCTCGGCCTTGGGCTTCTTGTTCGGCAGCGAGAGCCGGAAGACCTTGTGCCACGCGGAGAACACCTGCTTGGGCAGCGGCCCGGTGACGTACTCCAGCTCGTACTTCTCGAACAGCGCGCGCACCTTCACCGCGACCTCGGCGTACCGGTTGCTCGGCAGGTCCGGGAACAGGTGGTGCTCGATCTGGTGCGACAGGTTGCCGGTCATGAAGTGCATGGCCTTGCTGCCGCTGATGTTCGCCGAGCCCATCATCTGGCGCAGGTACCACTGGCCGCGCGTCTCGCCCTTGATCGACCGGCGCTCGAAGACCTGCACGCCCTCGGGGAAGTGCCCGCACATGATCACCGAGTGGGACCAGAGGTTGCGGACCAGGTTCGCGGTGAACGTGGCGGCGAGCGTGGGGAGGAACGACGGGCCCGACAGCAGCGGGTGGATCACGTAGTCCTTGAGCACCTGCTTGCGGATCTTGCGGCCCACGGCCCTGGCCCGCGCGCGGAACTCCGGGCTCTTGCGGCGGCGCTTGTGCAGGTTCTTGCCGAGCTCCAGGTCGTAGGCGGCGATGCCGTACTCGAAGAAGCAGGCGTTGAGGAAGTTCCACAGCGGCTGGCCGAGGTGGAACGGGTGCCACTTCTGGTCCTCGTCGACGCGCATGATGCCGTAGCCGAGGTCGTTGTCCTTGCCGATCACGTTGGTGTACGTGTGGTGCAGCTCGTTGTGCGAGTGCTTCCACTGCTCGGACGGCGAGACGTGATCCCACTCCCAGGTGGTGGAGTGGATCTTCGGGTCCCGCATCCAGTCCCACTGGCCGTGCAGGATGTTGTGGCCGATCTCCATGTTGTCCATGATCTTCGCCACGGACAGACCGGCGGTGCCGAGCACCCACGCGGGCGGGAAGAGCGAGAACAGCAGCACACCCCTGCTGGCCAGCTCGAGCGTGCGCTGCGCGGAGATGACCTTGCGGATGTAGGCGGCGTCCTTCTCGCCGCGGCCGGCGATCACCTCGTCGCGGATCGCGTCCAGCTCGCGGCCGAGCTCCTCGATCTGCTCCGCGGTCAGGTGGGCGGTGGGGTCGATGGCGGTCAAGATGCTCCTACCGTTCGATGGCGCAGGGGCCCGCCGCGGCGGACACACAGGTCTGGATGAGGACGCCCGGCTCGGCCTCGGTGATCTCGCCGGTGCGCAGGTCGCGGACGGCGCCCGCCGTGAGCGGCGTGACGCAGCCGAAGCAGATGCCCATGCGGCACCCGGACGGCATGAGCACGCCGGCCTCCTCGCCGACGTCCAGCAACGGCGTGGCGCCGTCCGCGTCGACACTCTTGCCGGTGGTGTTGAACGTGACCTCGCCGCCGCCGTCGCCGGCGACGACGACGGTGGGGCGGAAGCGTTCGGTGTGCAGGCGCTCTGGTACGCCGTGCCCGCTCCAGTGCTCCTCGGCGGCGTCCAGCAGGCCCGCGGGCCCGCACGCCCAGGTCTCGCGCTCGGCCCAGTCGGGCACGAGTTCGCCGAGACGGGCGATGTCGAGCACGCCGTCCGTGGCGGTGTGCACCTCGGTGAGCCGCAGCTTCCCGTCCGCGACCAGGCCGTGCAGTTCGTCGCGGAAGATCACGTCGTGCGGCTGCGGCGCGCAGTGGACCATGACGACGTCGTCGAACTCGGTGTCGCGCAGCATGCCCATCACGGGCGTGATGCCGCTGCCGGCCGTCAGGAAGAGCACCTTGGCGGGCCTGGCCTCGGGCAGCACGAAGTCACCGGTCGCCTGGTCGAGCTGGATCAGCGTGCCCGGTCTCGCCCTGCGGACCAGGTGGTTGCTGACCTTGCCGTCCGAGATCGCCTTCACGGTGATCGTGACGCGGCCGTCCCGGCGGTTCGTCGGCGAGGTGAGGGAGTAGGCACGCCACAGGCGCACCCCGTCGACGTCGACCCCGATCCGCACGTACTGACCGGCCGTGTGGCCGCGCCAGCCCCGCCCCGGCCTGATCACGATGGTCGCGGCGTCACCCGTCTCGGGATGCACGGCCTCGATGCGCCCCCGCAGGTCGGCACCCGCCCGCAGCGGGCTGACCAGGTCGAGGTAGTCCGACGGCAGCAGCGGCGTCGTGACCATCTCCAGCAGTTTCCACGCCCTGCCGCGCAGGGCCGTACTCGTCATGACTCCAGCTTGCTGCGCCTCAAGGCGTAAAGTCCTGACCGCAGGACGTAAATCTGGTCGATTGAATTGTTCGCAGGAAACAAAACGTGAGCCATGCAATCCGGAGGGCCAGCGAACTGACCCTGGACGAGACGACGGTCACCGCACTGCGGGCCGCGCTGAAGACCACCGCCGACGAGGTCGTCCAGGCGATCATCGACGAGGTCCCTCCCTACGCAGGCGCCCTTGCGGGCCACATGGGCGCCACCATCCGCCGAGCCGTCCGCACCGCCCTGGGGCACTACCTGGACCTCGCGAGCGGCAACGCCACAGGCGGCGACGCCGGTGACGCGGCCTACGAACTGGGCCGCGGCGAGGTCCGCGACGGCCGTTCGATGGACGCCCTGCTCGGCGCCTACCGCGTCGGCGCCCGCGTGGCCTGGCGATGCCTGGCGGCGGGCGCCGTACCCGCGGGCCTGCCCGCCGCCGAGGTCGCCAAGTTCGCCGAGCTGACCTTCGCCTACATCGACGAGCTCTCCGCCGCGAGCGCCGCGGGCCACGCCGACGAACTGGCCGCCCGGGGCCGGGACCGCGAACGCCACCTGGAACACCTGGCCCGCGACCTCCTCGCCGACGCGAGCCCGGACGTGCTGCTGGCCTCTGCCCACCGGGCCGGGTGGCAGCCTCCGGTCTCACTGACCGCGGTCCTGCTGCCCGCCGCCCAGGCCCGGCCCGCCTACCGCGCGCTCGACCCGGGCACCCTCGTCCTCGACGATCTGCCGGACGCCACCGGTGTGCTGCTCGTCCCCGACGCCGACCGCCCCCATCTCCTGCGGCGGCTGACCGACCGCACCGCCGTGGTCGGCCCGGCCCGGCCGTGGACTCGCGCGTCCGCCTCGTACGCACGAGCCGTCCGCGCGCGCTCCCTCTCCTGCGACATCCGCGACACCGAGGACCACCTGCCCGAGCTGGTGCTGAGCGCCGACGGGGAGGCGTTCGCGGACCTGCGTGCCCGCGCCCTCGCACCGTTGCGGACCCTGCCCGCCGCGACCGCACGGCGGCTGGAGGAGACGCTGCGGGCGTGGCTGCTGCACCAGGGCAGGCGGGAGGAGGTGGCGGCGGCGTTGTTCGTCCACCCCCAGACCGTCCGGTACCGGATGTCGCAGCTGCGGGAGCTGTTCCCGGACCTCGCCTCGCCCCACCGGGTCCTCGAACTGACGCTGGCGGTCGGCCTTCGGGACGGCTGACGCGTTCTTCGGGGCCGGCCCGGCACACCGCGCCGGGGATGATGGGGAGGCAATGACGGAACGCGAGGTCAGGAGCTTCCATGGCGAAGAGGGTGCACCGACCCCGTGAGGACGCGGAGTTCGACTTCATCCTCGGGATGAGCGCAGTCCCGGTCCTCGCGTACTTCACCGGGACATGGCCCAAGGCGGTCGAGCCCTGCCGGGTGATGGACCTCGTCGTGGGGGGCATCGCCGACGAGTGCACGGGCCGCCTGACGGCCGTCCGCACCGACATCACGCGTTGTCCGGGCGCGACCGAGCGATACGGGATCACCGCAGCCCCGTCCTGCGTCCTGCTGAAGGAGGGGGAGGCGGTGGCGCACGCCACGGGTCCCATGACCATCGCCGAGGTACGGACGTTCCTGGACGGCCACCTCTGAGCGGCCGCTGCGGCACGCGGCCGCGCCGCCCGTCACGTCGCGTCGCGTCCAGGGGAGCCGCGCCGCCTGAGAGACCGTGAGGGCTGAGACACCGTGGGGCTGAGACACCTCCACAGGTCACACGACGCCGTCCGGCGCGGTCGCGTCCGGCAGCCGCGCGGCGCCGGCACCGGCTTCACCCCCGCACCCTGAACGCCGTCGCCGGCCACGGCAGGCGACCCGCGGAATCAGCCGCCGGGCCGATCGCCGCAGGGGCAGGCGCTCAGCGGTCGCCGCGGCGGGCCTCCAGTGGGCAGCCCTACGGTTCGGGGCGGTGACCCCGGCGCACCGCGTCGCCGGTCCGAGCGGTGGCCCGTCCTGCTGCGACGAAGAGGAACTGACCGATAGTGTGCGCGTCGCGGGCGTGATGTACGTCACTTCCGCATGCCGGGCCCACGCCGCGACGGCCGAGGGTGTCGGCACCCCACCGGCGGAGGTGTTGCGTCCACTTGTCGGGACTCCTGACGCAATGTGTGGACAACCAGGGGAAAAGTCGTTCCGCGAAGAACACGCGGCTCCACACCGCCTTCACCGTGCACCGGTCCGGCCGCCGCCAAACCACTGCGCCGCGAGTCCCCAGACGCACCGCACCGGGGTGAACACAACGGGCCAATATGCGGATCGGTCTTGCTGCTGGCATCTCCCGAGATCCACACTCGCTCCTGTACGACGAATGATCGTTCGGCTCTTTCTCCAGCTGTGAGCACAGCTCCCTCACGTGCCCTTCTTCCGGCATGTTCCGCGTCGGCGTCCCATCGGCACGCTCCGGTCTCCATCTCCCTCCCGAAGGAGTTCGTCATGTCCCGTACCCAGAACCAGCAAGACGCCCTGGAGCTCCAGGACCTCGCCCTGGACGCGGACCTGGACCTCACCGACCTGACCGTGACCTCGCTGCGCGACACCGCCGCGCTGCCCGAGAACGGCGCCTCGTGGGGCTCTTGCTCCTGCCAGGCCTCGTCGTCGTGCGCTCAGCCGCAGGAAAACGGGCCCGTGGTCCTCTGACCCTGCCCCAGGCCCGAACGCCGCCCTTCGAACCCGAGGGGCGGCACATGCCCTCCTGGCGTGCCCCCGGCCTCGCATCCCGCGGGGCCGGTGGGCCGCGACCACCGTGCGGCCGGCCGGCTCGTCCGGTCCCGCCCGGCCGGCCGCACGCCCACACCTCCGATCGCCACGCGGTCCGCCGATGTGCCCCTGGTGTGCGTTCCCGCCCGGCCCGCGTTTTCGCCCGCTCCACCGATCCCGCCCGTCTCCGAGCCGTACGCCGGGAGCCCCGCCATGCCGTACCCCGCCCCGCCGGGAGCCCCGGTGCGCGTGCCGCCACCCGGCCGGGCCGACCAGGCCGCGACACACGGCCCTGCGGGCCCGTACGGCCACGCCGACCCGGCAGGTCCCCATGACCCGGCGGACCCGGCGGACCCGTACGACCGCACCGCCCCGTACGCCCTCGTCCGTACGACCGTGCTTCCCCACCCCGCCGAGACCGCCCCCTCCGCCGAGGTGCGGACCCTGCTCGCCCGGCTCACCGCCCTGGCCGCCCAGGACGCCGCCCTGCGGACCGCCCTGTCCGAAGACCTCTTCGCCGCACGCGCCGCCCACGACGAGGACTTCCACCGCCAGGTCGTCCTCCCCCTCCGCCGCGCCCTGCACAACGGCCGCGAGCCCCGCCCCGCCCTCCTGGACCGGCTCGGCGCCCTGCCCGAACGGGTGCCGCGGCTCGCCGACTGGCTCGCCGTGCGCGCGCTGCGCACTCGACTGCTCGACGAGCTCGGCACCGCCGTCCCGCCCGCCCTGGCCGCCGAGCGCGCCGCGCTCGCCGGCCTCTGCCGTTCCCCCGCCTTCACCCGGGCCATCGCCCTGACCAGCGCCGACCTGCTGCGGGCGGTCGACCGGGCCGGCCGGGGCGAAACCGGGCGACGAGCGCGCAAGGAGGAACCCTCGGTCCTGCGGCACGCCCTGCGAGCCAGCACGAAGACCAGTCCGCTGTCGTGGTTCACCGCCGTCGGGTGGGCGCCCGGCCCGGCCGCCCACCCGACGGGCACGGCCACCTCCGCGCCGGAGCCCGATCCGGCGCCCACCCACTCGCTGACCCCGGTCGTCAAGGAGAACCGCGCACTCGTCGCCGCGCTCACCGCGGCCCTGCTCGACGAGCCGCGCCGCCGCCGCGCGCTCCCTCACCGGATGACGAGTACCGCACGGGCGGCCGACGGGCGGGTCCGCCTCGCCCGCACGGAGGTGCTGTTCGCCGGCGGCCGATACCTGGTCAGCCGGGAGGACGAGGTCGAGCTGGCCGCCCGCCCGGCACTGGACATGCTGGCCGCCGCCCTCGCCGACCGCCCGCTCACCCTCGGCACGCTGACCGCCCGGCTCGCGGCCGGTCTGGGCCGCACGGCGGACGACTCCGCTGTCGCGGGCTTCGTGGACCGGCTCGCCGGCTCGAGGCTGCTCGTGCCCGCGGAGCCCGTCGAACCGCAGCACCCCGCCCCGCTCCTGGCGCTCGCCGACTGGCTGCGCCAGTGGCCCGCGGACGCCGTCCTGGCGGACCGGATCGTCACACTCGCCCGGGACACGGGGCGGTTCCCGACCACCCCCGCGGCCGAGCGCCCTGCCCTGCTCGCCGCCCTGGCCGGCCGCTGGCGCGAACTGCTCGCCGACACCGGCCGACCCGTCGCGCCGGACGCGGCCCCGCTGACGGTCCTCACCGAGGACGTCGTCGCCCCCGTCCCCCTGCCCCCGCACCGCCCGCCGGCCTCACCGGGCGTGGACGGGCGCACCACGGGACCGCCGTACGAGGACCGGCCCGCCGGGTACGACCCGCTCACCCCCGCCGACCACGCCGCGCTCACCGAACTCACCCCCCTGGCCGAGCTGTTCGACCTGGGTCACGTGATGAGCCGGGGCGCCCGGGACCGCTTCGTCGCCCGCTACGGGGAGGGCGGCACCTGCCGCGACCCGTGGGACTTCGCCACCGCCACCGCCGCCGCCTGGGAGGAGTCCGGCCGCCTCGCCGGCCTGCGGTCCGACGACCCCGAACTGCCTTCGGGACTGGTTCGACTGGTGCGCCTGCGCGAGGAGTTCACCGCACTGGCGCGGCAGGCGGCGGGACCGGCCGGGGACACCGCTGCCGAGATCGTCCTGCCGGCCGAGCACATCCGCACCCTCGCCGCCCGCCTGCCCGGCTGGACGGCCACCCGGCCACTGAGCTACTCCCACTTCGTCCAACGCGCCCACGACGGCGAGTTGTTGTGCGTCAACCACGTCTACGGCGGCTGGGGCCGGTTCACCAGCCGCTTCCTCGACGCCCTGCCCGCGCGCGCCGCGGCCGAGATCGGGGAGCGCATCCGGCGTGGCCTCGGCGCGGGCGCGCGGGCGGCGCAGATCCGGCCGGTGGGCGGGTTCAACGCCAACCTGCACCCGCTGCTGCTCGCCGAGGAGATCGGGCCCGACCGCGGCCGGACCGCCCTCGCCGAGGCCGATCTCGACCTCGTCCACGACCCGGCCACCGACCGGCTGCGGTTTCGCGTACGGGAGACCGGCGACCTGCTGGACGTGCTCTACCTCGGCTTCCTCGCCCCGATCATGCTGCCGGGGCGGCTCGGGCCGCTCCTGTCCGACCATCCGGAGGGAGTGGTGGACTTCCGCCCGCTGCTGCCCCGGCACGCCGTGGCGGCACCGGGCGGTCAGGTGGTCCGTACCCCGCGACTGCGCCACCGCCACCTGGTGCTGGCCCGGCGCCGCTGGTACCTCGGCCCGGGCGTGCTCGACGCGCTGCGCGCCGACCTCGCCGCGGAGGAACGGGAGGTGCCGGCCGCCGCAGTCGTCCGCTGGCGGGCCCTGCTCGACCTGCCGGAGCAGCTCTTCCTGCACCCGGTGCCGCGCCCCCCGGCCGGACGCGCGGTCGACGACTTCGTCGCGCGGCTGCGGTTGCCCAAGCCGCAGGCACTCGACCTGGGCAACGCCCTGCACCTGCGCTGCCTGGGCAGCTGGCTGGCACGCCGTTCCGGGGGTGTCGTCCTGGAGGAGGCCCTGCCCGCCTTCGGCGGCCGCGACCAGCCCGCCCGTGCCGTCGAGTCCGTCGTCGAGACGTACCGCCCGGCGCGCCGTCGTCCGGCCGACCGGGACGCACGCCGGCCCGCCGACCGACCCGCACCCCGCCGAGGAGACACCCGATGAACACCCCGGCCGGCCCCGCGGCCGCCCCCCCGGACCCGGCCGCGCCCGGCTCCGCCGCAGGACTCGACGTCGTTCTGTACGACTACCGCGAGGACAAGGCCCCGCTGCTGCGCGAGGCGGTGCTGCCGCTGGCCCGCCGGGCCGCCGCCGACGGGCTGACCGCGCATGTCGAGCGTCACTGGCTGTACGGCCCCCACGTACGGCTCCGGCTGCGCGGCGCACCCGGCCCGGTGGCCGCGGCGGCCGAGCGCACCGCGGCGGCCCTGCGCGGCTGGGCCGCCGACCGTCCCCCGACCGCCCAGGTCACCGAGGAGGAACTCCTCGCCCGGGCCGAGGCGGCCGGCCGCGCCGAGCTGATCGCCCCGCCGTACGGCCCGCTCGTACCGGACGGCACGGTCCGCGTCGAACCGGTGGACCAGTCGGCCCCGCACGCCCTGATCGGCGCCGACGGGATCCGGCTCCGCGACGACCTGCTGGTGCTGGGCCTGCCGGCGCTCGGCACCGGGTGCGCGTTCCTGGGCGAGCACGGCGACGCGCCCGCCGCCCGCGTGCAGCTCGCGGTCGCCGCCCTGGCCGCGCACGCCGCGGCGCACCCGCAGGGGCTGATCGGCGGCCACTACTCGTTCGTCTCCCACCTCGAGGACTTCCTGGTGCACGAGGACCCGGACGGCCGGCTGCGCTCGGCCTTCGAACGCCGGTGGAACGCCACCGGGCCGGCCGTCACCGCACTGGTCGCACGGATCACGGCCGGCGGGGCGGCCGGCTGGGAACGCGCCTGGGCCGGCTGGTCCGCCGAGGCGTGGCGCATCGCGGCAGAACGGTTGGCGGCGGGCGCGGACCTCGCCGGCGACCCCCTCGCGTACCGGGACCGGGCGGCGGCACTGGGCGACCGGACGGTGGCCGACCGCTGGAACCCCGACGTACGCACCCGCTACAGCGAGTTCCACCGCCGGCTGCGCCGCTCGGACCCGCGAGGGACGATGTGGAGCCGGCCCGACTACCTGATCTACCGGGCCTGCACGAACGCGCTCTACCGGCTGTTCGCCATCTGCGACGTACGGCCGGTGGAGCGCTACCTCGCCGCGCATCTGGTCGTGCGCACCGTGCCGGAGCTCACCGGGCACACCTGGCAGGACCGCGTCGACGAGGTGATCGCTGCGGTGGAGGGCTCGTCATGACCACCCCCGCCGCAGCGCCCGGCACGGCCCCACAGCCACCGAACCCCGCTCCGGGAGCGGAGCCCGCCCCGCCGGCGTCCGAAGACCCCGCCGCGTCCGCGCCGCGGCCGGAACAGCGGCTCCGGCTGCGGCCCGGCGTGGCCGTCACCCCGCTGCTCGCGGGGCTGCACCTGCGAGGCCGCGGCGTCGGCGTCACGCTGGAAGGCAGCCGCGCGCTGCCGGCCCTGTGGCGACTGCTCTCGGCCCGGCTCGCCCCGGACCGCGCGGTGCGGGGCGACGGCGGCCCGCGGACCGGCACCGGGCCGCAGGCCGGCGCCCGGGGCCGCACCGGCACTCAGGCCCAGGCCGACGCCGACGCCGGGGCTCAGGCCGACGCCGGGGCTCAGGCCGAAGCCCGCGCCCAGGCCGAAGCCGGGGAGGGGGCCGACGCCCGGGCGCAGGGCTCCGCGAGTGATCAGGCCGACCCTCGGGTGGAAGCCGCGCTCGCCGCGCTCACGGCCCGGCTGCGCGAGCACGATCTCGTCGTCGAGCACCCGCAGGGCGCCGAACTCCCGCCCTGGCCCGGTTCGTCCGCCGCCCACCCGGCGCAGGCGGCCGAAGCGATCCGGAGCGCGCGACCGGTCGTCGCCACACCGGACCCCGAGGGTCCGCTCGCCGTCAGCCTCGTACGGGCGCTCGGTCGCGCGGGGGCGAGCCCCCGGGCCGTCGCCGACGGGCGGCTGCCCGCCGGCCAAGCCGTGATCACCGCCGACGCGCCCACCGGGACCGTGGCGCTGGCCGTGTCCTGCGACCCCGACGGCGGCTTCGTCACCGCGCCCGGGCTCCCGCACCGCGCCCGCTCCGACGCCGCCGCCGTCGCCACCCGCCTCGGCGCCGCCTCACCACCGTGGGCGGTGAGCGGTCCCCCCACCGCGCGGTCGACGGCGCCCGTCCCGGCGCCGCCCGGGACGACGTCTGTTCGTGCCGGCGCACCGCGGCGGACGGCTGCCGCCGCCGAAGAACCGTCCCGCACGCATGTCGCGCTGCTCGCCGGTGCCGCGGCCGGGCGGCTGCTCGCGGCCGTCGCCGGCCTTCCCGACCCCGCCGGACACGAGGACGCCTCCGGCACGGGGAGGGCCGGGCATCCGGCCGTGCTGATCGCCCGGACCGAACCGCCCGAGGCGACGTACCACCCGTGGGCCGCGGCCCCGCCCGCCGCCCGCCGGGGTCCGGGCGCCCCGCCCGCGCCGGACCTCGGGGAGGCCCTGCGCCGGGTCACGGCCCTGGGCGACCCGCGGCTCGGTGTGCTCGACGCGCCACTGCCCGGGGACCTGCCGCAGCTCCCCGCGTCGCTCGCCTCGTGCCGGACGCCGGCGGGCCTGCTGGTCGCCGGCGCCGTACGGGCGGATCTGGCCCGGCTGGAGGCGGCCTGCCGGGCCGCCGAACTCGCCCTCGCCGACGCCCTGCCGGCCCCGGTCGTCGGCGCGAGCCCCGACCACGCCCACGGCCGGGCACTGCGCCGCGCCGCCTTCGACCTGGAAGCCGCCTCCACCATGGCGGAGACGGCCCCGGCCGCTGCCCGCGCCCACGGCATCGGGGACGACGTGTGGCGCACGCACCCCCAGGCCCACCACTGGTGGACCGTGCTGACCGAACGCATGGGCCGCTCCGCCGAGCTGTCCGTCCGGCAGCTCGGCTCCGGTGACGTCCACGCGGCCGTCGTCCGGGTCCGGCCGGCCCCCTCCGACGCCGGCGCCGCGCCCGCCGCGGTGAGCCGCGCCGTCGAGGCCACCGCGGCGGACGCCGTGGCCCTCGCCGCCCTCGACGCGGTCACGCGCGTCATGGCGGCGCAGCACGCACCGGACCGGGCCCGGCACACCGCGCTCAGCGGCGCCGCCGCCCCGCTCGCCGCGGCCGGTGCCGAGCCGCCCGGCTGGGCGGACGAGGGCTGGACCGACGTCTGGCTGGCCGCGATCGCCGCCCGGGAACCGGCCCTGCGCACCGCTCTGCACCGCCTGACCGGCCTGCGCCCCACCCTCTGGCAGGGCGCCGGCCACCACCCGCTCGCCGATGCTCTGCACGCATCCGGATTCACGGTCCTGACCGCACGGGGAGGCCCCCGATGAGCACCCCCGACCCGTACGCCCTCCCCGCCCCCGCCCCCGCTCCCGTTCCCGTCCTCGACGCGGCGACGGCGCTCACCACCGTCGCGGGCACCGCCATCGTGCGGCTGACCACGTGGGACCTCGCACTGGCCGAGCGGCTCAGCCGGCACGCCCTGGCCCATCCGGTGCGGTTCGTGCCGGTGCGCGAGGACGGGGCGCTGACCGTGATCGGGCCCGTCCTCCACCCCGGGGCGCGGGCCTGCGCCGGCTGCGCGGAGTACCAGCGGCTGGCCACCGCGGGCGGCCGGGTGCCGTGGCGGAGTCCGCGGCTGGCCCTCGGCGGCACCGGGACCCCTCCGCTGGCCGAGGCGGCGCTCCGGCTCGCGGCGGACCTGCTGACGACCGACCCGCGCGCACCGGAGCCGCCCGCCGCCGACCGGCACGCCCCGCCCACGGCCGCCCCGCCCACGGCCGCCCCGCCCGCACCCGCCCCGCCCGCACCCGCCCCGCCCACGGCCGCCCCGCCCACGGCCGCCCCGCCCACGGCCGCCCCGCCCGCACCCGCCCCGCCCGCACCCGCCCCGCCCGCACCCGGCCCGCCCGCACCCGGCCGGGTCGCGGCCGGCCCGGTCGCGGCCGACGACCGGGCCGTCGTCCACCTGCTCCACGGCGACCGGTACACCTGGTCCAGCCACCGCGTCCGGCCGGTCGGAGGCTGCCCGGTGTGCCGGCCGCTGCCGGACGACTCACCCGCCGGCGCCCGGTTGCCGGCCGAACCCCGGCCGCTGCCCGACCCGTCGGTGCTGCGCGGCCCCAACACCCGTACGACACCCGCCACCTTGCGGGACGAACTGCACGACGAGCGGTTCGGGCCGGTGCGTCGCCTCTTCCGCACCGAGGACTCCGCGTTCGCGCTGACCACCGCCTGGGTGACGGACGGCCGCTCCCTGGACGAGGGCGGTTACGGCCGCTCGAGCGACTTCCGCTCCAGCGAACGCATCGCCCTCTTCGAGAGCGTGGAGCGGTTCGCCGGAATGCGGCCCACCGGACGCCGCACCGTGCTGCGCGCCTCGCACGCCGACCTCGTCGCCACGGGCGAGCACGCCGTGCTCGACCCCGTCCGGCTCGGCCTGCCCGATCCCGAGTTCGACGGTCATCCGGCCCGGCGCACCGTCCCGTACTCCCCGGACCTCGCACTCGACTGGGTGTACGGCTGGTCACTCACCGAGCGCCGCGCGCTGGCGGTACCCGAGCACGTGGCGTACTGGGACGTACCGGGGCCGGACCGGCCGCGAGTGGTGTACGAGTCCTCGAACGGCTGCGGACTGGGCAACAGCCCCCAGGAAGCCGCGCTGTACGGGCTGTTCGAGGTCGCCGAACGCGACGCCTTCCTGATGGCGTGGTACGCGCGCACACCGCTGCCCCGGGTCGCCGTCCCCGCCGACGACCCGGAGGTCACCTCCCTGGCCGACCGTGCCGCGCTGCTGCGCTACCGCCTGAGCCTGCTGGACGCCACCAACGACCTGGGCGTCCCGGCGGTGATCTCGCTCTGCCGCTACGAGGGCACGCATCCCGACGCGCCCCGCGCGTTCCTGGCCGCCGGCGCCCACCACGACCCCCGGGTGGCGATCCGCTCGGCGGTGGCCGAGGTGGTCACCAACGTCCAGGAAGCAGCCCGCCGTTCGGGCCCGGACGGTCCCCGGGCCCCGGAGCGGCTGCGCCCGATGCTGGACCGCCCCGAGCTGGTGCTGGACCTGGACGACCACGTCGGCCTCAACACCTTGCCGGAGGCACAGCCCCGGCTGGACTTCTTGTCCGCCGACACCGCGGAGGCGCCGTGGTACGAGCGGTGGCCGGGAGCACCCGAGCCGGTGGCCGACCTGACGGTGCTGCTGGAGCGGACCGTGGAGCGGCTGGCAGCCGAGGGCCTGGAGATCATCGCGGTCACGCAGGACGAGCCGGGCGTACGGGACCGGCTGGGCCTGCACTGCGCCAAGGTGATCGTCCCCGGCACACTGCCGATGACCTTCGGGCACGTCAACCGCCGCACCGCCGGACTGGACCGGCTGCTGGAGGTGCCCCACCGGCTCGGTCGTACCGCCCGGCCGCCCCGCCACGACGAACTGCCCCTGCACCCCCACCCCTTCCCGTGAGGACGCGATGACGACCGCCCGCCCCCGCCCGGCCGCCTCCGAGGCCCCCGGGCAGCCCTGGCACAGCCTGCACCTCGCCCTGCACACCGGCGGCGCGGCAACGGACGTGTTCGTCACCGACGACCTCGCCCCGCTGATGGACGGCCTGACCGCCGACCCGCGCGCCGCCTGGTTCTTCATCCGCTACGGCGAGGGCGGTCCCCACCTGCGGATCCGCTTCCGGGGCCCGCTGTCCGCCGGCGCCGCCACCGAACTGCCGGCCGCCCTGGCGGAGCTGGCGGCCGCCCGGCCCGCGGAGTTCACCGGTCCCTGGCCGTCCCGGCACGGCGAGGTGCGCGAGGTGCCCTACGTCCCCGAGACCGAACGCTACGGCGGCCCCGCCGCCCTGCCCCTGGCCGAGGACGTGTTCGTTCACTCCACCCGCACGGCCCTCCAGGCCCTGCGCGCGACCCCGGACCGCGCCGCCCGGCTCCCGCTCGCCCTCGACCTCGCCCACACCACCGCCCACGCGCTCGGCCTGGACGAACTGCACGCCGCGGCCTGGCTGCGCCGGCACGCCGCCTCCTGGCGTTGGGCCACCGAGGTGGAGCCGCTGCCCGCAGCCGCCGTCCACTCCAACGTGAACTCGGTGTTCGCCCTCCAGCGGCCGGGCCTGGTGCGGCGCGCCCGCTCCCTGCGCGCCGCCCTCGACGCGGGCACGGCCGCGCCCTGGCTGGCGGAGTGGGCACGCCGGGTCGGCGCCACGGACGCCCGGTTGCGCGGCGCCGTGCCCGCGGAGCAGGCCGCCCGCCGCGTGCCCTGGGTGTGGGCCTCCCACCTGCACATGCTGTTCAACCGGCTCGGTGTGACCCCCGACGAGGAGCGGGCCGTGTGCCACCTCGCGGCCCGGGCACTGCTGGAGACGGAGGACGACCCCGGGTTCTTCCCCGCCGGGCACCGCGCGGCCGACTACCGGTACCTGGAGCGCAGCAAGTTCCGCATCGGGCGGCCCGAGGACACCGCGCTGCGCGACCTGCCCCCGCCGCCCGCCCCCTCGGCTGCCCAGCTGGCGGCCGAACTCCCTCTGCCCGGACTTCCGTTGCCGCAGTTGTCGCTCGCCGAGGCGCTGCGCCGGCGCAGCTCGGCGCGCGGCCCGCTGTCCGGGCCACTGGACGCGGAGACGCTGGGCGGGGTGCTGTGGTCCGCGTATGCCGAGAGCCACGCGACGCAGCGGCCGCTCGCCGACGGCGGTGCACGCACCCTCCGGCACCGTCCGTACCCCAGCGCCGGAGCCCTCTACAGCGTGCGCGTGCGCCTGGTGGCGCTGGACGTCGCGGGGCTGGCCGCGGGCACGTACCGCTGCGTACCGGAGCGCCGCGCACTGCTCCCGATCGGCCCGGCGCCCACCGTCGCCGAGCTCAAGGCGCTGTCCTCCTACCTCTCCCGGCCGGCGGACGACCCGGACGCGGTGGGCATCGACGAGGCCCCGGCCGTGCTCGCGGTCCATCTCGACCTCGGTCTGCTGCGTCGTCGCTACGGCCTGCGGGCGCTGCGGCTGGGCCTGCTGGAGGCCGGCCACCTGGCGCAGACACTGCTGCTCACCTCGGCGGCGTTCGGCCTGGCCACCCTCCCGCTCGGCGGCCTGCACGACGACCTCACCCACGAGCTCCTCGGCCTCGACGACCTCGACGAGCCGGTCCAGTACCTCCTCCCCCTGGGCCGGCCGACCACTCCCGCCGGGCGGTGAACCCGGACGGCCGAACCCCTGAGGACGAGGACGGCCACACCTGCACGCTCCACCACCGGTGGAACGGCCGGTCAGCCGGCGGCTCACCGTGCGGGAGCCCCGCCACAAGCTCGCCCGCGCGTGCGCACGGAGCACCGGCGCGTCCGGCCACCTCCGCGGCCGGGCGCGCCGATGGGCATGGGAGGTGAGGACCACGCCGTGTGCCGCGCCCGAACCGCGGCCGTCACCGCCGCGCTCGCGGCCCTGCCCGTCCCCGCCACCGCCCAGGCCATGGCTGTCGTGGTCGCTGTGCGCGGGCCGGGCCGGGCCGGAGCGTCATTGTGCCGGTGCACGACGCGCCCGGTTGGCCGCCCGTCCTCGACGAGCGGCCGACGCCGCCGCCGGCCTCACGGCGTCGTCGGCTCTGTTGTCAGTGGTGTGCAGCATGATGCGGGGCAGGTGACGGCCTGCCCGACAGGGGGCTTTGGAGGCCGTCCTGGACGAGGGGGTGCTGTGCGCAGGCCGGTCACGGGCGAGGTGCATGTTCACTACGGTCAGATCTACGTCGAGAGTGATCCGGCCGGCACGACCCCGGGCCTCCGGGAGGCGTTCGCGGGCCAGAGCGGCGGGTTGTGCGGGGCCGCGGTCCCGGGCGTGCTCTGGCTGAGCACCGGACTGCACACGGGCGATGTCGGCTTCGTCGTGGAGGTCCACGACGCACCCCCTCCGTTGGACCCGGCTTGGGAGGACGTGGTGGAGGTGTCCTTCCGGCCGGTGTCGGAACGCACCCACCTGGTGCAGTGGGCCGGCGAGGCCGCGTGGGACCTGGACCTCACCCCCACCGACCACCGGGTGCGGTACTGCGCCCGGGGGATGGACGAGGGACGCGAACGCGACACCAGGGTGACCGGGGAGCCGCAGGCGGACAGCTACCTCCTGCAGTTCTGGCCCGCGCCGCCCCGCCCGGACCGGGTGATCCGCCAGACCTCACAACACGCTGCCCGTCGGCACCGCTACGCGCGCGAACTTCCGCCCCCGCCCACACCCCAGCAGCGCGCCGAGACCGAGCGCCTGGCCCGCCGGGCGCAGGAGCGGGCAGCCGAGGAGCAACGACTGCACTACGAGCGCTGGCAGTGGGGCGGACGGCTGCCGAGCCGGGCACTGCGCGCTGCCCGCGAGAGCAATGTCCTCGGTCTGCTCCGCTTCGACAGCGACCTGGTGCACGCCCTCGACGCGGCGGGCCCCGGCGTTCAGCGTGCGGTGGCGCTGCTGGCCGCCCGGCGGGCCTGCGAGGCGGCGGGCCTGACCGATGTGCCGTGGGTCGCCGAGGCGCTCACCGAGGTGACACGGGGACGCCCGCTGCCGCCGCCGTTCGACGACCGGGCCCTGCTGTCGCAGACCCTTCGCTCCGATCCGCGCGTACCGCAGCGGTCGGTGCTCGAGGCGATACCTCCAAAGCGAGCGCCGTACCGGCCGCCGACCCTTTCGGACCTGCCGCCGCGCCAGCAGCAGGCCCCTGCGGCGGCGACGGCCGGAAGAAAGAGGAAGTGGGTCTCGGCCATGGAGTCAGGAGAGGACGCACCGAGCCGGCCGGGCCTCGGCCGGGTACCGGGCAAGCTCGAAGCGACGGCGCCCGCCGGCCGGAGCACGACACCGCCCGCGGGCACGGGACACGATGCCGCCGTGGTGGTCCACACCCGCGGCACCCCGCGCGAACCCTCGCGGATCTCACAGCCGCACTTCGCCCTCCCCGCCGTACTCGCCGCAGCCGAGCCCGTCCCGCTCAAGGCGGCACTGGACGCGGTGTGGCACGCCCTGAACACCTATGGCGAGCACCACCCGGAACTGCTGGAAGAGGTCCGGTCGGCGTGCGCCGAGGGGACGGGGGAGTAGACCGCCGCGAAGGCGCAGCCCGGCCTCACCGACGCGCTCAACCAGAAGTTCCGCGTCCGCCCCGGGTACGAGCGCTCCACGAAGGACCTCGGCAACGTGAGCACGTGGGGCGGCCGGCTCTGCTTCGTGGTGCGCACCTGAAATCCGTGACCTGGCCGGAGGCCGTCCGGACGAGGCTGGGCCGTGCCGTGCCCGGCTCTCCTCCACCTCGCAATCCGCGACTGCTCGAGCACACGCTCGCCGGGGTGCGAGCGCCACGGGCTCGTCTTCGTGCGCGGCGCTCGTATCCCGGCGAGGGCGGTGTGCCCTCAGTGGGCGGCTCGGCCCTGAACGGCCGAGGTGACGAGATCGCTCTTGACGAGGCGGCCGCCGTCGGTGGCGGCCGCCGCCCAGGCCTCGGTGGTGGCGACCGCGGCCCAGTTCGAGTGCAGCAGCGCCATCAGGGTCTCGTGGACCTGCCGCGCGGAGGCGGTGCCGGCCTCGTTGGCGAGGTGGACGGCGCCGGTCGCGTCGGAGAGGACCTCGATCGTGAGACCGAGGGGCTCGGCCGCGGCGGAGGTGGACAGGACGCAGTTGTTCGTCATGTGGCCGACCAGGGTCAGGGTGTCGATCTCGTTCTCCCGGAACCATCCGGCGAGACCGGTGGAGGTGAAGATGTCGGAGTAGTTCTTGATCACCCGCTTGGTCGTGGAGCCGATGCGGCGTTCCACCTCGGGGTGGTTCTCCCAGCCGGCCGAGCCGGCCGCGAAGACCGGGGCCCCTTCGGGGGACTCGTGCCGGACCGCGACCACGGGTATGTCCGCCTGCGCGGCGACGTCCAGGGCGCGCAGGATGTTCGCCAGCGATTCGTCGCGGGGCGGGTACTGGATGCTCAGCGGCCCGTCGAAGTACTCCTGCTGCACGTCGATGAGGACAAGGGCTCGGCGCGGGGCGTTCAACGTTCTCTCCTGTGTCTGCCGGATCCGGCGCGGACGGCGCCGTGGACTCCATCCTCGGGGGACCGCGGGAACTACAGTGAGTGGCAGAAAAGCGGATAATCGATGAGATCAGGACAGGCATGCGTATCGCCCTGCACGTCTTCGACGGGATCACCGCGTTCCACCTTGCCGCGCCCCTGCTCGTGTTCGGCGAAGTCGCCCGCCAGGATCTGGCCCCGGGATGGACCACCACGGTGTGGAGCACGGACGCGCACTCGGTCCGCACCTCGGAGGGAATCGTGATCGACGACCTCGCCGGACCGGCCGCGGCGGAAGCGGCCGACCTGCTCGTCTTCCCCTCCTGGCCCACCGACCTGCCGGAACCGGACGGCGAACTCGTCACCCTGATCCGGGACAGGCACGCCCGCGGAGCGGGGATCGCCGGGCTCTGCCTCGGCGCGTTCCCCGTGGCGGGCAGCGGGGTGCTCGACGGGCGCACCGTGGCCACCCACTGGGCCTCGGCGGAAGAACTGGCCGCCCGCTACCCGGCCGTGGACGTGCACGCGGACGCCCTCTACCTCGACCACGGTGACGTGCTCACCTCAGCCGGCACGGCCTCCGGGCTGGACGCCTGCCTCCACATCGTCCGCGACCGACTGGGCTCGGCGGCCGCCGCCACCGTCGCCCGCCATCTCGTCATCGCGCCCCACCGGGAAGGCCACCAGGCCCAGTACATCGACCGGCCCGTGCCCGACGACGCCGCAGGGCCCATCGGCGACACGATCACCTGGGCCCTGGCCAACCTCGACCAGCCCTTGTCCGTCACCGAACTCGCCGCCCACGCACACATGAGCCCACGCAACTTCTCCCGCCGCTTCCACGAGACGACCGGCATGAGCCCGGCCAAGTGGATCCTCACCCGCAGACTCGACGAGGCCCGCAGACTCCTGGAGACGACCACCTGGAGCATCACCCGCATCTCCGCAGCATGCGGGTTCGCCAGCGCCGTGACCTTCCGGCAGAACTTCACCGCGCACTACGCCACCACACCGACGTCGTACCGCCACCGCTTCACCGGCCACACGCGGGCGACCGGCTCCGCACCGGAGCCCTCCGCTCCCCGGGCGCAGGAGGCACAAGCCCCGGCACGCGGTCACCGGCGCGGACGGTCGCCGTCGTAGCCCTCTTCGCGCGCAGCCCGGCGGGCCGCCGTCCGCGCGGGCCGCGGGCGGGATCGGATCGGCGCAATACCGTACGCGAGCGGCTGGAGTACCCGGCTGCCGTGCGGGCCGGCACCGGAGACCCCGACGGGGCGGACGAGGCGGGCGAGGGATCCGATGCGGCCGGCGGTGCCCCTGGGAAGGCGGAGCGCCCTGGGTGCTATTTGGGTGAAGGTGAGTACCCGTACCCATACGGGCAGTGATCAGCTTCCTGCATGTTGTGTGCATGCGATCGATATCCCTCTCGAAGCCTGTTGTGGTGGCCGCGCTTGGCTGCATGGTCCTGTCCGGCTGCGGCACTCAGCACGCCGCCACCGATCAGACCCCCGCGGGCAGCGCCGTCTCGGCGACCACCCCGCTGGATGCTCCGCACGACGATGCGGAGACGCGCTTCCTCGAACTGATCACCCGCATCACGCGGGGCTGCGCCCCGGACGCCCCCGACGACAAGGGGGAGGATGCCGTGCCCGAGCCGGAGGACCTGCCCGGTTGGGAGGAGGCGCCCCCACCGGGACACGGGCCGGGCGAGACCCCGCCGGGTGTCCCGAACGGGGACGGCGACATACCGGTTCCCCTTCCTTCGGATGCCCCCGAGCCGCCGGAGTCGCCCCCTTCCCCCGCCAACCCCGAGTCGCTCGAGGAAGTGCCGCTGACCGGCATCGAGAAGTGCAGCGGCGGCGAGCACGCACAGCGCGTCGGCGAAGGGTTCGAGAACACGAGGACGACCGGCTACCGGGCGATGCACGAGAAGCTGACGGACCTGGACTACCCGGCATCGCGGATCCACCGGATGCCGGACCGTGCGGGTGCGCCACGGGCAAGGCTCGACCTGCGCTTCATCGGCAGCCACTTGGCTCTGGAGGTCACCGCCACCGGCAGCGCAGTGATCATCGAAGCGTTCGGGGTCCCGGAGGCGGAGGACGTGAGGATCACCGACGTGAAACGGAGGCCGATGCCGGCCGCGTCCACGTCCTGACCGGATCGCACGGGACGCACGCAGGAAGGGACGGACCTTCTATGTCCCTCGCCGAGGGCGGACGGCCTCGAGCAGAGGCGAGAGACGGCCACACTCGGACCGGCGCCGGAGTGCCGTCCGTCCTCGAGGACAGAGCCAGGGGCGGGCCGCCGCGGGATCTTCGCATCTTCTGCGGGTCACCCTTTCGATCGGGAGGTGGGTACAAGGCGGGTACGCCGCGATGATCGTGTCATTCGTGAGATCGCTCGCGAAAGCGGGTTTGTACGGAATCACATCAACCACTTCTCGGTTGCCGGGAGTTGCTCGGCTGACGGTGCGCCACAGGCCCGCGAAAGAATCTGCTGCAAGCCGGTCCGAGCTGTCACCGACATGGCAGCCACGCCGTTTCGTGTCGGTGGTGGTGAGAGTCGGTGGTGTCGTTCCGGGGTGGGGTGTTCCGGGCCGGTCAGCGGCTGTTCATGGGCGGGTGGGCTGCTGTCATGAGGTGAGGGATCGACGGGCGGGATCGCTGCCGTGGGGCTTTGTCGGGCTTGTCGCACAGCAACTGATGCTGTCTCAGACGCGAGGGTTCTTGAGCGGTGAGGTGGGCTCAGCCGGTGTGATCGTGGGGTGGATCACGAGGTGAGGGCCGGCCGTGGGCCTGTGCTGCCCAGGAGGTTGGTGGTGCGTCGGCTGCCGGAGCGGCAGCAGGCGGGGGAGTCGTCGACCCGGCATGCGCGTGCGGTCGCTGAGACGGTGGGCGTTTTTGAGCGTACGGTGTGGCGCTGGCTGGAGCAGGCCAGGACGACCGGGCAGCTACGCAGCCACACCGAGCCCGAGCGGCCGCGGCCGTCACGGCGCAGAGCCGTGCCGGTACGCCGCTTCGGCTTCGAAGCACCCCCGCGCCGGCGGGGAACCGCACTCCCCACGGCCCTTTTGACCAGGCCGGACAGCGAAACGCTGCTGGAGTACTAGGCTGTGCGCCGGTCGGCCCCAGGCGCGGGGTCCCAGGGGGCGGGGAACAGGTGTCCGGAGAACGTCACATAGCGGGGATGCTCCAGCAGATCGCCCGTCAGCAGGACATGGTCGAGATCGCCCCCCAGGGCTCCACACGGAAGGCGGCCGCCCTGGCGCACGTGGCGGAGCAGTACGGCTACACGTACGGCACGGCGTACAGGACCGGGTTCAAGAACTCGCTCGTGCAGGTCCGCATGTACCGGGACCCGCGGCCCGACGCGCGCGTCCGCGAGGCGGCCACCATCGCCGCCCATCCGCAGGCGGGCAACGGCGGGACGGTGCCGGGGCTGGAGCAGGGCTCGCTGAAGCCGCTCCCCGAAGCGGCCGGTGCCGTGGCCGTGCTGAAGGACCTCGTCACCTTCGACGTCATGGCCCAGTACGTCGCCGACCGCACCCAGAAGGTGCTGGGCTACCTCGCCTGCGCGGTCCTGACCGTCCTCCTGCTCATCGACAGCTCACCGGTCGAAGCGGTCGCCTCCGGCGGTGCGGTCGCGCTGCTCTTCACCGTGGCGTTCAAGGTGGGCGCGATCCGCCGCGGGAAGATCGCACAGCGGCTGACGGACGCGGGGTTCCTCGCGGTGCGTGACGAACAGGGCGGGCAGCGGTTCCTGCGCCCGGGATAGCAGTCACCCGGCCACACCCACACCTTCGACCACTACCACCCGGCCGGCCGCGCCACGGTCCGCATCCACACCGGCCTCGGCCGCGACACCCGCACCGACCCCCACCAGGACCGCCGCCACTACGTGTGGAACAACAACCACGACACCGCCACCCTGCGCAACGGCCGCAACCGCCTCATCGACCGCGAGTCCTGGGGCCGGGGCCGCGGCGGCCGCCACTGACCGCCCCCTCCACCGCGCACCGGTGACGGCTGACCGCCCCACCCGCGCGCACGCATGAAGCATCGGCGCGTCCGGCCACCTCCACGGCCGGGCGCGCCGACGTACATGACCCCCTTTGTTGCGCCGCCCGCCACGGCAAGACCGCCGAAGCGGTCGGGAGCGCTGCGACCTCATCGCCCCGCGCCGTCGACCCCCGTACGGGCGTGCTCAGTTCGCTCGTCGCTACAGTGCATCCCATGTCGAACGCCCAACCCGCGGAGCCCGGCCCGCAGGGCCCGTACCGGCCGCCCCAGCCCCCGGTACAGCAGGCCCCGAACCCCCCTTCCGGCCCCCCACAGACCCAGGCCGCGTACGGCCCCGGACCCTACGGTCCCCCCGGCCCGTACGGCGCTCCCGGACCGTACGGGCCGGGGACGTGGGGCCGGCACCCCCAACCGTTCACTCCGCCCTTCCCGCTCACCATGCCCACCTCCGTGCGGAGCGCGCAGGTGGTGAACTTCGCCATCGCGGGACTCGGAGTGCTCCTCACCGTCGCCGCGGGTGCCACGTCCGGCGCGGAGGCCGCCGGACGTTCCCTCGCGGGATATCTGACGGCACTCGTGCTCTGCGTCCTCGCACTCCTCTACCCGAAGGCGGGCAACGGCGTCCGGGTCGCATCCGTCGTGCTGGCCGTCCTGCAGATCCTCGCCGGCATGGGCGCCGCGGCGAACCACAACCCCGGTGGCATCATTCCGCTCGGCGGTGCCATCACCGCAGTCGTGCTGCTCACTCAGCGCTCGGCGATCCAATGGTTCGCACGGCCCCGTACACCCGGCGCACCGCCGCAGCCGCCGTACGCCTGACACCCGCTCGCATCCGTGCACACGTGCACGAGAGGGGCCGGTGCATCCGACCGCCCGCCTCCGGAGACAAACGCAGGCAGGGCTCCCGTCCTGTGACCACCCCTACGACTCCTCCGAGGACCCCGACGAGCCGGTGGTGCTCGTCGGGGATCCTGCGCGGCTGGAGGTGCCGGTGAAACACGAATCCCCAGAGGCCGGGGCTGAGGAGGTCCCGCAGGTGTACGGCCCGATTCCGGTGGACGCGGTGACCGGGGTGGAGCCGTGGCGGTGACGGGCCGCCGCAGGTGGTGGCGGTGGGCGGTGGCGGTATGGCTGGTCCTCGTGGCCGTGGCGGGCGGGCTGACCCTGTGGTGGCCGGACCCGGAAGAGCCGCAGCGGCCCGCCTGGGAGAAGTCCGGCCCGACCCCGTCGCTCCCCGCCGGGTGGGAGACGGCGTGCGCGCACGCCACACCCGACGAGAACGGCCGGGCGCTCTGCTTCATCAGGACCCGTTGACCGCACCACCCGCCCCGAGTACGGCTCATGCGAGGCGAAGGCCGGCCTTGCGCATCCTCACCGGACGGGCTGCGAAGTGCCGCAGCGAGCGGGGCCGGGGGAGTGGCCGGGCGAACGCCTTCCGCATGCGGTTCGTACGCGGACGCCCACCCCGTCGCTGGCTGCGAGACCAACGCCATGGGCGCTTTTCGTACGGCAAACGTACGCGATAAGTACGGTTCGCAGGTTAGGGTGTTGCTCAGGAGGTGTTCGATGTCCGAGTTGTTCGACGCGGTCGATGCGCTGGTCGCGTCCCGGTCTGCGCTGCCGCCGCCTGCGGAGCGTAAGCGGCTGCGGGCCGCGCACGGCCTGACGATCGACGAGGTGGCAGGCGCGCTGAAGGTACGGCGGGCGACCGTCAGCGCCTGGGAGTCCGGCAAGACCGAACCCCGCCCGCCGGAGCGCGACGCCTACGCCCGGCTGCTGAACCAGCTCGCGGAGCTCTACCCGGCGCCCTCAGCGCCGATGCAGGAGACGGACGCCCCCGCGGTGCGGGCCGCGTTCACCGCCCCACCGACCCCGGCTGAAGCCCGGACCCCGGCTGTCGTGGCCGCGGACATGACTGCAGCCGAGAACACCCGGACCAGCCCCGCCCCCGTCGCCGCTGCCCCGGCGGCTGCGACGGGTCCGGCGCGCACCACCAGGCCGTCGTCGACGTCGCGACGCCCGGGCGCGAAGAAGGCGGCCCCGGCCGGAACCCCGGCGGGCGGCACCGACCCACGGTTCGCGAACGGACCGCTCGCGGTCCTCGACGTCGACGCGGACGGTCGGGCATACGCGTACTGCGTCGGCGGCCTGGTCCTGGATGTGCCCGCGAAGTCGATCCCGTCCCTGGTGGACTGGACGCTGCGGGAGGCGAAGCTCGGGGCGCCGAAGCTGTCGGGTCCGGGCAAGGACGCCGACCCGCTGATCGTCCTCACCCCGTCCGCGCTGGAGCGTTACGGCCTGCCCGTCGCCCTCACGCAGGAGGAGCGGCATGCCGGGCGGCTCCCGGAGGGCCACAAGGTCATCAAGCAGCTGGTCCGCGCGGAGTGGAAGCTGACCAAGCGCGGGTTCGGGCCGTGGGCGAGGATCTACCGTCCCGCGACCGGTTCGGAGCGGGCGTGCGTGCAGTTGTGCATCCCGTCGTGGAACGCGCTGGATTCCCGGCACTGGGGCGAGGCCGCACAGCTTCCGCCGGCGGACCTCGCCCGGGTCCTGGGCGTGTACGCGTCCCGGGTGATGACCCCGCGCGGATCGACCGCCGTGACCGGTCTGGAGCTCATGACCGCGCTGCACCCGCCGACCCGCGCCTCCGAGCCCGACGCCGACGGCAGGCGGCACTCCGAGCACAACCCCGGCAGCCTGGGCAAGGACCCGGTGGACTGCGCGCCGTGCGAGGCTCCCGACGGGCACCCGCTCCTGAAGGATCTGCCGCGCTTCCACGTCCGCGGCCCGGGGGAGAAGCTGTTCGAGGAGGCCTACGACTGGGCCCGGCCGATGACGGACGCCGAGTGCACCCTGCGGCATCTGGTCGGCATCGACGTGAACATGGCCTTCGCCGCCGGCGCCAACGGCCTGGTCGTCGGCCTCGGCGCACCCACCCACGTCCACGCCCCGGTGTTCGATGCGAAGCTGCCCGGCTCCTGGCTGGTCGACCTCTCCCACGTCGACCTGTCGCGGGTGAAGGTCGGCAAGGACACGTGGGCGGACCTGGACGCGAGTCTGCTGCCCAGCCCGTTCACGCCGAAGGGCGAGCAACCGCAGGGCCCCGCCTGGTACGCCACCCCGACGGTCGCCTACGCGGTGGAGCTCGGCTACGAGGTGCGCCCGGTCGAGGCGTACGTCCGCCACGAGAACGGCCGCTATTTGGACGGCTGGTACCACCGGCTGCGCGACGCGTACCTGGCCACGATGGCCGACCTCGGCGTGCACGCGGACATGGACCCGGCCGACTTCCTCGCCGCGATGGACGGCTACCGGCAGCGCGACCCGGAGCTGGCGATCGCCGTCTCAGCGGTCAAGGCGACCGTCAAGGGCGGCCTGGGCAAGCTCCGCGAGCGCCCGCGCGGCGAGGGCTGGAAGCCCGGGCAGCCGTGGCGGGCCCTTGCCCGCCCGACGTGGCGCCCGGACATCCGCGCGGCGGTCATCTCCCGCACCCGGGTCAACCTCCACCGCAAGATCGTCAAGCATGCGGCGTTCACCGGGCAGTACCCGGTCGCGATCCTGTCCGACTGCGTCGTCTACGCGGCCGACGGCACCAGCCCGCTGGACTTCCTGCCCTACCGGGACGGCAAGCCGCTGCCGGGCGGCTTCAAGCTCGGCATCAACCCGGGCCTGGTCAAGCACGAGGGCACCCAGAGCGTCCTGTGGGGCGAGGAGGTCCGCGAGCGGTTCGACGCCCCCGAGCTCAACCTCGCCCGGTACATCAAGGACGGGCAGGTCACGGACAAGGACAGCGGGGAGTAGCAGGCGATGAGCATGTTCGGGGACGGCCTGGACCAAGCGGTGCAGCGGGCGTTCACACGCCCGGTCCCGAAGTCGGCCGGCGCCCAGATGCGGTACCTGGTCAAACAGCTGGGCGGCACCAAGGCGGTTGCCCGGACGCTGCGGATCTCCCAGCGCACCGTCGAGCGGTATGTGAAGCATCAGATCAAGAAACCCCGCCCGGACCTCGCCGCGCGCCTGGAGCGCGAGGTGAAGAAGCGGTGGCAGCCGCAGATCCGGGCCAAGGCCAGACAGCAGGCGGCGACGACCGGCGGCATCGTCATCGACACCCGCGCCCGCCTCGGCTACACCGCGCCGATCGGGTCGACGGACCAGGACCGCGTCCGGCACCTGACCGTCGCCCTGCCCCCGCAGTACGCCGCCCGTCTCTTCGACGCCCAAGAGGCCGGCGCCGGCGACCGCGAGCTTCAGGAGATCGCCGCCGAGGCACTCAAGGAGGTGTACTTCCAGGACGGCGGCCGCCGTGCCGGGAGCCTGGAAGAGGTCCGCTTCACGGACATCGAGCACCTCGAGTTCGACCTGTGAGGCTGGTGGTGGCTGCCTGCAGCGACTGGGTGGCGGCGTCGATGGTGGGGCTGATTGCCTTGGGGGCGGCTCCGGTGCGTCTGAGTCGTTCGGCGTCGACGAGGCCGGCAGCGGCCAGGGCGGCGTCGCTTGCTGCTTGTGCCGGAGCGCTGGAGTCGTCGTCGAGCGTGGCTCCGACGGCGCTGCGGGTCAGTCGCATGCTCAGGAGCCGCAGGCGGGTTTCGTCTGCGGGTGAGGGGATGGCCGAGCGGTAGCCGGTCAGGAGCTGGGGCAGGCCGTGCGGGGGTGTGCAGCCCCGGGCGTCACCGTCAACCCGGTCGACAACAGCTACGGCGACCTCGGACTCCGCGCCGACCAGCGGCGCCGCCAGGGATCGTCGTCAAAGGTCAGATCCAGAGCGGGACGGAGGCGATGGGGAGGGCGGCCTGGTAGGACTCGCGGGTCTTGTCGTGGCGAGTGGCCGGTCCGCGCCATTGCTTGAGGCGGTCGAAGCAGCGTTCGACGACGTTGCGGCGGCGGTAGAGGGACCGGTCGAAGCCGGGTGGCCGGCCGCCGCGCGTGCCGCGGTTCGGCCGGCCCAGGATCTGGTCGACGCGTTCGGGGATCGGGTGCGCGATGCCACGTCGTCGCAGGGAGGAACGGATCTTCCGGGAGCCGTAGCCCTGGTCGGCGACCACGTGGTCGGGCCGGGTGCGCGCACGCCCGGGCCCGACTCCGGGCACGCTGATCGAGCCCGTCACCTGCTCGCGGCCGACGGGACAGCCGGTGTCTGGCCGGCCGCCCCGTTCCTCGAGCACCTCGCCACCGCATTCCCCGAGCGGCAACCATCACAGGTGGCAGAGCTGGATGAACGTCAAACTAAGGCCTTGCCAGGAACGGGTCGATCGCTGCCCAGGTCGCGTCCGGGGCTTCGAGGTGCGGGAGGTGCCCGGCTTCCGGGATCTCGACGAACCGCGCGCCTGGCACCGCGTGTGCAACAGCCCGCCCGTATGCCGGCGTGACGATCCGGTCGCTCTCGCCCCACACCACAAGCGTCGGGACGTTCACCGCGCCGAGCCGGCCGAGCAACGTCGGGTCGCTCATGCTCGTGCCGGCGATGGCGGCCATCGTGTGTCCGTTCGCCTGCTGGATCGCGCGCTGCTCATCGGTGAAGCCGGCCGGGTCGACGTATCCGCGCTCCGGGTCGTGCCAGGCGGCCTCGGCGAGCCCGCGGGCGTCGAGGGCGAAGAAGTCCGCAACAGGCTCGCCCTCCACCACCGCACCGACGCCGTCGATGTCGACCACGGCCCCGATCAGTCCCGCGTACCGCTCGTCATCGGCGGCCTGCACCGCCATCTCGAGTGCGATCCATCCACCGATCGAGGACCCGATCAGTACGACGTCATGCTCTGCGTGCTCGAGCAGGCGCGCGAGATAGCCGGCTGCGAGCTGCGCGACCGAGGTGATGGAGTCGGGGCGTGTTGTGCCGTCCCAGCCGGGATGCGTCGGCGCGAACGCGTGCATGGTGGCCGCGAGGTGCCCCACGACGGGTGCGACGGTCCGGGGCCCGCCGCCGCCGTGCAGCACGAGTGCCGTGCGTGACTCGGGGTCGCCTGCCTGAACGACGGGAAGGTCCTCGGGGAGGGAGATACGCATGACGCTCCTCAATGAATCAACATGTTTATATACTGATGTTGATAATGTAGCACCATGACGACCGACCTCGAAGCCCTCGGCCAGGCGATCAAGCGTGCGCAGTACCGGAACCACCGCACGATGGATGCCGCACTGCGTGAGATCGGGGTCAGCCTCGTCCAGTGGGACGCCCTGCGCGCCATCGAGCGAATGCCGGGGGCCTCCGGGCACGAACTCGCCGTCGCGACGTTCCAGAGCGATCAGGCGTTCGGCACCCTCGCGAGCCGCCTGGTGGACCGCGGGCTCGTCGCCCGGTCCGCAGGCCGCGGGCGACGCCTCGAGCACGTCCTCACCGAGGCGGGGCACACAGCACTCGCCGAGGGTCGGCAGTTGTCGATCGGCGTGCTGCAAGACCTCTTCGCACCTCTCGACGAGGCGCAACGCACGGAATTGCTTCGATCACTGCGGAAACTCACCGAGGACACGTGATCAGACATCACGCGGCTCGATCACCCCGGGTCTCTGCCTCGGACCGCATTCGAGGTCTTCCGTGTCCCGTGGTGAGGCGCTCGTCGAGCTCACAGTGAGCAGTCCTGGGGGTGGGTGTCCGTCGGACCTGACGGATGAGCGGTGGGCGTCGGCGGAGCCGTTGCTCCCCTCGGCGCGAGTGGGTCCGAAGGGTGGCCGGCGGGAGAGGCATCCGCGGCGGCGGATCGTGGATGCGATCTTCTGCGTGGTGCGGACCGGGTGTTCCTGGCGGCAACTGCCGAAGGACTTCGCTCCGTGGCCGACGGTGCACCGGTGCTTCACGTGGTCAGGGCTGATTCATAGCCGTCGTGGCCACAGGCTGTTGCTGGTCAGGGCAGCCTGAGGAGGTCGAGGGGGCGGGCGTGGGGCGCGTAGGAGACCTCGCGCAGGCCGGCAGCGATGCTGCGGTTCCCGGCCCGACGGAGGGTGTCGGTGCGCGAGCCGCGCGCGGTCTGCGGTGTCCCGGTGCGACCCGCGTCCGGTCGGCGTGCCCGCGGGCCTTCGGGCAAGCCGAGTGCCTGGCACAGGGCCGTGAGGTGGCCGCGGGCGGCGAGGGCGTGCCGGACGATGCGGGAGAGCTGTTCGCTCCGTTACTCCGACCGCACCGGCCAGCGCGCACCCGGCACCTTGACCACCCGGTCGCCGACGCCGAGCGACCGATACGTCCGGCCGTTCACCTCGATGCTGAGCTCCCGCCCCTCGTCGGTGCGGATGTGCATCATGTAGTGGCCCGTCGGGCCGTAGGTACCGGTCGAACTGCTCACCCCCCGGCCGGTGACCTCCCCGGTGTAGGCGTCCTTGCTCTCGCTCAACCCGTGCGCGGCGATCATCGCCAGGACCATGACGAGCGGGCCGATGGACAGGAGCAGAACAATGGTGTTCGACATGTGCGACCCCCCGCATCGACGACGGCACAGGCCATCCACGGCAGCGTACCGGTCTTGTGGGCACCAGCCCAGAAGGCATACCCGGAGGGGCTGTTCGGCCCCGGTCCGGGGTCAGCGCTGACTCATGGTCCGGGTGGTGGGCGTCGTGCAGGTCACCGGAGGATGACGGAACTGGCGAGGCCGTCACGCACGCACGGAGGCTCCGGTTGACGGGGGGCCGGCCAAAGTCGCCCTGCATCACCGGAGCCTCGATGTGCCGCCAGTCCGCCACCGCCTGCCTGATCAAGTCGCCCAGCCCCGCCACACGCGAACTGTCCGTGCTGACGGACCGGTTGACGGCTCTGCCCGACCCGCGCGACCGTCGCGGACGACGACACTCGCTGGTCGCGGTTCTCCCCACCGCCGTCTGCGCGGCCCTGGCCGGCGCCCGCTCCTGCCTGGCGATCGGGCAACGGGCCCGCCACGCTCCCCAGCACACCCTCGCCCGGCTCGGCATCCGCGCCCACGGACCGCTCGGGGTCCGCACTCCGCCGTCCGCCTCCACCCTTCGCCGCGTCCTGGTCGCGGTCTGCCCCGGCGGCCCGGCCGACCTGCTCGGCACCGACCCTGCCGGGACCGACACGGTAGCCGTGGACGGCAAGACCGCGCGCGGTTCGCGCACCGGTACGCAGGCCGCCGCCCACCTCCTCGCAGCAGCCACCGGAACCGGGCACACTGCCACCCAGCTGCGGGTCCCCACCAAGACCAACGAGGTCACCGGCTTCGCCCGCCTGCTCGCGCCCTTCGATCTGACCGGCGTCACCGTCACCGCGGATGCCCTGCACACCCGGTGCGACCCCGCCCGCCACCTCATCGAGGACAAGAACGCTCACCACCTCCTGCTGGTCAAGGGCAACCAGCCCCGCCTGCACGCCGCCCTTCGCTCCCTGCCCCGGAGCCAGGTGCAGGCCCGGCGCTCTACGACCGCGAACGCGGGCACGGGCGGCGCGAGACCCGCTCCACCCGCGTGCTCACCGTCACCGACCTCCACCTGGACTTCCCCCACGTGGTCCAGGCCGCGAAGATCCTGCGGCACCGCACGGACGTCCGCACGCGCAAGGTCACCCGCCAGACCGTCTACGTCATCACCGACCTGACGGCCCAGCAGGCATCCCCGCAGAAGGCCGCGCACCTCGCCCGCTCACAGGGGACCATCGAGAACCGGCTCCATTTCGTGCGCGACACCACCTTCGCCGAGGACGCCTCCAAGATCCGAACGGGGCACGGCCCGGAGAACATGGCCACCCTGCGCAACCTCGCCATCGACACCCTCCGTCGGGCCGGGAACCGCAGCATCGCTGCCGGCCTGCGCGAGGTCTCCTACGCGCCCCACACCCGCCCCCTCGACCTACTGGGGTGCACCCCCGGTACAGCTCCGGGAGCCGGCAAAGGGGGCCATGGAAGGTGTCGGTCGATGCGGCTGGGTCGCGTCAGGTGGTCGCGGAGACGCCGATGCCGATGGCGATGAACAGCCAGCCGGTGGTCAGCTCCCAGCGGTGGCGGACCTTCGGACGGGCGAGAAGGGCACCCAGTCGTGCGGCGACGGTGACGAGGGCGAACCAGTAGACGACGCCGATGACGACGTCGAGGATGCCGAGGAAGAAGATCTGCCGGGCCATCGACCCCCCGCCGTCCACGAACTGGGGCAGGATGCTGAGGAAGAACAGTGCCGCCTTGGGGTTGAGCACGTTGGTGAGGAACCCCTGGGTGAAGCCGGCCCGCCACCGGTGCGGTTCCGGCTCGCCCCGAGGTGAGGGGGACGGGGCCGGACCGTCCTGGGGATCGCCGCCCCTCTCCCGTCCGTGCGTCCGCTCGCGGGCGGACCGCCGGGCCGCCAGGACCGCCCGCACCCCCAGGTAGACCAGATAGGCGGCGCCCAGGAGCTTGATGGCGTCGTACACCAGGGGGGAGCGGGCGGCGATCACCGACAGTCCGGCCGCCGCGGCGAGCATGTGCACGCACAGCCCGGCCTGCGCGCCGAGCGCCGCCGCCCGTCCCTTCGCCGGGTGCTCGGTCGCCGACCGCACCACCACGAGGAAGTCCGGCCCGGGCACCACGTACGCCACCAGGACGACGCCGAGGAAGCCGACGAGGTCGACCGACATCCGCTCTCCGTTCATCGGGCCCGTCGGCCGGTACGCCGCCGGGGAATTGGTCCGGGAGCCGAAGCGTCCCCGTCCTGTCAGGCCGCCAGCGTCCGCACGCCGGCCACCGAGGCGACGGCCGCGTCGAGTGTGCCGAGGCCGTGGGCGAGTTGCTCGTCGGTCACGGTCAGCGGCGGCAGGAGCTTGGCCACCTCGTCGTGCGGCCCGGCCGTCTCGAGCAGCAGACCGCTCCGGTAGGCAGCGCCGCACACCTCGCGGGCCGTGCCCGGACGGTCGAAGGGCAGCGCCCAGGCCAGTCCCAGGCCGCGCGGCGCGGGCAGTCCGTACCGGTGGGCGGTCCGCGCGAGGGCGCCGCCCACCCGCTCGCCCAGGGCGGCGGTCCTGGCCTCCAGCGCGCCGTCGGACCAGAACAGCTCCAGCGTCCGGGCGGCGGTGACGAACGCCGGGTTGTAGCCGCGGAAGGTGCCGTTGTGCTCGCCGGGCTTCCACACGTCGTACTCGGGGCGCAGCAGCGTCAGGGCCATGGGCATCCCGTACCCGCTGAGGGACTTGGACAGGCAGACGAGGTCGGGGACGATCCCGGCCCGCTCGAAGGAGAAGAACGGGCCGGTGCGCCCGCAGCCCATCTGGATGTCGTCCACGATCAGCAGTGTGCCGTGGTCCTGAGTCCAGGACGCGAGCGTGCGCAGCCATACGGGGCGGGCCGGGTGGACTCCGCCCTCGCCCTGGACGGTCTCCACCACCACGGCCGCCATCGGTGCGTGTGCGGCGGCGGTGTCCAGCGACCGGACGAGCCCGGCCACCGCGCGCTCCTCGTCCTGCGCCGGGTCGTCGAAGGGCAGCGGCACGGTGTGGGGCAGCGGTACGCCTGCCCCGGCGCGCTTGGCCGGATCGGCGGTGACCGCCAGCGACCCGAGGGTCATCCCGTGGAAGCCGCGGTCGAAGTAGGCGACGGCGTGCCGCCCGGTGACCTTCCGGGCGAGCTTGAGCGCGGCCTCGACCGCGTTGGTGCCGCCCGGCCCGGGGAACTGGACGCGGTAGTCCAGGCCGCGCGGCACGAGGACCAGGTCCCGGAACCGCTCGAGGAAGGCGCGCTTGGCCGTGGTGTTCATGTCGAGGCCGTGGGGGACGCCGTCGCCGGACAGGTACTCCAGCAGCGCCGCCTTCAGCCCGTGCGGGGCACGGGGGCGAGTCCTGCTCGGGGCTCGGATAGCCGTTCATCCTTCGGCTGCTTCTGGCAACGGAGCTGTATCGCCTGTCCGGCCAGGATGGTCTGACGTGACGGTGAGCGGCAGTTCGCGCATCTTGCCTGCGGGGCTCAACGCCAGGACCGGCCAGGAGGCGGCCAGCGGTACCGTTATGACCCACATTGTGGGACGAATGCCAATGGCCGAGTCTGGAAGGCCGCCCAGTGCAGACTGCCGGCCCGCGATGAGTAGGCTGATCGTTTGTTGTCGGACCGGGGAGGTCGGCGTGGACTATGGCGACAAGCTCTTCTGGCTCTCGGTTGTGATTCAGCGCAAGTACGCGCAGATCTGCGCCGGGTTCGACCTGACCCCCTCGCAGGCCACGCTGCTCTGCGCAGTCAGGAACGAGCCGCGGCAGATGGCTGATCTCGCCGCGTCGTTGGGTATGACCAAGAACGCGTTGAGCCAGCTGGTCGATCGCACCGCGCGGCGCGAGTTGGTCGGCCGGGCGAGCTCGGCGCAGGACCGACGGGTCGTCATGCTCAGTGCGACGCCCGCGGGGAAGGTGCTCGGCGAGGCCGTTTACGCCGAGGTCGCCAAGCGCCTGCCCGAGATCGCGAGGAATCTCGACGCCGACGACCAGCGCGACTTCGAGCGCGTGGCCACCGCCATCGTGGACACCTCGGACCTCTCTTCGCCCACCTCGAACCAGCCCATCACGCCGTGAGGTCCCGCTACACCCGCACCTTGACGACGTTCATGCCGTGAACTAATTTTGTTCACGCCGTGAACTAGTGAAGGGTGGCAGCGGTGAGCACACAGACAGCCGGCACGATCGCAGTCTTCGGCGCGACGGGGCAACAGGGCGGGGCGGTGGTCGACGCGCTGCTGGACCACAAGGCGCGGGTGCGGGCTTTGGTCCGCAACCCGCAGTCCGACCGGGCTCAGGCGCTGGCCGCCCGCGGCGTCGAGCTGGCGGCCATCCGGGCCGACGACCCGGCGTCGCTGGCCGCCGCGCTGGCGACGGTCGAGGGGTTCTACTTCATGACCCCGGAGGCGAACAGCCTCGAAGAGGTCGAGGCGGAGATCCGCATCGGTACCGCGCTCGTCGACGCGGCGGTCGAGGCGGGCGTCCCGCACGTCGTGTTCAACTCGGTCTTCGGAGCGGACCGGGAGTCGGGTGTGCCGCACCACGACTCGAAGCACTCGATCGAGGAGCACCTGAGGAAGTCCGGCCTCAGGGCCGCGATGGTTCGCGCGACCGCCTTCATGGAGAACTTCGCGAGCGTGATGGCACCGAGCCTGGAGCATGGGGAGATCGTGCTGAGGCTGCCGCTGCCGGAGGACGTCGCCCTGAAGATGATCTCGGTCAGGGACATCGGCCGGGTCGCCGCCGCGCTCCTGCTCGACACCGCGGAGGCGCCCGGCGGAGCCGTCGACCTCGTCGGTGACGAACTGACGGGCCCCCAGATCGCCGCGGCGTTCGGCGCGCGCGCCGGGCTCCCGGCACGGTACGAGGCCCTCCCGTTGAGCGTGCTTCCCAACGACCTCGACAAGGCGATGTTCCGCGAGTTCGCGAAGGCGGCGGAATACCCTTCGGACCTCGCGGTGGTGCGCTCGATCGAGCCGGCCCCCCTGGACCTGGCCGAGTGGATCCGAGCTACCGGCTGGACCGCGCCCACAAACATGGCTGGTTCCTGAGCCTCCGGCCGCGATGAACGCCCCGCGATCGTGCCCACGGTCTCGGCGCTCTGGGCACGGCAACGCATCCGCCAACGGTTGAAGTAGTCACGAAGCTCCCGGGGCGTGCCCGAGGCCGACACCGGCACACTGGTTGTCGGGAGGCCGCCGGCCGACGGCGAGGTAAAGATCCACGTCCAGCAGGCCCCGGGCCGTCCTGCCGTGGACGCCCCGGCCCCCTCCACCGGGTACCCCATAGCAGGTCAGCGGGCCCGTCCTGTGCGCAGAAGGCAGGAGAAAACAGCGCGGCTCCTGCACCCCGTGCGGCGCGTAAAGGCCCCTGCCGGGGCGAATTCCAGGGGTCGTAGCAACACCGCGGTGAGTTGATCAGGCCGCGAGCAGTTCAAAGGCTGTCCCGTAACCGCTGATTGCGGCAGGCGCCGGGCTGTTTCCCTGTGTTGGGCGCCACTGAGCAGGCGCGGGCGTTGTCAGTGGGCGAGGACACACTGACGGCATGAGCGCCTTTTCTCCACCGCAGTCGACGCGTCCCACACCCCTCTTGTCTGGGTGGAGTCGATGGGCGGACCTTTGATCGTCATCCCTGTCTCCGCTCTGGCGGCATGGCGCGGATGCACGGAGACGGGGGTCATGGCGGGAGACGCCACTGCGGCAGACGACTACGACCGGGCCTGTGCAGTGGAGGATCTGGCTGGTGTGATCACTATCAGGGAGACCGGTGCGCAGGCGCTGGTTTTGGCGGACGAGCCCGCTACCAGCTGCTATCTGCCTGAGCACCGAGCGTTCCTGCGGCGGCTTGCCGCCGACTCCGAGGCCGGGCTGAAGGCCGCAGCAGAGGGTGTCCTTGCAGACCCGGCCACCGACTGGGAGGAGTACGGCACATGGGCGTCGGATGGTCCGACCGTGCTCATGGACTCCGCTGAAGCAGGCTCCGAACTGGGCATCGAGTATCCCGGCGGCGGGATGCCTGCCCAGGCACCGGTCCTGCTGCCCGCCGGCCGCTGGAGGGTTCGAGCCAGCCCCACCAGGGCGGACGAGGAGAACTGGGTCGGCCTGGTCCAGCTCCTGCCCACCGAATCGTGACCGGGCAGTTGTTTCGGTGAGTGCAGTCACGCGCGGCGCGCAAGGTTGTGCAGATGGGCAATGCCGAGCATCGCGTAGTGGACGCCCTCGACTTTCAGCCGGCAGTCGCGGAGGATCTTCCAGGTCTTCATGCGAGCGAAGGCGTGCTCGACGCGAGCACGGACACGGCGGTGCGAGGCGTTGTCCTGCTCCTTCCATGCCGCAAGTTCCTCGCCTGGAGCACGCCGGTGCGGGATGAGCAGCCCGGTGCCGCGGTAGCCGCCATCAGCAATGGTGCTAACCCGGCCGACCATGGCCTTTGCGCCTGATTCTCCCCATGCCGTGCAGTCGTTGCGGTTGCCGGGCACTGGCCGGCCGACGGCGACGACCAAGCTGCTGTCCGCGTCGAGCACGATCTGGTGATTGGTGGAGTAGCGGTAGTTCTTGGACTGCTGGGCAATGGCGCGGTCGCGGGTGGGCACCAAGATGCCGTCCACGATCAGAACGGCGCCCCTGCGGAAGCGCTGGCGCTGCTTGAGCGCGAGCAGCGGGCCGGTGCAGCGGACGATCCGCGCGGCCGCAGACTTCGACACTGCGAACAGCGGGGCCAACTGCCGCAGCGTCAGGTTGGTGCGCCGGTACGCCACCACGAGCAGCACCCGGTCCTCCAGCGGCAACGACCAGGGCCGCCACGGGCGGGAGACACCCGCTTCCTCTCGACGCAGCGCCCTGACCAACGCACCGAAGGACCGAGGGGACAGTCCCGTAAACGGAACTATCCAAGGAGGCAACGCACCAGACCCGTACGCCGTCTGGTCAACCGAGATGGCGCTGAGGCGGTGCCCGTCAGGAGCGGAGCGAATTGTGTTGACCGGCTTGCTGACCGCCGTTGCGGCATCCGTTTGTTACGGCACAGGGTCAGTCCTGCAGGCCGTGGGATCCCGCAGGTCCGCGCAGAACCACGCGGCCGCTACTGCCCGCACCCAATACGGCGGGCCCAGCCTCTCCTCGACGGCGAAGGCCGCGATGACCTGGGAATTCGTGATCGGTACCGTCCTTGACTTCGTGGGCTTCGCGATGGGTGCACTGGCCGCTCGGCTACTGCCCCTATTCCTCTCGCAAACCGTGATCAGCGCCAACCTGATCATCACTGCCGTGTTGAGTGTCAGGCTCCTCGGTATCTGGTTGACTCGCGCCGAGTGGATGTCCATCGGCGTGGTCTGCGTGGCACTCGTTCTCCTCGCAACGGCGGCGGGCGAAGAGGGCAGTGCGCACGGCATCCCGATCTCCACGCACTGGTGGCTCCTGGCGATCTCGCTCGCTCTCATGGCAGGCGGCACGCTCGCGGTACGCCTCCTCGGTCCCCGCGCCGCAATCCTTGCCGGCCTGCTGTCCGGACTCGGTTTCGGCGCGCTCGGCGTGGGCGTACGTCTTCTGAACGGCCTCGCCCCCCTCGATCCGGCCGCCATGCTTACAGATCCTGCCCTGTACGCGATCGTGACGGCCGGCGCAGGTGGGATGTACCTGCACACCGTCGCCTTGCAGATCGGTTCGGTCAACGGAGCCACGGCCGCCCTGGTCGTTGGTGAGACCGTGCTGCCCGGCGCAATCGGCGTGCTTTGGCTCGGCGACGCCTCACGGGCTGGTCTCACCTGGATGGCTGTGCTCGGCTTCGTCCTGGCGGTGTCAGGCGCGGTCGCGGTGGCATGGTTGGGAGGGCGTGAGGCGTATCTGGAGGAGGAACAGCCGCAGGAGGCAGCAGCACCGGCTCCTGCGCGCTGAACACCAAAATCCTCGTCAACAGCGCATGACACTGAACGCCTCTGCTCGCGTCAGGTGAGTAACTCCATGGCGCGGTTTTCCGGCACCGTCCAGCCAGGGTGGTTATGCCCGCGCGGTGTACGAGCAGCAGTGCCGACATGCACGACAGCCCCGGCCTGCGCCGCTCGTCCGTGGCATTCCGCCGATACGTGCGCCGGGAACGAGCTGTGCACCGTCGTTGCCGTCGCGCAGGGAATGGATCACCCTCTGCAGGATCCGGAACGCATCCGACTACTCGGTCTCGGTCATGCCGGCCAGCATTCCGACCTCGGCGGACCGGAGACCGCTACGGCCTTCTCCAGGCTCCGTCGGCTGCGAGGCGTGAGCCGCGCGGGAAGAACTTTCCCGACGGGCGCCTCCGCGGGCCTGGTCACGTAGCCAGCTCGTTCCCGGGCGGAGGCCGCCCGCCGCACCGGGGCAGACCGAGGCGGTGTCGTCGTGGCCGAGGTTGCCGCCCAGGTCGCAGCAGGGTTTGGCGTCTCCGCCGCCACCGTTGGCTGCTATGTGAGCGAGACGGTCAATCTCCTCACCGAGTGTGCTCCGAACCTGCGCGAGTCGCCCCCGGAAGGGTTTCGTCATCCTCGACGGCGCTTTGATCACCGCCGACCGCATCGCGGCGGACGAGCCGTACTACTCGATGAAGCACCGCCGTCAAGGGATGAACGCGCAGATCGTGGCCGCTCTGGACGGGGCACCGCTGTGGTTCTCGCGAGCGCTGCTCGGCCGCAGGTGTGACCTGAGCCACTGCTTCCGGACCGAGCGCCGCTACTGGAACAACGAACGGCTGATCCAAGTGAACCCCTGGCCGGGCCCTCCATGGCGCCGGCCCCCGATCCCGGGGACGCTCACTCCAGCCGGCATCTGTTTGCTTTTGTTGAGGGCGTGCGCTTTTGTGCATGTGCACGCCTGTTGACGCGCTCAAGACAAGGGCTTTACTTTTCACAGAAAGCGCTTGCCTTCAAGTGAGCCGGCATCTGTTCAGCACAGCCCTCCAATAAGCACCCTCTTCGGCATGCTCGAAAGACGGTACAGAAAGGGCTATCCTGTCATGCGATTATTCAGACGCGGTGCGTCTCGAGCTGGACTGATCGCCGCCGCACTGGTCGCCACCACCCTCACCACCTCGCCGGTCGGCTCCGCCGCCGCGGCCCTCTCAGCCTCTGCCTTTGCCGAGACCGCCGACGGCTTCGCCTCCGTCAGTGCCCTGGGACAGAACGGCACCACCGGTGGCACGGGCGGCTCGGTTGTCACGGCTGCCACTGCGGCGCAGCTCCTCGACTACATCTCGCGTCCCGAACCTCTGATCGTTCAGGTCAGCGGCACGATCACGCTGCCCACCGGCTCCAGCGACGGCATGCACCCGGTCGCCTCGGACAAGACCATCATCGGTCTGGGCGGCACCGCCCGCCTGACCGGCGGGGGTCTGCACATCGGCCTTCCGGTGAGCGGTGGTGTCATCTCGCCACCCGCCGGCGCAGTGCACAACATCATCATCCGTAACCTGTCGTTCGACGGGGCCACGGACGACCTGATCAACATCCAGATGTTCTCGCACCACATCTGGATCGACCACAACGACTTCTCCGACGGTGACGACGGCGCCGTGGACATCAAACGCGGCTCGGACTTCGTCACCGTGTCGTGGAACCGGTTCCACGACCACGACAAGACGCTGCTGCTCGGGCACGACGACGACAATGCCGCCCAGGACCGCGGACGGCTACGCGTCACCTACCACCACAACTACTTCGACGCCTCCGACCAGCGCAATCCGCGAGTGCGGTTCGCCGAACCGGTGCATGTCTACAACAACTACTACCGCGACAACAGTTACGGCGTCGCGTCCGCCATGGACGCCGCAGTGGTGCTGGAAGGCAACTACTTCCACAGCGTGAACAATCCCGCCCGGGTGGACTTCAGCGGCGAACCCGGCCGCCTGGTCGAACGCGACAACGTCCTCGTCGAGTGCAACCACCCCATCGAGAAACGGGGTTCGGTCGTCGAGCCGCGCACGTATTACGCCTACACCCTGCACCGGGCGGCCGAGGTGCCGACCGTCGTCCCGGCCGGGGCCGGCGCCGGGAAGATCTGAGGGACGGAGACGAGGATGAGGAACTTCCCCTCCATCACCCGCCGCGGCCTGCTCGCGGGCACCGCCGCCGCCGCGGCCTCCGCCGCTCTGCCGGCCACCGGCGGGAACGGCCACCCGTGGGCCGCCGCGCCCGCCTCCGTACGACGGACGCGAGCCGCCGTGGCGGCGCAGAGCGCCGACGGCTTCGCGAGCGTCCCCGCGCTGGGTCTGTCCGGCACCACCGGCGGAGCCGGCGGACCGGTGGTCACCGTCACCGACGCTGACACGTTCCTGGACTACTGCGACCGCAACGAGCCCTACGTCATCCAGGTCTCGGGGACTCTGCGCATCAGCAGCAAGCAGGGCCTCCGCTCGAACAAGACCATCGTCGGGCTGGGCACCGACGCGGAGATCACCGGCGGCGGCCTGGACATGTACCGCAGACAGAACGTGATCATCCGAAACCTGCGGTTCACCGGCGCCGACGACGACTCCCTCAGCATCCAGCAGTCCTCGCACCACATCTGGATCGACCACTGCACCTTCAGCACGGGAGCGGACGGCCTGATCGACATTGTGCGCGGCGCCGACTGCATCACCGTCTCCTGGAACCACTTCCACGACCACAGCAAGACCATGCTGATCGGCCACTCGGACGCCAACAGCGGCCAGGACCGGGGCAAGCTGCGAGTCAGCTTCCACCACAACTTCTTCGACGGCACGGCCCAGCGCCACCCACGCGTCCGCTTCGGCGAACCCGTCCACGTCTACAACAACTACTACCGCAACAACACCCTCTACGGCGTGGCGTCCACCGAGGACGCGGGTGTGCTGGTGGAGGGCAACTACTTCGAGGACGTCGCCCACCCCATCTACTCCGGCTACGACGAGAGCGGACCCGGTCGGGTGGTGGAACGGAACAACGTCTACGTGCGCTGCGGGGTGCCCGAGACGCTCGGCACCGTCGTGGAACCGCGCACCTTCTACGCGTACACCCTCGACGCCCCCGCGAGCCTCCCCGTCATCGTGCCCGCCGGTGCCGGCGCCGGCCGGATCTGAAGGAGCTCTCGTGCCAGACGTTTCCCCGATCACCCGCCGCCGCCTGCTCACAGGCACCGCCGCCGCTGCGGCTTCCGCCGCCCTGCCGGCAGTTGGCGCGGCACCACTCGCCCGAGCCGCCACCGGCCCGGGCCGGCTCGCCGCCGTGGCGGCGCAGAGCGCCGACGGCTTCGCGAGTGTCAGCGCGCTCGGCCTGCCCGGCACCACGGGCGGCGCAGCCGGACCCACCGTGACGGTGACCACCGGTACCCAGCTCGCCGACTACGTAGGTCGCAACTCCCCTTACACCGTCCTGGTGTCCGGCCGCATCGAGATCGATGGCATGATCACCGTGGTGGCCGACAAGACGGTCCTTGGCGTCGGCTCCACCGCCGAGATCACCGGCGGTGGTCTCCAACTCGGCTCCACCACCAGGCCCGGCAACAACGTCATCATCCGCAACATTCGCTTCACCCATGCCTCCGACGACTCCGTCAGTGTCACCAACCGCGCCCACCACGTCTGGATCGACCACTGCGACTTCTCGCAGGGCTACGACGGGCTGCTCGACATCAAGCGGGAGTCGGACTACGTCACCGTCTCCTGGAACCACTTCCACGACCACAGCAAGACGTGCCTGCTCGGCCACAACGACAGCTACACAGCCGACCGGGGCAAGCTGCGCGTGACGTACCACCACAACTTCTTCGACGGCACCGACCAGCGCCACCCACGCGTCCGGTTCGCCGAGCCGGTGCACGTCTACAACAACCACTACCGGAACAACCGGCTCTACGGCGTGGCGTCCACCGAGGACGCGGGCGTGCTGGTGGAAGGCAACTACTTCGAGAACGTCGCCCACCCGATCTACTCCGGCTACGACGACAGCGGACCCGGCCGGGTGGTCGAGCGAAACAACCTCTACGTCAACTCCGGGGCACCCCAGACGCTGGGCACCGTGATCGAACCGCGCACCTTCTACACGTACACCCTCGACGCCACGTCGACCGTCCCCACCACCGTCCCGGCCGGCGTCGGTGTCGGCAGGATCGCCTGAGAGCCCGGGAGGCACACGATGCACCGTAAAGGCACTCTCCTCCTCACGGCCATGGCCGCTCTGACCGCCACGGCCGCCGCCCCCTCATCCGCCCCGACGGCCCCCGCCGTACTGGCGGAACCTGCGCCCGCCGGGTTCGCGAGCGTCAGCGCGTGGGGGCAGAACGGGACTACCGGCGGCGCGGGCGGTCCGACCGTCACGGTCTCCACCGCCGCGGACCTCATCGCCGCCGTCAAGGCCGAGGGCCCGAGGACCGTCCGCGTCAACGGCATGATCACGTTGCCCGCCGGAATGTACGACGTCAGCTCCGACAAGACGATCGTCGGTGTCGGCGCGAGTTCCGGCGTCTCCGGCGGCGGCCTGAACATCGGCCTCCCGGTGAGTGACAACGTCACCTCACCGCCCGCGAACGCCGTGCACAACGTCATCGTCCGCAACCTGACTTTCAAGAACGCCAGTGACGATTCCATCAACGTCCAGATGTTCTCGCACCACATCTGGATCGACCACAACGACCTGTCCGCCGGGTATGACGGGCTGCTCGACATCAAGCGGGGTTCCAGCTACATCACCGTTTCCTGGAACCACACCCATCACCACGCCAAGAACATGCTGCTGGGCCACTCCGACAAGAACGGCGCCCAGGACATCGGCCGACTGAAGGTGACCTACCACCACAACTGGTACGACCGTACCCCGCAGCGCAATCCGCGCACCCGCTTCGGTGACCCGGTGCACATCTACAACAACTACTTCCTCGACAACAGTGACACCGGCCCGGCCTGCAACGCGGACTCCGGCTGCTTCGTCGAGGGCAACTACTTCGACGACGTCGAAGAGCCCATGACCAACAGCTACTCGGGGCCGGAGGGCAACATCGTCGAACGGAACAACGTCTTCGTCGGCGACACCGGCGAACCGGTCACGGGAGGCAATGTCGAGAACCCGGCGGACTACTACGACTACACCGTCGACGACCCGCAGACCGTCAAGGACGCCGTGATGCGGGGCGCGGGCCCGGGCACCATCGGCCTCTGAGCCGAGCTCCGTCCATGCCTCGTCCCGTTGGGACGAGGCATGGGCGGACCCTCACGCAGCCGTGTGAGGAGGGAAAACCCTCCGTGTCGCACACCGAACGATTTACCGTCCCACCGTTACGAGCCTCATTCCGAGAACGCGCAGATGGCCACGATCTACCTGGCCGGACTCCGCATTGCGAGCATCTTCCTCTGGTGCGCTCGGTGATCCGGACGAAGGGCCTCAGCCGTCGGTGTGCCGGTCGATCCAGGCCAGGGCCGCCGCGCGTTCGGTCTCGGTCGGCGAGGGCTTCAGCTGGTCCGGGTAGCGGATCAGGCAGTGCTCGCGGGCGGTCCGCAGTCCGATTGCGCGGGCCTCTGGGGAGAGGCGGGGGTGCTCGGCGACCTCCAGGGCACGCTGCCACCAGCCCCGACTGCGGGAGTCGATGGCGTAATGCCACAGCGGCTGTCCAGAGTCGGCCACACCGATCAGCACCCGGTGCAGGACGTGGTCGCGGATGCCCGGCGTGCCCAGGAGCCGGTCGGCCACGAGCAGCGGGTGCTCCCCGTCGAGGCGGGCCCGGACCAGCACCCAGGTCATCAACTGGCCCACGTCGTGGGCAGGCGAGGTGACGAAGTCCCACAGCTCGGCGGCCTTGGCCTCGTCGGGGGCGCCGAGATAGGTGAGGAGCCGCAGCTTGTCCTTCCAGACCGGCCGGGCTCCGTTCCACCAGGAGACCAGCTTTCCCGCGGCCGGATGGTCCAGGTCGAGGGCGAGACAGGTCAGAGTGACGAGCGGATGGCGCCACTCGGTGTACGTGGTCTCGTACTTCTTGGTGAGGTCCTTCAGCCGGCGCGGCAGCAGCGCCTCCACGTCGGACCCCGTGGCCAGGCCGTGGGCGAGGAGGAGTTCGAGGCAGAAACCGAGCCCCTGCAAACCGGTCTCTGGGTCGGCCACCCGCTCCCGCAGCCAGCGCACGTCGCCGTCGGTGAGCGTCCGGTACCGGTGCCACACGTCGCCCAGCGCGCCCTCATAGGTGCTGAGATCGGGTCCGGTGCCGGACAGAAGCCCCTCCCGGGCGGCCTCGTAGCGGTCCACGGAGGCCAGTACCTCGGCGGTGCCAGTGCCGACAAGCACGGAACGACCGGGCCGGAGCGCCTCCTCCCGCACGAGATCCACCCGGTCGCGGGCCGCGCCCGCCGCGAGAACGCGCAGGGCGTACGGCAGCCGTTCGTCGATGCCGAAGCGGACCGCCGCAAGGGCGGCATAGAACCGGCCGGCACGGTGGTCCGCCCCCGTCTCCCGGCACCAGTCTGCCGTGACGCCCCCGATCAGCGCGTCGTACAGCCCGCGCAGTGAGGTCTCCGGGACGTCGTGCGCGGCCAGTTCCGCCGCGATGGCGGCCGCGGCCCGTACCGCGTCGGGCTCGTGGAGCGACCGGTGCAGCGCCAGCCAGGCGGGGACCGCACCGCGGTCGCCGGCGAGCGCGAGCCCCCGCACGACTGCCAGGCCCCGCTCGGACGGCACCTGGCACAGGACACCGGACGCGCGCGAGCCGAGGACGGCGACGATCTCCCAAGCCTCCTCGTGGCCGTGGCGCAGCAGCGCGTGGAGCAGTGCCGGCCCGGCGCCCCACTCCGCGGGCCGCTCTTCGTACCCCACTCGCCAGGCGCGCAGCAGCCGCTCCGTCTCGTCGGGTGTGAGCCCGTCCCGCCGTTCCAGCGAGACCGCGAACCGGGTCGCGGCGGAGAGATCCAGGGGGTCGCACAGCCGATCATGGAGCCACTCGGCCTCGGCCGGGGACAGCGGTCGGTACCGGAAGGAGGGAGCACTGCGGTCCACCGGCTCGTCGAGCGCGTCGAGGAACTGGCGTACGCCGTCGGGGTCCACGGGGTCGGGCAGGCCCGCATCGTCTCGGTGGGTGACCCGGTCCAGCCGGAAGGCGCCCCGCGGCCCGCCGTCGACGACCAGGAAACCGGTCGGCCCCTCGCCGAGCCCGGCGGCGACGGCGGCGTGGTCGCCGCCCCAGTGCAGCATCAGTTCGCCCGTCAGGGTGCCGGAGCGGTCGAAGGCACGCTCATGGGACTGCCAGTGCCAGTACGCGAAGGAAGCGGGGCCGGTGAACCCCCGCGCCGCGAGGAGTGCGGCGGCGTCCTCATGGCCGTCGGACTGGGTGTAGCGGCCCCGCTTCGGCGGCGGCAGCACGAGAAACCCGTCGCCACCGAGCCCCCGCCACCAGGCCGTGATCGTGGTGAGGTCCGAGGGTCGCCGCGCCGAACGGTGCCTGGGCGGGGCGGTGTCGGGGCTGTTCACGTGCTGCTCCCTGGGCTCTCTCCGGGATCCGTTCCGGACGAATCTTCCGTCCGGGACTCACCCTGCCACAGCGGTCTGACAGCCCCTCTTCCCTGCTGGTGGTCGACCCATCAACGCGTACACAGCAGTCGCGTGCGCGGCGATCCCCTCGGTGCCCCTCCGCTGTCATCTCCACCGCATGGGAGGCGATCACCGCTGCCGACCACCGGGCCCGAGAGGCGGGGGTGCTCCTCATCGCGACTGCGGATCGCCCTCAAGGCCGACATCGACGGCGGCCTGCTGCCGCAGATCCTGGACACCTGCAACGCCGACGGCGCCTCCTTGCCGCCAGAACTGATCCTCGGGGGATTCGGCGAACAGCCACAGGCCCTGCGCGACGGCCGCGCCGACGTGGGCCTCGTCCTGTCTCCCTTCGACGACCGCGGCCTGGACAGCGAGCTGCTGCTGACCGAGCCGGTGCTGGTCGCCCTTGCAGCCGCCGACCCGCTGGCCGCCCGGACCACGCTCTGCCTGGACGACCTGACCGGCCGCACAGTCCCCGGAGGAGCCCCGGCAAACCACGGACGCCCCGTTGGGAACGGCCATCGACCCGATGCGGCACGGCCGCCGTCGAACCTGTCAGAGATCTTCAGCCTCGTCGAGACCGGCACCCTTGCCTTCTTCGCCCCCACCTCGGTAGCCCAGCGCTACCCGCGCCCCGGAATCGCCTACCACCCGGTCAGCGATCTCCCCGACTCCACCCTGGCCGTCGCCTGGCCGCAGGACGCCCGCTCCCCAGCCGTTGCCGCCTTGGTGCGCGCAGCCTGCAGCGTCGCAGCCGCCCAAGACGCACAAGCAGAACCGCTCGTACAGAACACAACTCCTTGACCCGCCGACCGCCCGTCGGCCGTTCCGTCACCGGCACCACTCGGAGGCGGCAGGGATGCCGACCGACCCGGCGCGAGGAAGGGTGTCTTGGACGGCAGTCATCGGCCGAAGACCCGCCGTCCCGGTAGCGTCTTCGGCCGAGCGGCAACACGCGGCAACCGTCCGCGGAAACGGTGCGCTCCGCGGTGCCGTACGTTGCGGGCGCCGACCGCGACCAGGGCCTCCCTCCCAGAGCCGGACGGCCGGGTTGCATCCGGCCCGCGGAAGCGGCGCTCCGAGCACGATGAGCGGCGCTCCGAGCACGATGAGCTGGGCTTCGGCGTACTGGCGGCGCTGCTCCTGGCGGCGGAACTTCTGCGCCGTGCGGTCATGAGCGCGCAGGTTCGCGGATTCCTGGATGCGGTCGCGCCCCGGCCCGCGCGTTGACGGCCGCCTGACGGGTGGTCTGCGCACGGGTTCGACGACAACGCGTTCACCGCGCTGTGCACCCCGGACCGCGATCCGGCACGCGAGGGCGGTGGGAACATCCCGGGACGGCCGCTCCGACCGACAGGTCGCGGTACGCCGAGGTCTGGGGCAAGTCACGCCAGTCCTCGGAGAAGGCTGCCGATGCCGAAGGGAATCGTGCACATGAGCAGAGGGTGACGGGCCCCCATGTGGCCGGTCAGGCCCCTTCCGTTCCGCCAGACTCCTGAAGACGGACGCTCCGGTGGGGCGCGCGGATGGGGCGATACGGGGTGGGCGTGACCGAGCGCGGTAGGGCCGAGCGTGCCGCTGCGGATGAGACGGGGCCGGGTGTGAGGGGCCAGGACGTCCGGCGCGCACGCGCGGCGACGGGGGACCGGCCGGGTGGGCGACAGGACAGCGACGAGCAGTGGCGAGTCGACGGGCCGGTGCGTGCGGTGCCGCGGCACGTGGCCTGCGTGATGGACGGCAACGGCCGTTGGGCTCAGCGGCGCTCGCTTCCCCGGACGGCGGGGCATCGGGCCGCGGAGACCACCGTCATCGACATCATCGAGGCCGCCCGGGCGGCCGGCGTCGAGTGGCTCAGCCTGTACGCCTTCTCCACCGAGAACTGGAACCGTCCTGGTCCCGAGGTCGACTACCTGATGCGCCTGGTCCGCCGGGTGGTGCGCAAGCACGCGCCGCTGCTGCTCGCCCGCGGCATCCGCTGCCGCTTCCTCGGGGCTGCGGACCCGCGCATCCCACGTGAGCTGGCTCGGGATTTCGAGGATCTGGCGACGCTGACCGCCGACAGCCGGGGGATGACGCTGACCGTCGCCTTCGACCACGGCGGACGCCGGGACATCGTGGAGGCCGCCAGGTCGCTGATCCGAAGCGGGACGCCCGCCGAGGAGGTGACCGAGCGGCTCTTCGCGGACCACCTGCCGTTCCCCGACACCCCCGACGTGGACCTCGTCATCCGCACCTCCGGCGAGCAGCGCATCTCGAACTTCATGCTCTGGCAGGTCGCCTACGCCGAGTGGGTCTTCCCCGAGGCGCTCTGGCCGGACTTCCGGGCCCCGGACTTCCTCGCCTGCCTGCACACCTACCGGTGCCGTGACCGCCGCTTCGGCGGCGTGCCGCCCCAGACGAACGGAGACCCGTCATGACGACTGGAGCCCCCACAACGGCCGACGAAACACCCTTGTTCGGGCCGCAGTCGCAGTTCAGAGCCTTCTTCGACGACCCGCGCTGGGCGCTGGCCGTGATCCGCGCCACCGTGTTGGAGGCCGCCCACCCGCAGATCGGTGCTGCACTCGTCGACAACTCCACCTTCGTCGCCCACCCCTGGCGCCGGCTGCGCAACACCTTCCTCAGCATGCGGCGCATGTTCGACGCCGATCCGGCGGTACGCGAGCGGGAGGCCGCCCGGCTCAACAGGCTGCACGCCCGCATGAGCGGCTCCGACTCCCGCGGCCGCGCCTACGACGCCATGGACCGCGCGACCCGCGCCTGGGTGGTCGCCACCCTCTTCGAAAGCGCCGTCAGCATGTGCCGACTGAGCGGCCAGCCGCTCGACCAGGACGCCATGGAGCGCATGTACGCCGAGTACCGCGTGTTCCTCGCCGCGCTCGACGGTGACGCCGGAGAACTCCCCGAAGACCTGAAGGACTTCTGGCGGTACTTCGACAGGGTCGTAGAGGACGAGCTGGAGAACACCGAGGCAGCCCGCATCATCCTCTACCGGCTCTTCGACCACCTGCCCGCCCCCGCGCTGCTCGCCGGCGCACCGACACTGTGGGCCGCCGGCCGGGCCGTCGTCGGTCCGCTTCTCGGCGCGATCACCGTCGCATCGCTCCCCGAGCCGTACCGGCGCAGGGCCGGCCTGCCCGAGATGCCCGGCGCCCCGACCCTCATGCAGGGCGCCTACCTGGCCGCCGGGCTCACCCGATTCCTGCCTGAGGGCTGGGTCGACGCCGAAACCGTCATCGAGGCCCTGTCCCTCCCACCCGACAGCGACGACCCCCGCGCCCGGACCGTGGCCGTACTGCGCGCCCGCATGAAGCGGGCCTCCGCCCTGCTCCGCCTCCTCACACCACTGAGCGACGAGACCGGTCCCGATCCGGTCCCGGCCGCCTCGCGGGCGACGGGAGAGGGCCGGCGCTCGGCGGAGGAGTTCTTCCGTCAGGTGCTGGACCAGACCGGCGACGGCCACCTCGACTGGCCTGACCTCGCCGCCATGGCACGCGAACTGGCCACCCGCCTCGACCTGGACGAACCCGAGGAGACCCGCCTCTACGACGCCTTCGCCGCCTGGTGGCGCGAACTCCAGGCCACTCTCGACACGGACGGCGACGGCCGCGTCAGTGCCGACGAGTACGCTGCCGCCGTCCCCTCCCTCGCCGGTCCCGCGCTCATCCGCGTCGCCGAGGTGCTCTTCGACGCCACCGACAAGGACGGCAGCGGGACCATCGACGCGGACGAGCACAGGACGCTCTTCCGCACCGCCTTCCAACGCGACCTCACCACCACAGCCGAGGGCACCTACGGCCGCAGCGCCTTCGTGGGCGACTTCCTTTCCTTCATGTCAGGCCGGCGCACGAACACCCCGTACGACCCCCTTCTCGCCGACGCCTGACGAACCGTGGGGCGTGCCGCCACCGGGTACCGGCACTCCGCCCGCGGCACACGGCGCGCCCCGGTAGTCGACCCCGCCCGCAAGAGCAGCGTCCGCCCCGGCGGCGTCCACGTTGCGCAGGACGGTGACGCCCGCCCCGCTCAGGTGCCGCTGATGACCGACGCCGAAGCCGCCGACCAGCTCACCGCCGGAAGGTCGTAACCGCGGCGTGGCCGCGCATCCTGCCGCTTGCGGGTCGGCCCCGCGGCGGGAGGAAAACAAGTTGGCGCACGGTCGTCGAAGTGGGACGATCCGCCTGTTCGCGGACAGGAGGATGTTTGTTCCTATTCGTCTGTGCGGGATGCGAGACGGAACTGACCGCCCCCCTGCACCGGGTCGAGTTTCCCGACCACGCCCACCAGGGCTACGGCAACGGCGTGTCGATGCCGGTCCTGATGGACGAGGGCACCTTCGCCGTCGACCCGCTGCCGTCCGGGCCGCCGTGGCGCCGCTGGGAGGACCTCCCGGAAGGGGAGACCGAGGCGCTGGGCTGGTATGCGCCCGTCTGGGGGATTTCGTACGGTCCTCCAGGGGCGGTACTCATCGCTCCTGGCGACTCGTGGGGCACGGCGCTGGTCCCCGAGCGGCGCGGCGAGGGGTCCTGCTGCGGCATCAACGGGGCCGACGGCCCGAACCTGGCGTGCCTGGCCTGTGGCGCCCTGGTCGCCACCCGCATCGACGACTGCTCGCTCTGGCAGGCGGTGTGGCTGGATCCGAACGCGGTACGCCGTGTCGCAGCCGGACCGCCGCCGGAGCCGCTCACGTGGGAGGCTCTGCTCACCGAGCGCCGAATCGTCCCGCCCGCGGACCAGCTCGGGCACTGGAGCCCGGTCTGGGAGGCAGCGGTCGGCGCGGCCCTGGCCCATGTGGTGGCGGCCTCGGAGGGCCGGCCCGTGGACGTGCCGGAGGGCCGGGTGGCGGAGGTGTTCCGGCACACGCTGGACGGTCTGTTGCCGCGGGTCCCGGGGGCACGGGCGAACCGGATGGTCCTCGCGGGACCAGGACTACCCGCGTCGGACGGGTCCGCGGACCTCGTCCTTGTACCGCGGCACCCGGAGACGGGCGAGGCGTGGGGGCCGGCGAGAGTGCGGGACGGCCGGCGGCCGGTCGTCGTGCCACTGGCCGCCGCCGTATGGCTGTGCCTCGCTTTCGGCGAGCCGCCGTCGCTGCCGCTGCCGGCGAGCGGCCGTCTGGCCCGGGACGTCCTGCGCGACGAGCCGCTGCCGCTGCGCCCGAACTGGATCTTCCGCCCCGACGGGGCGATCTTCGCACGGACCCTCGCCCGGCAGCCGGAGGCGCGGGCCCCCTGGCTACGCGACGTCCTCGACGGCCTCCGCCACCGCCGGCCCCGGTACCAGGGGCTTTTCTGAGGTGTTCGGAAAGTCCCGTCCGGCTCGCCGGGCAGACGACACTGCTTTCCGGACACCCCCTGACGAGCTCGTGCACGGTGGGCGGTGAGGCGTCGCGAGCTTCGGTGTGGCCCGGGTTCACGTCTGCCGTGCCGGCTTCAGGTCCACGGTCTGCTGGTGGGACAGCAGGCCGGCGACGGCCTGGACGGTGTGACTCATGTGCTCGCGGCGGCCGAGGTGGCGGGCCAGGGCCTGCCAGTTCCTCGGATGGGCGATGCCGTGCTCGACGCGGACACGGCGTGAGGAGTGTGCTGTGCGCCGGCGCTCGTGCATCTCCTCGTACCGGTCGGGGCGTTCTTCTTGAACGTGCGGTGCGGTGCGGTGGGGTGATCACCGCCGCCCGCGTGCTGGACGCCTGCCCGCCCGAGCGGGCTGATGGCCTGCACCAGCAGGCCTGCGCGGCACTCGGTCCGGTCCCCGCCGCCGAGGAGATCGACCGATTCCTGCCCGCCGCCGGCGTGGACGAGGCCGGCCGCCGGGACGAGCCGCTCGCCTCCTGGTTGCGCGTCTGGGCCTGGTCGCCGGTCCTCCCCGCGCCGCTGCTGGCCGGCTTCGCGCCGCTGCTGGCCGCGCTGCGCCAGCGGGGGCCGGCCGACCCGCCCGACCCGCGGACCGCCGTCCGCCCGCACTCGCGCCATCACACCGACGTCGCCCTTGAGGACCTGCGGGAGCTGGCCGCCGCGGCCGGACCGCTCGCGGCCGCCGCCGCCCTCGCAGGCGCCCCGGACGCGGGCGCCGCCGGCTACGCGATCGTGCTGCAGTGCCTCGTGGCGGCCGCCCCCGCTGCCTGGACCGCCGACGTCCCCCACGTGCTCGCCGCCCTGGCCCGGCCGAAGCTCGCCGCGTTCTACCTCGCCGCTACCGCGAACGCCGCCCGCCGCCCTGGTGCTTTTCCCGCCGGGGTGGCCGAGGCCGTCCTCGCCGCTCTCACACTGAGCCGCGCCCTGCCCGCTCCGGCCAGTCCTTATGTTCTCGATGCGGCGGAGTTCGCCGGCCGGGCGTGGTCCGGTCTGCTGAACTTCGTGTGGCGCACCGGTACCGGCCTCGCCGGTGACCAGTCGGCTGTCCTCAACCACCTGCACGCCCTCGCCGAGCCCCTCACCCGCCCCGCCCCACCGCCGCCCGCCGGCGCCCCGGCAACGCCGGCCTGGCCGACGACAGGGTGGACGCGCAGGAGCCGAAGCAAGCGCTTGACCGTGCAAGCGGAACCACGCACCGTGCCACCGGCGTCTGTCGCCGACAAGAGCGCACATCTACTGGACAGGACATGAACACCCCTTCAGACACCAGCACCGGCGCCGCCGGATGCCTCCTTGCCGGCTTCGGCGCGGCCACTGCCGCCCTTGCGTGGGCACCCCGGGCTGCGGTCAATATCGACGGTGGGTTCGAGGGGCATGCCCGTGATCTGAGCGTGCTCGTCATCGATCTCCCGCTCGTTCTGCTCGGCGGTGCTCTGGTTCCGCTTCTGGCCTGGGCGATGACCACCCGCTGGGTGGGCCGTCCCTGGATTGCGACACTCGCCGCCCTGGCCGCGCTCGCCCTTGGAGTGTGGGGACTTCTGGAGTGGTGGACTCCCCGCCAACCTCCCCACCCCGGGTACGGACACGGCATCTGACGAGCTCGTGCACGGTAGGCGGTGAGGCGTCGAGCTCGTGATCGTTGATCATGGTCGTGTGGTGGGGAACGCATCTCGTGCAGCGATCATCGGCGACCGGAGGATCACGGGCCTGTCGGCCGATGTGATCGCTGAACTCGTGGCCGAGCTGGGCCCGTTGTGGCATGAACAGCACCAGACCAAGCTGATGTCCCGGCAGCGGAAGCGCGCGATCGGTGCCGGCGCGAGGCACCGGCTGGTCTTCGTCGACCGGCTCCTGGCCACCCTCGTCCATCTCCGGCACGGAGCCACGCACGACGTGCTGGCCTGCTGGTTCGGTGTGGACCGCTCCACCATCACCCGCGCCATCGGCGAGGTGCGACCGCTGCTCGCCGAGCGAGGCTGCACCATCGGTCCCGGAGTGCGGTTGCGGACCCTGGCCGAGGTCGTCGACCACCTCGGCGCGAGTGAGGAGACCGGCATCATCGACGGCACCGAGATCCGCGTCCGGCGGCCGGCCTCCGGACGCAAGGACCGGGACAGGTTCATCTCCGGCAAGAGCAAGCAGAACGCGGTCAAGACCATGGTCGTCACGGACGGCGACGGCCGCGTGCTCTTCTGCAGCCCGACCAGGCCCGGCAGCTGCGCGGACATCCCCCACGCCCGCCAGTCAGGGCTGGTCACGCTCCTGGCCGACGGACCCGCGGTCGAGATCCTCACCGACGCCGGCTCCCAGGGGCTGGGCGCCCGGACCGGCGGCCGGGTGATCACCCCACCGCACCGCACGTTCAAGAAGAACGCCCCCGACCGGTACGAGGAGATGCACGAGCGACAGCGCACAGCGCATTCCTCGCGCCGCATCCGTGTCGAGCACGGCATCGCCCACCTGAAGAACCGGCGGGCCCTGGCCCGCCGCCTCGGCCGCCGCGAGCACATCAGCGACACCGTCCAGGCCATCGCCGGCCTGCTGTCCCGTCAGCAGACCGCAGACCTGACATCGACACGGCAGAAGTGAACCTCGAGCCCCACCACCACCCTCGACGCCTCACCGCCTACCGCGCACGAGCTCGTTAGCGAGGTGCCGCGAGTACGTCCCGGAGTACGTTCGCGAGCGTGACGCGGGCCAGCTCGTGTCTCACGGTCTCCTCGATGCCCTCGTAGATGCTCTGCATTGCCGGCTGGATGCCGTGACCCACCACGCATCCCTGGTCCGGGATGGTGCGGTGCATGGCGAACAGCGGGCCGGGTTCCACTGCCTCGTACACGTCGAGCAGGGTCATCGACTCCAGCTCGCGTGCCAGCGACCAGCCCGCGCCCACGCCCCGCCGGGACTCCACGAGCCCGGCCCTGCGCAGCTCGCCGAGCAGCCGTCTGATCACCACCGGGTTGGTGTTCGCGCTGGTCGCGATCTGCTCGGAGGTGGCGACCTCATGGCCCTGGCGCTGGTAGAGGCCGATCCAGGCCAGCGCGTGGGCGGCGATGGTCAGCCTGCTGTTGGCGCTCATGGACTCCTCCTCTCGGCCACAACGCTTCATGTTACGGCAGTCGTAACAGTGAAGGTTGCAGCATGCTGTCGTAACAATTAACGTTGCGACTGCCGGAAAGGATCAATCAACGAGGTGAGAAGAATGAGCAAGCCACTCACGGGCAAGGTCGCCCTGGTCACCGGAGGATCGCGCGGACTGGGAGCCGCGACCGTACGACTGCTGGCCGAGCAGGGCGCCGGCGCTGATCGACGACGTAGTCGCGCACTTCGGCGGCCTGGACATCCTCGTCAACAACGCGGCGATCTCCGTGGCCGGCACGGTGGACGACCCGGACGCCGACACCGCCGCACTGGACCGGATGCACGCCACCAACTACCTCGGCGTGATCTCCGTCATCCGGGCCGCCTCCCGAGTGCTGCGCACGGGCGGCCGCGTCATCACGGTGAGTTCCGGGCTGGGCTCCCGGGTCGGCGCCCCCGGCCTTGCCGACTACGCGGCGACCAAGTCCGGGATCGAGAGGTACACCATGGGCGTCGCACGCGACTGCGATCTCTCGGGTTGGTGTCGGTGGTGGTGAGAGTCGGTCGTGCTGGTCCAGGGGCTGGTGTTGCGGGGCTGGTCAGTAGGTGTTTGCGGGTAGGTGGTCCGCTGTCATGAGGTGAGAGATTGAGGGGTGGGATCACTGTCGTGGGGCTTTATCGCATGGCAGCTGATGCTGTCTCAGGTTCGTGAGTTCTTATGCGGTGAGGTGTGCCAGGCCGGTGTGATCGGGGCGTGGATCAAGAGGTAAGGGCCGGTCGTGGGTCTGTGCTGCCCAGGGGGTTGGTGGTGCGTCGTCTGCTGGAGCGGCAGCAGGCGGGGGAGCTCACGACGCGGCATGTGCGTACGGTCGCGGAGACGGTAGGTGTCTCGGAGCGTACGGTGTGGCGCTGGCTGGAGCAGGCGAAGGCGACTGGGCAGGTGGAGGCGCCGGTCCGGCAGGGGTATGCGGTGTCGGACGAGGTGTGAGCGCTGCTGGGCGAGGTCGGAGGGAATGTCGCTGAGCTGAGGCGCCGGCTGGCCGCTGCCAGCGGCGGGGCCTTGGTTCCGTCGGCGTCGACGCTGCATCGGGTGATCCGCAGGGACCGTCGGGCGGGGCGGGCGTTGGTGGTCGAGCGGGAGCCTGTGGTGGCCGGGCCGAGCAGGCTTGATCCGCTCAGCGAGCTGGGCTTGAACGTCGTGGCCGGTCAAGGCGTCGGTGGGCAGGTGTTTCTGCGGGAGCAGAAGCACCTGGCGCAGGTCCCGGTCCTGGTCCCGGATGCGCAGGTGGTGCACACGTCCGCTGTGCGGTCGGTGCTGCGGACGGTCGCGCACGCGGCCGCGGTGGGGGCGGTGGTGTGTCTGCACGGCGACGCCGGCCAGGGCAAGACCGTCGCGTTGCAGTACGCCCTGTCCCAGCTGCCGCACCCGGCCAGGGTCCGCCGGGTCCACGTCGGTGTGCACCCGACGGTGCCCGAACTGCGCCGGGTACTCGCGGACGCCCTCGAGCTGGGCAGGCGTCTGCCGCGCGGGGCGGGGGAGGCCGACTTGATGCTGGTAAACGCGTTGAGACAGCCCCGCGTGCTGGTCCTGGACGAGGCACAGCGCCTTCCGGGACCGGCGTGTGGGGTGCGGGGTTGTTTGTGAGGCGGGAGTTGCCTTTCTCCAGCTGTCTCGTTGATGACATCGGTGGCGCGCGCAGGATTCAGGTGCTGCCTTGAGCGGGGGTCATCGACGTGATGGTGGTGGAGTGTGGGGGAGAGGCCTTTTCTCCGGCTGGTGGAGGGCGGGCTCGCTGACTGGGACCCCGATGCCGGACGGGCACGGGACGTGTGGGTGTTCCAGGCCGGCTGTGTCCGGGCGTTCGCCGCGACGTGGGTGGTGCGGGGGTTCGCCCCGACGACGATCGGCGCCTATACCTCCTTGCTTCCCCGGGTGCTGGCCCACTTCGACCGCCCGGTGTGGCAGATCGAGCCCGCCCATGTGGACGCGATGCTCCACACCCTGCTGCTCGCGGGCCGGACCGCGGGAACCAGACGCCGCTACCTGGACATGCTGCGCGCCTTCCACACGTTCGTACGCCTGCGCTACGCGAGTGAGATCCGCGCCCTGTACGGAGCCACCGTGGGTGACCCGCTGGACCGCTTCAACCGGCTGCGCCACGTCCGGGACGAGCCCGCGCAACGGCTGCCGCCCACCGCCGAACGCCTCACGGCCTTCTTCGCCCATGCCCGCGCCCGCCTGGCCACCGTGTCCGACTACCCGGCCGCGGCCCGGGACTACGCGCTGTGGCGCACCCTGTACCACTGCGCGCCGCGGCTGAGTGAAGCCCTCCGCCTGGAACTGTGCGACGTCCACCCCGAACTCGGCCCGTCCGGCAAGCTCCACGTGCGGTTCGGCAAGGCGGCCAACGCCTCGGGACCACGCCCGAGATGGGCCCCGATGCTGGACGGCCTGGACCGGATCCTTGCCTGGTACCAGAGCGACATCCGCCCCCTGTTTCCCGATACCGCCGCACTGTTCTGCGACGCCCACGGTGAGGCGCTGAAGCCGGAAACCGTACGCGACCGCCTGGCCCGCCTTCTGGACACCGAAGCCCGCATCGAAGGTGCCCAGTTCACCCCGCACGACCTGCGCCGCGCCTGCGCCACCCACCACTACGAACAGGGCATGGACCTGATCACCGTCCAGCAGCTGCTCGGCCACGAGCACATCGCCTCCACCATGGCCTACGTCCGGCCCTGCCTCACCTTCGTCGAGGACGCCTGGCGCCGCGCCACGTCCCGAGCCCTGACCGGCCTGGCCGGCTGACCCCCAGGACTCCCCGTGACAACACCTCCGCTGCGTGCCGTGGAGACCCCCGCCCCACCACCGGTGGAGTGGAAACTGCGCATGACCGCGGCACAGCGCGGTATCTGGACCGGCACCGAACTGCGCCGTCTCCTGGCCGAGCGCGCCGGTCTCGAACTGTCCGCGGCATCGGTGTCTGCCCTCTTCACCAAACAGCCTTCCCAGGTGAAGCTGTCCACCCTGACCGCACTGTGCGCCGCCCTCGACTGCACTCCCGGCGACCTGCTGACCCTGCCCGGATCCACCGCACCCTCAATGCCTCAGCCGCGCCCCGACCCGGTCCCCGACCGGCAGCCTCCGCAGCAGCAGCCCGCGTCCCGCCACCGATCACTGCCACCGCTGTGACCGCACCCGAGCCCGCCGCGAACCCACCCGCGCCTTTTGCCGCTGCCGTACCCCGGACGGCCAGGGACACCTGCCCGGCCTGCCATCGCCTGCGCCGGCTGCGCCCCGACACCGGCCACTGCGCCTGGTGCTCACGGACCTGCGCCCTGTGCGGCGCTCCACGGCGATCCGCCCAGGACCTGTGCGCGGCCTGCCGACACCACTCGGAAGGCCGACGGGCACGGGGCCCGTGCCGGCACTGCGGGCGCCGGCGCACCCTCGACGCGGCGACCCGGCGCTGCCGGACCTGCACCGACCCGGCCACCGCACCGCCCCCGGCATACTGTGAACGCTGTGGCACCAGCGGCCAGTGGGCCAAGGGCCTGTGTAAATCCTGCTACGAGCACTCACCCCACACCGTCATCACCCGTGCGGTCGGCTGGGCCGAGCGCATGCCTGCCGTACCACCCTGGTGGAGCGACTTTGCCGCACACCTCGCAGATCACCGCCACCCCATCTACGCGGCCGACGTCGTCGCCGCCACCGCACGTCTGATCACCGCGGTCGCGACCGGCGACCCCGGAGAACTGCTCGCGCACGCCCGCAGCAGCGCACCCGAACTCGTGGGAGCGCTCACCGATTTCTTCCGCGCTCACGGCCGCCTCGCCCCGCCACCGGACCTCGCCGACCGGCGCGCAGCAGCCCGCCGCACCCGCCGCATCGGGGCCGTCCCCGGCCCGCTGCGCCCCCAGGCCGCCGCCTTCGCAGATTTCCTGCTGCTCCAGCGCGAGCGAGCCCAGCAGCTCGGGCTGCGCCCGAACCGGCTGGAGACCGTTGAGATCCGCCTGGACACCATCCGCGACCTGGCCCTCCACCTTGAGGGACACAGGGCCTGGGCAAGCGTCACCACCGCAGACCTGGAGTCCTTCCTTGCCCTGGCCCCGGCCCGCCGCGCCTCCCACCTCGCGGGCATGCGTCAGTTCTTCGCCCACGCCCACCACTCCAGGGCCATCCTCCACAACCCCACGGACCCGATCACCGCCGTCCAGCAGAGGGGATTTCACGGACCCACCCTCACCCCGGCCAGGCAGCGCACCCTGTACGAACGGTGGGCCACCAACCACGACATCCACCCGCACGAGGCCTTCATCGGCCTCGCCGCTCTCCTCCACGCAGCAACCATCACCGAACTGCGCCGGTTCACCGACGCCGACATCGACCCCGACCGCCACAGCGTCCGCTTTCCCGGCAGATCAGTGCACCTCCCACTGGACAGCGCGACGTGGAAGGCGCTGCAGCGCTGCCAGGAGCACCGGCGCCGACTCGGTACGGGCAATCGCCACCTGCTCGTCACCAGGCTCACCCGAACACACCACGGACCTGCCAGCGCCGCCCATATCCGCGACAGCCTCGCGCCCGCCGACCTGCTGCCCCGAGTTCTGCGCTCCACACGTCTGCTTGCTCTCGCCGACGAACTCGACGCCAAGATCCTCACTGTCTCCCTGGGGATGTCCTACGCGGGAGTCGCTCACTACCGGCCCTCCCCAAAGCTCACCAGACCCGTGTGACGGGCCAGACTCAATTCCGCTGCGCCCGAACTGTTCGTCATGCCCAGTTGATGCCCAGCTTGGCGAGGGCGGCGAGCTGGTCGGCGTCCAGCCGATCCCTCCTCGATTTCGTGTTGGAGATCCATACGCCCAGCTTCACGGTCACCGGCTCCGCCTCGCCGTCGACCGCGATCTCTTCGCTGTGCCCCCTCGGCACCGGCCGGTCCGCGCCTTCCCGTTTCACCCACTGCGTGAGGGCCGCGAGGCCGCGTTGGAAGGCCTGCTGTGCCTTGGTCGGGCTCTTCGCCGTACGCGCGGTCGCCAGGGCGGGAGCCGGGTCCTGAGCGGGCTGCACGCCCAGCTTCGCCAGCCGCTGCTGCTGTTCGCTCGACAGCAGCTTCCAGGTGCTCGGGTTCTTCTGCCGCTCCAGCCATCGTCCGATGTCGTCGCCGTCCATGAGTACGCCGGGGTGGATGTCGGGCAGTACCCCACCAGGCTCGTCGGCGGCGAGGTCGGCGAGGTGGCGGTAGTGGCGTTGCCAGTCCAGCGGCCACGGGCAATTCCAGTCGGGGTCGACCGCATCCAGCTGCGCCGCGCGCACTCGCACCCGTTCCGGGTCCTTGCCGAGGCCGCCTTTCCTGCGGAGGTTGGCCATGTGCTGGCCGACCGGAACCAGGCCCTCGGCTTCGCTCTCGCCCCACACGGCGTCCTGGCGGGGTGCGAGGTGCCCCATGGCCCGCCGGTAGGACCGCAGCGCGGCGAGCTTGTTCTCCCACGCTTCCTCACCGGGTTCCCAGACCATCCCGGCCTCGGGGGCATCGAGCAGCGTCTTGCGCCGTGGCTCGAGTTCCCCGGCCCGCAGGGCCTTGCGCTGCTGGTGGACCCACCGGCCAAGCGGAAACGCCTTCGTCGCCCCCACTTCGACCTCCACGTCGTAGGGCACGGCGTAGACACTGGTGATCTCGTTCTCCGCCCGCCACCGCAGCAGGGCCTGGTAGCCCTCCAGCCAGACCAGGGATTCTGGCCGGTAGACCCGGGTGCGCAGGAAGGCCGCGATCGTGGCCGCGTCGCGCGGGCTGGAGAAGTGGAGCAGGGCTGACTCGGCAGCGGCATCGGTGCCGTTCTGCGCCTGGTCCTCGCCATCACTCTCCCCGCCGGCTCCGATGATCCGCCCGTCCTCGTCACGCTGCACGTGGACCTTGCGCTTGCCGCTGGTGAGCGCGCGTGAGGCGAGCTGCTCGACCAGGCGCTCATCGTGGCTGCGTAGGCCTTGGAGCACAGCGACCAGCCCGGCATACGAGGCGGAGGCGACCATGTCGGTCGGGTCCTCGCCGGGCTCGAGGAAGACGGGCACGATGATCCGCGCGACCTTCGTGGAGCCGTCCTTGTTGAGCCGGAGCGCGCGGCCGATGTTCTGCACGATCTCGACCTGGGAGCCGCGGGTGTCGGCGAAGCAGACCGAGTCGACTCCCCGTTCGCCGGTGATGTCCACGCCTTCCCCCAGGACGCGGCAGCTGGCGAGGAACGCCCGGTGCACCCGACGCCCGGCGGCGTCGATGCCGTTGGCGAACTGCTGGAGCACCTCGCGGCGCTCGGCGACGAGGTGGTCACCGCACAGCCATGCCGACCACACCCGCTCCGGGGAGACGTGGCGGCCCGGCTCCAGCTCGTAGAAGGCCGCGTCGATCGACGACTTCGGCAGCCGGCTCGCGGCGGCCAGGTCGTCGTCGGTGGAGTCGTTCATGTACAGCGCGGCTGCCGTCTCGGGCAGCTTCTCTGCGAACGCGGCGGCTTCCTCGACCTTCTGGTGGAACGTCATGACCGTACGGAGGTTGTACGCCGCGGCGTGCTCCAGGAGTGCGGTCTGCAGCAGCGCCAGGCGCCGGCCCCGCCGGGCCTCCTCCGATTCCCCGAGGACAGGGGAGGGGTCGCGGATCTCGAGGACGTCGATCTCGAACCCAGCGAGGATGCCCCGCTCGATCGCCTCCGAGAGTCCGAGCTCGGCGAGCCACGCGCCGTAGGTGCCCTCCGGGTCGTCGGCCATGGTCGCAATCTCCGCCTCCTGGCCGTCCGCGCCCTTCTGCGGCCGGGGCGCGGCGAGGATGCGTGGAGTCGCGGTCAGGTAGAGCCGGAAGTCGGTGGGGATGCGGGTGTTGTCGTGGATCGCTGCCCAAGGTCTGGCAAGATCGCCTACGGTTGAGTGGGCTTCGTCGATGATGGCGAGGTCGAAGCCTGCCATCTGCTGGCCGTAGAGCCGCTCCCCGCCGATCAGGGCGGCCTCCAGCGGCCCGCGCACCTTCCGCTGGCCCGTCGAGTCCTCCGGGTCGTCGCGGTCCACGAGGGAGGCGTACGTGGCGAACACGACGACCGGCCCCTTCCCGGCCCACAGGGCGAGCTGGATCGGGTTGGTGGTGGTGCGCACCCCCAGCTCACTCAGTACCGCATCGTTCTCCAGCGAGCACACCGCGACCATCGGCGCCCGGTGGCCCACCAGCCGCCACGCCTGGGCGGTCTGCACGAGCAGGTCCAGAGTCGGCACGGCCACGAGGATCCGGCCGTGCGGGAAGTACTCGAGCGCACTTGCGGCAGCCATGATCGTTTTACCGGACCCGGTCGCTGACACGATCGTGCCACGGGCACCCTGAGGCGGCACAGATGACCTTGCAGGAAATCCGACCCACTTTCGGAAACTCGACTTCTGCTCTAACTGGTGCTCCCTGAGCTGAATCACAGACCCTCCTCACCTCTCTAACCTCGGCAATGATAAAGACTCAGTAGAACGTCAGATGTGATTGCGGTGGAGGATGGCACGAACAGCAGCTTCGAACTCACGCACCGCCAAGCCATGTTCATCGCGAGCCGCGGCCCAGGCCGAATCCTGCCCGTATGAATCCCGAAGCCGGTAGTACGCATCCATCAGACGCGAAGCCTGAGAACGGAGTTGCTCACTACCAGGAGTCATGAAGAACTGGGTCGTCACTTCGTAGCGGAGCGGATCTGCAACGGCCAGATCTGACACCGCTACACCAGCTATAGAAGCGTCAATTATCTGCCCACACAGCCGGTTGTACATAGAGGAGAGCCGCGCACTTACTTCTACGAGTCTATTCACTTCCTCTTTGCGCCTTTCGACTCTCCGTCGAATGAAATCGCCGAAGAGAACCAGAGTTCCACCAAGAATTGCTCCAAGCAGTGCCAGCACACTTTGCATTTCATCACTCCGCAACGTAGGACCCCTCATGGTTCTGCCAACACTACATGCTGCATCATCCGACGTGTGCGATACGCTGGAATCCACGCGAACGAGCACCTCCCACAGCCAGCCACCCCTCGCCCTTGGCGCCCGGGCCGTAGGCCCGTTGGCTGATCCGCGTAGCGGGGCCGGCCTTCTTGAGCGCGCAGCGCTCCAGGTGGCTGGAGCGCTGCGGAGGCCACCTCGCGAGGCCGCAGGCCCCGCAACTCCGGGAGCGTCACCGTCCCGGCGCAGCCGGGACGGTGGACTGCTCGCGCAGCGAGCAGCAGCGCACCCGCGGAGCGGGTGTTCGCTTGCCCATCGCGCAGCGATGGGGTACCCGCTCCGCGGG
>NZ_JBIRNP010000016.1:0-156244 GCF_044331705.1 Streptomyces sp. NPDC017202 | reverse complement strand
GCGGGGTGGACCCCCTACCTGCGGTGGGTCCCCCCCCCGGCGCCTCGCACCCCTTCTTTACCCCCCCCCCCCCGCCCCCCCCCCCCGGGCCGGGGGGGGGGGGGGGGTCCCACCCCCCCCCCCCCCCGGCCGTCGCCGTTCGATCTACCCGTCGGTAGCATCCTGGCCATGGCAGACACCAAGCAGGTTGACGAGACCGCGGACGCCAAGCGGGCCGCGAAGGCCGAGCGCACGGCGACCCGCCTCGCCAAGCGGATCAGCACCTTCTCCCAGGCGCACGGCGGCGCCGAGGGCCAGGTCGCCCACCTCGGCGAGCGCGGCGCCCGGATCGTGCTCGTCGGCGAGGACGGCGGCTGGGGCGACCTCGTGGCGCCCAGCGTGGAGATCGCCGCCAAGGCGGTCGAGAAGTCCGGGATCACCGTCCACGAGAACTTCGACGGCGAGTTCGCCGCCAAGGTGACGACCGGCCCCTACGAGTGGACCCGGATGGCCGGCATCCAGGTCGGCGGCCCGCGCAACACCTGAGCAACACCTGACGCCGGGTTCACCCGTTAGGACGTGTGAGGAGCACACCGAGCACACGGTCCAGCCGCGGGAGTCCCGGATGATCGAAACACCGTCCCTGGCGGACCCACCGTCCCTGGTGGACCAGTACTGCCACGGCGTCCTGAGGACGGAGCTGGGCCTCGGCACCTTCGAGGCCCAGCTGGCCCGCACCGAGGGGCCGCCCGCGCCCGGCACCACCCTGTTCGACACCCAGACCGGCTTCGCGGTACGCCGCTGGTGCCCCCCGCTGCTCGGCCTGGAGCCGCACTGCCCGCCCGCCCGCTACCTCGCCCGCCGCCGCGAACTGGGGGTGCCGGAGGCGAGCCGCCGGCTGCTGCGCGGCAGCGGCATCACCACCTACCTCGTCGACACCGGCCCGCCCGGCGACCTCACCGGCCCCGACGAGATCGCCTCGGCCGGCGAGGCCGAGGCCCGCGAGATCGTCCGGCTCGAACCGCTGGCCGAGCAGGTCGCCGACACCTCCGGCACCGTCGAGTCCTTCCTCGCCAACCTCGCCGAGGCGGTGCACGGCGCCGCGGCGACCGCCGTGGCCTTCACCTCGGTGGCCGGCACGCGCCACGGTCTCGCCCTCGCGCCCGAGCCGCCCGGACCGGGCGAGGTCCGGGGCGCGGCGGGCCGCTGGCTCGCCGGGCGCCGCGCCGGCGAGGAGGTGGACGACCCCGTGCTGCTGCGGCACCTGCTGTGGATCGCCGTCGCCGCGGGGCGGCCGCTCCAGCTCCACGCGGGCCTCGGCGAGCCCGGCCCGCGCGGCGACCGCACCGACCCCGTCCTGCTGACCGACTTCGTCCGCGCCACGGCCGGCCTCGGCACCGACCTGGTCCTGCTGCACGGCTACCCCCACCACCGGCAGGCCGCCCATCTCGCCGGCGTCTTCCCGCACGTCTACACCGACTCCGGGGCCGCCCTCGTCCGCACCGGCGCCCGCGCGGCGACGGTCCTCGCCGAGATCCTGGAGCTGGCCCCCTTCGGCAAGATCCTCTTCTCCAGCGGGGCCCGCGGACTGCCCGAGCTGCACGTCGTGGGCGCCCGCCTGTTCCGCGAGGCACTGGGACGGGTGCTCGGCGGCTGGGTGGCGGAGGACGCGTGGTCGCTCGCGGACGCCCGGCGGGTGGCGGGGCTGGTCGCGGCGGGGAACGCGCGGCGGGTCTACGGGCTGGGATGAAGCGAAGGCCCCACCGGCCGGAGCGTGCCCCACCGGCCGGAGCGTGCCCCACCGGCCGGAGCGTGCCCCACCGGGCGGGGCGGATGCCGTACCAGACTGGGCGGATGCAGACCGAAGCCCTGCTCGACCGCTTCCTGGGCGCCTTGGCGCCCCTCGGACCCCTCGCCGTCTGGGCGCACGGCTCGCTCGCCGGCGGCGACCACCAGGAGGGCCGCAGCGATCTGGACCTGATCGCGGTGCTGCCCGGACCCGTGCGGCCCGGCACGGTGTGGCGGGTGGCCGTCCTGCACCAGGGGCTGCGCGCCGACCCGCTCGCGGCGAAGCTGCACTGCAGCTACCTGACCCCGGCCACGGTCGCGGACTCCGGGCACCGGCACCTGACCTGGGCGCACCAGGAGCTGATGCGCCGCCCGGTCACCCCCGTCACCCGCCGCGAGCTGCACACCTTCGGGCGGGTCCTGCACGGCGGCGCCCCGGGCGGGCTGCTGCCGGAGGTGCCGGACCGCGAGTTGGCGGAGTTCGTGGTGTCCGACCAGCGGGACTTCTGGCGGCCCGCCGTGGACAGGGCGCAGCTGTGGACGCGGGACGTCTGGGTCGACATGGGCCCGGTGACCTTCGCGCGGGCGACGGTCACGCTGCGGGAGGGGCGGCTGATCTCCAAGCGCGAGGCACTGGAGGAGCTGCCCGGCCTCGGGGCGCCCGCCGAGATCGTCGAGGACATCCGACGGCGCCGCTACGGCGGGCCCGCTCCCGTCCCCTCCGGGGAGGGGTGGCGGGTCCGCAGGGCCGAGCTGGTGCGCGGCTGGCTCGGACCGGCGATCGACGCCCTGGTGGCGGCGTACGCCTGAGCCGGGGACACGGGCCGGGAGCGGTCACGTACGGATGCCGTGAGGCGTCACGCGCGGGTGCCGGGAGGCGTCAGGCGTGGCTGCCGACGGTCGCCTCCGCCGTCGGCCCCGGCCGGTCGAGCACCGTGTCCGGGCGCTCGCGCAGGGACAGCAGGACGCGCAGGACCGCGATCCACACCAGGCAGGAGCCGAGCATGTGCAGGCCGACCAGGACCTCGGGGAGGTCCGTGAAGTACTGGACGTAGCCGATGACGCCCTGGGCGAGGAGCACCAGGAAGAGTTCGCGGGTGCGGTGCAACGGGCCCGCGGGGGCGTCGACCGCCTTGAGGACGAACCACAGGGCGAAGGTCAGCGTCACCACGATCCAGGCGAGCACGGCGTGCAGCTTGGACACGGTCTCCCAGTCCAGCGGCATGCGCGTGACCTCGCTGGAGTCGCCCGCGTGCGGACCGGCCCCGGTGACCACCGTGCCGACCGCGATCAGCAGTACGGACGCGGCGACCAGGAACCACACCAGCTGCCGCACGGACTGGCCGACCAGCGGCTCGGGCGCCCCGTCGCCTTCCCGGGTGCGCTGCCACATCACCGCGGCGACCGCGATCAGCGCCGAGGAGAGCAGGAAGTGGGCCGCGACCGTGTACGGGTTCAGACCCACCAGCACGACGATCCCGCCGAGGATCGCGTTGCCCATCACGACCCAGAACTGCGCCCAGCCCAGCCGGGTGAGGCCGCGCCGGTACGGCTTCTGCGCGCGGGCGGCGACGATCGCCCAGCCCACCGCGGCGCACAGCACGTACGTCAGCATGCGGTTGCCGAACTCGATGGCGCCGTGGACGCCCATCTCGCTGGTCGAGGTGAGCGAGTCGGCGGTGCACTTCGGCCAGGTCGGGCAGCCGAGGCCGGAGCCGGTGAGTCGGACGGCACCGCCGGTGACCACGATGATCACCGACATCACGAGCGCGGCGAGGGCCGCCCGCTGGACCGTCCGGGGGGCGGGGGTCCAGCGCGCGGCGATGAAGGCGAGGGGGTTGCGCACGGCTGCTACGGCGTCGGCGCGGGTCACGTTCGGCACGCCGTCCATCGTAAGGGCCCGCTTGTGCACGCTTTCACGAGGGTCCCGGGCGGACCCGGAGCGGGTCATTCCCAGCGGAAGAACCGGCCGGCCGCGGCCAGCCCCAGGGCCGCCCACACGGCGAGGATCCCCAGGTCGCCCCACGGCATCGCGGCCCCGTGCCGGAGCACGTCCCGCAGTCCGTCCGAGAGCGCCGAGATGGGCAGCAGGGCGAGCACGTCCTGGGCGCCCGGGGGGAACTTCTCCAGCGGCACGATCACCCCGCCGCCCACCAGGAGCAGCAGGAACACCAGGTTGGCGGCGCCCAGCGTGGCCTCCGCCCGCAGCGTGCCCGCCATCAGCAGACCGAGGCCCGAGAAGGCCGCCGTGCCGAGGACCAGCAGCAGCAGTACGGCGAACGGGTTGCCGTGCGGCGACCAGCCCAGCGCGAAGGCGATCACCGTGAGCAGGGCGACCTGGAGGACCTCCGTGACCAGCACGGCGAGCGTCTTCGCGGTCATCAGCCCCCACCGGGGGAGCGGGGAGGCTGCCAGCCGCTTGAGCACGCCGTAGCGGCGCTCGAAGCCCGTGGCGATGGCCTGGCCGGTGAACGCCGTCGACATCACGGCGAGCGCGAGGACGCCGGGGGTCAGGAAGTCGACCGCCTCGCCGGCGCCGGTGTCGATGATGTCCACCGAGCTGAACAGCACCAGCAGCAGGGTCGGGATCACGACGGTCAGCAGCAACTGCTCACCGTTGCGCAGGAGCATCTTCGTCTCCAGCGCCGCCTGGGCCCTGATCATGCGGGGCAGCGGCGCGGCCCCCGGCTTCGGCGTGTACGTACCGGTGGCCGTCATGAGCGCAGCTCCTTGCCGGTCGGCTCGAGGCCGTGTCCCTCCGGGGGGCGACCCCCGGACCCCCGGCCGGTCGTGTGGCGGGCGGGAATCATGAGCGCAGCTCCTTGCCGGTCAGCTCGAGGAAGACGTCTTCGAGGGTGTGCCGTTCCACCGAGATCCGGTCCGGCATCACTCCGTGCTGGGCGCACCACGAGGTCACCGTGGCCAGCATCTGCGGGTCGACCTTGCCGGTGATCCGGTACGAGCCCGGTGTCGGTTCGGCGGCCTCGCTGTCGGCGGGCAGTGCCTTGAGTAGGGAGGTCACGTCCAGACCGGGGCGGCCGTTGAAGCGGAGGGTGTTCTCGGCGCCGCCGCGGCACAGCTCCTCGGGGGAGCCCTGGGCGACGACCCTGCCCGCGTCGATGATCGCGACGTCGTCGGCGAGCTGTTCGGCCTCGTCCATGTGGTGCGTGGTGAGGATGACCGAGACCCCGTCCGCGCGCAGGTCCCGGACCAGGTCCCAGGTGGCGCGGCGGGCCTGCGGGTCCAGGCCGGCGGTCGGCTCGTCGAGGAACACCAGTTCCGGGCGCCCCACCACGGCCATCGCGAGCGCGAGGCGCTGCTGCTGGCCTCCGGACAGCCGCCGGTACGTCGTGCGGCCGCAACCGCCCAGCCCCAGCCGCTCGACGAGCGCGTCCACGTCCAGCGGGTGCGCGTGCAGCCGGGCGACGTGCCGCAGCATCTCGTCGGCCCGCGCCCCCGAGTAGACGCCCCCGGACTGGAGCATCACCCCGATGCGGGGGCGCAGGTCGGAGGCCTGTCCCACCGGGTCGAGGCCGAGGACGCGCACGGTGCCGGAGTCCGGTCTGCGGTAGCCCTCGCAGGTCTCGACGGTGGTCGTCTTGCCGGCGCCGTTGGGGCCGAGCACGGCCGTCACGCCCGCTGTGGCCACCAGGTCGAGGCCGTCCACCGCGGTCTTCGTGCCGTACCGCTTCACCAGGGCCTGGACCTGGACCACGGGCTCGCTTCGCATGGGTCCAGAGTCTAGGTTCGCGCGCGGGCGCCCGGACGGGCGGGTGCGGGAAGCCACCCGCCGGCCCTCCTGCGCGGGGCCCGGGACGCCGCCGGTCCCGCGGGTGGGGCGAGATGGCCGTTCCGGCCGGCCGGAGATCGTTCGCGCAGGTCAGATTAGGTTCACCTAAGTGACGCAGGGCACCGGGCGGTGATCCGGACGCGGCTTGCCTGCCTCCGAGGAATTACGCAACAATGGCGTTGTGAAAAACGTCGGCGAGGCTCGGGAGACCCCCGAGGGGACCCCTCAGGAAGAGCTGGCGACCGGTGAGCGCTCCACGCGCAACCGCGTCGCGCGCTCCATCCTGGACCACGGGCCGTCGACCGTCGCCGAGCTGGCCGGACGGCTGGGGCTCACCCAGGCCGCCGTGCGCCGGCACCTGGACGCGCTGGTCGCCGACGACGTCGTGGCGCCGCGCGAGCAGCGGGTGTACGGAGCGCGGACGCGCGGGCGTCCCGCGAAGGTCTTCGCCCTCACCGACTGCGGCCGCGACGCCTTCGACCAGTCGTACGACAAACTCGCCGCGGACGCCCTGCGCTTCATCCAGGAGCGGTTCGGCGGGGACGAGGCCGTCGCCGCCTTCGCCCGCGCGAGGATCGCCGAACAGGCCGCCGGCTACCGCCGGGCGATCGAGGCCGCCGGACCCGAACAGCGCACCCAAGCCCTGGCCAAGGCCTTGAGCGCCGACGGGTACGCTGCTACGGCGCGCAGCGCACCGGTCGGCGAGCAGCTGTGCCAGCACCACTGCCCCGTCGCCCACGTCGCGGAGAAGTTCCCCCAGCTCTGCGAGGCGGAGACCGAGATCTTCTCCCAGCTGCTCGGAACGCACGTCCAGCGGCTGGCGACCATCGCGCACGGCGACGGCGTCTGCACGACGTTCATCCCCGGGATTTCCCACACGACTGATCACCGCACCGATCACACCACCGATATCGCATCTGCAAGCACGGCCGGGAGGAACCCCGCATGACTCTCCCCACGGAGACTGCCCACCCCGAACTCGAGGGACTGGGTAAGTACGAATACGGCTGGGCCGACTCCGACACGGCCGGCGCCTCTGCGAAGCGCGGCATCAACGAGGACGTCGTCCGCGACATCTCGGCGAAGAAGAACGAGCCGGAGTGGATGACCAAGCTCCGCCTCAAGGGTCTGCGCCTGTTCGAGAAGAAGCCCATGCCGAACTGGGGCTCGGACCTGTCGGGGATCGACTTCGACAACATCAAGTACTTCGTGCGCTCCACGGAGAAGCAGGCGGAGTCCTGGGAGGACCTGCCCGAGGACATCAAGAACACGTACGACAAGCTCGGCATCCCCGAGGCGGAGAAGCAGCGCCTCGTCGCCGGTGTCGCGGCCCAGTACGAGTCCGAGGTCGTCTACCACCAGATCCGCGAGGACCTGGAGGAGCAGGGCGTCATCTTCCTCGACACCGACACGGCGCTGAAGGAGCACCCGGAGCTCTTCAAGGAGTACTTCGGCACCGTCATCCCGGTCGGCGACAACAAGTTCGCGTCGCTGAACACCGCGGTGTGGTCCGGCGGCTCCTTCATCTACGTGCCGAAGGGCGTGCACGTCGAGATCCCGCTCCAGGCCTACTTCCGCATCAACACGGAGAACATGGGCCAGTTCGAGCGGACCCTGATCATCGTCGACGAGGGCGCCTACGTGCACTACGTCGAGGGCTGTACGGCGCCGATCTACAAGTCGGACTCGCTGCACTCCGCGGTCGTCGAGATCATCGTCAAGAAGAACGCCCGCTGCCGTTACACGACCATCCAGAACTGGTCGAACAACGTCTACAACCTGGTCACCAAGCGCGCCGTCGCCTACGAGGGCGCGACCATGGAGTGGATCGACGGCAACATCGGCTCCAAGGTGACGATGAAGTACCCGGCCGTCTATCTGATGGGCGAGCACGCCAAGGGCGAGACCCTGTCCATCGCCTTCGCGGGCGAGGGCCAGCACCAGGACGCCGGCTCCAAGATGGTCCACATGGCGCCGAACACCTCCTCCAACATCGTCTCGAAGTCCGTGGCGCGCGGCGGCGGCCGCACCTCCTACCGCGGCCTCGTCGAGATCGGCGAGGGCGCGCACGGCTCCAAGTCCAACGTGCTGTGCGACGCGCTGCTCGTGGACACCATCTCCCGCTCCGACACGTACCCGTACGTGGACGTCCGCGAGGACGACGTGTCCATGGGCCACGAGGCGACCGTCTCCAAAGTCTCCGAGGACCAGCTCTTCTACCTGATGAGCCGCGGCCTGAGCGAGTTCGAGGCGATGGCGATGATCGTGCGCGGCTTCGTCGAGCCGATCGCCAAGGAACTGCCCATGGAGTACGCCCTCGAGCTCAACCGGCTGATCGAGCTCCAGATGGAAGGCTCGGTCGGCTAAGCGCCGGCCGCCGTATCCATCAAGCCACTCACGTAAGAAAGCGAGCAGACCGACAGCCATGGCTGAGGCTCAGAATATTCCGGTGGGCAGCACGACCGCCGGCCAGATCGCGGTGGCCGCCGAGTCGACCGTCGCCACGCGCATGAGCGCGCCCGCGTCCTTCGACGTGGCGGACTTCCCGGTCCCGCACGGCCGCGAGGAGGAGTGGCGGTTCACCCCGCTGGAGCGGCTGCGCGGCCTGCACGACGGCACCGCGGTCGCCACCGGCGACGGCGTGAAGATCGACGTCGACGCCCCCGAGGGCGTCGTCGTCGAGACCGTCGGCCGCGACGACGCCCGCCTCGGCAGGGCGGGCACCCCCGTGGACCGCGTCGCCGCCCAGGCGTACTCGGCGTTCGAGAAGGCCGGCGTCGTCACCGTCCCCAAGGAGACGGTCCTCACCGAGCCCATCCGCATCACCGTGCACGGCGAGGGCGGGGTCGCCTTCGGCCACCAGGTGATCGAGCTGGGCGCCTTCGCCGAGGCCGTCGTCGTCATCGACCACACCGGTGACGCCGTGCTGGCCGCCAACGTCGACTACGTCCTCGGTGACGGCGCCAAGCTGACCGTCGTCTCCGTCCAGGACTGGGACGACAAGGCCGTGCACGTGGCCCAGCACAACGCGCTGATCGGCCGGGACGCCACCCTCAAGTCGTTCGTGGTCACCTTCGGCGGCGACCTCGTACGGCTGCACCCGCGCGTCGCCTACGCCGGCACCGGCGGCGAGGCCGAGCTGTTCGGCCTGTACTTCACCGACGCCGGCCAGCACCAGGAGCACCGCCTCCTCGTCGACCACAACACCCCGCACTGCAAGTCGAACGTCGCCTACAAGGGCGCGCTCCAGGGCGACGGCGCCCACGCGGTGTGGATCGGCGACGTCCTCATCGAGGCCAACGCCGAGGGCACGGACACCTACGAGATGAACCGCAACCTGGTTCTCACCGACGGCGCCCGCGTCGACTCCGTGCCCAACCTGGAGATCGAGACCGGCGAGATCGTCGGCGCCGGCCACGCCTCCGCCACCGGCCGCTTCGACGACGAGCAGCTGTTCTACCTGATGGCCCGCGGCATCCCCGCCGACGACGCCCGCCGCCTGGTGGTCCGCGGCTTCTTCGCCGAGCTGGTGCAGCAGATCGGCGTCGCCGACATCCAGGAACGCCTCCTCGCCCGGATCGACGAGGAGCTGGAGGCGTCGGTCTGATGACGTTCGTACGCGCCTGCGGGCTGGGCGAGCTGGAGGAGAACACCCCCAAGCGGGTGGAACTCGACGGCACGCCGGTCTCCGTCGTGAAGACGGAGGGGGAGGTGTTCGCGATCAACGACATCTGCTCCCACGCGAACGTCTCGCTCTCCGAGGGCGAGGTGGAGGACTGTCAGATCGAGTGCTGGCTGCACGGCTCCGCCTTCGACCTGCGCACCGGCAAGCCGTCCGGTCTTCCCGCGACGCGCCCCGTCCCCGTATACCCCGTAAAGATCGATGGGGACGACGTGCTCGTCTCCCTCACCCAGGAGTCCTGAGGCACCCATGGCAACGCTTGAAATCCGAGACCTGCACGTCACCGTCGAGGCCGACAACGCCACGAAGGAGATCCTCAAGGGTGTCGACCTGACCGTGAAGCAGGGCGAGACGCACGCCATCATGGGCCCCAACGGCTCGGGCAAGTCCACCCTCGCCTACTCGCTCGCGGGTCACCCCAAGTACACGATCACCGGGGGCACCGTCACCCTCGACGGCGAGGACGTCCTGGAGATGTCCGTCGACGAGCGCGCCCGCGCCGGCCTGTTCCTGGCGATGCAGTACCCGGTCGAGGTCCCCGGCGTCTCGGTCTCCAACTTCCTGCGCACCTCCGCCACCGCCGTCCGCGGCGAGGCCCCCAAGCTGCGCACCTGGGTGAAGGAGGTCCGGGAGGCCATGGAGCGCCTCAACATGGACGCGTCCTTCGCCGAGCGCAACGTCAACGAGGGCTTCTCCGGCGGTGAGAAGAAGCGCCACGAGATCCTCCAGCTGGAGCTGCTCAAGCCGAAGGTCGCGATCCTCGACGAGACGGACTCCGGTCTGGACGTCGACGCCCTGCGGATCGTCTCCGAGGGCGTGAACCGCGTCCGCGAGACCGGTGAGGTCGGCACCCTGCTGATCACGCACTACACGCGCATCCTGCGCTACATCAAGCCCGACTTCGTCCACGTCTTCTCCGGCGGCCGCATCGTCGAGTCCGGCGGCGCCGAACTCGCCGACAAGCTGGAGAACGAGGGCTACGAGGTTTACACGAAGGGTGGCGTATCCGCGTGACGCAACTGCCGGGCCTCCTCGACACAGAGGCGATCCGCAAGGACTTCCCGATCCTGGACCGCGTGCTCCACGACGACCGGAAGCTCGTGTACCTGGACAACGCGGCGACCTCGCAGAAGCCGCGCCAGGTGCTGGACGCCCTGAGCGAGTACTACGAGCGCTACAACGCCAACGTCCACCGTGGCGTGCACGTCCTCGCCGAGGAGGCCACGGCACTGTACGAGGGCGCGCGCGACAAGGTCGCGGAGTTCATCAACGCGCCCAGCCGCGACGAGGTGATCTTCACCAAGAACGCCTCGGAGTCGCTGAACCTGGTCGCGAACATGCTGGGCTGGGCCGACGAGCCCTACCGCGTGGACTCCGAGACCGAGATCGTCATCACGGAGATGGAGCACCACTCCAACATCGTGCCGTGGCAGCTGCTGTCGCAGCGCACGGGCGCGAAGCTGAAGTGGTTCGGTCTCACCGACGACGGCCGCCTCGACCTGTCCAACATCGACGAGATCATCACGGAGAAGACGAAGATCGTCTCCTTCGTGCTGGTGTCGAACATCCTGGGCACGGTCAACCCGGTCGAGGCGATAGTGCGCCGCGCCCAGGAGGTCGGCGCCCTGGTGTGCATCGACGCCTCGCAGGCCGCGCCGCACATGCCGATGGACGTGCAGGCCCTCCAGGCCGACTTCGTGGCCTTCACCGGCCACAAGATGTGCGGCCCGACCGGCATCGGCGTCCTGTGGGGCCGCCAGGAGCTGCTCGAGGACCTGCCCCCGTTCCTGGGCGGCGGCGAGATGATCGAGACGGTGTCGATGCACTCCTCGACCTACGCGCCGGCTCCCCACAAGTTCGAGGCGGGCACCCCGCCGATCGCGCAGGCGGTCGGTCTGGGCGCGGCGATCGACTACCTGTCCGCGATCGGCATGGACAAGATCCTCGCCCACGAGCACGCGATCACCGAGTACGCGGTGAAGCGGCTCGGTGAGGTTCCCGACCTGCGGATCATCGGCCCCGCCACGGCCGAGGAGCGCGGCGCCGCGATCTCCTTCACGCTCGGTGACATCCACCCGCACGACGTGGGCCAGGTCCTCGACGAGCAGGGCATCGCGGTCCGGGTCGGACACCACTGCGCGCGCCCCGTCTGCCTGCGCTACGGAATTCCCGCGACCACGCGAGCGTCGTTCTACCTGTACTCCACGCCTGCCGAGATCGACGCGTTGGTCGAGGGCCTGGAGCACGTACGGAACTTCTTCGGCTGAGGGGCGTGACGACGACGATGGGACGCGAGGTTAGCTGACGTGAAGCTGGACTCCATGTACCAGGAAGTCATCCTGGACCACTACAAGAACCCGCACGGGCGGGGCTTGCGGGACGGCGACGCCGAGGTGCACCACGTCAACCCGACGTGCGGCGACGAGATCACCCTGCGGGTGAAGTACGACGGCACGACCGTCGAGGACGTCTCGTACGAGGGGCAGGGCTGCTCCATCAGCCAGGCCTCGGCCTCCGTGCTGAACGAGCTCCTCGTCGGCAAGAGCGTCTCCGAGGCGCAGAAGATCCAGGAGACCTTCCTGGAGCTGATGCAGTCCAAGGGCAAGGTCGAACCGGACGACGCGATGGAGGAGGTGCTGGAGGACGCGGTCGCGTTCGCCGGTGTCTCCAAGTACCCGGCACGGGTCAAGTGCGCCCTCCTCAGCTGGATGGCGTGGAAGGACGCGACGGCCCAGGCGCTGGGCGCCGACGCCGACGTCGAAAGGAAGACGGCATGAGCGAGACCGTTGAGATGAAGCCGGCCTCCGAGGAGGAACTCCGCGAGGCGCTGTACGACGTCGTCGACCCCGAACTGGGCATCGACGTCGTCAACCTCGGGCTGATCTACGGCATCCACATCGACGACGCGAACATCGCGACGATCGACATGACCCTGACCTCCGCGGCCTGTCCGCTGACGGACGTCATCGAGGACCAGGCGAAGTCCGCCACGGACGGCCTGGTCAACGAGTTGCGCATCAACTGGGTCTGGATGCCGCCGTGGGGCCCGGACAAGATCACGGACGACGGCCGCGAGCAGCTCCGCGCGCTCGGCTTCAACGTCTGAGATCCGCGGTACCCCCGCGGTACCTCCGCAGCACCACAGAACGGCGACGTCCGCGAGGACGTCGCCGTTCTGTCGTGCGCCGTTCTTCCGTGTGTGGTTCTTCCGTGTGTGGGCCCTACGCCAGCCCCTCCACGAGTCGGAAGGCGGAGTCGGCGGCGTACTGACCGCCGTTCTGGTACCGCTGCAGCTTCACCTGGAAGCTCTGGTGGCGCAGGAAGTACCCCGGGAAGTTCGCCGACTCCAGCATGACCGCGCCGGAGCCGGCGGCACGGGCGCAGAAGGTGGCGTCCTGCCGGAACAGCGAGGATCCGTCGTCGGGTTCCGCGCGCAGCACGAAGTCGCGGTGGCGCAGATAGGTTCCGTCGGACGTGCGGAACGACAGACACGAGCCGCTCGCCAGACCGCTCACCACGGTGAAGGTGGCGTCCGCACGGAACTCCGCGCCGCCGGCCGCTTCGAGCCGCACCTGGCCGCCGCCCACCCGCCAGTACCGGTCGGGGTAGTTGACGGACCGCACCGACCGCCGCACGGTCACCGGCCGGGGATCGGAACCGCCCCCGCCGGCCGAGGCCGAGGGGAAGGGCGGAGCCGGAGGGCGCGGCGAGGAACTGCCGCCGGGCGACGGCGACGAGGAGGCCGACGCGGACGGCGAGGCACCGGCCCGCGCGGCCGCCGCCGAGGGCGAACCGCTCACCGGGGGCGAGGCGAAGGAGATGAGCCCCGGCGACGTCTCCTTGTCGGACATGGTCCGCCCCGCCCGGGCGGCCGACTGCTCGTCGGACGGCCGGTCGGTGAGCGAGACGGTGGCGACGCAGGCCACGACGGTCGCGACGGCGAGGACGCCGGCCACCCACAGCCGCCGCGTCCCGGGTATCCGGGAGGTGTCCGGAGCCCAGCCGTTCTCCCAGGGATGCTCCGGAGAAGGCCGGGACCTGTTGTCTGGCATGCGCTGTTCCTCCAGCGGCGCCCGAAGGGCGAACACGGCTGCGACGGCCCGGTGTTTGAACGGTGAAACAGTAGCGGAACCGGCGGCTCTCGAGCAGGCGTTTGGGTGAGCGGTTTCCCTGACGGGTTCCGGGTGCGGTGGGGGACCGGAACGATGGGCTGGACGAGCCGGACGAACCGGGGTCGGCCGGGTGTCTGGACCGGCGGGAGCGGCCGGGCCGGCCGGGTCGGCCTGGGTGGCCGCCGGGCCCGGACCGGGGTGGCCGTCGGGGCCCGGAACACCGGGAGCAGGGCCGTGGCACGCCCCCGTCGGCGGCCCCGCACGCCGCGCCGCCGCTTCCCGCCCGCCACCTGAGACACCGCCCCGCGGGTTGGCCTCCACCCGTTCCCGCCGGTTAGGTTTCCCTCATGACCGACACCACTCGCACCACCGGCGCCGCGGCCGCCGGCCTCGCCACCCTCGCCGCCGACGGCACCGTTCTCGACACCTGGTTCCCCGCCCCCCTGCTCACCGACGAGCCCGGCCCGTCCGGCACCGAGCGCCTGTCCGCCGAGAAGGCCGTGGAACTGCTCGGCGAGGGAGCCGCCAGGGCGATCGGCCCGGACGCCCGGCGAGGCGTCGAAGTGGTCGCGGTCCGCACGGTCATCAGCTCCCTCGACGACAAGCCGATCGACACGCACGACGCCTACCTGCGCCTGCACCTGCTCTCCCACCGCCTGGTCAAGCCGCACGGCCAGAGCCTGGACGGCATCTTCGGCCTGCTCGCGAACGTCGCCTGGACGTCCCTCGGCCCGGTCGCCGTGGACGACATCGAGAAGGTCCGGCTGAACGCCCGCGCCGAGGGCCTGCACCTCCAGGTCACGTCGATCGACAAGTTCCCGCGCATGACGGACTACGTGGCCCCGAAGGGCGTCCGCATCGCCGACGCCGACCGTGTCCGCCTGGGCGCGCACCTGGCCGAGGGCACCACGGTCATGCACGAGGGCTTCGTGAACTTCAACGCGGGCACGCTCGGCACGTCGATGGTCGAGGGCCGCATCTCCGCGGGCGTCGTGGTGGGCGACGGCTCGGACATCGGCGGCGGCGCCTCCACGATGGGCACCCTCTCCGGCGGCGGCAACGTGATCATCGCCATCGGCGAGCGCTGCCTGATCGGCGCCGAGGCCGGCGTCGGCATCGCCCTCGGCGACGAGTGCGTGGTGGAGGCCGGCCTGTACGTCACGGCGGGCACCCGCGTGACGATGCCCGACGGCCAGATCGTCAAGGCCCGCGAACTCTCCGGCGCCTCCAACATCCTGTTCCGCCGCAACTCCGTGACCGGCACGGTGGAGGCCCGTCCGAACAACGCGGTGTGGGGCGGTCTGAACGAGATCCTGCACAGCCACAACTGACATCCCGACACCCCGGGCCGGGGCCCGTACCGCGGACACCCGCGGTACGGGCCCCGGCCCATCTTTATGCCGGTGCCGGTGCCGGTGGCGGGGCCGGTGACGACCCGCCGGGGGAGGTGCGTACCGCCTGCCGCCCCTCCTACCCGGACACGCAGGCCCGGTACGCCGCCAGCAGCGCGTCGACCGTCTCGCGGCCGGCGGGCCGCAGGGGCGCCCGCACGGGGCCGGCCGGGAGGCCGAGTTCGCCCAGCAGGCCCTTCGCGGTGACCGTGCCCGGCAGTCCCGAGGCCGTCATCAGCTCGACGAGTTCCAGGGCACGTCGCTGGAGGCGCGCGGCCCCCGCCGTGTCACCGGCGTCGAACGCGTCGACGACGGAACGGAGTTGGCGGGGGACGACGTTCGCGACGGTGCTGATGTACCCGGCCGCGCCCACCGCGTACAGCGCGAGGATCTGCTCGTCGCAGCCCGCGTAGTAGGCCAACTCCGTGCGGGAGAGCACCTTCTGGGTGCCGAGGAGGTCGTAGGAGCAGTCCTTGACGCCCACGATCCGGGGGTGCTCCGCGAGGCGGATCAGCGTCCGCGGCTCTATGCGGGTGCCGGTGCGGCCGGGGATGTCGTAGAGCAGGACGGGGAGGCCGGACGCGTCGGCGACCTCGCGGAAGTGCGCCTCCAGGGCGTCCTGCGGAGGGCGGCTGTAGTACGGACTGACCACCAGCACGCCGTCGGCGCCTGCCTTCTCGGCGGCGAGGGCCAGTTCGACGGTGTGCCGGGTGTCGGCGGTGCCCACGCCCGCCACCAGGGCGGCCCGGTCCCCGACCGCCGCCCGCACCGCCCGCACCAGCTCCGCCTTCTCGGCGTCCGACGTGGTCGGGGACTCGCCCGTGGTGCCGGACAGGACGAGCCCGTCGCAGCCGTCCGCCACCAGACGGGCGGCGAGGCGCTGGGCACCGTCGAGGTCCAGGGCGCCCGACGCGGTGAAGGGCGTGACCATCGCACAGAGCGCACGGCCGAAGGGGGTGGCGGGGAGGGCTGCGTTCGTCATGGAAGCAGTCTCGGCACCGTGATCGTGAAGCTCCACTTAAATCTGCTACGAGGTAAGGCTAAGGACTGCTGCGACGTCGACGGCGCGGCGAACCCGTCGCACCGCACGGGTAGCCGTCGTTCCTGTGGGTACCCGGACCGTCACCACCGCGAGAGGAGGCGGAGCACGTGGCAGGTACCACGGAGACCCGGCCCGTCCACGACGGGCACCACACGGTCGGAGAACTCGTCGGACAGGCGAGCGAACAGCTCTCCCGGCTCGTCCGGCAGGAGATGGCACTGGCCAAGGAGGAGCTGGCCGAGAAGGGACGCCGCGCCGGCCGCGGCGGCGGTCTGCTGGGGGCCGCGGGCGCGTTCGCGTACGCCGGTCTGCTCGCACTCGCCGGCACGGGCGTCGCCGCCCTCTCGCTGGTGCTGCCGGTCTGGGCCGCGGCGCTCATCGTGACGGCGGTGCTGTTCGTGATCGCCGCCGTCCTGGGGGCGACCGGACGCAGTCAGCTGCGTCAGGCCACGCCGCCCACCCCCGAGGCGGCCCTCGGCAGCGTCAAGGCGGACGTCGAGGAAATCAGGGAAAGGGCGCACCGATGACGGACAGGGCAGCCGGGGACGGCGCCGCGGAGCTGCGCAAGCAGATAGCACAGACCAGGAACCAGCTGGGCGCCACGGTCGAGGAGCTGGCGGCGAAGACGGACATCCGCGGGCGGGCCAAGGCTCGCGCGGCCGACCTCAGGGACCGCGCGGGCGCGATGACGGTCCAGCTCCGCAGCACGGCGGCCCAGGCGGGCCACACCGTGCAGGAGAAGGCGAAGGGCGCGGGGCACACCGTCCAGGACAAGGCGGGCCGCGTCGGCCACACGGCCCGGAACAGGGCGAAGGACACGCGGTACGAACTCCGGGCCAGGGCCGCGAAGGCGGGCGAGGACCTCCAGGAAAGGGGGTCTCACACGGAACTCGCCGCCCCGGCGCCGCTGCGCGCGCCGGTCCGGTTCGCCGCGCGGCATCCGAGGCCGTTGGTGATCGCGGCCGTGGCGGGCATCGCGATCGTGGCGGCGGGAGTGCTCGGCCGCCGCCGCTGCGCACGCTGACCCGACCGCCGGCGGACGACGGCCGCCGGCGACCGGCGGTCGGCCGTCGATGGTCGGCAGCCGACGGGACACCGGACCCGGCCCCCCTCCGGGGCGCCGGGTCCCTCCCTGTCCGGGCACGCCCCGTCCTGCCCGCCGGGCCGGCGAAACGGCCCGGCGGGGCCGACTGAACGGGTGTGTTCAGCCGGCCCGGGAACAGCCGGTCACGGCTTGAAGCGCAGCACCTGCGGGTCGTGGTCGCTGATCTGGTCGTTGAACTCCGCGTTGATGTGCACGCTGTCGTACGCGAAGTCGCAGCCGCGCCGGATCGACGGGCTGACCAGGATCTGGTCGAGGACCTGGCTGTTGCCCTGGTAGACGTACGAGTAACGCTCGCTCCTCGGCAGCGACTTGACCGCCGACCACAGCTCGCCGTCACCCTCGAGGAGCTTCGCGGTGCCGGAGAACTCGAAGTCGTTGATGTCGCCGAGCGCGACGACGTCCGCGTTCTTCTGGGTGTCGAGGATGTCCTTGACGAAGGCGTTGACCAGCGTCGCCTGCTGGTGGCGCTGGGTCTCCGAGCTGCGCGCCGCCGGCTGGTACTGCGAGGTCAGGCCCTGGTCGCCGCCCTTGGAGTTGAAGTGGTTGGCGATCACGAACACCGTGCGCCCACGGAAGACGAACTCGCCGACCAGCGGCTTGCGGCTGGAGTTCCAGGCCGCGTTCGCCGGGTCGATCCGGCCCGGCGAGACGGTCAGGGCGGCCTTGCCGCGCTCCTCGGTGACGCCGGCCGCGGTGGTGGCGTCGCCGCCCGCGCGGTCGGTGAAGGAGACCCGCTCCGGGTTGAACAGGAACACCTGGCGGATGTTCCCGCCCGGCTCACCGCCGTCGGTCTTGTCCGCCGGGTCGATCGAGCGCCAGTCGTAGCGGGGGCCGCCCGCGGCGACGATCGCGTCGATCAGCTCGGTCACCGTCCGGTCGGCGGCCACCGTGCCGTCGTCGGTCGCGCCGTTGTTGTCCTGGATCTCCTCCAGGGACACGATGTCGGGCGACTTCAGGTTGTTCACGATCGCGGAGGCGTGCGCCTCGAACGTGGTGTCGGACGGGTCGAGGTTCTCGACGTTGTACGTCGCGACCGCCAGCTCGCCGTTCTTCTGCTTCCGGGTCGTCTCCCGCTCCACACCGGCGCTCTCGAGTGCGCCGATCCGGTTGGCGGCGACGGTGTAACCGCCGAACTGGTTGTAGTCCAGCGGGCCCTCGGTGGCGCCGGTCAGCTTGTCGCCGACGTTCGCCGCCGGGAAGTCGGCGGTCTTGCCGAGCGACTGGATCTGGAGCCGGCCGGTGTTCTGGGCGTCGTAGGAGCCGTAGACCGTGCCGCCGCGGCGGTTGCGGTTCTCCCACGGCTTCACCGTGACCCACAGCTCGGTGTACGGGTCGGTGGCGCCGACCACGCGGACGTCGGAGACCTGGACGTTCATGCCCTCCAGGGACTCGTAGAGGTCCAGGGCGTAGGTGCCGGGCCGCAGGGGCAGGGCGTTGACCGAGTTGTTCGCGGCGGGGTCGCCGGCCGGGGCGTAGGCCGCCGGCACCGACTTCGCGTCGACGACCGTCGCGGCCGGGACCGCGTTGCCCGCGGAGACCACGGTCACCGTCGGCCGGACGATCTCCGTCACGGCCTGGTTGCCGGACGAGGTGCCGCCCGGGACGTACTCCGAGACCGTGCCGGAGACGCTGACCGCGTCCCCGACGGCGGCCTTGGGGGCCGAGCTGGTGAAGACGAAGACGCCCTCGCTGGTGGCCGGGTCGGCGTCCGGGTTCGGGTCCTGGATCCAGAAACCCTTGGAAGAACCGTAGGTGCGCACACCGGTGACGATTCCGGTCACGTCCGTGACCTGCTTGCCGGCGTACGGCGAGACGCGGGTGGTGCCCTGGATGTCGTGGATGCGCACCGAGTCCGCGTGCGCGGGCGCGGCGACGACGACCGCCGACGCGGCGGAGCAGACGGCGGCGACGGTGAGCGCGGCGAGGCGCGTGGAAGACCTGCTAGGCAAGGGGTTCCCTCCGGGGACGTTCATGAGCGCCGGGACGAGGGTGAGACGTGGGGCGCGGATGACGCGCGTAGAAACCAGTGAACACCTGTCCCCCCAACTTCTACGCGCGTCAATCTCCAGCCTGGCCGGTCCAGTTGTCAAGGTTTCGGCCACGTACGAGACCTGACCGGTAGATGAACCGGGCGGCATGCGTCCAAACCCGTCTAGGCTGAGCGGTCGAGTGGCACCACGCGTCCGAGGAGAACAGCCGATGTCAGACAGCTCCCCCCTGCCGCCGGTGCGGCTGCACCCCGAAGCGGAGCTGGCGCGCGACGCGCTGTCCACGCCGTTGCTCTCCCGGGCCGCCCTCCTCGCCCGTTGGGCCGGACCCGGCACCCGCGTCGACGCCGGCGGCGGACTCCTCGACGAGCAGCTCCCGGCCGCCGCCGAAGCGCTCGGACTCACCGGCGACGACGCCGCCGCCCACGCGAGCGAGGCCTGGCGGGTCGCCGTCGACGCCGGGCTCGTCGAGGTCACCGACGAGGAGGCCGGCACCGTCACCGCGGGCGAGGACCTCTCCCTGCTCACCGGCGGCGCCCCGCACGACGTGCTCGCCGTCTGGCTCACCGCCCTGGAGACCGTCCTCGCCGACGCGACCGTGCCCGACCTCGACGAGCTGGTCGACGCCATGGACGAGGGCGGCGAGATCGACTTCTCCCGGCTCGACTGGGACCCCGAGGGCGAGGCCGCCTTCCTCGACGGCGTGCTCGGCAACCTCTACCTGCTCACCGTCACCGAGGACGGCCCCGGCGGCCCCGTGCCGCTGCCCGCCCTCGCCGCCTCCATGATCGTCCCCGGCGACCTGGGCGAACCCACCAACGACATGCTGGAGCAGATCTCCGACGCGATGATGCGTCTCGACGACCAGTTCCGGCTCCTGGAACCCATCGGACTGGTCGTCTACCAGCCCGTCGACGAGGCGCTGATGGGCGACCCCGAGGAGGAGCCCGCCGCCCCCGTCGACGAGACCGACGTCTCCCGCTACGGCATGGTCCGCCTCACCCCGCTCGGCCTCTACGGGCTCCGCGCGCGCCTGCTGGAGGCCGGCTTCCGGGCGCCCGCCGTCGGAGACCTCGTCGACAAGGGCGCCGACGCCCTCCTCGACGGCAGCTCCGGCTACGGACCGCACGCCGCCCGCGCCGAGACCGAACAGTGGCTGGACCGGCGCGAACCCCTCGGCGCCGCCCGCGAACTGCTCGCCGCCGCCCGCGGCTCGGACGAGGGCGCGCCGCTGCGCCGGCTGCGCTGCCAGCAGGCACTCTCACTCGTCGGCGCGCAGGCCGAACCCGCCGTGCGGGAGGTCCTCGACGACCCCGAACTCGGCGGGCTCGCCCGGGTCTGGCTGAGCGAGCTGGGCGCCGCCGACGTACCGCCGCCCTCCGAGGACCTGGTCTACTGGCTCACCATCGACACCCTCGCCGCCCAACTGGCCGCCGAGGGCAACTCCGACGAACTCCAGGGGCTCGTCGAAGGACTCGCGCAGCAGCACAGCGGCTTCTTCGCGGCGGCCTGGCGGGTCGCGCACCCGGCCACCGCCGACGTCCTGGAAGCCATGGGGCGCCTGCACCCGGACAAGCGGATCGCCAAGGAGGCCCGCAAGGCCGCGTTCAAGGCGCGCTCGCAGCAGGGCGGGTGACCGGGGCGGGCCGGTGCGGGTGAGCGGGGGCCGGGCGCGGTTCCCCGCGCGCCCCGGGGCCGCGGACGCGGGCGCGGGTGCGCAGTTTCCCCGGAGCCTGACCGGGCGCCGCTCCGTGTTCAGCCGGTGTTCAGGGGCGAGGGGGACGGTTGCGCGGACCGAGGTCCGCCACCCTCCACGGCACACCAGCGTCTCAGGAGACAACATGTCGCTCACCCGCAGGGACTTCGCCAGGAAAACCGCGGCCACCGGCGCAGGTGTCGCGCTGGCGGGCAGCGTCGACGTGCTCGCCAGCGCACCGAACGCCCTCGCGGCCACGGAGACCGCGGACGCGGACACCCCGGGCGCGGACAGCGCGGACGCGAGCCGGAAGCCGGCGGCGCACCACGGCGGAGTCGGCTACGGACCGCTGCTCCCCGACCCCGACGGCATCCTCGCGCTGCCCGCCGGCTTCGGCTACCGGATCATCACCCACAGCGGGAAGACCAGGCTGGAGTCGGGCGAGCCCACTCCCTCGAACCACGACGGCACGGCCGCCTTCGACGGCCCGCGCGGCACCACCCTCCTCGTCAACAACCACGAGCTGAAGGGCCCGCGCGCCAACTGGAAGTACCCCGTGCCGCTCACCGAGGGCCTCGTCTACGACCCGGCCGCCTCGGGCGGCTGCACGGTCGTCGAGGTCCGCCCCGGCGGCCAGGTCGCCGAGTGGGTGGGCATCGCCGGCACCTCCACCAACTGCGCGGGCGGCAGCACCCCGTGGGGCACCTGGCTGACCTGCGAGGAGAACTCCGACCGGGCCGGCACCAACGGCATGACCAAGGACCACGGCTACGTCTTCGAGGTCGACCCCCGCGACCGGCGCGCCAACCGGGACCCCAAGCCCCTGAAGTTCTTCGGCCGCTACGACCACGAGGCCGTCGTCATCGACCCCAGGCGCGGCCACGCCTACCTCACCGAGGACGCCGCGAACCCCAACGGCCTGTTCTTCCGCTGGACCCCGCCGCCCGGCTTCGAGCACGGCCGCGGCAGGTTCCGCACCCTCGCCGACGACGCCGGCGTCCTCCAGGCCCCCCGGTGCTTCGACTCCGGCGGCCAGTTCGTCGACGACCTCTCCCGCGCCACCAGGACCGGCACGGTGTACGGCGTCGACTGGGTGGACGTACCCGACCGCGACGCGCGGACCACCGCCGTGCGCAAGCAGTTCGGCGCCGGCGAGATCACCCGCGCCCGCAAGCTGGAGGGCATGTGGTGGGGCGACGGCGGCGCCTACCTCGTCTCCTCGTACGCCCGCGCCGAGAGCCCCGTCCAGCACGACGGCCAGGTCTGGTTCTACGACCCCCGGCGCCGCACCCTCACCCTGAAGGTCCTCCTCGGCGTCAACCCCGACCCGTCGGCCGACGGCGCCTTCGACGGCCCCGACAACATCACCGTCTCCCCGTACGGCGGCCTGGTGATCGCCGAGGACGGCGAGGGCGTCTCCCACCTGTTCGGCGCCACCGACAGCGGCCGCACCTACCCGATCGCCCGCAACGACCTGAACATCGGCACCGAAGAGGCCCCCGAGTACAGCGAGTTCACCGGCGTCACCTTCTCTCCCGACGGAAGGACCCTGTTCGCCAACATCCAGCAGCCGGGCATCATGGTGGCGATCACGGGCCCGTGGAAGCGGCAGAAGCGCGGCTGAGCGAAATAGGTTCGCACCCCGCGTGCCGCGCCTCCTACAGTGAGAGCACGACGACGCACCTCCCGGTGCGAAGGCGGCGGCTACTTCTCTTCCACGGAATCCGGGCCGCAGCCGGTCCGATCTCGGGAGGCGCGGCACGCGGTGGGTGCCCGGTGCGCAGGCAACGGTTACTTCATTGGATCGGACGGTCGCGGGTTCGAGTCCCGTCATCGACTTCGGGTCGGTGTAGCTCAGTCGGTAGAGCATCTGGCTAAGTCCGTCGCCGACCTCTGATCTCGGGCACCCTCCCCCTGCCGTGTCTCCCTCCGCAACACCATGGAATTCGGGGGGATTTCAGCATGGCGCGCTTCAACACCCGTGCCGCGAGGGCGCAGCCCGCCTCGGCCGTGCGCACGACGGGCCGGACCCTGCGCACCCACCAGGGCGGCCGGGGCCACGAGCGGGACGCACGCTCCGAGCTGTTCCTGCTCGCGGTGTCCCACTTCGTGACGCAGAAGACCTTCTACGAGACGGCTGCCGACCGCGACGACCGGTTCGTGCGGCTCGTGCGCGAGCTGGCCGTCTCCGACCCGTCCTGGACGGCCGGCCTGCTCGGCTGGCTGCGCGGCGAGGGCGGTCTGCGGACGGCCGCGGTCGTCGGGGCCGCCGAGTACGTCCACGCCCGCCTGAAGGCCGGCGCGACCGACGGGCCTACGGGCCGCCAGGTCGTCGACTCCGTCCTCCAGCGCCCGGACGAGCCCGGGGAACTGCTCGCGTACTGGACCGCGACCCACGGCCGCAACGTCCCCAAGCCGGTCAAGCGCGGCATCGCCGACGCCGTACGGCGTCTCTACGGCGGCAAGTCGCTCCTGAAGTACGACACCGCGTCCAGGGGTTACCGCTTCGGCGACGTCCTGAACCTCGTCCATGCGACACCGGACCCGGCCAAGCCGTGGCAGGGCGAGCTGTTCCGGTACGCGCTGGACCGCCGGCACCACCCCGACACCGCCGTGCCGCCCGCCTCGGACCGGGTCCTGACCGCGCACCGCGAGCTGATGGCACTGCCGGTCGAGGAGCGGCGCGCGGTCGTCACCTCCGCGGGCGGCGCCGAGCGGCTCGCCGCGGCCGGCATGACCTGGGAGGCGCTCGCGGGCTGGCTCCAGGGGCCGATGGACAAGGCGGCCTGGGAAGCGGTGATTCCGTCCATGGGGTCGATGGCACTGATCAGGAACCTGCGGAACTTCGACGAGGCCGGTGTCTGCGACGAGGTCGCGGCGCGGGTCGCGGCCCGGATCAGCGACCCGGCCGAGGTCGCGCGCTCACGGCAGTTCCCGTTCCGCTACCTCGCCGCCCACCAGCACGCGCCCTCGCTGCGCTGGGCGTACCCGTTGGAGCGGGCGCTCGGGCACGCGCTGGGCAACGTGCCCGCGCTGCCCGGCCGCACGCTGGTGCTCGTCGACCGTTCGGGCTCGATGTTCTTTTCCCGGCTGTCGGACCGTTCCGCCCTCAACCGTGCCGACGCGGCGGCGATCTTCGGCACGGCACTCGCGCTGCGGGCGGCGGACGCGGACCTGGTCGAGTTCGGCACCACCAGCAGGCGGGTGGAGTTCCGCACGGGCGGGTCGGTGCTGAGGATCCTGGAGCGTTTCGGCGACCTGGGCGGCACCGACACGACCGCCGCGGTGCGCGAGCACTACCGGGGGCACGACCGGGTGCTGATCGTCACCGACGAGCAGTACGGCTTCAGCGGTCACGGCTCGCCGACCGAGCAGGTCCCGGCCGACGTGCCGGTCTACACGTGGAACCTCGCGGGGTGCCGGGCGGGCCACGGACCCTCGGGGGAGCGGAGCCGGCACACCTTCGGGGGGCTCTCGGACGCGGCCTTCCGCATGGTTCCGCTGCTGGAGGCGGCGCGCGACGCCGACTGGCCGTGGGAGGGCCGGCCGTCCGGCCCTGAGCCCAGAGGCCAGAGGCCCGAGGCCCGCACCGCGCCGGTGCGGGCCTCGGGCCTCTTCCCGTACGGGTCTTCTCCTGCCGCCGACTGACATCTAACATGTCAGTCCATGGAGCCTCTGCGACCCGTGCCCCGCACCCTGCTCAGGGAGCGGGCGTACACAGCGATCCGCGACGCCATCGTGGCCGGGGAGATCGAGCCCGGCGCGGTGGTGCGCGACGCCGACCTCGCGGAGCGGCTCGGGCTGTCCCGGGCGCCGGTCCGGGAGGCGTTCGCGCGGCTCGTGGACGAAGGGCTGCTGGAGAGCAAGCCGCAGAGCTACACGCGGGTGACCCCGGTCGTCGCCGGGGACGTGCGGGACGCGGCGGCCGTGGTCGGCGCGATGCACGAGCTGGTCACGCGGGTGGCGGTGCCCCGGCTGTTCGCGGCGGACGTCGAGGCGATGCGCGCCGCCAACGAGCGGTTCGGCGCCGCCGTGGACGCCGGTGACGTCGAGGGCGCCCTGCGCGCCGACGACGAACTGCACGACGTCCTGGTGCGGGTGAGCGGCAACCGCGCGGCCGCCGCCACCGTCGCCCGCTACACCCCCCTGATCCGGCGGCTGGAGCGACGGCGCTTCGGCGAGGGCGGCACCTGCCGCTCGGCCGGGCTGCACGACCGGCTGATCGCCGCCTGCGCGACCACCGACGTGGACGAGGCGGTCCGCGTCACGGCCGAGATCTGGCGCACCCTCGCGGATCTCGCCGACACCGACGACTGACCGTCCTGCCGAACCAGCCCCAGGAGGCGACATGTCCCTGTCCTCGTACGAGCGTTACCCCCTGCTCTTCGGTCCGTCGCCCGTGCACCCGCTGCACCGGCTGACGGAACACCTCGGCGGCGCCGCCGTGTGGGCCAAGCGGGAGGACTGCAACTCCGGGGTCGCGTACGGCGGCAACAAGACGCGCAAGCTGGAGTACCTGATCGCCGACGCCCTCGCGCAGGGCTGCGACACCCTGGTGTCGATCGGCGGGGTGCAGTCCAACCACACCCGGCAGGTGGCGGCCTGCGCGGCCCGCGCCGGACTCAAGTGCGTGCTGGTGCAGGAGAGCTGGGTGGACTGGCCCGACGCGGTGTACGACAAGGTCGGCAACATCCTGATCAGCCGGCTCGCGGGGGCCGACGTCCGGCTGGTGCGGGCCGGGTTCGGGATCGGCTTCAAGGAGAGCTGGGAGCTGGCGCTCCGGGAGGTCGAGGAGTCCGGCGGCAAGCCGTACGCCATCCCCGCCGGTGCCTCCGACCATCCGCTCGGCGGGCTGGGTTTCGCCGGGTGGGCGTACGAGGTGGCGGAGCAGGAGCGGGACCTGGGCGTCTTCTTCGACACCGTGGTCGTGTGCTCGGTGACCGGGTCGACGCAGGCCGGCATGGTCGCCGGGTTCGCGGCGCTGGAGGAGGCGGGCGGCCGGCCCCGGCGCGTCCTCGGCGTCGACGCCTCGGCCAAGCCGGCCGAGACCCGGACGCAGATCGCCCGCATCGCCCGGCGCACCGGAGAACTCATCGGGGTGCGGCGGGAGTTGACCGAGACGGACGTCGAGCTGGACGAGCGCTACCACGCCGGGGTCTACGGCGTCCCCGACGAGGTCACCCTGGAGGCGATGCGGCTCGCCGCGCGCACCGAGGGCATGGTCACCGATCCCGTCTACGAGGGGAAGTCGATGGCCGGACTCGTCGACCTGGTCGCCCGCGGCGAGATCGGCCGCGACTCCACCGTGCTCTACGCCCACCTGGGCGGCCAGCCGGCGCTCAACGCCTACAGCGCGCTGTTCTGAGTCCGGACGGCGCCACCGCGGTCCTCGCTACCATCGGGGAGAATCCCCGGTTGACGAGGAGTGACGGGATGACGCAGGTCAAGCCCATGCGTGCGGACGCCCGCCGCAACTACGAGCGGTTGCTGACGGCGGCGGCGGAGGCCTTCGCCGAGCACGGGGAGGGCGCCTCCCTCGACGACATCGCCAAGCGGGCGGGGGTCGGCTCCGGCACGCTGTACCGGCACTTCCCCACGCGTCAGGCGCTGCTGGAGGCGGCGTACGTCGACCGGATCGAGGCGTTCGCGGTGCGCGCGGACGAACTCGCCGCGCGCCTGCCGCCGGGCGAGGCGCTGGTGGAGTGGCTGAACGAGGTGTGCGTCGGCACGATCCAGGTGCGCGGCATGAAGGCGCTGCTGGGCTCGGCCGTCACCGACGCCGGCAGCGCCGCGGCCACCGCCTGCGGTACCACCGTGCAGGGCGCGGCGGCCCGGCTGGTGGAGGCGGCGCAGCGGGAGGGGACACTGCGGGCGGACGTCGAGCCCGTGGAGGTGCTGCGGCTGGCGCACGGTGTGGCCACGGCGGCGGAGCTGGCGAACGGGGGCGCGAGCGGCATCCGCCGGTACGTGTCGCTGCTGACGGAGGGGCTCGGCCCTACGCGGTGAGCGGGCGCCGGCGACGGGCGCCCCCGCCGAGGGGGGCGCCCGCGTGCGTCGGCGGGGGCCGGCCGGGCCGGAGGTCAGAGTGCCTGCGCCGCCGGCTTCACCATGTTCCGCACCGTGCGGGCCTTGACGAAGTCGCCCATGGCCGTCATCTCCCACTCGCCGGTGAACTGGCGGATCAGCTTGGCCATCATCACGCCCGTCTGCGGCTCGGCGCTGGTCAGGTCGAAGCGGACCAGTTCCTCGCCGGTGGCGGCGTCCAGGAGACGGCAGTAGGCCTTGGCGACCTCGGTGAACTTCTGCCCGGAGAAGGAGTTCACGGTGAAGACCAGGCCGGTGACCTCCTGCGGGAGCCGGCCCAGGTCGACGACGATCACCTCGTCGTCGCCGCCGCCCTCACCGGTGAGGTTGTCGCCCGAGTGCTTGATCGCGCCGCCCACGATGGACAGCTTGCCGAAGTAGCAGCTGTCGATGTGGTTGCGCTGCGGGCCGTAGGCGATCACCGAGGCGTCCAGGTCGATGTCCTTGCCGCGGTACGCCGGCTCCCAGCCGAGACCCATCTTGACCTGTGAGAGCAGCGGGCTGCCGCCCTTGACCAGGGACACCGTCTGGTTCTTCTGGAGGCTGACGCGGCCCTTGTCCAGGTTGATCTTCCCGGCGCCGGGGGCGGGCGGGGCCGGGGGAGCGGGCGGGGCGGCCATCGGCGGGGCGGGCGGGGTGACCGGGGGCTGCGTCGTGGGCACGGGCGGGGCGGCCGGCCGGGCCGGGGCGGCCGCCGCGGGCTCCTCCACGGTGACGCCGAAGTCGGTGGCGATGCCGGCCAGGCCGTTGGCGTACCCCTGGCCGACGGCGCGGGCCTTCCAGGCGCCGTTGCGCAGGTAGATCTCCACGATCACCAGCGCCGTCTCGGCGCCCAGCCGCGGGGGAGTGAAGGTGGCCAGGACGCTGTTGTCGTCGGCGCCGCGGACGGTGGCCGTCGGCTCGATGCCCTGGAAGGTCTGGCCCGCCGCGTCCGGGCTCGCGGTGACGACGATCTTCTCGATGCCCGGGGGCAGCGCGGAGGTGTCGACGATGATCGCGTCGGGGGCCGCGCCGCCGCCGGAGCGGTAGGTCACGCCGGGGCCGGCCGGCTGGTTGTAGAAGATGAAGTCGTCGTCGGAGCGCACCTTGCCGTCGGCGGTGAGCAGCAGGCCCGAAACGTCGAGACGCACGGGGGCGGCGACGTCCACCGCCACACGGGTGACGGGGAGAGGGATGTTCGAGCCGGGGGTCATAGCTGTCATGCCCGGATGAACGAGCGAGGGCGTTTTACCGTTCCCTTACCTGTGGTCCGATCGGGGCCGGTGGGCCCGCGGGGGCCTCGCCCCGCCGCCCCGTCCCGCCCCGTCCCCGGGGAGGGTGAGTGCCCCGGGGACGGGACGGGGAGGGGCGGCGGGGCGAGGAAGCCCCTACGGGACGACCACGATCTTCCTGCCCACGCCCGCGGCGAACTGGTCCAGGGCCTGGGGGTACCGGTCCAGCGGGAGCCGGTCGCTGATGAAGACGTCCGGGTCCAGGACGCCACCGGCGAAGAGCTCCGCCGCCCGCTCGTAGCTGTGCAGGACGGCCATCGAACCCGTGATCGTGATCTCCTGGTTGTAGATCCGGTACGGGTCGATCGTCACCCGCGTCGCGTAGTCGGCGACCCCGAACTGCAGAAACGTACCGGCCTTGGAGACCCGCTCCAGTCCGTCCTGGATCGCCGCCGCGTTCCCCGTCGCGTCGATGACGAGGTCCCACCCCTGGGGCCGGTCCAGCTCGTCCGGGCTCGCCGCCGACGCGGACACCCCCAGCTGCCGCGCCGTCTCCAGTCGCGCCGGGTTCAGGTCCACCACGTCCACGCTCGCCGCCCCGGTCCGTTTGGCCAGCTCCAGCATCATCAGGCCCATGGTCCCGGAGCCGTAGATGAGGACGTGGGCACCCAGGCGGGACTGCAGCACGTCGTAGCCGCGCACCGCGCAGGAGAGGGGCTCGATCAGCGCCGCGTCCTCGGTGCGGACGTGTTCGGGCAGTTTCACGCAGTTCGCCACCGGCGCCACCGCGTACTGGGCCGCGCCGCCGGCCGCCGTCACGCCGATCGCCGCCCAGCGCTCGCAGAGGTTGTTGTGGCCGGTGCGGCAGTAGCGGCACTCGTGGCAGTACAGGGACGGGTCGACGGCCACCCGGTCGCCCACCGCCACCTCGGTGACCTGGGCGCCGGTCCCCACCACGGTGCCGGCGAACTCGTGGCCCGGCACGATCGGCAGCTTGGGCGCGAACTCGCCCTGGAGGATGTGCAGATCGGTGCCGCACAGTCCGCAGGCGGCGACCTCGACGACGACGTCGCGGGGACCGGGGGTCGGGTCCGGGACCTCGGTGACGACGGCGCGGCCGATGGACTCGATGACGGCGGCCTTCATTTCACGGCTCCCAACGACAGGCCCTGGACCAGCTTGTCCTGGGCGGCGAACCCCGCGGCGAGCACCGGCAGGGAGATGACGAGCGACGCGGCGCACACCTTCGCCAGGAACAGGCCCTGGCTGGTGATGAAGCCGGTCAGGAAGACCGGGGCGGTCTCGGCGACGACGCCCGTGAGGACCCGGGCGAACAGCAGCTCGTTCCAGCTGAAGATGAAGCAGATGAGGGCCGTGGCGGCGATGCCGGGCAGGGCGATCGGGCCCACCACCCGCGTGAGGACGGTGGGCAGGCGGGCCCCGTCCACCCGGGCCGCCTCGATGACCGCCACCGGGACCTCGGCGAGGAACGACTGCATCATCCACACCGCGATCGGCAGGTTCATGCAGGTGTAGAGGACGACCAGCAGCCAGATGTTGTCGAGCAGCCCGGTGTCCCTCGCGAAGAGGTAGATCGGCAGCAGGCCCGCGACGGCCGGCAGCATCTTCGTCGACAGGAAGAAGAACAGCACGTCCGTCCACTTGCGCACCGGGCGGATCGAGAGCGCGTAGGCCGCCGGGACGGCCAGCAGCAGCACCAGCAGGGTGGACGCCACCGAGGCCACCGCCGAGTTGGTCAGCGCGGGCCAGGGGCTGGCTCCGCCGTCGGTGCCGAAGAACTCGCGGTAGCCGTCCAGGGTGAGCGGCGCGGTGAAGGAGGGCGGGTTGGTCGCCGCGTCCTCCTCGGAGTGGAAGGAGGTCAGCGCCATCCACGCGATGGGCAGGAAGAAGACGATCCCGGCCAGCCAGGCCAGCAGGCCGAGTCCGGCGCCCTTGCGGCGGGCCCGTACGGTCGGTGCGGTCATGCGCGCGACACCTCCTCGCGGAACAGGGACGACACCACGCGCAGCGCGAAGGTGGCGATGACGATCGAGCCGATGACCACCAGGACGCCCGCGGCCGACGCGAGGCCGTTCTCGTGGGCCTGGTAGAAGCTCTGGTAGACGGTGTAGGGCAGGTTGGCGGTGCCCAGGCCGCCGGACGTGATCGTGAAGACCGCGTCGAAGTTCTGCACGATGTAGATCGAGCCCAGCAGGGCGCCCAGCTCCAGGTACCGGCGCAGGTGCGGAAGCGTGAGGTGCCGGAAGATCTGCCAGTCGCTCGCGCCGTCCACCCGCGCGGCCTCCATCTGCTGCTGGTCCCGGCTCTGCAGCCCGGCCAGCAGGATCAGCATCATGAAAGGCGTCCACTGCCAGACCAGCGAGGCCTCCACCGCGAGCAGCGGGGTGTCGGAGATCCAGTCGGGCTGCGGGCCGCCGACGTAGTGCAGCAGGCCGTTCAGCAGGCCGTACTCGGGGTTGTACAGGACGTGCTTCCACAGCAGGGCCGCCGCCACCGGGACCACCAGGAAGGGGGCGATGAGGAGCGTGCGGACCACGCCCCGGCCGCGGAACCTGCGGTCCAGGAGCAGGGCGAGGCCCAGGCCCAGGACGAGACTGGCCAGCACCACCGAGACCGTCAGCACGACCGTCGTCCACACCGAGTGGCGCAGGTCGGCGTCGCTCAGCACCTGCCGGTAGTTGTCGAGGCCGGTGAAGCTGCGGGCGTCGGGGTAGAGGGCGTTCCAGTCGTAGAACGAGATCACCAGCGTGGCCACGAACGGGAGCTGGGTCACGACGATCATGAAGATCAGGGCGGGCAGCAGCGGGGCGCGGGTGGCCCAGGCGCGCAGCCGGGCGGAGGGCCGACGTCCGGCCGGTACCGGGGTGGTGGCCACGGGGGCCGTCGTGGTGGCGGTCATCGGCCCTCGTACTCCTCGGAGACGCGCTCGGCGAGCTTCTGGGACTTCTTCAGGGCCGACTCGACGGACTGGCGTCCGGCGATGGCCGCGCTGATCTCCTGGGAGACCTTGGTGCCGAGGTCGGTGAACTCGGGGATGCCGACGAACTGGATGCCGGGCGCGGGCCGCGGCTGCACGCCGGGGTCCTTCGGCCGGGCCCCCTCGATGGCGGCCTTCGTCATGTCCTGGAAGGCGGACGCCTCGGCCCGGTAGGCCGCGTTGGCGTACGTCGAGGCGCGCTTGCCGGCGGGCACGTTCGACCAGCCGATCCGCTCGCCGACCAGCTGCTCGTACTCCTTGCCGGAGGCCCAGGAGACGAACTGCCAGGCCTTGTCGGTGTTGCGGGAGGCCTTCTGGATGCCCCAGGCCCAGGTGTAGAGCCAGCCGGAGGTCCCCGTCTTCTCGACGGGGGCGGGGGCGTAGCCCATCTTGCCCTTGACCGGGGAGTTCGCCGCCTCCAGGGAGCCGGCGGCGGAGGTGGCGTCGTACCACATGGCGACCTTGCCCTGGGTCATGTTGTTCAGGCACTCGGCGAAGCCGGACTGGGCGGCGCCGGACTCGCCGTGCTCGCGGACGAGGTCGACGTAGAACTTCGTCGCCTTCTCGAACTCGGGCGAGTCGAGGCGTGCCGTCCAGTCCTCGTCGAACCAGGTCCCGCCGAAGGTGTTCACGACGGTGGTGAGCGGTGCCATCACCTCGCCCCAGCCGGGCAGTCCGCGCAGGCAGATGCCCTTCATGCCGGGCTCGGCCCCGTCGGTCTTCGCGGCCAGGTCGGCCACCTGGGTCCAGGTGGGGCGCTCGGGCATCGTCAGACCGGCCTTCGCGAAGACGTCCTTGCGGTACATCAGGAAGGACGACTCGCCGTAGAACGGCTGGCCGTAGAGCTTGCCGTCGTCGGCGGTGAGCGACTCGCGCATCGGGGCGAGGACGTCCTGCTCGTCGTAGGCCGGGTCCCGGGCGACGTAGGAGTCCATCTCGTGCAGCCAGCCGTTGCGGGCGTAGATCGGTATCTCGTAGTTGGACAGGGTGGCCACGTCGTACTGGCCCGCCTGGTTGGCGAAGTCCTGGCTGATCTTGTCGCGGACGTCGTTCTCCGGCAGGACGGTGAAGTTCACCTTGATGCCGGTGTCCTTGGTGAAGTGGGCGGCGGTCAGTTTCTGCAGCTCGGCCATCTGGGGGTTGTTGACCATGAGGACGTTGAGGGAATCGCCGCCCGATCCGGCCCCGCCGGCTCCGGTCCAGCAGCCGGAGAGCAGGGGGGCGAGCAGCGTCCCTGCGGCGGCCAGGGCGAGCGTGGCGCGCGGTGGCCGCCGTCGGCTCGGGGTTCGCATGGATCACTCCTGGACTTGTGGAACATAGGGGATGTTCAGGGAGGCAAAAGGGTGTGCGGGGGCAGGGGAGTGCCCCTCGGCGGGGGAGAGGGCGGGTTCTCCGGACGCGCGTCCGGCCGGGTGTGCCGGTTCCTCAGACGCGGACGACCTGGGGGCCCAGCAGGGAGTAGCGGTGGGCCTCGGGGGCCGGCAGCAGCGTGCTCGTCACGATCGCCTCCAGCGAGCCGATCTCGGCGAACCGGCAGAAGCTGACCGCGCCGAACTTGGTGTGCACGCCCACGAGCACCGTGCGGCGGGCGGCCCGTACCGCCTGCGCCTTGACCTCCCCGACGGCCGGGTCGGGGGTGGTCAGGCCGTGCTCACGGGAGATGCCGTTGGCGCCGATGTAGGCGAGGTCGACGACGAAGCCCGCGAGCATCTTCGTCGTCCAGTGGTCCACCGTCGCCAGGGTGCCGGCCCGGACCCGGCCGCCCAGCAGCAGGACGGACACGTTGTCGGTCTCGGCGAGGGCGCCCGCGACCGGCAGGGACGCGGTGACCACGGTCAGCGGCCGGTCCCGGGGCAGTGCCTCCGCGATGAGCTGCGGGGTGAAGCCCTCGTCGACGAACACCGTCTCGGCGTCCCCGAGGAGTCCGGCCGCCGCGGTGGCGATCCGGCGCTTCTCGGGCACGTGACTGGTGGAGCGGAAGGCGAGGGTCGTCTCGAAACCGGCGCTCTCCACGGGATACGCGCCGCCGTGCGTGCGCCGCACCAGGCCGTGGTCCTCCAGGGCGCGCAGGTCCCGCCGCACGGTCTCCTTGGCCACGCCCAGTTCGGTGGCGAGCGCGGCGACGTCGACCGAGCCGGTGGCGCGCGCGGCCCGCACGATCTCCCGCTGGCGCTCCTCCGCCGTCCTCGGGGTCACTGCCGTCACCTCGTTCTTCCGCCCGTTTCTGCCCGTTCGGGCCCGGTGGGGCCCATGGGGGAAGTTCTACAACGGGGTGGGGGCGGTGACCAGGCCTGTCGCGGGCCCGATGCGGCCCGTCTGTGCCCGTTCTCCGTGGCCGCCGCCCGCCGCGGACCTGCACGGCTGTGGCGGCGGGCGACGGTTCGGGCAGCGCGGACGCCCGAACGCGGCGGCGGGCGGGCCCGTTCGGTGCCCGCCCGCCGCCGTACCGCTCCCGTGGGGGCGTCAGTACGGCCAGATCGGCGGGTCGTTGACGAAGTGGCCGCCGAGGTGGGCGTGCGCGATGTTCTCGGGGTCCAGCTCGCCCTGCTCGGCGATCAGCTTCCCGGCCCACGGCTCGGAGTCGTCCTGCGGCTCGTAACCGAGCGCCCGCGCGCTGGTCAGGTCCCACCACAGCCGGGTGTTGGCGGAGGAGCCGTGGACCACGGTGTGTCCGACGTCCCCGGCGGTCAGGGCGGCGTGGAACAGCCGGGCGCCGTCGGCCGGGCTCATCCACACCGACAGCATCCGGACGCTGGTCGGCTCCGGGAAGCAGGAGCCGATGCGCACCGAGACGGTCTCCAGGCCGTGCTTGTCCCAGTAGAACTGGGCGAGGTCCTCGCCGAAGGCCTTGGACAGGCCGTAGAAGGTGTCCGGGCGGTGCGGGGTCTCGACGGGGATGAGGGGGTCGTCGCCCTGAGGACGCGGGGTGAAGCCCACCGCGTGGTTGGAGGAGGCGAAGACGACGCGCCGCACACCCTCCTCGCGGGCGGCCTCGTACAGGTGGTAGGTGCCGACGATGTTGGCGTCGAGGATCCTGTCGAAGGGGGCTTCCAGGGAGATGCCCGCCAGGTGGATGATCGCGTCGACGCCCCGTACGGCCTCCCGTACGGCGTCCCGGTCGGCGAGGTCGGCGACGAGTGCCTCCGGCTCGCCCTCGATCGGGCGCAGGTCCATCAGGCGCAGCCGGTAGCCGTACGCGGGGAGCAGCTCCCGCATCAGGGTGCCGAGGCCTCCGGCGGCGCCGGTGAGCAGGACGGTGCGCGGAGCGGGCATCCTCGGGTCTCCTTGGGTCGGCGGGTGCGGCAGGCGACGGGCCCGGCGGCCGTATGCGTGGACATCATTCACATGCATGGACACGCTAAGGATCTCCCGCCCGTCGCGTCAAGTGTCTCGCGGAGCCGGAGAATCGGCCCCTGTCTGGTGGTTTGTGCGCTTGACCGGGCATCGGGGGCCTTCATAGGCTGAGTCCGTTCATAGATGTGGACATTAGTCAGAAGAACGCACGCGTCGTCCTAGGGAGAGCCCGTGACGCCAGCCCCGCTCGCCGCACGTCTGCGCGTCCCCAGCGGACCACTGTTCTTCCCCGTCACCGCCTACGGTCCCGACGGCTCCCTCGACCTCGACACCTACCGCGCGCACGTCCGCCGCGGCATCGAGGCCGGAGCGGCGGCCGTCTTCGCCTGCTGCGGCACCGGGGAGTTCCACGCGCTCACCCCCGAGGAGTTCGAGACGTGCGTGCGCGCGGCCGTGGACGAGACGGCCGGACGCGTGCCCGTCGTCGCCGGCGCCGGCTACGGGACCGCGCTCGCGGTGCGCTACGCGCGCCTGGCCCAGGCCGCCGGCGCGGACGGGCTCCTCGCGATGCCGCCGTACCTCGTGGTCGCCGGCCAGGAGGGGCTGCTGCGCCACTACCGGGAAGTGGCCGCCGCGACCCCGCTCCCGGTGATCGTCTACCAGCGCGACAACGCCGTCCTCACCCCCGAGACGGTCGTCGGACTGGCCCGCACGGACGGGATCATCGGGCTCAAGGACGGGCTCGGCGACCTCGACCTCATGCAGCGCATCGTCAGCGCCGTCCGCACCGACGCCCCCGGCGACTTCCTCTACTTCAACGGCCTGCCGACCGCCGAGCAGACCCAGCTCGCCTACGCCGCCATCGGCGTCACCCTCTACTCGTCCGCCGTGTTCTGCTTCGCCCCCGAGATCGCGCTCGCCTTCCACCGGGCGCTCGCCACCGGCGACGAGACCACCGCGCACCGTCTCCTCGACGGCTTCTACCGCCCCTTCGTCGAACTGCGCGCCCAGGGCCGCGGCTACGCGGTCTCCCTCGTCAAGGCGGGCGTACGGCTGCGCGGCCTCGACGTGGGCGAGGTGCGGCCCCCGCTGCACGAGCCCGCCGAGGAACACGTCAAACTGCTCGCGCAGCTGATCGACCGCGGGTACGCGCTGCTGGAGGAGGGCGAGTGAAGGCGTCGGCGTTCGTCTACCCCTGGGACGTCAACGGCGACCCGGCCGCACCGGGCCGGATCGCCGCGCTCGGCGTCCGGCAGGTCACCCTGGCCGCCGCCTACCACTCCACCCGCGCCCTCACCCCCCGCCACCCCCGCCACCGCGTCGTCACCGCCGAACACGCGGCCGTGCTGTATCCGGCCGGCAGCCGCTGGCAGGGCCGCGCACTGCGCCCGTACCCGGCCGGGGACTGGGCGCCCGGCGACGCGTACGGCGAGGCCGCCGCCGCGCTCGCACGGGCCGGCCTGGAGGTGCACAGCTGGGTCGTCCTCGCCCACAACTCCCGGCTGGGCGCCGAGCATCCGGCGACCTCCGTCGTCAACGCGTACGGCGACCGGTACCCGTGGGCCCCGTGCATCGCGCAGCCCGCCACGCGCGCGTACCTCGTCGACCTGGCCGCCGAGGCCGCCGTACGGCCCGGTGCGGCCGGCACCGAACTGGAGTCCCTCGGCTGGTACGGCCTCCAGCACCTGCACGCCCACGACAAGACCGGCGGGGTCGGGCTCGGCGAGGCCGGGCAGTACCTGATGTCGCTCTGCTTCTGCCCCGCCTGCCGGGCCGGCTACGACGACCTCGGCCTGGACCCCGACGAGCTCGCGGCGGCCGTGCGGAGCGCGCTGGAACCGGTGTGGCGGGGACTGCCGGACGACGGGGGCGCCGCCCGGCCGGGCGAAGCCGGGACCGGGGAAGGCTGGGCCGGCGTGGAGAAGCTGCTCGGCACGGAGCCGGCGGGCGCCACGCGCGCGTGGCGCGACGCCACCGCCCGCTCGCTCCAGGAGGAGGCCGTCGCGGCCGTCCGCGCGGCGGCACCCGAGGGCTTCCAGGTGCTCCTGCACGCCGACCCGGTCTCCCACCACGTGGGGGCCAACCCGGGCGTCGACCCCGCGCACGTCCTGTCGGTCGCCGACGGCGTGGTCGTGCCCTGCACGGGCGGGCCCGCGCTCCTGGGCCCGTTCGCGCGGCAGCGCCGCGAGAAGGCCGTGATCGCCGCCAACCTCACCGTCGTCTCCGGCATGGGCGGCAGCCCCGGCACGCTCGCCGCGGACGCGGCACGCGCGCGTGAGCTGGGCGCCACGGAGCTCCGGCTGTACCACGCGGGACTGGCCTCGGACGCGGACCTGGAGGCGGTCCGCGAGGGACTCGGCGCGCTCTGAGCCGGCACGGGCGCGGGGACGGGGACGGGCGCGGGGACGGGGACGGGCGCGGGGACGGGGACGGGCGCGGGGACGGGGACGGGCGCGGGGACGGCAGCGGCGCGGGACACGGGGCACGTGCCGCGGCGCGGCGGAGCGGCCCGTCACCCGGTGATCACCGGGTGGTGCGCGGGCGGCGGACGGATTCCGGCCGGGCCGGTCCGGGCCGCGGCGAAGAGACGGTCCGCCCTGCGATGAGTTCGGGCCGCTCCGCCGGTCTGCCCTTCAGGACCCACCTGGAGGAGCGGCAGATGACCGACACCGACACCAGCACTGACACCGACACCAGCACTGACACCGACACCAGCACTGACACCGGCACCGGCACCGGCACCGGCACGGTGACCCTCGACCTCGGAGCGCAGACCCGGACCGTGGCCCGGCTCGCGGCGGGCGTGCGGGACGACCGGCTCGCGGACGGGACGCCCTGCCCCGCGTACGCGGTCCGCAACCTGCTGGGCCACCTCGCCGGCCTCGCCGTCGCCTTCCGTGACGCCGCCCGCAAGGACTTCGGCCCGACCACCGACACCCCTCCCGACGACGCCACGCCCGACATCGGCCCCGGCTGGCGCGAGGAACTGCCCCGCGTCCTCGACGAACTCGCCGCGGCCTGGCGGGAGCCCGCCGCGTGGACCGGCATGACCCGCGCCGGCAGCGTCGACCTGCCGGCCGAGGTCGCGGTCGCCGTCGCGGTCGACGAACTGGTCGTCCACGGCTGGGACCTCGCCCGCGCCACCGGCCAGGACTACACCCCCGACCCGGCCGCGCTCCGGGCGTCCCACGCCTTCCTGCGGGCGGCCGCCGAGGACCCCACCCGCGGCGGAGGCATCTTCGGCCCCGTCGTACCGGTTCCGCCGGACGCCCCCCTCCTGGACCGCACGATCGGCCTGAGCGGCCGCGACCCGGCCTGGACGAAACCGTAGACGGACGTGAACCGGGCGCGGTCCCCAGGCGCGGTACGTAGCCTCCCCTCCACGCCCCTCAGCCTCACCGTCCTCGGCACCGCCTCCCCGCATCCCGGGCCGGGGCGGCCCTGCTCCGGCCACCTGGTGCGGGGCGGGGATGCCGAGGCGTGGGTGGACGCCGGGCCGGGGACGTTCGCCGAGTTGCAGGGGCACACGGATCCGCGACGGCTCACCGCGATCTGGATCTCGCACCTGCACGCCGACCGCAGCGCGGATCTCCTCGCCGCCGTCCACGCCTTCGCGTTCGGCGACACGACCCCGCCGGCCCCGGTGCCGGTGCGCGCGCCGCGCGACCGCGCCCGGCGCCCGGCGGGCTTCCTCGGCCGGCCGGACGTACGGTTCCTGGACGGAATCCCCGACTTCAGGGCGCTGCGCGACGGTCACGCCGTCCGGCACCGGAACCTCCGCCCCACCTCCCGCGCGGTGCTCCGCGACACCGGGGCGTACGGGCTGCGCGCCGAGTGCCAGGGCGGCGTGCTCGCCCACTCGGGAGACGGCGGACCGTGCGACGTGCTCACCGGACTCGCGGCAGGCTCCGACCTGTTCCTGTGCGAGGCCGACGTCGACGCGCATCGCGAAGGCGAACAGCCGGTGCACCTCGCTCCGGAGGGCGCGGGGGCCTGCGCGAAGGGCGCGCGGGAACTGCTCGTCACCCATGTGGGACCCACCCTCACCCGTGAGGCCGCGGCCGACCGCGCCGCACGGGTCTTCGGCGGCCGGACCGCCGCCGCGCGCGAGGGATACACCGTCTCCTTCTGACGGGCGAGCCGACGGGCGAAAAGAAGCAACCTCGACTTCCTCTGTCAGAAGCATTGACGAAACACACCGCCCCTCCTACCTTCAACCCGTCGTACTTCGTACGTCATATATGAGACGCGATACGCGAGATCAGATACGCGACACCGAGAGGCGCGCATGACCTCTGTGCCCACGCCGATCCCCTCCCGCACGCAGTACGTGCTGGAGGAGATCAAACGCCGCATCCTCACCGGGCAGTTGACGCCCGGTCAGGCGCTGGTCGAGACCGAGCTGGCCGCGCAGTTCGGGGTCTCCAAGACCCCGGTGCGCGAGGCGCTCAAGACCCTGGCCGGCACCGGGCTGGTCGTCATGAGCCAGTACAAGGGCGTCACGGTGCGCATGGTGGACGCGGACATGGCGCGCGAGGTCTACGACGTGCGACTGCTCCTCGAACCCGAGGCGCTGAAGCGGGCCGTACGGCGCGGCGCCTCCCTGGACGCCGCCCGCGCGGCGCTCACCATGGCCGACGAGGCGACCGACACCGCCGAACGCTCCCTGGCCAACCGGGAGTTCCACCGCGCCCTGTACCTGCCGTGCGGCAACCCGCTGCTCGGCCGGATGCTCGACGAGGTCCGCGACCAGGCCGCCCTGGTCTCGGCCGTCGCCTGGGCCGCCTCCCCCTCCTGGGAGCGGGAGGCGGGCGAGCACCGCGAGATCCTGCGGCTCGCCCTGGACGGCGACGCCGACGGCGCGGCCCGCGCCCTGCACGCCCACATCGCGTCGTTCGTCCGCAGGGCGTTCCCCGACGTCCAGGCAGAGGAAGGTCAGGAATGAGCAGCGTGGTGTTCGAGACCCAACGTGCGGCCCTGGCCGACATCGTGGCCATCCCGGTGACCCCGTTCGCCGAGGACGGCTCCGTCGACCGGGACGTCCACCGGGCCCTGCTGCGCCGTCTGCTCGACGGCGGGATCAGGACCCTCACCCCCAACGGCAACACCGGCGAGTTCTACGCCCTCACCCCCGAGGAGCGCCGTCTCGTCACGGAGCTGACGATCGAGGAGGCCGGGGACCGCGCGGCGATCCTGGTCGGCGTCGGGCACGACGTGCCCACCGCCGTCGCCTCCGCCCGTCACGCCCGTGAACTCGGCGCGGGCATGGTGATGGTCCACCAGCCCGTGCACCCCTACGTCTCGCAGAGCGGCTGGGTCGACTACCACCGTGCCATCGCCGAGTCGGTGCCCGAGCTGGGTGTCGTCCCCTACATCCGCAACGCGCAGCTCGCCGGCGCCCGCCTCGCCGAACTCGCCGACGCCTGCCCGAACGTGATCGGCGTGAAGTACGCCGTCCCGGACGCCTCCCGGTTCGCCGCGTTCGCCCGTGACGCGGGTCTCGAGCGGTTCGTCTGGGTGGCCGGCCTCGCCGAACCGTACGCCCCCTCCTACTTCTCCGCGGGCGCCACCGGCTTCACCTCGGGGCTGGTGAACGTCGCCCCGGCCGTCTCGCTGAACATGATCGAGGCGCTGCGCTCCGGCGACTACCCGGCCGCGATGAAGGTCTGGGAGCAGATCCGCCGCTTCGAGGAACTGCGCGCGGCCAACGGTTCCGCCAACAACGTCACCGTCGTCAAGGAGGCCCTCGCCTCCCTCGGCCTGTGCCGCCGCGATGTCCGCCCGCCGAGCCGGCCGCTGCCCGAGGCGGACCGCGCCGAGGTCGCCGCCATCGCCGCGGGGTGGTCCATATGACCGAGCCCGTCCGCAGGCGCCCCGAGGACCTGCGCAGCCACCAGTGGTACGGCACCGACGGCCTGCGTTCCTTCAGCCACCGCGCCCGCACCCGCCAGCTCGGCTACCTGCCCGAGGAGCACCTCGGCAAGCCGGTGATCGCGATCCTCAACACCTGGTCGGACATCAACCCCTGTCACGTGCACCTGCGCGACCGGGCGCAGGCCGTCAAGCGGGGCGTGTGGCAGGCGGGCGGCTTCCCGCTGGAGTTCCCGGTCTCCACCCTGAGCGAGACCTTCCAGAAGCCGACCCCCATGCTCTACCGCAACATGCTGGCGATGGAGACCGAGGAACTGCTGCGGTCGTACCCGGTGGACGGCGCCGTCCTGATGGGCGGCTGCGACAAGACCACCCCCGCCCTCCTCATGGGCGCCGCGAGCGTCGACCTGCCGGCCGTCTTCGTGCCCGCCGGCCCGATGCTGCCGGGCCACTGGCGCAACGAGGTCCTCGGCTCCGGCACCGACATGTGGAAGTACTGGGACGACAAGCGGGCCGGCCTGATCGGCGACTGCGAGATGGCCGAGCTGGAGAACGGCCTGGCCCGCTCGCCCGGTCACTGCATGACGATGGGGACGGCGTCCACGCTGACGGCGGCCGCCGAGGCGCTCGGCGTCACCGTCCCCGGCGCCTCCAGCATCCCGGCCGTGGACTCCGGGCACGACCGGATGGCCGCGAAGGCCGGCATGGCGATCGTCGACCTCGTCCACCGGGACCGCAGACTGTCGGGCATCCTCACCCGCGACGCCTTCGAGGACGCGGTGACGACCGTCCTCGGCCTCGGCGGCTCCACCAACGCCGTCATCCACCTGATCGCCATGGCCGGACGGGCGGGGGTGAAGCTCACGCTGGACGACTTCGACCGCATCGCCCGCACGGTCCCGGTGCTCGCCAACGTCCGGCCCGGCGGACAGACGTACCTGATGGAGGACTTCCACTTCGCCGGCGGTCTGCCCGGGTTCCTCTCCCGCATCCCCGACCTGCTCCACCTGGAGCGGCCGACCGTCTCGTACGACACGATGCGCGAGCAGCTCGCCGGGGCGCGGGTGCACGACGACGACGTCATCCGGCCGCGGGACAACCCGGTCGCGGCCGAGGGCGGGGTCGCCGTCCTGCGCGGCAACCTCTGCCCGGACGGCGCGGTCATCAAGCACATCTCGGCCGAGCCGCACCTGCTCAAGCACACCGGCCCCGCGGTCGTCTTCGACGACTACCGGACCATGCAGCGGACCATCAACGACCCGGACCTCGGCATCACCGCCGACAGCGTGCTGGTCCTGCGCAACGCCGGCCCCAAGGGCGGCCCGGGCATGCCCGAGTACGGCATGCTGCCGCTCCCCGACCACCTGCTCCGGCAGGGCGTGCGGGACATGGTCCGGATCTCCGACGCCCGGATGAGCGGGACGAGCTACGGGACGTGCGTGCTCCACGTGGCGCCCGAGTCCTACGTGGGCGGGCCCCTCGCCCTGGTCCGCACGGGCGACCCGATCACCCTCGACGTGGAGGCCCGCACCCTCCACCTCCACGTGGACGACGAGGAGCTGGAGCGGCGCAGGGCCGACTGGACGCCGCCGCCGAACCGCTACGAACGCGGCTACGGCGCGCTCTACAACGAACAGATCACCCAGGCCGACACCGGCTGCGACTTCGAGTTCCTGGCCCGCCAGGGCACGGTGGCGGACCCGTACGCGGGCTGACCCGCACAGCGGAGCCGCCTCCGCCGACCCCTACCCGGGGAGAAAGCGCTTCCTACGCGACGCGAGCACCACGACAGCACCACAAGCACCACGACAGCACCACAAGCACCGCGACAGCACCACACCAGCACGACGTACGACGACGTACCCAGAAACGGAGAACAGTCATGGCCCAAGCCGCAGCCGTGGCGAAACCGCCCGCGCCAGCCCGGCGGCGCCGTGCCTCCGCCACGCCGCGCAGGCTGCCGTACCTGCTGATCGCGCCGGCGGCCCTGCTCATGCTGGGCTTCATCGCCTACCCGGTCATCAGCGTCTTCTACTACAGCCTGCAGAACTACAACCCCACCAAACCGTGGCGCAACGGCTACGCGGGCTTCGACAACTTCGTCCACGCCTTCACCGACGACCCGGTGTTCTGGGACACGCTCACCTTCAGCGCCAAGTGGGTGTTCGTCGAGGTCGGGCTCCAGCTGATGTTCGGCCTGGCGCTGGCGCTCATCGTCAACCAGACCTTCGTGGGCCGCTCGCTCGGCCGCGCCCTGGTCTTCTCCCCGTGGGCCGTCTCCGGCGTGCTGACCTCCGCGATCTGGGTGCTGCTCTACAACTCCCAGACGGGCATCACCCGTTACCTCGCGGACATGGGCATCGGCAGCTACGGCACCAGCTGGCTGTCGGACACCTCCACGGTGTTCCCGGCCGCGATCGTCGCCGACCTGTGGCGCGGCGTCCCCTTCTTCGCGATCCTCATCCTCGCCGACCTCCAGTCCGTCTCGAAGGACCTGTACGAGGCCGCCGAGGTCGACGGGGCCAGCAGGCTCAAGCAGTTCTGGCACATCACGCTGCCCCACCTGAAGGACGCGATCGTCCTGTCCACGCTGCTGCGCGCGGTGTGGGAGTTCAACAACGTCGACCTGCTCTACACCCTGACCGGCGGCGGGCCCGCGGGCGAGACCACCACGCTGCCCCTCTACATCGCCAACACCTCCGTGGACGCCCACAACTTCGGCTACGCGTCCGCCCTGACCACCGTCGCGTTCGTGATCCTGCTCTTCTGCTCGATGGTCTACCTGAGGCTGAGCAAGTTCGGAAGTGAGGCCAAGTGATCACCAAGGAGGCCACCGAGGTGGCGCCCACGCCCGTGAGCGTCCCCACCCCGTCCGAGCCGCGCCCGCGCGGCGGGAGGAACCGCGCCTGGGACGAGGCCCCGCGCTGGCAGATCTACCTGCCGCTGTCGGTCTACCTCGTCTTCACGCTGATCCCCTTCTACTGGATCCTGCTGTTCGCGCTGCGCCCGGCCGGTTCCACCTCGCTCCTGCCCTGGCCGGTCACCTTCGACCACTTCGAGAAGGTCTGGACGGACCGCAGCTTCGGCACCTACTTCCAGAACAGCCTGCTCGTCGGCGTCGCCACCCTGCTGATGACGACCCTCGTCGCGCTGGCCGGCGGCTACGCCCTCGCCCGCTTCGACTTCAAGGTCAAGCGCGCCTTCATGCTGGCCCTGCTCTGCTCCCAGTTCGTGCCGGGCGCGCTGCTCCTGGTCCCGCTGTTCGAGATCTTCGCCGAACTCCAGATGATCAACTCGCTGACCAGCGTGATCATCGCCGAGACGGTGTTCCAGCTGCCGCTGTCGATGATCCTGATCAGCAACTTCATCAAGAACGTGCCGTACTCGCTGGAGGAGGCGGCCTGGGTCGACGGCTGCAACCGGCTGACGGCTTTCCGCATCGTCGTGCTGCCGCTGCTGCGGCCCGGTCTGATCGCCGTCGGTTCCTTCGCCTTCGTGCACTCCTGGAACCACTTCCTGTTCGCCCTGATGTTCCTCAACAACCAGAGCAAGCAGACCATCCCGGTCGGCCTCAACACCCTGATGAGCGCGGACAGCGTCGACCTCGGCGCCCTCGCCGCCGGCGGCATCATCGCCGCCGTCCCGGTGGTGCTCGTGTTCGCCTTCATCCAGAAGTGGCTGATCACCGGCTTCAGCGCGGGGGCGGTGAAGGGATGAGGATCCGTCACCCCGCCGCGGCGACGGCCGCCGGAAGCCGCACCCCCACCCCGCGCGCGGCGACCGGCCGTGCCACGGCGACCGACCACGGGACGGTGGCAGACCACGGGACGGTGGCAGACCGCGGAACGGCGACCGACCACGGGACGGCGACCGACCACGGGACGGCGACCGACCGCGGGACGGTGGCAGACCGCGGGCCGGCCCGCGGCGCGGGCGCGGGGAGGACCCCGTGAACACCCCCGAACCCCTGACCACGGGCGCTTCGCCGGGCACGGGCGTCCCCGTCGTCCTCGCCGGTGCGCGCGGCCACGGCCGCTGGCACCTGGAGAACATCCGCCGTCTCCAGGACAAGGGCATCGTGCGCCTCGCGGGCATCTGCGAGTTGACCCCGCTCACCCCCGACGAGATCCCGGACGGCCTCGGCACGCCCGAGCAGTCCGCCGACTTCGGCGCGCTGCTGGACTCCACCGGCGCCCGGATCGCCGTCGTCTGCACCCCGATCCCCACCCACACCGACCTGGCGCTGACCGCGGCGGGCAAGGGCGTGCACCTGCTGCTGGAGAAGCCGCCGGCACCGTCGTACGCGGAGTTCCGCCGGATGGCCGACGGGGTCGCCGAGGCGGGCGTGGTCTGCCAGATCGGCTTCCAGTCGCTGGGCTCGCACGCCGTGCCCGCGGTCCGCCGGATGATCGGCGACGGGGTGATCGGCGAGGTCACCGGGGTCGGCGGGGCCGGCGCCTGGGCCCGCCCGGAGGTCTACTTCCGGCGCGCGCCCTGGGCCGGGAAGCGGCGGCTGAACGGCGTCGACGTGATCGACGGCGCCCTCACCAACCCGCTCGCGCACGCCGTCGCCACCGCCCTCACGCTGGCCGGCGTCACCCGCGCCGAGGACGTCACCGGCATCGAGACCGAGCTGGCGCACGCCAACGCCATCGAGTCCGACGACACCTCCTGCGTCCGGATCACCACCGCCGCCGGACGCCCCGTCGTCGTCGCCGCGACCCTGTGCGCGGAGGACCCCGACGACCCGTACGTCGTCGTCCACGGCAGCCACGGCCGGATCACCTTCTGGTACAAGCAGGACCGCGTCCTGCTCCAGCGCGGCGGCCACGGCCCCGAGGAGTTCGAGTACGGCCGCACCGACCTGCTGGAGAACCTCGTCGACCACCTCACCGACGGCGCCGAGCTGCTGGTCCCGCCGGCCACGACCGAGGCGTTCATGCGGGTCGTCGAGGCGGTCCGGGTCGCCCCCGACCCGCTCGAACTGCCCGACGACGCCTGGCACCGGCTCCCCGGCGAGGACCGCCGGGTCGTCCCCGGCGTCGACGGGCTGGTCGCCGCCGCCGCCGACACCCTCGCCCTCTTCTCCGAGCTGGGCGCCGCCTGGGCGTCCCCGACCGCGCACCCGAAAGGGGTGGACACCTGATGGCACAGGCCCCCGACGCACCCGTCGTGCTGCGGGTCGCGGGCCGCCCGGTCGGCGGCTACGTCACCCGGCCCGAGCTGCCCGACCGGCTCTCCCCGCGCCCCTTCCTGCACCCGGTCACCACCCTGGCCGGCACGGCCGTCACCGAACTGAGCCCCGCCGACCACACCCACCACCTCGGCGTCGGTGTCGCCGTTCCCGACGTCGAGGGGCACAACTTCTGGGGCGGCCGCACCTACGTCCGCGACCAGGGACCGACCGAACTCGCCAACCACGGCGTCCAGCGGCACACCGGCTTCCCCCTGTGCGACCCCGACGGCTTCGTGGAGGAGCTGCGCTGGACGGCCGCCGGAACCGAGCTGCTGCGCGAACGCCGTACGGTCGCGGCCACCGGACTCACCGACACCGCCTGGGCCCTGGACTTCACCTTCTCCCTCACCAACGCCACCCCGGACCCGGTGACCATCGGCAGCCCGGCGACGAACGGACGCCCCGGCGCGGCCTACGGCGGCTTCTTCTGGCGCGCCCGCAAGGAGGACCGGGCCCCCGACGTCTTCACCGCCACCGCCGAGGGCGAGGCCGAGGTGCACGGCGGGTGCGCCGACTGGCTCGCCCTGGCCGGCCGGGACTGGACCCTGGTGTTCGCGGGCGCCACCGACGCCACCCGCCGCGACCCCTGGTTCGTGCGCACCGCCGAGTACCCGGGCGTCGGCTCCTCGCTCGCCTGTGCCGAGCGGCTCGTGATCGCCCCCGGCGACACCGCCGTCCGCCGCGTCGTCACCGTCGTCGCCGACGGCCGCCTCGGACGCGACGAGGCGGCCGCCCTCGTGCGGAAGGCGGTCACCCAGTGACGGACGCGGTCGTGGCCGACGAGACGTACGAGAACCCGGTCCTGAACGCCGACTGGTCCGACCCGGACGTGGTGTGCGTCGGCGACGACTTCTACCTCACCGCCTCCAGCTTCGGCCGGGCCCCCGGCCTGCCGCTGCTGCACTCCCGCAACCTGGTCGACTGGACGCTGGTCGGGCACGCCCTCGAACGCCTCGAACCGGCGGCCGAGTTCGACTCCCCGCGCCACGACCGCGGGGTCTGGGCGCCTTCGCTGCGCCACCACGACGACCGCTTCTGGATCTTCTGGGGCGACCCCGACCAGGGCGTCTTCCAGGTCAACGCCCCCGAGATCAGGGGACCCTGGACCCGGCCCCACCTGGTGAAGGAGGGCAAGGGCCTGATCGACCCGTGCCCCCTGTGGGACGAGGAGACCGGCGAGGCCTACCTGGTCCACGCCTGGGCGAAGTCCCGCTCCGGGATCAAGAACCGCCTCACCGGCCACCGGATGCATCCCGACGGCACCTCGCTCCTCGACGACGGCAAGGTGATCGTCGACGGGGACCGCATCCCCGGCTGGTTCACCATCGAGGGCCCCAAGCTGTACCGGCACGACGGCTGGTTCTGGATCCTCGCCCCGGCCGGCGGGGTGGAGACCGGCTGGCAGGGCGCCTTCCGCTCCCGGGACTTCTTCGGCCCCTACGAGGAGAGGATCGTCCTGGAGCAGAAGGACACCGACGTCAACGGCCCCCACCAGGGCGGCTGGGTGCGCACCCCGTCCGGCGAGGACTGGTTCCTGCACTTCCAGCAGCGCGGCGCGTACGGCAGGGTCGTCCACCTCCAGCCCCTGCGCTGGGACGGTGACGGCGCCTCCGGCCCGGGCGGGGCCGGGAGCGGGGGAAGCTGGCCGGTGATCGGGGACCGGGGCGCCCCCGTCGCCGTGCACCGCAGGCCCGCGCTGCCGCCGCAGCCCGCCGCCGCGCCCGCCACCGACGACGACTTCCCCGGCGGACGGTTCGGCAGGCAGTGGCAGTGGACGGCCAACCCCCAGGACGGCTGGGCCACCCAGCACTCCGGCGACGGACTGCGCCTGTCCTGCGTCCGCACGGCCGACGCGCACGACCTGCGCAAGCTGCCCCACGTGCTCACCCAGCGGCTGCCCGGCACCCCGTCGGCCGTCGAGGTGGACCTGGAACTGCACGGTGAGGAGCCCGGCGCACGGGCCGGACTCGCGGTGCTGGGGGACGCCTACGCCTGGATCGGGCTGCAACGCGGCACCGACGGCACGGTCCACCTCGTGCACCGCTTCGCCGAGTCGGCCGCCGAGCGGGAACGGGACGCCGCCCACCCGCGGCCCGCCCCGCACGGCACGGTCCGCCTGCGCATCGAGATCGGCGCCGGCGCCCGCTGCCGTTTCGCCTACGACCTCGGCGACGGCCGACGCCGCAGCGGGCCGGTCTTCGCCGCCACCCCCTGGCGCTGGGTGGGCGCCCTGCTCGGCCTGTTCGCCCTGGCACCCGACGGACCGGGCCGCCCCGGGGCCGCCACGTTCACCCGCTTCAGGATCAGCCCCCTCTAACCCACCGCAACGGTCAGCCTGTCGGGAGCCGCAATGACGCACTTCCCCAGCAAGCGCTCGTCGAGACCCGGCGCCGTCCCGGCCGCCGTGGCCGCCCCGGTCGCCGTGCCCGCCCTCGGCGCGGCCGGCGAGGCCCGCTCCGCGCCGGCCCCGGTCGCCGTCGCGCCGGACACCCGCCGCGCGGAGGCGTCCGTCCCGGCGGGCGAGCCGAACATCTTGCCGCAGGGGACTGGACAGGACCGCTCCGGCACCGTCATCGTCTACGACACGCCTGTGGCGCACGGGGTTCCGACCGGCGGCGCCACGTTCCGGATCGCGGCCCACGGCGTCACCGCCCGCCACCCCGCCCTCGGCGACGACGGCGACGAGGCCGCGCACGAGCCGAACGGCGAGCAGGCGCCGGCGGCGGGGACGACCGGCGACCGGACCGTCCTCGAGGACACCGCCTTCCCGGCCCGCCGGGGCACCCCGGTCACCGGCAGCCCCCGGCCGGCCGCGGCCGGCCGGATCCGCGTCCGCGCCTCCCGCTCCGAGGGCGACGTCGACCACCTCAGGGGCACCGGCGACCCGGCCCCCCACGCCCGCCGCTGACCCCGCGCCCCCCACACGCCCGCACCGCACATGCCCGCACAGCCCGTTGGATCCAGAAGAGAAGAAGAAGAGAGCCGACCAATGAAGATCAGCATCCACAGAAGCAGGCGCGCCGCCACGGCCGTAGCCCTGGGGGCCGCGCTCGCCCTGACCGCCACCGCCTGCGGTGACGACGGCAGCGGCGCCGGCGGGGACAAGGGGTCCGACGGCAGCGGCAAGGGCAAGATCGTCTTCTGGGACAACAACGGCGGTGTCCGCACCGACATCTGGAAGCAGGTCATCGCCGACTTCGAGAAGGCCAACCCCGACATCGACGTCGAGTACGTCGGCATCGCCTCCACCGAGTACCAGTCCAAGGTCGACACCGCCATCCAGGGCGGCGGCCTGCCGGACGTCGGCGGCATCACGGCGTCGATGGCGGCGGCGATCGCGGCGCAGGACGCCCTGGAGCCGCTGGACGACCGCCTCGCCAGGTCCTCCCTCAAGGGCGAGCTCAACGCGTCCATGGTCGAGTCGCTGAAGTCCGCCGGCGGCGGTGAGGCGCTGTACTCGATCCCGACCTCCGCCAACAACGGCGTCCTCTACTACCGCACCGACCTGTTCAAGGCGGCGGGGCTGGCCGAGCCGACCACCTGGGACGCGTTCTACACGGCGGCGGAGAAGCTGACGAACAGCGGCAAGAACCAGTTCGGGTACACCATCCGCGGCGGCGCCGGATCCATCGCCCAGGCGCTGGACGCGATGTACGGGCAGAGCGGGATCACCTCGTTCTGGAACGGCGACAAGACCACCGTCAACGACCCGAAGAACGTCGCGGCGCTGGAGAAGTACGCGGCCCTCTACAAGAAGGTCACCCCGGCCGCCGACCTCAACAACGACTTCACCAAGATGGTCGCCCAGTGGGACTCGGGCACCATCGGCATGCTGAACCACAACCTGGGCTCGTACCAGGACCACGTGAAGGCTTTCGGCGCCGGCAAGTTCCGGGGCATCCCGCAGCCGGTCGGCGCCTCCGGCAAGCGGGTGCAGGTGTCCAACCCGGTCGACGGCATCGGCATGTTCAAGAGCTCGAAGAACAAGGACGCCGCCTGGAAGTTCATCGAGTTCGCCACCTCGCAGGCGGAGAACTCGAAGTTCAACGAGTCCGCGGGGCAGGTGCCGTCCAACACCAAGGCGGCGAAGGACGCGTGGATCGACAAGGCCGAGCCGACCAAGCTGGCCGCGCAGGCGCTGTCGGACGGGTCCACGACGATCGTGCAGCTGCCGTACTACCTGCCCGACTGGGGCACCATCTCCAAGTCCGACAACGAGCCCAACTTCCAGAAGGTCCTGCTGGGCAAGCTCACCGCCAAGGAGTTCCTGGACACCCTCGCCGAGCAGCTGAACACGGCGCAGGCGGAGTGGAAGGAACAGAAGGGCTAGGCCTTCCCCCTTCCGCAGCACGGCGGCCGGCCGCGGTGTCCCGCCGGAGCCGGCCGTGACTTCCGCGGCGGAGCCGGCCGTGACTTCCGCGGCGGAGCCGGCTGTGACCTCCGCGGCGGAGCCGCACATGCGTACCGTCCCGCGCCCCGGCAGGGGCGCGGTCCCCCTCCCTGTGAGAAATCCCTGTGCGAAAGGCGCACCTCCGTGTCCCTCACCCGCAGACAGGTCACCTCGGCGGCCCTCGCCGCCGTCCCCCTCGCCGTCGCGGCCACCGGCACCGCCCGGGCCGCGGGGCGACCCCGCACCCTCTACATCGCCGGTGACTCCACCGCCGCCCAGAAGTCCGCCGACGCGGCGCCCGAGACCGGGTGGGGCATGGCGCTGCCGTTCTTCCTGCACAAGGACCGGCCGGTCGCCAACCACGCGGTGAACGGCCGCAGTTCGAAGAGCTTCGTCGACGAGGGGCGGCTGGACGTCATCCTGGCGTCGATCCGGCCGGGGGACTTCCTCCTGATCCAGTTCGCGCACAACGACGAGAAGACCACCGACCCGGCCCGCTACACCGAGCCCTGGACGACGTACCAGGACCATCTCCGGCTGTACGTCGAGGGGGCGCGCTCCCGCGGGGCGCGGCCCGTGCTGGCCACGGCCGTGGAGCGCCGCCGCTTCGACGCGGACGGCGACGCCCTGCCCACCCACGGCGACTATCCGGCGGCGATGCGCGCCCTCGCCGCGGAGGAGGACGTCGCGCTCCTCGACCTCCAGGCCCTGTCGCTCGCGCTGTGGCAGAAGCTCGGGGCCGAGGAGACCAAGCGGTACTTCAACTGGACCGACACCGAGCAGGACAACACGCACTTCAATCCGCCGGGCGCGATCGCCGTGGCCCGGCTCGCCACCGCCGAACTGCTGCGCCGCCGGGTGCTGACGGCGCGGGACGTGCGCCGGCTGGACGCGGAGATCCCGGAGTCGTGGATCACCTGGCCTCCGGCCACCACCGCCTGACCCCTACCTTCCGTGAAAGAGAGCCGCACAGTGAACACACAGAGATGGCATGGGCATGCCATAAAGTCGGCCGTCGTGGTCGGCTGCACCGCCCTCGCCCTGACGGTCACCGGCACCCCCGCCCAGGCCCACTCCGCCCAGGACGTCGCCCGGCAGACCCTGCCGGCCGGCGACGGCTGGGCGGCCTACGGAACCGGCACCACCGGCGGTGCCGCCGCCGACGCCGAGCACGTCCACACCGTCACCACCTGGGCGGAGTTCAGGGCCGCCCTGGAGGGCGGCGGCACCGCACCGAGGATCATCAAGGTCAAGGGCACGATCGACGCCGTCTCGGAAGGGTGCGACGCCTTCGCCGCGCCCGGCTACGACTTCGACGCCTACCTCGCCGCGTACGCGCCCGAGGTGTGGGGCCTCGACACCGACCTGAGCGCCGAGCCCGCGGACAGCCCCGAGGGCCTGCGGCGCGCCTCCGCCGCCGCCCAGGACACGGCGATCAAGGTGAACGTCCCCTCCAACACCACCATCATCGGTGTCGGCAGGAACGCGGGCATCAAGGGCGCCAGCCTCCAGATCAAGGCCGTCGACAACGTGATCATCCGCAACCTCGCCTTCGAGAGCCCCATCGACTGCTTCCCGCAGTGGGACCCCACCGACGGCTCGAAGGGCAACTGGAACTCCGAGTACGACACCGCCGTCGTCTACGGGTCCACGCACGTCTGGCTGGACCACAACACGTTCACCGACGGCTCCCACCCCGACAGCGCCGCGCCGACCTACTTCGGCATGCTCTACCAGCAGCACGACGGCGAACTGGACGTCGTACGCGGCTCGAACTACGTCACCGCCTCCTGGAACGTCTTCACCGAGCACGACAAGACGATCCTCATCGGCAACAGCGACAGCGAGTCCACCGCGGTGGGCGACCGGGGCAAGCTGAAGGTCACCTTCCACCACAACCTGTTCTCGAAGCTCGTCGAGCGCGCGCCCCGCGTCCGCTTCGGACAGGTCGACTCCTACAACAACCACTTCGTCGCCGACGCCTCCTACTCCTACAGCTTCGGCATCGGCAAGGAGTCCCAGCTCGTCGCCCAGCACAACGCGTTCACGCTGCCCGCCGGCGTGAGCGCCGCGAAGGCGCTGAAGAAGTGGAGCGAGGCGCCGGTCACCGCCGACGGCAACTACGTCAACGGCAAGCCCGTCGACCTGATCGCCGTGCACAACGCGGAGATCCCCGCCGAGACCCTCCGCTCCGGCGCGGGCTGGACGCCCACCCTGCGCACCAGGGTCGACCCCGCGAAGGCCGTCCCCGGCATCGTCACCGGCCGGGCCGGCGCCGGAAAGATCTGCTGACCCGCACCGCAGAGCACCACACCGCACCACACCGCACCGCAGAGCACCGCACCGTGCGGGCCGGGGCCCCACCGCCCCGGCCCGCACACCCCACCCCCCACACGTCCGAGGTCCGCATCCCACGAGCCGCACGAGCCGCACCCCGAAGGAGCACCCGCATGCCCTCGCACCACGTCCAGCTCCCCCTGTCCAGAAGGGGTTTCCTCCTGGCGAGCGCCGGTGCGGGCGCCGCCCTCGGCCTGTCGGCCGGACCCGTCCGCGCCGGCACCCGCGGGCCGTTCGGCCGCTTCGGCTCCCCGTCCGCCCGCCTCACCCCGGGAACCCTGTACGTCGACGCGCGCGGACGCGGTGACCACACCTCGGTCCGCGACGCCGTGGCCGCCGCCACCGGCACCGGCCGCACCCTCGTCATCGCCCCCGGCACCTACCGGGAGACCCTCGCGGTCGACGTCACCCGCGCGGAGGCGACCTGGATCGGCGCCTCGGAGAACCCCCGCGACGTCGTGATCGTGTACGACAACGCGGCCGGCACCCCGAAGCCCGGCGGCGGCACCCACGGCACCACCGGCTCGGCCACCACGACCGTGCAGGCCGACGGCTTCACCGCCCGCTGGATCACCTTCGCCAACGACTGGCTGCGCGCCGACCACCCCGGCGTCACCGGCACCCAGGCCGTCGCGATCAAGGTCCAGGGCGACCGCTCCGCCTTCCACCACTGCCGCTTCCTCGGCCACCAGGACACCCTCTACGCCGACTCCATCGCCCTGGGCACCTTCGCCCGGCAGTACTTCTCCCACTGCTACGCCGAGGGGGACGTCGACTTCGTCTTCGGCCGGGCCACCGCCGTCTTCGAGCACTGCCACTTCCGCACCCTGAACCGCACGGACCTCGCCGCCGCCCCCCACGGCTTCGTCTTCGCGCCCTCCACGGCCGGCGCCAACCCGCGCGGCTACCTGGTGACCGGCAGCCGGGTCACGAGCGAGGCCCCGGACGCCTTCTACAAGCTGGCCCGCCCCTGGGTGCCCAGCTCCGACACCACCGCCCGCCCCATGCTCACCGTCCGCGACACCCACCTCGGCCCCGGCATCGACGCGGTCGCGCCCTACGCGAACATGTCGGCCGCCTTCCCCTGGCAGGACCAGCGGTTCGCCGAGTACCGCAACTCCGGACCCGGCGCGGTCGTCACCGTCCCCGAGAACCGGCCCCAGCTCACCCCCGAGCAGGCCGCGTCCGCGACCCGGTCGGCCCACCTCGGGGACTGGACGCCCTGGAAGGAGACCTGCTGACATGCGCAGGCGCACCCTCCTGACCGGTCTCACCGCCGCTCTGGCCGCCACCGCCACCGCCACCCCCGCCCTCGCGGCCGGCACGGGCACGGGGGGCCGCCGGGTCCTGCACGTGCGCCCCGGCGACTCCGTCCAGGCCGCGGTGGACGCCGTCACCGGGCCCGGCTGGACGATCGTCGTGCACCCCGGCACCTACCGCGAGGTGGTCACCGTCCCCGCCGGCGCGGCCGGGCTGACCCTGCGCGGCGCCTCCCGCGACCCGCGCGCCGCCGTCCTGGTGCACGACAACGCGAACGGCACGAAGAAGCCCGACGGCACCACCTACGGCACCGCCGGCTCCGCCACCTTCACCTCCGCCGCCCCCGGCCTGACCGTGCGCGACCTCACCCTCGCCAACGACTGGCTGCGCGCCGACCACCCCGACATCACCGGCACCCAGGCGGTCGCCGCGTACGTCACCGGCGACCGTTCCCGCTTCGACAACGTGCGCTTCCTCGCCCACCAGGACACCCTCTTCGCGGACACCACCGCCCTGGACGCCTTCGACCGGCACTACTACCACCGCTGCCACATCGAGGGCGACGTCGACTTCGTCTTCGGACGGGCCCGCGCCGTCTTCGACACCTGCCGCTTCCACACCCTCCGGCGGGACGTCGCCTTCACCCCGAAGGGCATGGTCTTCGCCCCGGCCACCGCCCGCGCCAACCCCTACGGCTTCCTCGCCGTCCGCTGCCGCGTCACCTCCGGTGCCGAGGACGCGGCCTACAAACTGGCCCGGCCCTGGGTGCCGTCGTACGAGACGACCGCCTGGCCCTCCCTCGTCGTACGGGACTCCTGGATCGGCCCCGGCATCGACGCGGCCGCCCCGTACACGAACATGCGCGAGGCCTACCCCTGGCAGACCATGCGTTTCCGCGAGTACGGCAACGCGGGACCCGGCGCGGTGATCTCCGCACCGGACGACCGCCCGCAGCTGACCCCCGCGGAGGCGGCCGTCCACACCCGGCGCACCTACCTGGGGGACTGGAGGCCGTATGAGCGTCCGTGAACCGGTGGGCCGGCGGGCGTTCGTGGTCGGGACGGGGGCGGCCCTGCTGGCCGGGGGAGCCGCCGGCGGTGCGCGGGCGGCGGTCGTCGACGGTCCGCTGCCCGACTTCCATCCCGCCCTCAAGCAAGCCCTCACCTTCCCGCTGGCCTGGGGGAACTCGCCGATCCGCGACTTCCGCGCCTGGCGCCGGGCCGCCCGCGCCACGGTCGAGGAGGCGCTGCTCGTCGACCGCGAGGACGGCACGCCGTACGCCCCCGAATTCCACGGGCGGACCGAACAGGACGGCTACACGGCCGAGTTGGTGACACTCTCCCTCACCCGTCACGAACGCGTCCGGGCCGCCCTGCTCACCCCGCACGGACCCGGACCCTTCCCGGCCGTGCTCCTGCTGCACGACCACGGGGCGAAGTTCGACATCGGCAAGGAGAAACTGGTCCGGCCCTGGTACGACGCCGGCCGGCTCGCCTCCGCGCAAGCCTGGACCCAGAAGTACTTCAGCGGCCGTTTCGTCGGCGACGAACTGGCCCGGCGCGGATACGTCGTGCTGGCCGCCGACGCGCTCGGCTGGGGCGACCGCGGCCCCCTCGCCTACGACCAGCAGCAGGCACTGGCGAGCACCTTCTACCACCTGGGGTCCTCCCTGGCCGGGCTCATGGCCCGCGAGGACGCCCGCGCCGCCGGCTTCCTCGCCCGCCTGGAGCGCGTGGACCGGCGGCGGATCGCGGCCGTCGGCTTCTCCATGGGCGCCTTCCGCGCCTGGCAGGCCGCGGCGCTCACCGACGACCTCGCCGCCGCGGCCGCCGTCTGCTGGATGACCGGACTCAAGGAGATGATGGTCCCCGGCAACAACACCCTGCGCGGCCAGTCCTCCTACTACATGCTCCACCCCGGACTGCCCCGCCACCTCGACTTCCCCGACGTGGCGAGCATCGCCGCACCCAGGCCGATGCTCTTTTTCGACGGCGGCCTCGACCCGCTGTTCCCCGCCGACGGCGTCCGCACGGCCCACGAGAAGCTGCGCGCCGTCTGGCGGTCCCGCCACGCCGAGGAGCGGTTGCACCTGAGGACCTGGCCCGACCTCGGCCACGTCTTCGTCGACCGCATGCAGGACGAGGTCTTCACCTGGCTGGACCGCGTCCTCTGATCCCCCCGCACCCCACCGGGATCCGACCGTCCCCCCACCCCCACGAGCGAAGGACCCGCACTCCATGCCTCGTCGCACCGCTCTCCCCGCCCTGGCCGCCCTCGCGCTCGGCGCCGGCCTGGCCGTCCTCCCCACCCAGGCCCAGGCCGCCACCGTCGTGGTCGGCAACTCCACCGACCTGGCCAACGCCGTCAAGAACGCCACCGCCGGCACCGTCATCCAGGTCCGCGGCGGCACCTACTACCCGACGGCCACCCTCCAGTCCACCGCCGACGGCACCTCGTCCGCGCCCGTCACCCTCACCGCGTACGGCTCGGAGACCGTGAAGATCGACGGCTCGAACCTCCCCGCCGGCGGCTGGATCTTCAAGCTCACCGCCGACTACTGGAACGTCTCCAACCTCACCTTCCAGAACTCCCCGGACAGCGCCGTCGTCTGCCAGTCCTGCACCGGGACCAACTGGAACAACATCAGGACCATCAACGGCGGCGACTCCGGCTTCACCCTCACCGGCGACGGCACGGTCAACAACACCGTGAAGAACATCGACAGTTACGGTCACTACGACGCCGCGAACCACGGCGAGAACGCCGACGGCATCGCCGTGAAGTTCGGCTCCGGCACCGGCAACCTCATCACCGGGGCCCGCCTCTACAACAACTCCGACGACGGCCTCGACCTCTGGTCCTTCTCCTCACCCGTCACCGTCGAGCACACCTGGGCCTTCGGCAACGGCGCCAACCGCTGGTCCGACTCCGCCTTCGCGGGCGACGGCAACGGCTACAAGCTGGGCGGCGACGGCGAGGTCGTCGCCCACGTCGTCAACAACTCGGCCGCCTGGGGCAACGCCGGCAACGGCTTCACCGAGAACTCCAACACCGGCGCGATCGTCATCAACCGCACCACCGCCTACGCCAACGCCAAGTGGGGCTACTACTTCGCGACCGGTTCCGCGAGGCTCGGCAAGAACCTCGCGGTGAGCAACGGCAGCGGCCAGGCGAGCAGGAGTGCCAAGGCCGTCTCGGCCGGCAACAACTGGGACTCCGGCATCGCCACCCCCGCCTTCCGCTCCACGGACGCGTCCAGCACGTACGACGCCCGCCGGTCCGGCGGCGCACTGCCCGTGACCACCTTCCTGACCACGGGCAGCACCACCATCGGGGCGACCATGGACTGACCGCGGCGAAAGTTCCGGCATCTTTTCGCACGGTCCGGCAACCCTTTCCGGCCACGGCGGCGACTGGTGTGAGGAAACGGGCCGGGGCGGCCCCTCCGGCCCGTTTCCCCTCCATCCCCCTCAGGAAAGGAACGCCCCGTGCGTTTGAGCACCGGACGCCACCGCAGGACGCGCACCCTCTCGATCGCCGCCGCGGTGGCCGTCGCCTCGGGGGCGGGCGGCGTCTACCTCGGCCTGACGAACGACGGCGCCCAGGCCGCGACGACCACGGTCACCGTGTCGACCACCGCGCAACTGGAGGCGGCCGTGAGGAACGCCGCCGCCGGCACCGTCATCCAGGTCCGGGGCGGCACCTACTACCCGACGGCCACCCTGAAGTCCACGGCGAGCGGCACCTCGTCGAACCGGATCACCCTCCAGGCGTACGGCACCGAGAAGGTGAAGATCGACGGCTCGAAGCTCCCGGCCGGCTCCTGGCTCGCCGGGATCTACGGCAGCTACTGGACCGTGCAGAACCTGACCTTCCAGAAGTCCCCGGCGCAGGGCTTCGTGGTGACCTCCTCCACCGGAGGCGTCTTCAGGAACCTGGTCACCGCCGCCAACGGCGACACCGGCTTCACCCTGCGCGGCGACGACACCGTCGGCAACCTCGTCCAGAACCTCGACAGCCACAGCAACTACGACCCCGCCGGACACGGCCAGAACGCGGACGGCATCGCCGTGAAGTTCGGCTCCGGCAGCGGCAACCGGATCACCGGCGCCCGCCTCTACAACAACTCCGACGACGGCCTCGACCTCTGGCAGTTCTCCACGGCGGTCACCATCGAGCACTCGTGGGCCTTCGGCAACGGCAAGAACCGGTGGGGCGACACCGCCTTCGAGGGCAACGGCAACGGGTTCAAGCTGGGCGGCGGAGGCGTCGCCGTCGCGCACGTCGTGAACGACGACGCGGCCTGGGACAACACGCTGAACGGCTTCACCGAGAACTCCAACCCCGGCGCGATCGTGCTGAACCGCAACACCGCGTACGCCAACGCGCAGGCCGGCTTCTACTTCGCGACCGGCAAGGCCCGGCTGGCCCGCAACCTCGCCGTGGGCAACAAGGGCGGTCTCGCGAAGCTGGGCTCCGCCACGGTGAGCGCCGCGAACAACTGGGACGGCGGCGTCGGCACCCCGGCGTTCCGGTCGACGGACGCGACGACGGCGTACGGCGCCCGCGCGGCAGACGGGTCGCTGCCGGCGACGACGTTCCTGACGACCGGGTCCACCACGATCGGCGCCACCATGAACTGAACCGGGCAGCAGAACGCCCCCGCCGGTGACCGCCGGCGGGGGCGTTCTCGTGCCGGCCCGAGAGGGGCTCGGGCCGGCGGGCCGAGGGGCCTACTTGTAGGTGATGTCGGACGACGAGAACTTGCAGGTCTTGCCGTCGGCACCGGTGCCCAGCTCGGTGGGCTCCTTGCCGGTGTTGTTGCCCTTGAAGCGGACGCAGGTCTTCGTCTTCTTCTTGGTGTCGCCCTGGATGCGGATCTTCGACAGGGTCGCGGTGTCGCCGTAGTTGGCGTTGACGCCGACGATGGCCTTCAGGGGCGCCACGATGTCGATGTCGCTCAGCACGACCGTGCGCTTGTACTGCGTCTTGCAGTTGCCGCACGAGCGGACCAGCTTGCCGGAGTTCTCCACCCGGAAGCCGGACACGGTCAGCGTGCCGGCGCCGTTGAACTGGAGCACCTTGTCGGCGGCGTTCTTCGCGCCGCCGCCGATGACCTTGTACACCGACGAGGCGGACTTGCCCTTGAAGCTGGCGGCGTCCTCGCCGACGTCCAGCCACCACACGTTCTGGAGCGTGCAGGAACCCTTGCAGTGGACGCCGTCGGCGGCCGGGGTGCCGATGATCACGTTCTTCAGGACGGCGCCGTCGGCGAGCTCGAAGATCGGGTCCTGGCCCTCGTCCTGGCCGCTGCCGCCCAGATCGCCGGAGCCGACGAACTTCGTCAGCTTGCCGTCGTAGGTCCCCGACACCTTGATCGTCGACGACACGGACTTGCTGCCGGTGGCGGTCGGCCAGGCCGTCGCCGCGCCCGCGGACGAGAGCATCGTCGTGGTGACGATCGCCGCGCCCGAGACCGCGAGGGCGGCGGAGCCGGCGATCAGCGCCCGCCGCTTGGTGACCTTGCGGCGGTGCCGGACGCGCGGTTGTGCTGGTGCAGTCATGTACCGGTTCCTCAAGTGGGTGGTGACTCTTGCGCTGTGTGGTCGTCACCGGTGAGGAAAGGGTTGCCGCTTCGTCGAAAGTTTTTTTCTCCGGGATCCCCGCGGCCGCTACGAGTCGCCCTCGTCGTCGTCCCGGGCCGCGAAGTCGCCGCCCACGGAGCTCTCCTGGCCGCCCGACGCGCCGACCACCACGTAGCTGTCGTCCTTGGCGTCCCGGCCGCCGCGGTCGTGGTCGTACTGCCCGGCGAACACCCACTCGCCCTCGGGGACCGTACGGCCCTCCTTGAGCACCCAGGTGTAGACGAGGAAGCCGTCCCTCTCCTGGGCCGTGAACGTGAAGTCGCCCTCGGGCAGCGAGCGCCAGGCGCCCGCGGAGGACACCCCGCCGGTCTGCGCGACCTTCAGCTGCACGGTCAGCGCGGTGAGCTGCTCGGAGGTCTTGAACGTCACGTTGCTCTGCGCCCAGAAGTCGTTGCTGTGCGGGTCGACCGAGCCGTCCGACCACAGCGGGCCGTCCTCGGTGTCGTCGACGGCCGGCAGCAGGTCCACGGCGGAGGCGGACGGCGTCGCCTGCGCCGACTTCGTCGGTGAGGCGCTCGGCTCGGCCTCGTCCTGTCCGCCGCCGCCCTGACCGGGCGTCGGCTCCGGCGAGGCCGGCGGGCGGCTCGTCGCGTCCGGGGACTCCACCGGCGGCGGCGAGACGGCGACCGTCTGCTGCTGCGGCGGGTCGTCCTTGACCGCCGACGCCACCGCGTAGCCGCCGACCGCGAGCATGCCCGCGACCGCGGCCGTGGCGCTCACGATCCGTGCCCAGCCCCACAGGGCCGGCCGGGTCGCCCGGTGACCGCCGGGCCGTTCCTGCTGCACCATGCCGCGTTCGATCCGGGCGAGGATCCGCTCGCGGTTCGGCTCGTACGCCCCGGCCGCCTCGTGCAGCCGGGCGCGCAGCTCGCCGTGCCCGTCCCGCTGCATCGTCATCGGTTTCTTCCTCCGGCCTCACCCGTGCGCGCCGCCATGACGGCGGGCACCTTCCGCGGACCCGCTGTGGCGCCGAGCAGCTTCTGCAACTCGGCCATTCCCTTCGAGGTCTGGCTCTTCACCGTACCCACCGAGACGCCCAGGGCGAGCGCGGTGTCCTTCTCCGACAGGTCGAAGGCGTGCCGGAGCACCACGCAGGCCCGTTTGCGGAACGGGAGTCTACGCAGCGCCGACTGGACGTCCACCACGCCCGCGACGTCCGGATTCTCCGTCTTCTCCTCGCGCTGCGACCAGAACAGGGCGATCCTGCGGCGTTCGCGGACCGCGCTGCGGATCCGGGTGCGGGCCAGATTGGCCACGACACCACGTGCGTACGCCACCGGGTGGTCGGCCGCGCGGACCCGGTCCCAGCGGTGCCAGAGCGCGAGCAGCGCGTCCGCCGCCAGGTCGTCGGCCGCGTCCGCCTCGCCGGTCAGCAGATGGGCGAGCCGGGCCAGTTCGGCATGGTGGCGTTCGAAGAAGGCATGGAACTCCACGGAGGCGGCGTCGTCGACGACTGTGCCCACGAGTGACCTCTTCTCGGTGCGGAATCTGCACCCCGGCGGGGGTGGCTGCTGTGCGTGTCATGTGAATGACATGGGGATGCCCCGAGGAGGTGGCCGGGGCGAGATCCGGAAGCGTAGCAGTGGTCAACCGCCTGGTCGGTACAGGGGTTCGAACAACGTGTGGCCGACCGAACCCCGATTCCGTAACACGTCGAAAACCTGAACGCGGTTCGACGAGGGAACAATCCAGCCAGCATCCACCCGCAGATCACCAGGTCACGAGGAGTGCCCGTCATGTCCGAAACACAGCAGGCGGCCGACCGGCCGACGTCCCCGCCCCCGGCGGTGAACGGGGTCGACCGGTTCTTCAGGATCTCCGAACGGGGCTCCACCCTCGGCCGGGAGATACGCGGCGGCTTCGCCACGTTCTTCACGATGGCCTACATCCTCGTCCTGAACCCCCTCGTCCTGGGCAGCGCCGAGGACAAGTTCGGGCACCGGCTCGACGCCGTCCAACTCACCACCGCCACCGCCCTGGTGGCCGCCGTCATGACCGTCATCATGGGCATCGGCGGCAACCTCCCGCTCGCCCTCGCCGCCGGCCTCGGCCTCAACGCCGTCGTCGCCTTCCAGATCGCCCCGCTGATGAGCTGGGACGACGCGATGGGCCTGATCGTCCTCGAAGGCCTGCTGATCTGCGTGCTGGTGGTCACCGGCCTGCGCGAGGCCGTCATGCACGCCATCCCGCAACCGCTGAAGCAGGCGATCAGCGTCGGCATCGGCCTGTTCATCGCCTTCATCGGCTTCGTCGACGCCGGCTTCGTCAGCCGCGTCCCCGACGTCGCGGGCACCACCGTGCCGGTTCAGCTCGGCGCCACCGGCGCCCTCGGCGGGTGGCCGGTCCTCGTCTTCTGCCTCGGCGTGCTGCTGACCGTCGGACTGCTCGCCCGCAAGGTCAAGGGCGCCATCCTCATCAGCATCGTGACGATGACCCTCGTCGCGATCGTCATCGACTCCCTCGCCGACATCAGGTCCTGGGGCCTGACCACACCGGCGTGGCCCGACAAGCTCGTCGACACCCCCGACTTCGGACTCCTCGGGCACTTCAGCCTGTTCGGCGCGTTCGGCGAGACCACCGCCGTCACGGTCGTCCTGCTCGTCTTCACCCTGGTCCTGTCCGACTTCTTCGACACCATGGGCACCGTCGTCGGCATCAGCGCCGAGGCGAACCTCCTCGACGACGAGGGCAAGGTGCCGCACCTCGGCCGCGTGCTGCTCATCGACGGCGCGGCGGCGGTCGCGGGCGGCGCGGCCTCCTCGTCCTCCGCCACCTCCTACATCGAGTCGGCGGCCGGCGTCGGCGAGGGCGCGCGCACCGGCTTCTCCAACCTGGTCACCGGCGGCCTGTTCGCCCTCGCCCTGTTCCTCACCCCGCTGCTCACCATCGTCCCGCTCCAGGCGGCGGCACCGGCGCTGGTCGCGGTCGGCTTCCTGATGATGACCCAGGTCAAGTCCATCGACTGGGACAGGTACGAGATCGCCGTCCCCGCCTTCCTGACCATCGCCGTGATGCCGTTCACCTACTCGATCACCAACGGCATCGGCGCGGGATTCATCGCGTTCGTCCTGATCAAGACGGTGCTGGGCAGGGCGCGGGAGGTGCACTGGCTGATGTGGGGGGCCTCGGCCCTGTTCGTCGTGTACTTCGCGATCGACCCCCTCGAGCAGATGCTGGGCGTCGGGTGAGGTGAGGCGCGCGGGCGCCCCCGCGGGGGCGCCCCGACCCGACCAGTGCCGCCCGCCCGCGGGCCGGGCCGTCGTCCGCGGAGGTCAGTCCTCCAGCACCAGGACGACCTCGTCGATCTCCGCGCCGCGCGCGTGGGCGTACCCCGTGGCCCGCGCGGTCACCCGGAAGCCGCACTTCTCCAGGACGCGCCGGGAGCCGGCGTTGTCGTCGGCCGCGCGCGCGTACAGCGGGCGTTCGGTGACCTCGGCCAGGAGCGCCCCCAGGGCGGCCGTGGCGATGCCGCGCCCCCAGTGGGAGCGGTCCACCCAGTACGTGACCTCGCGCTCGCCCGGTTCGCCGTAGACCGCCGCGCTGCCCACCACGTCGCCGTCGGCCAGGATCGCGCGCACCACGTCGGCGGAGGCGCGGATCCGTCTCCAGTGGGCGTCGAAGGCGTCCCGGTCGGCCGGGTCCTCGGGGGTGAACGCGGCCATCCGCAGGGACTCGGGGTCGTTCATCTGCCGGTAGAACACCGGCAGGTCGCTGTCGTGGACCGGGCGCAGGGCGATCTGCATGCCTCAGAGCCTACGGGTCGCCAGGGTCAGCCGGTCGCGCGCGTCGAACAACGCGTCCTTCACCAGCTGCTCGTGCGCGGGCGTCAGCCGGGCCACCGGCACCGAGCAGCTGATCGCGTCGCGCGCGGGGGTGCGGTACGGGATCGCGACGCCGAAGCAGCGCAGCCCCAGCGTGTTCTCCTCCCGGTCCACGGCGAAGCCCTGCTCGCGGACCTGGTGCAGCTCCTCGATGAGCTTCTCGCGGTCGGTGATGGTGTGCTCGGTCAGCGCCGGCAGCGTCTCCGGGAGCAGCTTGCGGACCTGCTCGTCGGTGCAGGTGCTCAGCAGCGCCTTGCCGAGGGAGGTGGAGTGGGCGGGCAGCCGGCGTCCGACCCGGGTGAAGGGGCGCAGGTAGTGCTGCGACTGGCGGGTGGCGAGGTACACCACGTTGGTGCCGTCCAGCCGGGCCAGGTGGATCGTCTCGGTGGTGTCGTCCGACAACCGGTCCAGCGTGGGGCGGGCGGCCGCGACCACCTCGTCGCCGTCGATGTAGGAGGTGCCGACCAGCAGCGCCCGTACGCCGATGCCGTACCGCGTGCCCGTCGCGTCCGTCTCCACCCAGCCCAGCTCCACCAGCGTGCGGAGCAGCATGTAGAGGCTGGACTTGGGATAGCCGACGGCCTCCTGGACCGACGCGAGGGAGTGCATTCCGGGGCGGCCGGCGAAGTATTCGAGCAGTTCAACCGTCCGCACCGCGGACTTGACCTGCGCTCCGCCCCCCGTCTCGCCAGCCGACATCGCCCTTGACCCCTTCGTTCGACGGGAAATAGTCTCCGACAGCATATTCATCATCAGAGACAGCGTTCAGTATATCGAACGTCCCTGGTGGTGAGGTAAGGACAGCGGCATTGCGATGCGGCGACGAACGTGGAGGGACCCGCGGTGGCAGCAGCACCAGTCTGGAGTGTCGACCCCCGAACCGGGAAGCAGCGTGAACAGGTTGCGGTGGAGGCCACGGCCCAGGAGGTGGACTCCGTCGTCCGCGCCGCGCACGGCGCGCGCGCGGCCCTCGCCGACCGCACCGTCCGCACGGCCTTCCTGCGCACCGCCGCGGACCGGCTGGAGGCGGCCAGGGACCAGCTCGTCGAGGTGGCCGACGCCGAGACCGCCCTCGGCCCGGTCCGGCTGACCGGCGAGCTCGCCCGCACCTGCTACCAGCTGCGCGCCTTCGCCGACATCGTCGAGGAGGGTGCCTTCCTCGACGTCGTCGTCAACCACCCCGACGACACCGCGACCCCGCCCGTGCCCGACCTGCGCCGCTACAAGGTGCCGCTGGGCGTCGTCGCCGTGTACTCGGCGTCCAACTTCCCCTTCGCGTTCTCCGTCGCCGGCGGCGACACCGCGAGCGCGCTGGCCGCGGGCAACCCGGTCGTCGTCAAGTCCCACCCCGACCACCCGGGCCTTTCCGAGCTGGTCGCCAAGGTGGTCCGCCGGGCCGCCGCCGAGCACGGCGTCCCCGGCGACGTCCTCGGCCTCGTGCACGGCTTCGAGGCGGGCGTCGAGCTGATCAAGCACCCGCTGATCGCCGCCGCCGGCTTCACCGGGTCCATCCGCGGCGGCCGCGCGCTGTTCGACGCGGCGGCCGCACGGCCCGTGCCGATCCCCTTCCACGGCGAGCTGGGCTCGCTCAACCCGGTCGTCGTGACCGAGGCCGCCGCCGCCGAGCGCGCGGAGGCCATCGGGACCGGCCTCGCCGGCTCCATGACGCTGGGCGTCGGGCAGTTCTGCGTGAAGCCGGGCCTGGTCCTGGTGCCGTCCGGCGCGGCCGGTGACGGCCTCGTGAAGTCGCTGACCGACGCGGTCAGCGACACCGACGCGGGCGTCCTGCTCGACCACCGCATGCGCGACAACTTCCTCGCCGGCGTCACCGAGCGGGCCCAGCTGCCCGCGGTCGAGACGCCGGTCACCCCCGGAGCGGGCGGCGAGCACACCGTGAGCGCGGGCTTCCTGACGGTCCCGGCCGAGAAGCTCACCGAGGAGGGGGCCCACGACCTGCTCCTGGAGGAGTGCTTCGGCCCGGTGACCGTGGTGGCGCGCTACGACGACGACGACCAGGCGCGGTCCGTCCTCTCACGGCTCCCCGGCAACCTCACCGCGACCGTGCACCTGTCGACGCAGGAGGCCGCCGGCGAGGGCCGCGGCGCCGAGATCCTCGCCGAACTCACCCCGCTCGCCGGCCGCGTGCTCGTCAACGGCTGGCCGACCGGTGTCGCGGTGGCCCCCGCACAGCACCACGGCGGCCCCTACCCGGCGACCACCTCCACCTCCACCTCCGTGGGCGGCACGGCCATCGAGCGCTGGCTGCGCCCGGTCGCCTACCAGAACGCCCCCGAGGCCCTGCTGCCGCCCGAGCTGCGCGACGACAACCCGCTCGGACTGCCGCGGCGCTTCAACAACCGCCTCGAACGCTGACCGGCACCGGGTGAGAGCCCGGGCGACAGAAGGATCTGGAAAACTCCGCGCATGGACCTCGAACTGCCCGAACTCCCCTTCCCGCTGCGCACCTACGGGCCCGACGGGCACTGGAGCCACGAGGACGGGGTCCTCACCGCATGGGCCGGTCCCCGCCAGGACCGGTTCGTGCCGCCCACCGCGGAGGCGCTGGACCCGGCCGCCGACGCACCCCGGCTGCTGGGGGCGCCCGAGGGCGACTTCCAGTTCATCGCCCGGGTGACCGTCGGCTTCAACGGCGCCTTCGACGCCGGGGTGCTCTACGTCCACGTCGGCGAACGGGCCTGGGCCAAGCTCTGCCTGGAGTACTCCCCGGACGTGCCCACCGTCTGCACGGTGGTCACCCGCGGCCACTCCGACGACGCCAACTCCTTCACCGTGGAAGGCAGTTCGGTCTGGCTCCGGGTGAGCAGGACCGGCCGGGCGTTCGCCTTCCACGCCTCCCGCGACGGCAAGCGGTGGATCTTCGTCCGGCTGTTCACGCTGGGCGACGAGACGCAGACGGGCGCGGCCCTGGTCGGCTTCATGGCGCAGGCGCCGATGGGGCAGGGGTGCGTCGTCACCTACGACCACCTGGAGTTCCGGCCGAAGTGGCCGGACGACCTGCGCGACGGCAGCTGACCGGGGCGCTCCGGGGTCCGCCTCCGGGGCCCGTCCGCCGTTCCGGAACCGGAGCGGCGGACGGCACGCCCTCCGCGACGTGACCGGAGACCGGGGACCGCGGACCGGGCGGCCGCAGGACGAGCGATCCGCACCGCCGTGCCCGCCGCACCGCCGTGCCCGCCGCACCGCCGTGCCCGCCGAGGCGCGGGCCCTCGCCGCGCCGCACCCGGCGTGCGTGCGGCAGCGGCGCGCCGGCGGCAAGGACGCGGAACTGCCGGACGTGCGCGTCGGCAACCCGCGCGTCCAGGACTTCTCCGCACGGCGACTTCTCCGCACGGCAGCGCTGGTTCCCGGACCCGGCGAACCCGCCCGCGTAAGGCGCCCGCCACCTCTTCCCGCGGTTCCCGGGGAACGGGGAATGAGCCGAACCGTTTGAACGTTCACCTACGCGCCGGAGGGAGTCTCCGTACCCGCACGACCTGGAGAGAGCCGAGACATGCGCGTCGAGATCTGGAGCGACATCGCCTGCCCGTGGTGCTACGTGGGCAAGGCCCGCTTCGAGAAGGCGCTCGACGCCTTCCCGCACCGTGACCAGGTCGAGGTCGTGCACCGCTCCTTCGAGCTGGACCCCGGCCGCGCGAAGGGCGACATCCAGCCCGTGCTGACCATGCTCACCAAGAAGTACGGCATGAGCGAGGCCCAGGCCCAGGCCGGCGAGGACAACCTCGGCGCCCAGGCCGCCGCCGAGGGCCTCGATTACCGCACCCGCGGGCGCGACCACGGCAACACCTTCGACATGCACCGGCTGCTGCACCTCGCCAAGGAGCGAGGCCGCCAGGACGAGCTGATCCAGCTCCTGTACCGGGCCAACTTCGCCGAGGAACGGTCGCTGTTCGGCGAGGGCGACGAACGGCTCGTGGAACTGGCCGTCGAGGCCGGCCTCGACGCCGACGAGGCGCGCGCGGTCCTCGCCGACCCGGCCGCCTACGCCGACGAGGTCCGCGCCGACGAACGCGAGGCCGCCCGGCTCGGCGCGAACGGCGTGCCCTTCTTCGTCCTCGACCGCACGTACGGCGTCTCCGGCGCCCAGCCCGCCGAGGTCTTCACCCAGGCCCTCACCCGGGCCTGGGGCGAGCGCTCCCCGCTCCGGCTCGTCGACCAGGGCGAAGCCGAGGCCTGCGGCCCGGACGGATGCGCGGTGCCGCAGCACTGAGACGGGCCGTGTCCGGGCGCGGCCGGGACCGAAACCGCGGCTGACGGCCGACTCATAAGCGTTCCTTGGGGAAACCGCGCAGAAATTCGCCATGGACTTCGACTTCGCGGCACCGCAGAGTGGAGTCATGGAGACCTTCGAGACCCTCGTCCGCGCCGAGTTCGCCCCGAAGCACACCTACCTCAACACCGCGAGCAACGGCCTGCTGCCCGCCCGTACCGTCACCGCCCTGCACGAGGCGGCGCTGCTGCGGGCCGAGGGCCGGCCGCTGACCCCGCTGTACGAGGACGTGGAGGCCAGCCGCGCGGCGTACGCCCGGCTGGCCGGCGTCCCCGTGGGCCGGGTCGCGGCCGGCGCCTCGGTCGCCGCGCACACCGGCGTGATCGCCGCCTCACTGCCGGCCGGCGCCGAGGTCCTCACCGCCGAGGACGACTTCACCTCGGTGCTGAACCCGTTCCACGCCCGCGCAGACCTCAAGGTCCGCGCGGTCCCGCTGGAGCGGATCGCCGAGGCCGTCCGCCCCGGCACCGCGCTCGTCGCGGTCAGCGCCGCCCAGTCCGCCGACGGACGGATCGCCGACCTGCCCGCCCTGCGCGAGGCGGCCCGTACCCATGGAGCGCGCACCTACGTCGACTTCTCCCAGTCCGCGGGCTGGCTGCCGATGGACGCCGGCGCGTACGACTACTCCGTCTCCGTCTCCTTCAAGTGGCTGCTCGGCCCGCACGGGGCCGCCTTCCTCGTGGTCCCGGAGGACTTCGGCGGACTCACCCCGCTGCTGGCCGGCTGGGTGGCCGCCGAGGTGCCGTGGGACAGCTGCTACGGCCCGGTCGCCGAACTCGCCCACTCGGCACGGCGGTTCGACCTGAGCCACGCCCTGTTCACCTACGCGGGGCTGCGCCGGTCCCTCGACCTGATCGAGGAACTCGGGGTCGCCGCCGTACAGGCCCACGACCTGGCCCTCGCGGACCGGTTCCGGGCCGGGCTCGCGGTACTCGGCCACGAGCCCGTGCCCGCACCCGGCTCGGCGATCGTCTCGGTGCCCGGCCTCGGCGGCCGGCAGCCGGAGCTGAGCCGCGCGGGCATCGAGGTCTCCGACCGTGCCGGCAACCTGCGCGCGGCCTTCCACCTGTTCAACACGGCGGCGGACGTGGACCGGCTGCTGGACGTGCTGTCGGGCTGAGCACCCCCGGGCGCCCCGGCGGGGCCGAGCCCTCCCGGGCGCCCCGGCGGGTGTGTTCAGCGCACCGGCGTGAAGTCGCGGGCGCCGATGAACTCGGGCCGCCGCACCGGCGCCGCGAACGGCTCCACCGCGGCGTTCTCCACGCTGTTGAACACGATGAAGACGTTGCTGCGCGGGAACGGCGTGATGTTGTCGCCGGACCCGTGCATGCAGTTGCAGTCGAACCAGGTCGCCGAACCGGCGCGCCCGGTGAACAGCTTGATGCCGTGCGCGGACGCCATCTCGGTCAGCGCCTCGTCGGAGGGCGTGCCCGCGTCCTGCATCTGGAGCGACTGCTTGTAGTTGTCCTTCGGCGTGGCACCGGCACAGCCCAGGAACGTCTTGTGCGAACCCGGCATGATCATCAGGCCGCCGTTGGTGTCGTGGTTCTCGGTCAGCGCGATCGAGACGGACACCGTCCGCATCCGGGGCAGGCCGTCCTCGGCGTGCCAGGTCTCGAAGTCGGAGTGCCAGTAGAAGCCGGAGGCACCGAAGCCGGGCTTGACGTTGATGCGCGACTGGTGGACGTACACGTCCGAGCCGAGGAGCTGGCGGGCCCGTCCGACGACCCGCTCGTCGCGCACCAGCCGGGCGAAGACCTCGCTGATCCGGTGCACCTCGAAGACGGACCGGATCTCCTTCGATCCCGGCTCCACGATCGACCGGTCGTCGGACCGGATCGCCGGGTCGGTCACCAGCCGGTCCAACTCCCGCTTGTAGACGGCGACCTCGTCGTCGGTGAGGAGCTGGTCGACGGTGGCGAAGCCGTCCCGCTCGAACGACCGGAGGTCGAGCGGCTCGAACGGGCCGGGCGCGTCCGGGGCGCCCCAGACGACCGGGTCCTGGCGGGGGACGGTCACCTCGGTGGTGCCGCGGCTGGGGTAGAGATCGGTGACGGTGGTGCCGGTGACGGTGGTCATGGGGATGTCAGACCTCCTCGGGCTCGGTGAGCAGGGGATAGACGCCGTTCTCGTCGTGGTCCTCCCGTCCGGTCACGGGCGGGTTGAACACGCAGATGCAGCGGAAGTCCTCCTTGACGCGGAGCGTGTGCCGCTCGTGGCCGTCGAGGAGGTACATGGTCCCGGGCGTGACGGTGTGCGTCAGCCCGGTCTCGTGGTCGGTGAGTTCCGCCTCGCCCTCCACGCAGACGACGGCCTCGACGTGGTTCGCGTACCACATCGACGTCTCCGTGCCGGCGTACAGGACCGTCTCGTGCAGCGAGAAGCCGACCCGCTCCTTGGCGAGGACGATGCGCTTGCTCTCCCAGGTGCCGGACGCCGCCTTCACGTGCCGGTCGGTGCCTTCGAGTTCCTTGAACGAACGGACGATCACGGTGCTGCGATGCCTCCTAGGTGGCGGTCGGTAACGGTCTGTCAGGCGGTTTCGCGGACGGCGCGGGCCAGGACGCTCATGCCCTCGTCCAGTTCCTCGGGCGTCACGGTGAGCGCCGGCAGCAGCTTGACGACCTCGCTCTCGGGCCCGGACGTCTCGATCAGCAGCCCGAGTGCGAAGGCACGGGCCGCGACCCGTCCGGCGCGGGACTTGTCGTGGAACTCCAGGCCCCACACCAGGCCGCGGCCCCGGTACTCCTTGACGTCGGCGAGGTTCTCCTCGGCGATCGAGATCAGCCCCTGCTCGACCTGCTCGCCGCGCTGACGGGTCTGCTTCTCCATCGCGGATCCGTCGGCCCAGTAGGTCTCCAGGGCCGCGGTGGCGGTGACGAAGGCCGGGTTGTTGCCGCGGAAGGTGCCGTTGTGCTCGCCCGGTTCCCACACGTCCAGCTCGGGCTTGAACAGGCACAGCGACATGGGCAGGCCGTAGCCGCTGATCGACTTGGACACGGTGACGATGTCGGGGGTGATGCCCGCCTCCTCGAAGGAGAAGAAGGCACCGGTGCGGCCGCATCCCATCTGGATGTCGTCGACGATCAGCAGCATGTCCTGCCGCTCGCACAGCTCGGCCAGCGCCCGCAGCCATTCCGGGCGGGCCACGTTGATGCCGCCCTCGCCCTGCACCGTCTCGACGATCACGGCGGCCGGCTTGTTGAGTCCGGAGCCCTGGTCCTCCAGGAGCCGCTCGAACCACAGGAAGTCCGGGACCTGGCCGTCGAAGTAGTTGTCGAAGGGCATCGGCGTGCCGTGCACCAGCGGGACGCCCGCCCCGGCCCGCTTGAAGGCGTTCCCGGTGACGGCGAGCGAGCCCAGCGACATCCCGTGGAAGGCGTTGGTGAAGGAGACGATCGCCTCGCGGCCCTTCACCTTGCGGGCCAGCTTCAGCGCCGACTCCACCGCGTTGGTGCCGGTCGGGCCCGGGAACATGACCTTGTACGGCAGGTCGCGCGGCCGCAGCACCAGGTCCTGGAAGGTCTGCAGGAAGGTCCGCTTGGCGACGGTGGACATGTCGAGGCCGTGGGTGACGCCGTCGCGCATCAGGTAGTCGATCAGCGCCCGTTTCAGCACCGGGTTGTTGTGCCCGTAGTTGAGCGACCCGGCGCCGGCGAAGAAGTCGAGGTAGGAGTGGCCGTCCTCGTCGTGCATGCGGCTGCCCTGCGCCCGGTCGAAGACGACGGGCCAGCCGCGGCAGTAGCTGCGCACCTCGGACTCGACGGTCTCGAACACGCTGAGGTCGGGCTGGGTGATGGTCACGGCGAAACGCTCCTCGATGCGGTGGGAGTCGTGCGGGGGCGGCGACGCGGGTCACGTGCGGCCGGGGGAGGGGGAGGGCTCAGGCGGAGGCCAACGGGCCGATGCGGTACAGGACTTCGGGGGCGTGGGGGCCGTCCGGGAACAGGTCGGTGCCGAACAGGACCTCACGGGTGACGTCCGCGCCGTGCCGGGCGGCGTAGGAGGTGAACAACCGCTCCGAGGCGGTGTTGCCCGGGGTGATCGTGGTCTCGACGGTGACGAGGGGGCGCCCGGCGGCCACCCGGGCGGTGAGCCCGTCGAGCAGCGCGGCGGCCAGACCGCGGCCGCGGTACGCGTCGGCGACCGCCACCTGCCAGACGAGCAGTGTCTCCGGCGCCTCGGGGCGGACGTATCCGGTGACGAATCCGACCGGTTCGCCGCCCTCGGCGCGCGCCACCGCGGAGGTGTCGGCGAAGTCCCGGCACCACAGCAGATAGCTGTAGGAGGAGTTCAGATCGAGGGTCCCGGATTCCTTCGCTATACGCCAGAGAGCGGCCCCGTCCGCCACCGAAGGGCGGTCGATCCGCAGGTCTGCTTGTGTGGCAGTCATGCGGATGGAACTTACCGAGGGAAATTAAAAAATGCATGGAGAGGTGGCGGTGATGTGGTGATGCTCCCGTGATCACCTTCCCTTCTGTCCCGTTATGAGCCGTGCATAACGGGACAGAAGGTCACCTGTGTGCGATGCGTCACGCGTTCGTAATGAGCTCGAAAAATCCCCGCGTTTAAGCCTTGGGAATTCGGGCAGAAGAACCCCGGAAAGCTACCTGGGGAAAGGGCGGGAAAAAGGGGTGCAGAAAGGCGAGGAGAAAAGGGCCGCCATTACGGGTATTCGGGCGCCGGTGACTCGGCCGGTCCGCTCCCGCGGCGCGGACCTCACCGCCAGGCCTGCTCCGCCGCGCGCAGCGCGCCCGTCAGGTCCACGTCCAGGCCCCTCTCCGCGAGTGCCGTGCCCAGGGCCGTGAGGCTGCCGCGGACCGCGCCCGGCGTCGCGTCCGCCCCGTAGTGGTTGACCCGGATCATCTCCTTGGCCAGCGCGCCCCCGCCCGCGGCCAGCGGCGCCGCGGGATCGCCCGCCAGTGCCCGCGCCACCAGCTCCGAGGCCACGACGCCCGACGGCGCCCTGAGCGTCGTCGCCACGGGCGCCGCCTCGCGCGCCTCGTGCACGTACGGCTCCAGCCCGCCCCCCAGCGCCAGCGCCCCCGCGCGGGTCGCGGCGGCGGCGGACGCGTGCCGGGCCATCACGGTCTCCAGCCCCTCCGCCTCGATCCGCTCCACGCACGCCTCGAGCGCCAGCATCTCCAGCTGCGCCGGCGCGTGCAGCAGGGCCTTGCGGCCGCCGTCGATCCACCGCTCCTTCCAGTCCAGCAGCGACAGGTAGGAGCGGCGCGGCGCCCGCGGGTTGGCCGCCATCCGGGCCCACGCCCGCCCGCTCACCGACACCGCCGACACGCCCGCCGGCCCGCCCATCGCCTTCTGCGCGCCGATCACGCACAGGTCCACGCCCCAGGCGTCCGGCAGCACCGGTTCGGCGCCCACGGAGGCCACGGCGTCCAGGTAGAACAGCGCGCCGTGCTCCCTCACCACCTCGCCGATCTCCGCGACCGGGTTGGTGTTGCCGGTGGCGGCCTCGGCGTGCACCAGCGACACGAAGTCGATCCCGGGGTGCTCGGCGAAGGCCGCGCGGATCTGCTCGGCGGTGACCGCCGTGTGGAAGGGCACCGCGAGGTCGATCACGGTGGCGCCGCAGTCGCGCAGCCAGTCCCCGAAGGTCTGCCCGTACGGGCCGGTGATCACGTTCAGCGCGGTCGTGCCCGGCCCGGCCGTCGAGCGGATCGCGCCCTCCAGCGGCAGCAGCGCCTCGCCCTGCGTGATCACGACGTCCTGCCGGGTGTCCAGCAGCCGGGCCACCCGGTCCTCGACGGAGGCGAACCGGGCGGCGGTCAGCGGAGCGAGATCCAGGAAGGGGTGCGTCACGGCGGTGCTCTCTTCACTCACGGGGCAGTGGTGACGAGGGTAGCCAACGTGACCTCCACCCCCCGGACCGGCGACTTCTTAGGCCGGGGAACCCGGCTGCCAAGGGTTTGATTTGAGAGACTCAAACTTCTCCTTATAATCGGAACCTACAGTTCCCCCCACAGGAAGGCCCGCCGTGAACACGCTCCTCGGGCGTCGCACCCGTGTCCTGGCCGCCACCACCGCTACGGCCGGGCTCATGCTCGTGGCCGCCTGCACCTCCAGCGACGACGGCGGCAGCGGCTCCAAGACCGCCGCGGGCGGTGTGGAGCTGGTCAAGGCGGGTCAGCTCACCACCTGCACCCACCTGCCCTACCCGCCGTTCCAGTCGGAGATCGACGGCAAGGTGCAGGGCTTCGACGTCTCCCTGATCGACCTGGTCGCCAAGGACCTGGGCGTCAAGCAGGAGATCCTCGACACCCCGTTCGAGAACTTCAAGACCGGTGCCTTCCTCAACTCCGGCGAGTGCGACCTGGCCGCGGCCGGCATGACCATCACCGAGGAGCGCAAGAAGAACGTCGACTTCTCCGACCCCTACTTCGACGCCACGCAGGCCGTCCTGGTCGCCAAGGACGCCGGGGTGAACTCCCTCGCCGAGATCAAGTCCAAGAACGTCAAGCTCGGCGCGCAGGCGCAGACCACCGGCGAGGACTACGTGACGAAGCAGGGCTTCGACCCGGTCTCCTTCGAGTCCTCCGACGCCGTCCTCAACGGTCTGCGCACCGGCCAGGTCAAGGCCGTCGTCATCGACTACCCGGTCGTCCAGGGCTGGCTGAAGGACAAGGCCAACGCGGACGCCTTCAAGGTCGTCGACAACCTCAACACCGGCGAGCAGTACGGCTTCACGGTGAAGAAGGGCAACACGAAGCTGGCCGAGGCCATCGACAAGGCGATCGCCGACGCCAAGGCCGACGGCACGTACAAGAAGCTCTACGAGCAGTGGATCGGCTCGTACGACGCCGCCGCGGCCTCCCCGTCCGCCTCATGAGCGACGCCACGAAGCTCGAAGCACCGCCCCGCCGCAAAGGGCTGACCCGCGGCCAGAAGCGCAGGCTGTCGCGCGGTGTCCAGTACGTCGTCTTCGTCGCCGCCCTGGTCGCGTTCGCGCTCTCGGCGGACTGGGGCCGGCTGAAGAACCAGTTCGCGCAGGCGGACATCGCCCGGCAGATGTTCCCGGACGTCATCACGCTGGCGCTGAAGAACACCGTGCTGTACACCGTGTCCGGCTTCCTCGTCGGGCTGGCCCTCGGCATGGTCATCGCCCTGATGCGGCTGTCCTCCGTCGGCCCCTACCGCTGGCTCGCCGGCATCTACATCGAGATCTTCCGCGGCCTGCCCGCCCTGCTGATCTTCATCTTCATCGGCGTGGCCGTGCCCCTGGCCTTCCCCGGCACGGAGATCGTCGGAGGCACGTACGGCAAGGTCGCCCTGGCCCTCGGCCTGGTGGCGGCGGCGTACATGGCCGAGACCATCCGCGCGGGCATCCAGGCGGTGCCCAAGGGGCAGATGGAGGCGGCCCGCTCGCTGGGCTTCTCACCCGCCCGCGCGATGGTCTCGATCATCATCCCGCAGGCCTTCCGCATCATCCTCCCGCCGCTCACCAACGAACTGGTCCTGCTGTTCAAGGACTCCTCGCTGGTGCTGTTCCTCGGCGTCACCCTGGAGGAGCGCGAACTGTCCAAGTACGGCCGCGACCTGGCCAGTACCACCGCCAACTCCACCCCCATCCTCGTCGCCGGCCTGTGCTACCTGCTGGTGACGATCCCGCTCGGCTTCGTCGTGCGCCGCATGGAGGCGAAGGCCCAGGAGGCCGTGAAATGAGCCGACCGGAGATCGAAGTCCGCGGGTTGCACAAGTCGTTCGGCGACAACGAGGTGCTGCGCGGCATCGACCTGGAGATCGGCCAGGGCGAGGTCGTGTGCGTCATCGGCCCGTCCGGCTCGGGCAAGTCGACCCTGCTGCGCTGCGTGAACCTCCTGGAGGAGCCCAGCAAGGGCCGGGTGGTCGTCGGCGGCGTCGAACTGACCGACCCCGACGTCGACATCGACGCCGCCCGCCGCCGCATCGGCATGGTCTTCCAGCAGTTCAACCTCTTCCCGCACCTGACGGTGACCGAGAACCTGACGCTGCCACAGCGCCGGGTCCTGCGCCGCGGCAAGGCGGAGGCGGCCAGGGTCGCCGCCGGGAACCTGGAGCGGGTCGGCCTGTCGGAGAAGGCGACCGCCTACCCGGCGTCCCTCTCCGGCGGTCAGCAGCAGCGCGTGGCCATCGCCCGCGCGCTGGCGATGGGCCCCCAGGTGATGCTGTTCGACGAGCCCACGTCGGCACTCGACCCCGAACTGGTCGGCGACGTCCTCGCGGTCATGCGCATGCTCGCCAACGAGGGCATGACCATGATGGTCGTCACCCACGAGATGACCTTCGCCCGCGAGGTCGCCGACCGGGTCGTCTTCATGGACGGCGGCGTGATCGTCGAGGACGGCGCCCCCGCGCAGGTCATCGGCGCCCCCCGCCACGAACGCACCCGCCACTTCCTCTCCCGCCTCCTCGACCCGGCGATGGCCGACGTGGAGGAGGAGACCTCGGACCAGGTGGGCGGCGACGCCTGACCCGGACGAGAAGCCCTAAGGTGCCGTGCATGAGCGACGACACGGTGCTGCACGTGAAGGGCAGGGTCCTCGCCGGACCGGACGAGGACCAGGTCCGCGACGAACTGTGGGTGATCGACGGGAGGGTCTCCTACGACCGTCCCGCCGGCGCCCGTGACATCCGCACGGTGGCCGGCTGGGCCCTGCCCGGCCTGGTCGACGCCCACTGCCACGTCGGCCTCGGCGCCCACGGGCCGGTCGACGCCGACGCCGCCGAGAAGCAGGCGCTCACCGACCGCGACGCCGGGACCCTGCTGATCCGCGACGCCGGCTCCCCCTCCGACACCCGCTGGGTCGACGACCGCGAGGACCTCCCGAAGATCATCAGGGCAGGCCGGCACATCGCCAGGACCCGCCGCTACATCCGCGGCTACGCCCACGAGATCGAGCCGGCCGACCTCGTCGCGTACGTCGGCCGGGAGGCCCGGCGCGGCGACGGCTGGGTGAAACTGGTCGGCGACTGGATCGACCGCGGGACGGGCGACCTGGCGGCGTGCTGGCCGCGGGACGCCGTGGCGGCGGCGATCGACGAGGCGCACCGCCTGGGGGCCCGGGTGACGGCGCACTGCTTCGCCGAGTCGTCCCTGCGCGATCTGGTCGAAGCGGGCATCGACTGCATCGAACACGCCACGGGTCTCACCGACGACCTCGTCCCCCTGTTCGCCTCCCGCGGCGTCGCGATCGTCCCGACCCTGGTGAACATCGCGACGTTCCCGCGGCTCGCGGCCGGCGGCGAGACCAAGTACCCCGCCTGGTCCGCCCACATGCGCCGCCTCCACGCCCGCCGCTACGACACCGTCCGCAACGCCTACGACGCCGGCATCCCGGTCTTCGTCGGCACCGACGCGGGCGGCTCCCTGCCGCACGGCCTGGTCGCCGCCGAGGTGGCGGAACTGGTGAAGGCGGGCATCCCCCCGGTGGCGGCCCTGGCCGCGGCGACCTGGTCCGCCCGCAGCTGGCTCGGCCGCCCCGCGCTGACCGAGGGCGCCCCGGCCGACCTGGTCGTCTACGCACAGGACCCGCGCACGGACGTACGGGTGCTCGGGACACCGGCGCGGGTGGTGCTGAACGGGCGGATCGTGGGCTGAACCGGTCGAAGGCGTGTACGGGTGCGCCACGTTGGGGTGAACCCGTGCCGGGGCCCTGTCGAACGGGCGGCGGTGCGACATCCTTTCGAGGTCCCAAGCTTTCTCTCCGGGGGTCCCACACCGTGAACGTCCACCGCTTCCGCATGCCCGCACGCCGTTGCGCCACCGTGCTGGCCGCCGCCGCCCTCGCCGCCGGTCCCGCGGCGCTGGCCGGCGCGCCCGCCGCCCACGCGACCGAGGAGGGGAGCGCGAGCGCCGTGGTGCTGCGCACCGGCCTCGACGTGGCCCTGCTCGACAAGACCGTCGACGTGCCCCTCACCGTCTCCCTCAACGAGGTCCGGGCGCCGCAGAGCGCCGGGCGGACCGCGCTGACGGCCGAACTCGACGGCGTCGACGGCGGCCGCCCCTTCAGCGTGCTGCGCGCGGACGTGGCCGAGGCCTCCACCCGGCTCGCCCACGCCAGGCTGCACGTTCCGGGGCTGCCGCTGCTCTCCCTCGTCGAGATCGAGGCCGTCTCCTCCCGTGCCGTCTGCGAGGCCGGCAGGACACCGGTCGCCACCTCCCGCCCGGTCGGCGCGGTGACCGTCCTCGGCAAGCGGGTGACGGTGTCGGCGGGCGGTCCCACCGACGTGAAGGTGCCGGGGGTGGGAGAGGTCCGGCTGGACCTCGCGCAGCACGCGACGACGTCGCGCACGGCCGCCGCGACGGCGCTGAGACTCACCGTCTCCGTCGACCCGTTGAACCTCAACGTCGCCGAGGTGACGGGCACGGTGACGCTGGCCGAGGCCACCTGCGAGACGCCCGCGGCGCCGCGCGGGGAGGCCCCGCCGAGCGCCGTATCCGCCGAGCCGGCAGACCCCGCCGAGCCCGTCGGGGACGTCGAGGCACAGGGCGCCCGCGCGGAGGCCGGGCTCGCCGAGACGGGCGGCGGCTCGATGACGCCGTACCTCGCGGGCGGCGCGGTCGCCCTGCTGACGGCGGGCGGGGGAGCGGTGGCCCTGGCGCGGCGCCGCCGCTGAGGACCGGAGGCAGCCCCCGGTCCCCCGGCCTCTGCCCACCCACCACCCGGCTCGGTGGACCGAATGGCGACGGTCGGGCATCTCAACCCGTCCGGCGCTTGAGGACGAGGCGCGAAGCGCCGACAGGGGGTCCGGGGGCGGAGCCACCGGGTTCGGGGGGGGAAGGGGCGGCGGGGGCGGAACACCCCCGGCGTCACCCCGCCGCCCCCACCACCGTCCCCACCGCCCGCAGGAACCCGTCCACCGTCCCGCGGTCCCGCACCGCGACCCGCAGCCAGTCCTCACCCAGCCCGGGAAACGTGTCCCCGCGCCGCACCGCGTACCCGAGGGCACGCAGCTCCCGCCGCACCGCCACCGCCGCGGGCACCCGCACCAGCACGAACGGCCCCTGCGCGGGCCCCGCCACCCGCACGCCGGCCCCCGCGAACCGCGCCAGCCCGGCCACGAGATGCGCCCGGTCGGCAGCCACCCGCTCCGCCGCCTCCGCCGCCTCGGACAGCGCCCGCGGCGACACGCAGGCCTCGGCCGCCGCCAGCGCGGGCGTGGACACCGGCCACAGCGGCTGGGCCCGCTCCAGCTCGCCGACGGTGTCCGGCCCGGCGAGGACGTACCCGATGCGCAGCCCCGCCAGCCCCCACGTCTTCGTCAGGCTGCGCAGCACCACCAGACCGGGCACGTCCGTCCGCCCGGCCAGGGCCTCGCGCTCGCCCGGCACCGCGTCCATGAACGCCTCGTCGACGACCAGTGTCCGCCCGGGCCGGGCGAGCCCGGCGACCGCGGCGGCGGGATGCAGCACCGACGTCGGGTTCGTCGGGTTGCCGATCACCACCAGATCGGCGTCCTCGGGAACGGCCGCCGGATCGAGCCGGAAGCCGTCCTCCTCCCGCAGCAGCACCCGGTCGACGCTGTGCCCCGCGTCCCGCAGCGCGGCCTCCGGCTCGGTGAACTGGGGGTGCACCACGACCGGCCGGCGGACCTTCAGGGCGCGGGCCAGCAGCACGAACGCCTCCGCCGCACCCGCCGTCAGCAGCACCCGCTCCACCGGCAGCCCGTGCCGCGCCGCCACCGCCGCCCGCGCGGCCCGCCCGTCGGGGTAGGCCGCGAGCCCGGTCAGGGACGCGGCGACGTGCTCGCGCAGCCACGCCGGGGGCGTGTCCGCGCGGACGTTGACGGCGAGGTCGACCAGCGCCGAGCCGTCGTCGCGCACCTCCGCGTCCCCGTGGTGCCGCAGGTCGTGCCCGTCAGTGTGCATGGGAATGCGCGTGCCCTCCGTGATGGTGGTGACCAGGGCCATGACCGTGGCCGTGGTCGTGGCCCTCGTCGTCGGGGTGGAAGTGCGGCTGCTGCGGCTGCCCCACCTTGTCCTCGAAGCCGGGCAGCGCGATCCGGTACACGCACGAGTCGCAGTTCATCCGCAGATCACCCTTGACGGCCTCCGCGTACCGTTCCATCACCAGGTCCAGCAGCTCCGGCTCGGGCCCGATGACGTCCGCCGACCGCACCTCGACCTCCGGGTGGGCGGCCGCCCACTCCTCGGTCTGGCGCCGCACCCGGTCCGGCAGGATCCCGGTGAACAGGAAGTAGGGCAGGACGACGATCCGCCGCGCGCCGAGCCTGAGGCACCGGTCGAGCCCGCCCGGCACGTCCGGCGCCGCCAGCGACACGAACGCGGTCTCCACACCGGCGTACCCGCGGCCCTCCCACAGCAGGCGGGCCGCCTTGTGCACCTCGGCGTTGGCGTCCGGGTCGGTCGAGCCGCGCCCGACGAGCAGGACGGTCACGTCGGCCAGCTCCTCGGGCGTGCGCGCGCCGCCCAGCGCCTCGTCCAGCCGCCGCCCCAGCACGTTCAGCAGCGCCGGGTGCGGGCCCAGCGGACGGCCGTACGTGTAGGAGATCCCCGGGTGCCGCTCCTTCTCCCGGGCCAGCGCCGCCGGGATGTCCCCCTTGGCGTGGCCGGCGGACACCAGCATCAGCGGGACGGCCGCGAACCGCCGTACGCCGCGCTCCACCAGGTCCGTCACCGCCTCGCCCAGCGGCGGCGGGGACAGCTCGATGAAGCCGCCCGCGACGGGCAGTTCGGGGTGGCGGCGGCCCAGCTCCCGGACGAAGTCGCGGAACGCCTCGGCTCCGGCCTCGTCCCGGGTGCCGTGGCCGGCGATGAGCAGGGCGGGCGGCGGGGTGGTCACGGTTTCTCCTCGGAGTGTGAATCGGCGTGCGAATCGGAGTGCGAAAGGGGGGTGTACAGCAGGGCGTTGAGCGCGGCGGCGGCGACCGCCGAGCCGCCCTTCTCGGACACGTTGCTCACGGCGGGCAGGCCGCTCCCGCGCAACGCGGCCTTGGACTCGGCCGCGCCGACGAAACCGACGGGCAGGCCGATGACGAGCGCGGGGGAGGCGTCGAGGGTGAGCAGCTCCTCCAGGGCGGTCGGCGCACAGCCGATCACCCACAGGGCGCCGGGCCCGACCTGCTCGTACGCCAGCCGGACCGCGTGCGCCGAACGCGTCAGCCCGGGACCGGCCACGGCGTCCCGGAGCCGGCAGACGGTCTCGCGCCGGGTGATGCCGGCGGCCACCATCTCCACGTCCACGACCACCGGCGCCCCGGCGTGCAGCGCGGCGTGCGCCTTCTCCAGGGCGACCTCGTCCATGACGAGGTCGCCCGCGTACTCCAGGTCGGCGGCGGAGTGGATCACCCGCTCCACCACCGCCCGGGTCAGCGGCGGGAAGTGCGAGGTGTCCAGGCGGGCGCGCAGCCGCCGGAAGGACTCCTGCTCGATCGGGTGGACCACGCGGTTCACTTGGGCTCCTCCTGCCAGCGGTAGCCGCGCGGCGTCACCATGCGGCCGGCGATGTCGCGGGTCGCCGTGTTGCCCACCGTCACGACCGTCATCATGTCCACCGTCGCCGGGTCGAGCAGCGCGAGCGTCGTCACCCGCGCGGTGCCGTCCGGGCGTGAGGCGTTGCGCACGACGCCCACCGGGGTCGTCGGCTCCCGGTGCCCCGCGAGGATCGCCAGCGCCTTCGGCAGCTGCCAGTCCCGGCCCCGGCTGCGCGGGTTGTAGAACGTCACCACGAGGTCCGCCTCGGCCGCCGCCCGCACCCGCCGCTCGATGACCTCCCACGGCGTGTGCAGGTCGGACAGGCTGATCGACACGTGGTCGTGGCCCAGCGGCGCGCCCAGCAGCGCGGCGGCGGCCAGCGCGGCGGTCACCCCCGGCACGCCGACCACGTCGATGTCGTCGGACGCCTCGGCCAGCGCGGGGGAGGCCATGGCGTACACGCCGGCGTCCCCGCTGCCGATCAGCGCGACGGCGTGCCCGCGCCGGGCCTCGGCGACGGCCGTGCGGGCCCGCTCCTCCTCCGCGCCGAGCCCGGACTCCAGCACCCGGGTGCCGGGCCGCAGCAGGTCACGGATCTGGTCGACGTACTGGTCGAGGCCGACGAGCACCGAGGCGCGCCGCAGCTCGGCCTTCGCGCGCGGGGTGAGCAGGTCGCGGGCGCCGGGCCCGAGCCCGACCACCGCCAGCCGGCCGCGTCCGGGCCGCCGTACGACGGCACAGGTCGCCGTCGCGGGGACACCGGCCGACTTGCGCTTGGGCACGAGGAGTTCGCCGCCGCCGGCCAGGGCGGCCGCCTCGGCGACGGACGGGGTGCCCACGGCGGCGAGGGGCGCGTCGGAGGGGTTCGGCACCGGCACCGCCGCCAGCTCCCCGGCCGGGTACGTCACCACCGGCACACCGAGCCGCTCGGCCGCCCCCACGATGCCCGGCTCCTCGCGCTTGGCGTCCACGGTGGCCAGCTCGGCGACGCAGCGCGCGGACAGACCCGCGTCCCGCAGGGCCGACTCGATCACGTCGAGCACTTCACCCACCGGAGCGCCCTTGGACGCACCGACCCCCACCACCAGCGACGGCGGACGCAGCAGCACCTCGCGCCCGGCGGGCGGGGCGGCCCGGTCCGTGAGGCGCACGGTCCAGGCGCCCCGCTCGGCGAACGGCACCGGCGGCAGCGGCCACGCCACCTCCGCGCGCAGCGCGACCGGCTCCCCGTCCAGCAGGGCCCGCGTCACGCCCGCGACATCGCCCTCCACGGGCATGCCGAGGGTGTCGAGACCGGGGATGCCGACGGCGTCCGTCGCCGTGGTCACCACGGGCACCGCACCCAGCGACTCGCCCACCTCGCGGGCCAGGTCGTTGGCGCCGCCCGCGTGCCCGCCGACCAGCGGCACCGCGAACCGGCCCGCCTCGTCGACGCACACCACACCCGGGTCGGACGCCTTGTCGGACAGCAGGGGCGCGACGAGCCGTACCACCGCGCCCGTCGCCAGGAAGCACACGAGCTGCTCGCACTCCGCGAACGCCCGCCGGACGGCGTCCCCGACGGGCCCGTCGTACACGCGCGTGCGGTCCGGCCACGCCGCGGCCAGCCGGTCGCGCGCCGCCGCCCCCGCCGCGGTGGCGGAAATGAGGCCGATCACTGGGCAACTCCTTCTTCAGGGACCTCCGCGGGAACTTCCGCAGAGTCTTCTCCAGGGACTTCTCCGGGAACTTCCTCGGGAATTTCTTCGGGAACTTCCTCGGGGACGGGGGTCCTCGCCCCCCACAGCAGGAAGACGGGATTGGTCGCCGCCAGCCGGGTCACGTCCCCCGGCAGCGGGGCCAGTCGCGAGGACTGCAGCAGGACGCCGTCGACGGCGAACCCGGCGTCCGTGAGCGCGGCCCGCGCCGCGGGCACCCGGTCCAGCGCGGCCATCGCGACGACCACGGTCCGCCGGGCCCGCCGCGCGCACGCCCCGACGATGCCGGGCAGCTCCCGCCCGCCGCCGCCGACGAACACCGCGTCCGGATCGTCGAGTCCGTCCAGCGCCCGCGGCGCGCTGCCGTGCACCACGTGCACGTCGACGCCGTGCGCGGCCGCGTTGGCGCGGATCCGTCCGACGCCGTCCCCGGACTTCTCCACCGCGCTGACCGCGGCGCCCAGCCGCGCGCACTCCACGGCCACCGACCCCGAACCGGAACCCACGTCCCAGACCAGGTCGCCGGGGCGCGGCCCGAGCCGGGCCAGGGCCAGCGCCCGCACCTCGAACTTGGTGATCATCGAGTCGCGGTGCGCGAAGTCGCCCTCGTCCAGCGCCCACCCGGCGGGCCGGCGCACCGGCCCCGCCAGCGTCCGCACGGGACCGGAGGCCCGCGCCTCGTCCAGGCACAGCACGACACTCACCGCCGTCCCCCAGTCGCGGGCCGCCGCCTCGGCGGGCGTGACCCGCTCCACGCGCTCGCGCGCCGGGTCGCCCAGCGCCGAGGCGACGACGAGCACCCGGCCGGGAGCGGTCCGGGCCAGCGCGGCGCCCAGCTCGGCGGGACCGGCACCGGGCCCGGTCAGCACGGCCACCTTCGGATGGGCCCGGCACACCTGGACCGCCGTCCGCGGATCCCGCCCGTGCGCACTGACGACGACGGCGTCCTCCCAGGTCAGACCGAGCCGCGCGAACGCGGTGGCGACCGAGGACACCCCCGGCACGACCTCCAGCCGGTCCGCGCCGAACCGCTCGGCGAGCGCCCGCACGATCCCGAAGAACCCCGGGTCCCCGGACGCCAGCACCACCACCCGCCGCTCCTCGGCGACGTACCTCTCGATGCCGTCGAGCGCGGGCGCCAGCGGCCCCAGCACGATCCGCCCGGCGCCCTCCGGCAGCTCCACGGCGTCCAGGTGCCGGCGTCCGCCGACGACGAGGTCCGCGCCCGCCGTCACTGCCGCGGGGACGGGCGCCCCGGTCCCCGTGCCGACGACGGTGATCGGACGGCTCACGTACGGGCACCCCGTTCGCGCAGGACCCTGCGGGCCTCGGGGTCGGCCTTGCGGTGGCCGTGGAAGTGACCGGGGTGGTACAGGTGCGAGCGGGTGCCGTGCGCGGCGAGCGCCGGGCCGACCAGGAACAGCGTGTGCTTCCACAGCTTGTGCTCCTTGACCGTCTCCTCCAGCGTGCCGATCGTGCACCGCACGACCAGCTCCTCCGGCCAGGTGGCCTGGTGGGCGACGACGACGGGCGTCTCGGTCGGGTAGCCGCCCTCCAGCAGCTCCCGCACCAGCTGTCCGCTGCGCGCGGCCGACAGGAAGACCGCCATGGTCGTGCCGTGCCGGGCGAACTCCCGCACCTCCTCGCCGGGCGGCATGGGCGTCTTGCCGCCGCCGAGCCGGGTGAGGATCACCGACTGCGCCACCTCGGGGATCGTCAGCTCGCGCCCGGCCAGCGCGGCGACGGCGGAGAAGGAGGACACCCCGGGCACGATCTCGGTGGCGATGCCGATCTCGTCGCAGCGGTCGACCTGCTCCTGGGTGCCGCCCCACAGGGCGGGGTCGCCGGAGTGGATCCGGGCGACCGCGAGGCCGTCCCGGTGCGCCCGTTCGTAGACGGCGACGACGTCCTCCAGGGACATGGTCGCCGAGTCGAGGACCTCCGCGTCCTCGCGCGCGTGCTCGAGGACCTCCGCCTGGACCAGGCTCGCGGCCCAGATCACGACGTCGGCCTCGGCGATGGCGCGGGCGGCACGGAAGGTCAGCAGGTCGGCGGCGCCGGGACCGGCGCCGACGAAGGTCACCTTGCCGGTGGGGGCGTCGGCCATGGGTTCGGGTCCTCTCATCACGGGGTGGAGTGCGGGGCGGGAGACGGGTGGTGGCGAAGGTGCGTGGCCGGGGCCCGATCGGATACGAAGGGCACATGGCGGTGTTCGTCGCGCTCGGCGCGTTCCTGATGACGTTGGCCGGCGGCTGGACCGCACAGCGCGTGACCGACCGCCGCCACCTGGTGCTGGGCCTGGCCGGGGGCCTGATGCTCGGCGTGGTCGGCCTGGACCTGCTGCCGGAGGCCCTGGAGGCGGCCGGCACGGAGGTCTTCGGGGTGCCCGCCGCGCTGCTGCTGTTCGTGGCGGGCTTCCTGCTGGCCCATCTGGTGGAACGTCTGCTGGCCCACCGGCAGGCCGCGCACGGCGCCGACGAACACGACGGCCGCAGCCCCCGGGTGGGCCTCACGGCGGCCGCGGCGATGGTCGGTCACAGCGCCATGGACGGCGTCGCGATCGGCGCGGCCTTCCAGGTCGGCGGCGGCATGGGCGCGTCCGTCGCGCTGGCCGTCATCGCCCACGACTTCGCGGACGGCTTCAACACGTACACCATCACCAGCCTGTACGGGAACGCCCGCCGCAGAGCCCTCACCATGCTGGTCGCGGACGCCGCGGCACCGGTGGTCGGCGCCGCCTGCACCACGTTCGTCACCATCCCCGGGCCACTGCTCGGCGGCTACCTGGGCTTCTTCGCCGGCGGACTGCTCTACCTGGCGGCGGCCGAGATCCTGCCCGAGGCCCACCACGAACACCCCGCCCGCTCGACGGTGCTGTGCACGATCGCGGGCGCGGCCTTCATCTGGCTGGTGGTGGGCCTGGCGCAGTGAACCGGCCGCCGCCCGGCGGCGGGCGTCGATGACGGAGCCGGTGGCGGGGCGGCCGGCGGCGGCCACGGAGCCGGTGGCCGGGCGACGGGCGGTGGTGACGGAGCCGGCGACCGGACGGCCGGGAGCCCCGGCGCGGGCCGACCGGTGGTGGGCCCCGGCGGGGGCCGGCTGCCGGCGAGGCCGGACCGCCGGACCGGTCACCGGCTTCCGGCGACACCCGGCGGCCGCCTCCGGGACGGGGCGTCTCACAGCTTGCCGCCCCGTCCGCCGTCGCGCCGCGCGGGCGCGATGAGCGTCGACAGGTAGGGGAGGGGCTCCCCGGCCAGCTCGGCGGCGGGCCGGACGGACTCCTCGGCCAGCCCGAGCGCCGATCCCCACACCGCGTCCTCGAGCCGCCCGGTCTCGCGCAGCGCCTCCGCGACCTCGGCGGCCTGCCGGCCGAACTTGTAGGCGACGACGGTGCCGGGTCCGGCCAGGGCGTCCTTGAGCACGGCCGACCCCGCCGTCACGGGCACCAGCGTCAACGGCTCGGTCCCCTCGGTCAGCACGGCCCCCGACCGCGCCGCGAGGTCCTGCATGGCGGTGATCCCGGGCACCGTCTCCACGACCGTGCCCGGCACCAACTCGCCGACGGTATGGGCGAGATACGTGAAAGTCGAGTACACGTTCGGATCGCCGATGGTGGCGAAGGCGACGGTGTCGACCTGCGTGAGCAACTGCGCCACCCGCTCCCCGGCGACGTCCCAGGCGGCCTCCCGCCGGCCCCGGTCGGTCCGCTCGTTCAGCGCGAACGCCACCCGGACGACCTTCTCCGCGGGCACGTAGTGGAGCACCGTGGCCTCGGCGCGCCCCCGCTCGGCGCCCGCCGTTCCGTCGGGCGCGGCCATCACGGGGACGACGACCACGTCGGCGGCCCGCAGAGCGTTGACGCCCTTCACGGTCACCAGCTCCGGATCCCCGGGACCGACCCCGACTCCGATCAGCCTGCTGCTCATGACGTCCGGCACCTCTCCACGAACCGACGGGCCGCACCGGGCGACGACGCCCAGTGCGTGTGCAGATAACTCGCGTGCACACCGCGCTCCACAAAACCCTCGACCCGCTTCACGGGAGCGAGGACCCCCCACGCGGGAGCCGCCCCGGCGCCCGGCTCGACGACGGTCCGGTGGAACTCGTGCCCCCGCATCCGCGTCCCCGCCCCGGCGAGCACGCTGTCGCCCACCGCGACGGCGTCCCGGTAGCCGAGGGTGAGCCGCCCGGTCATCCGGGCCGTGGCGTCGAGCACCCCGCACATGGGCCGCCCGTCCAGCTCCCGGCACAGATACAGCAGCCCGGCGCACTCGGCGGCGACCGGCGCCCCGCTCTCCGCGAGCGCGGCGACCTCCTTGCGGAGCCCCTCGTTCGCGGACAGCTCGGCGGCGTACACCTCGGGGAACCCGCCCCCCACCACCAACCCGGCCGTCCCCGGAGGCAGTCGCTCGTCCCGCAGCGGATCGAAGGTCACGACGTCGGCCCCGGCCGCGGCGAGCAGCTCGGTGTGCTCGGCGTAGGAGAAGGTGAACGCGGCCCCACCGGCGACGGCGACCGTGGGCGCCGGCCCCCCGGCCGGCCGGGCGGGGAGGGCCGGGAGGGCCGTGCGGTCATCGCCGGGCCGGGCCGTGATCCCGGCCCCGGCTCCGGCTTCGGTTGCGACCCCGGCCACGGCCTCGGTCGCGTCCCAGGCCGCACCCGGCAGCGGCCCCGCACCACGCGCCAGCGCGGCCAGTGCCTCCAGATCACACCCGGCCGAGACCTGCGCCGCCATGGCGGCCACCGCCTCCACCGCCCGCGCCCCGCGCTCGGCCACCGGCACCAGCCCCAGGTGCCGCGACGGCGTCTCCACCGCCGCGGCCCGCCGCAGCACGCCCAGCACCGGCACCCCCACCGACTCGAGCGCCTCCCGCAGCAACGCCTCGTGCCGGTCGGAGGCGACCTTGTTCAGGATCACGCCCCCGATCCGCACCCGCGGGTCCCACGACACGAACCCGTGCACCAGCGCCGCCACCGACCGCGACTGCGACGACGCGTCCACGACCAGCACCACCGGCGCCCGCAGCAGCTTCGCCACCTGCGCCGTGGACGCCAGCTCACCCTGCCCCGCGGCCCCGTCGTACAGCCCCATCACGCCCTCGACGACGGCGATGTCACACCCGCGCGCCCCGTGCAGGAACAGCGGAGCCACCAGCTCCGGCCCGCACAGGTACGCGTCGAGGTTGCGCCCCACCCGCCCGGTGGCGAGCGCGTGGTACCCGGGATCGATGTAGTCCGGCCCCACCTTGTGCGGGGACACGGCGAGCCCCCGCGCGGCGAACGCGGCCATCAGCCCCGTGGCGACGGTGGTCTTGCCGCTGCCCGACGAGGGCGCGGCGACGACCAGCCGTGGGACGGAGGACGTCACCACTCGATGCCCCTCTGCCCCTTCTGCCCCGCGTCCATGGGGTGCTTGACCTTGGTCATGTCGGTCACCAGGTCCGCGAACTCCACCAGCTTCTGCGGCGCGTTGCGCCCGGTGATCACGACGTGCTGGGTACCGGGCCGGTCGCGCAGCACCTCCACGACCTCGTCGGTGTCGATCCATCCCCAGTGCATCGGGTACGCGAACTCGTCGAGCACGTACAGCCGGTACGTCTCGGCGGCCAGATCGCGCTTGACCTGCTCCCAGCCCTCGCGGGCCTTCTCCTCGTTGTCCATCTGAGAGTCCCGCTGCACCCAGGACCAGCCCTCGCCCATCTTGTGCCAGGCGACCGACCCGCCCTGCCCGGAGTCCCCGAGCACCCGCAGCGCGTTCTCCTCGCCGACCTTCCACTTCGCCGACTTGACGAACTGGAACACCCCGATGGGCCACCCCTGGTTCCAGGCCCGCAGCGCGAGCCCGAACGCGGCCGTCGACTTGCCCTTGCCGACCCCGGTGTGCACGACGACCAGCGGCCGGTTGCGCCGCTGACGGGTCGTCAGTCCGTCGTCCGGTACGACACTCGGCTGTCCCTGCGGCATTACGCGGCCCTCCTCGAAGTCCCCTGCACGTCCCTGACCAGCCCGGCGATCGCGTCCGCCCGCAACTCGTCGAGCGTGACGGCGCTGCCCCCCAGCTCGACCGCGAGCCGCCCGGCGAGCCCCAGCCGCACCGGCCCGGACTCGCAGTCCACGACCACGGACGCGACCCCGTCGGCCGCGAACAGCCGGGCCGCCCGCCCGGCGAGGGCGACGGGGTCGGGCCCGCCGGTCGCCCGCCCGTCCGTCACCACGACGACCAGCGGCCGCCGGGCGGAGTCCCGCAACCGCTCCACCCGCAGCACGTCGTGCGCCCGGAGCAGCCCGGCCGCCAGCGGCGTACGCCCCCCGGTCGGCAACGACTCCAGCCGTACCGCCGCCGCGTCCACGGACGAGGTCGGCGGCAACGCCACGTCGGCGGCCGACCCCCGGAACGTCACCAGCCCCACCTTGTCCCGCCGCTGGTAGGCGTCCAGCAGCAGCGACAGCACGGCGCCCTTGACGGCGCTCATCCGCTGCCGCGCCGCCATCGAACCGGAGGCGTCGACCACGAACAGCACGAGATTGCCCTCGCGCCCCTCCCGCGTCGCCTGCCGCAGATCGTCACGGCGCACGACCAGCCCGCGCCCGGACCGCCCGCGCGCCCGCTGGTGCGGCGCCGCCGCCTGCACGGTCGCCGCCAGATGCAGCTTGGTCAGCGCCCCCCGGGGCCGCCGGGACCCGGTGGTCCGCCCCTGCTCGGTCCGCGCCCGCGACCGCCGCCCGGCGGCGCCCTCCCCGATCCCCGGCACGCTCAGCGCCTTGGTCCGGAAGGGCTCGCCGGCCCGCGCCGGCTGCTGCTCACCGGCGCCGCTCCCCGGGGTCTGCGGCTCACCGCTCTCCCCGGCCTCGGGACGCGCTCCGGCGTCACCGTCCTCGGGCCCCTCCGAAGGCGGCTGCCCGCCGCCTCCGCCGGGCCCGTCCGGACCGGGGTCCGGGTCGGGGTCCTCGTCGTCGGACCCGCCGAACTCCTCCAGCGTCTCGTCGAGCTTGCCTTCGTCGAGCCCGGGCGCGTCGAAGGGGTTGCGGCGCCGCCGGTGCGGCAGCGCGAGCAGCGCGGCCTGCCGGACATCCTCCGCGAGCACCTCGGTCCGCCCGGCCCACGCCGCCAGCGCGGTGGCCGTCCGCGCCATCACGATGTCGGCCCGCATCCCGTCGACTTCGAAGGCCGCGCAGGTCGCCGCGATCTGCCGCAGCGCCCCGTCGCCCAGCCGCACCGACGGCAGCAGCTTGCGCGCCGCCACGATCCGCGCCCGTACGGCGGTCTCCTCGTCGGCCCACCGGGCGGCGAAGGCGGCGGGGTCGTCGTCGTACGCCAGCCGCCGCCGGACCACCTCGACCCGCTGGTCGGGCTCCCGGGAGGCGGCGACCTCCACGGTCAGCCCGAACCGGTCGAGCAGCTGCGGCCGCAGCTCGCCCTCCTCCGGGTTCATGGTGCCGACCAGCAGGAACTTCGACGCGTGCCGCACGGACACGCCCTCGCGCTCGACGTAGGAGGCTCCCATGGCGGCGGCATCCAGCAGAACGTCGATGAGGTGGTCATGGAGCAGGTTGACCTCGTCGACGTAGAGGATGCCCCGGTTCGACGTGGCGAGCAGACCCGGCTCGAACGCCTTCACCCCTTCTGTCAGCGCCCGCTCGATGTCGAGCGCGCCGACCAGCCGGTCCTCGGAGGCGCCGACGGGCAACTCGACCATCCGCGCCGGGCGTTCGGCTCCGGGCCCCGGCTCGTGCGGCCCGTCCGGGCACGCGGGGTCCGGCGCCGCGGGATCGCAGGAGAACCGGCAGCCGGGGACGACCTCCACCGGTGGTAGCAACGCCGACAGCGCACGCACCGCAGTGCTCTTGGCAGTGCCTTTCTCACCTCGAACGAGAACCCCGCCCACCGCAGGGCTCACCGCGTTGAGCAGGAGCGCCAGTCGAAGATCGTCCTGCCCGACGATGGCGGTGAACGGATAAGGCGTGCTCACGCGGCGATCACTCCTTGGTGTGAAACGGACTCAGACGGTGCGCAATCCGCATGCCGTTCTGCGAATGTCGAAGCGTGCTCCCCGCTCGTGCGGGGGGGATGGTCCACTGCTCCACGAACATCTCGTCGAGCTGTTCCTGTGCTCCCCGCCCGCGCGGGGATACCGAGGGAGATCACGCGTCCCCCTCCAGATCACCCTCAAGCTCGAGGTAGGTCGCCTGGAGCCGGGCCAGGGTCTCCTGGTCCGGCTCCGCCCACAGGCCACGGTCCGCCGCTTCCAGCAGGCGCTCCGTGATCCCGCGCAACGCCCACGGGTTGGACTTCCTCATGAAGTCCCGGTTCTCCGGGTCGAAGACGTACTCGGCGCTGAGCTTCTCGTACATCCAGTCGTCGACCACGCCCGCCGTGGCGTCGTAGCCGAAGAGGTAGTCGACGGTCGCCGCCATCTCGAAGGCGCCCTTGTAGCCGTGCCGCCGCATCGCGGCCATCCAGCGGGGGTTGACCACCCGGGCGCGGAACACCCGGTGGGTCTCCTCGCCCAGCGTCCGCGTCTTCACCTGGTCCGGAGTGGCCGAGTCGCCGACGTACGCCTCGGGGGAGGCGCCCGTCAGATGGCGCACCATGGCGACCATGCCACCGTGGTACTGGAAGTAGTCATCCGCATCCGCGATGTCATGTTCACGTGTATCCACATTCTTCGCGGCGACCGCGATCCGCCGGAACGCCGTCTCCATGTCCCCGCGCGCCGCCCGTCCGTCGAGTCCGCGCCCGTAGGCGTAGCCGCCCCACACCGCGTACACCTCGGCGAGGTCGGCGTCCGAGCGCCAGTTGCGGGCGTCGATCAGCGGCAGCAGTCCCGCGCCGTACGCGCCCGGCTTGGAGCCGAAGACGCGGGCCGTCGCCCGGCGCCGGTCGCCGTGCTCGGCGGTGTCCTCGTCGGCGTGCGCCTTCACGTAGTTGACGTCGGCCGGTTCGTCCAGCTCGGCCACCGCCCGCACCGCGTCGTCGATCAGCCCGACGACGTGCGGGAACGCGTCGCGGAAGAACCCGGAGATGCGGACCGTGACGTCGATGCGGGGCCGGCCCAGTTCCGCCGCCGGCACGATCTCGAAGCCGGTCACCCGGCGCGAGGCGTCGTCCCACACCGGGCGGCAGCCCAGCAGCGCGAGGATCTCGGCGATGTCGTCGCCCTGGGTGCGCATGGCCGAGGTGCCCCACACCGTCAGGCCGACCGACTTCGGGTACGCGCCGGTGTCCTGGAGGTACCGCTGCACCAGTGAGTCGGCGAGGGACTGGCCGACCTCCCAACTCAGCCGGGAAGGAATGGCCTTGGGGTCGACCGAGTAGAAGTTGCGGCCGGTCGGAAGGACGTTGACCAGACCGCGCGTCGGCGAGCCGGACGGACCGGCCGGGACGTAACCGCCGTTCAGCGCGCGGAGGATGTTCCCGATCTCGTCGGTGGTCCGCTCCAGCCGGGGCACGACCTCCGTGCAGGCGAACTCCACCACCGCGACGGCGTCCGGGAGTTCGGTGCCCAGGACCTCCCGGACGAGCGCACGGCTCTCACCTGCCGCCCACCCCCGCGCCTCCATGCCCTCCGCGATCCGCCGGCACAGCTGCTCCAGCAGGTCGATCGCGTCGGCGGCGCTGCGCGAGGGGCCCGGCACCAGGTCCGTCAGCTCCACCGGGACCTTGACCGGCGCCCCCGGCTCGGCGAGCAGCTCCTTCTCGGCCAGCCCGAAGTGCTCCGCCAGGCAGGCCCGCAGACCCGGCAGCGCGTTCGCCCGCCCGCCCCACACCTGCGAGGCCCGCAGCACGGCCAGCACCAGGTTCACGCGCGGTTCGCCCACCGGCCCGCCGCCGAGGACGTGCAGGCCGTCGCGGATCTGCACGTCCTTGATCTCGCACAGATAGCCGTCGATGTGCATGACGAACTCGTCGAACGCCTCGTCGTCCGGCTGGTCGTCGACGTGCAGGTCGTGGTGCAGCTCGGCCGCCTTCACCAGCGTCCAGATCTGCGCCCGCACGGCCGGCGCCTTCGCCGGGTCCAGGTCGGAGACGAGCGCGTACTCGTCGAGGAGCTGCTCCAGCTTGGCCAGGTCGCCGTAGGTGTCGGCGCGCGCCATCGGCGGCACCAGGTGGTCGACGACGGTGGCGTGCCCGCGCCGCTTGGCCTGCGTGCCCTCGCCGGGGTCGTTGACGATGAACGGGTAGATCAGCGGGAGTTCACCGAGGACGGCGTCGGGGGCGCAGCCCCCGCTGAGGCCCAGCCCCTTGCCCGGCAGCCACTCCATCGTGCCGTGCTTGCCCATGTGGACGATCGCGTCGGCGCCGAAACTGTTCTCCAGCCAGCGGTAGGCGGCCATGTAGTGGTGCGACGGCGGCATGTCGGGGTCGTGGTAGATCGCGATCGGGTTCTCGCCGAAGCCGCGCGGCGGCTGGATCATCACGACGACGTTCCCGAACCGCAGGGACGCCAGCACGATGTCGTCGCCGTCGACGTACAGGCCGCCCGGCGGCTCGCCCCAGGCGTCGAGCATGCCCTGCCTGAGGTCCGGGTCGAGTTCGTCGAACCAGGCCCGGTAGTCGGCCAGCGGCACCCGCGCGGGCGCGGCGGCGAGCTGCTCCTCGGTCAGCCACTCGACGTCGTGGCCACCGGCCTCGATCAGCCGGTGGATCAACTCGTCGCCGTTGTCGGGGTATTCGGTGAGCGAGTAGCCGGCGTCCCGGAGGGCGTCCAGCACCCGGACGGCGGAGGCGGGCGTGTCGAGGCCGACCGCGTTGCCGACCCGCGAGTGCTTGGTGGGGTAGGCGGTGAAGACGAGCGCGAGCTTCTTGTCGGCGTTCGCCTTGTGCTTCAGCCGGGCGTGCCGCACGGCGATCCCGGCGACGCGCGCGGCCCGCTCGGGGTCGGCGACGTAGACCGGGACGTCGTCCGGGCCCTGCTCCTTGAAGGAGAAGGGGACCGTGATCAGCCGCCCGTCGAACTCGGGGATCGCCACCTGCATGGCCGCGTCCATGGGGGACAGGGCGGCGTCGGAGGCGTCCCAGGCGGCCCTCGATGAGGTCAGGCACAGGCCCTGCAGCACCGGCACGTCGAGATCCGCGAGGGCCCCGATGTCCCAGGCCTCCTCGTCGCCGCCGGCCGAGGCCTGCGAGGCGTGCGTGCCGCCCGCCGCGAGGACGGTCGCGACCAGGGTGTCGGCCGTGCCGAGGATCTCGTACAGACCGGGATCGGCGTCGCGCAGCGAACCGCAGTACACCGGGAGGGCGTTGGAGCCCGTCGCCTCGATCGCGTCGCACAGCGTGTCCACGAAGGCGGTGTTGCCGCTCAGCTCGTGGGCGCGGTAGAAGAGCACGCCGACGGTCGGCCGGCCCTCCTGGCGCACCCGGTCGCCGTGGACGCCGTACGCGGGCATCCGCCGCGGCTCCTCGAAGCCCTCGCCCGTCAGCAGGACGGTGTCGGAGAGGAACCGCGCCAGTTCGGTGAGGTTGGCGGGCCCGCCCTCGACGAGGTACCGCAGCGCCTCCGCCACCACGCCGGCCGGCACGGACGACTCGGCCATCAGCTCCGCGTCCGGCACGGCCTCCCCGCCCAGCAGGACGGTGGGGATGCCGGACGCCTTCAGCGCGGCGAGCCCGTCCTCCCAGGCCCGCTTCCCGCCGAGCAGCCGTACGACGGCGACGTCCGAGCCCTCGATCAGGCCCGGGAGGTCCTCCGCGACGTCCACGCGGGTCGGATTGCCGATCCGGTACGAGGCACCGGCGGCGGCCCGGGCCGCCAGCAGATCGGTGTCGGCGGTCGACAACAACAACACTGTGCTCATGCGGGCGCTCCCGGTGGGATGAAAGGCAGTCCTTGCGGCGCGCCCGACTCGATGAGCCGCCACAGCGCGTCCGTGTCCGCGTGCTGTTCGATCAGGTCGCCGAGCCGGTCGAGCTGCTGCTCGCGCAGCGCGGCGAAGGAGGTGTCGGCGGCCGGCACGAAACGGCGGCCCGCGGCGGCCGCCACCTCCCGCAGGAACGCCCGGCGGAATCCGTCCGACTCCAGTGAGCCGTGCCAGTGGGTGCCCCAGGTCTGTCCGACCCGGCAGCCGTCCAGGAAGGCTCGGCCTCCGGTGACGTCGGCGACCCCGTGATGGATCTCGTACCCCTCGACCCGCTCGCCGAGGGCTTCCCCCACCGGCCGGGTGAGGGTCTTCTCGCGGGCGAACCGCACCCGGACGGGAAGGACGCCGAGCCCCGCGACCTCGCCGGCGCGCGACTCGACCTCGTCCTCGATGTGCTCGCCGAGGATCTGGAAGCCGCCGCAGACGCCCAGCACGGGCCGCTGCTCGGCGACCCTGCGCAGGATCGCGTCCGCCAGCCCGCGCTCCCGCAGCCACTCCAGTGCCCGGACCGTCCCCCGGGTCCCCGGCAGCACCACGAGGTCGGCGTCGGCCAGTTCCTCCGGCCGGTCCACGAACCGCACGACGACGCCCGGTTCGGCGGCCAGCGCGTCCACGTCGGTGAAGTTGGACATCAGCGGGACCGCGCAGACGGCGACCCGCAGCACGTCCTCGCCGACGGGCGCGGAGACGGCCGACTCCCGGACGGCGCCCCGCAGGGAGACCGCCATCCCGTCCTCCTCGTCGATCCCGAGCCCGTGCCGGAACGGCAGCACCCCGTACGTCCGCCGCCCGGTCAGCCCGTGCAGCATGTCCAGGCCCGGCTCCAGCAGCGAGACGTCACCGCGGAACTTGTTGACGAGGAACCCGGCGACCAGTTCCTGGTCCTGCGGCGAGAGCAGCGCGACGGTCCCGAAGAAGGAGGCGAAGACGCCGCCGCGGTCGATGTCGCCGACGACGAGCACGGGGAGCCGCGCGTTGCGGGCGATCCCCATGTTCACGATGTCGGTCCGCCGCAGGTTGATCTCGGCGGGACTGCCCGCCCCCTCACAGATCACCGCGTCATACGTGCCCCGCAACTCGGCGAGACAGTCGAGAACGGTCCCGAGGAGTTCCTCCTGCCGTCCGCCGCGCAGCCTGTTCCCGGGGGACGGCTCCCCGGATCCCCCGGATGCCCCGGATGCCCCGGATCCCCCGGGTTCTCCGGCCTTCCCGAAGAACCCGCGCGCGCTCATCTCGCCGACCGGCCTGCCGAGCAGCACGACCTGACTGCTGCGCTCGCCGCCCGGCTTGAGCAGCACCGGGTTCATCAGCGCCGTCGGCTCGATGCGGCAGGCCTGCGCCTGCATGGCCTGCGCGCGCCCGATCTCGGCGCCCTCGCGGGTCACGAACGAGTTGAGTGACATGTTCTGCGCCTTGAAGGGCGCCACCTTGACCCCCTGCCGCACCAGCCACCGGCAGATCCCGGCCGTGACGACGCTCTTGCCGGCGTCCGAGGTGGTGCCGGCGACGAGGAGACCCCCGCTCATGACGTACGCCCCTTCGCTCTCGCCGCGAGGACACCCGCGGAGACGACGCGCGCGGCGACGGTGACGCCGAGCGCGAGCAGGCCGACGCGGCGGGAGAGCCGCGCGGCACGTTCGATGTCGTGGGCCACGACGGGCCGCCCCCGCTCCCCGTTCAGCACGGGCCGGTGTTCGACGCGCCCGGCGTACGACAGCGTCCCGCCCAGCCGCACCCCGAGGGCACCGGCGAACGACGCCTCCACGGGACCGGCGTTGGGGCTGGGATGCCTGCGCGCGTCGGCCCGCCAGGCCCGCACCGCCCCGCGCGGGTCGTCACCGGCGACGGCGGCAAGGACGGCGGTCAGCCGCGCCCCCGGCCATCCGGCGACGTCGTCCAGCCGGGCCGACGCCCACCCGAAGCGGAGGTGGCGCGGCGAGCGGTGGCCGACCATGGCGTCCAGGGTGTTGACGGCCCGGAACCCGAGCAGTCCCGGCACGCCGCCGACGGCCCCCCACACCAGGGCGCCCACGACCGCGTCGGAGGTGTTCTCGGCGACGGACTCGACGACCGCGCGGGCGATGCCGTCGGCGTCCAGGGCCTGCGGGTCCCGTCCGCACAGGTGCGGCAGCCGTGCCCGCGCGCCCTCGACGTCCCCCGCTTCCAGGGCCCGCCCGATGCTCCGGGCCTCCCGTACCAGTGAGGTCCCGCCGACGACGGCCCACACGGCGGCACCGGTCAACGCGACGGAGGCGGCGGGGGAGCGGCGTACGGCACGGGAGGCGAGGGCTCCGAGGGCCACGGCGCCGCCGGCGCACACGGCGGTGTGCAGCGCGCCCCACCCGCGGTGGTCCCGCCACAGCACCCGTTCCACGCCGGCCGCGGCCCGCCCGAACACGGCGACCGGATGCCCCCGGCGCGGATCGCCGAGGAGGAGGTCCCCCAGGAGGCCGGCGGCGGCACCGTACGCGTATCGGCGATCGGCACCCATCGGCTCAGCCGGCCGACGGGCCGGGCAGCGACCTGGTGCGGTACCTCGAACGGCAGCCGAGCATGGCGATATGTCCTCACTCAGGGTGTCCACGCCCTGGTTCGACGAGACCGGCGACGAGAGTTCCTGGCTCCCGGGGGTGTCTACCCCGGTGACAGTGGCGGGACCGCGCCGGATTCACACCGGCTTCCTCTTCTGTCGCCGTACATGGCCCCGGCAGTCCACCACGGGCCCGGAACGGCCGTCAACTCGCTGTTGACCTGGGGCGGGACAGTGTGCAGAACCCCACACACCGCCGGTCACGGCCGTCACGCACGCGTGGGGCGCGGGACGGTGGTCCGTCCCGCGCCCCACGCGCGTGTGTGCGTGCCGGTCCGTCAGGCGACGATCAGCGAGATCCCGTAGGCCACCGCCCCGGCGCACGCCGCGAAGCACGCGTACGCGCCGGTGACGGCCAGGGTGGCGGAGCCGCCCTGGGCCGCGGCCCGTTCGCGGCGGGAGAGGCCCATGATGCCGAGGGTGAAGAGGGCCACGAGGGCCACGGTGACGACGAGACTGACGCCGAAGACGGAGCCGAGAGCCGCCCAGTCGATCTTCATGCTGCTTCTTCCTTCGTACCGGTGGGGGCGGGACTCAGACGGTGGTGACGGTGGGAGCGGCCGGCGGAGCCGGCTCCGCCGCCGGGGCGGGGATGGTGGCCGTGAGGTCCTCGGCGACCGTGCCCGCCGGGGGCGGGGTCACGGCGGCGATCGCGGTGGTGACCACGCCGGCCGGTTCCTCGTCCGCGTCGACGACGTTCGTGTGGTCGATGACCTCGCGCCGCGAGATCTTCCAGATCGCCGCGCTGGAGGCGATGAGGAACACCGCGACGAGCGCCGTGCCCCAGTCGCCGAGGCCGGTCACGTACTCGGCGAGGGCGCCGACCAGGGCCGCGGCCGGCAGCGTCAGGCCCCAGGCCACGAACATCCGGGTCGCGGTCGACCAGCGGACGACGCCGCCCTTGCGGCCGAGGCCCGCGCCCATCACCGAGCCGGACACCGAGTGCGTGGTGGAGAGCGAGAAGCCGAGGTGGGAGGAGGCCAGGATGACGGTGGCCGCGCTGGTCTGGGCGGCGAAGCCCTGCTGCGGCTGGAGGTCGGTCAGGCCCTTGCCCATGGTGCGGATGATGCGCCAGCCGCCGAGGTAGGTGCCGAGCGCGATCGCCAGGCCCGCGGACAGGATGACCCACAGCGGCGGGTCGGAGTCGGGGGCGACGGCGCCGCCGGCGACCAGGGCGAGGGTGATGATGCCCATCGTCTTCTGCGCGTCGTTGGTGCCGTGGGCGAGCGAGACCAGGCCGGCGGAGGCGATCTGGCCGGTCCGGTAGCCCTTGGCGGCGGCCTTGCCGTCGGCCTTCCTGCCCAGCGCGTACGACAGCCGGGTGGCGAGCATCGCCGCGACGCCCGCGACGATCGGCGCGGCGATGGCCGGGATCAGGACCTTGGTGACGAGCACGTCGCCGTGGACCGCGCCGGCGCCCGCCGAGGCGATGGTGGCGCCGATCAGGCCGCCCATCAGGGCGTGCGAGGAACTGGACGGCAGTCCGACCAGCCAGGTCATCAGGTTCCAGAGGATCGCGCCGACCAGGGCGGCGAAGATGACCTCGGGACGGATGCCGGTCTCGTCGACGAGACCCTTGGAGATCGTGTTGGCGACCTCCACGGAGAGGAAGGCGCCTACAAGGTTCAGAACGGCGGACATGGCCACCGCGACCTTGGGCTTGAGGGCACCGGTCGAGATGGTGGTGGCCATCGCGTTGGCGGTGTCGTGGAAACCGTTCGTGAAATCGAACGCGAGTGCGGTCACTACCACAATCGCGAGGATCAGCGAGAAGCTTTCCATTTACCCAGGCAATCGTTCGAGGTCATTGGCTGGATGAACGTAGGTAACCCGAGTGAACGGAAGGTGAACTGGGACGGGCTTCATGGTGTCCACAATCGGCGGAGTTCATTCCGCTTCGCCGTGACACCCCGGACGCCGCACGGGCCCGGGTCCCGCGCCCCCTTCTCCGGGGGTCCTGGAAGGCCGCGAAAGAGACGTTCGTCACCTGGCAGGATCGCGGGCATGGCAGAGCAGCGACGCGACACCGGTGACGGCATCCACGACCCCCGAGACCTCCGTGACGGGGAGGTCGCACACGCCTGGGAACAGCTCGTGGCGACGGCCCGCCGCACCGTCGCCGACCGGCTCGTCGTCGGCACCTCCGGCAACGTTTCGGTCCGCGTCGGGGACCTCGTCCTGGTCACCCCCTCGGGCGTCCCCTACGACCGCCTCACCCCGGACGACGTCACCGGCGTCGACCTCGACGGCCGGCAGGTCCTCGGCACCCTCACCCCGACCAGCGAACTGCCCATGCACCTCGCCGTCCACCGCACCACCGACGCCCGCGCCGTCGTCCACACCCACGCCGTGCACGCCACCGCCGTCTCGACCCTCGTGAGCGAACTCCCGTCCGTCCATTACATGACGGCCGCCCTCGGCGGCCCCGTCCGCGTCGCCCCCTACGCGACCTACGGCACCGAGGAACTCGCCCGCAACCTCCTGCACGCCCTCACCGACCGCACCGCCTGCCTCCTCCAGAACCACGGCACCCTCACCTACGGCACCACCCTCGACCAGGCCTACGACCGCACGGCCCAGCTGGAGTGGATGTGCCGGCTGTGGCTGACCGCCTCGTCCGTCCCGGGCCGCACCCCGAACCTGCTGACCGACGACCAGCTGGGGGAGGTCGCGGAACGCCTGCGGGGCTACGGGCAGAACCGCTGAGGCGACGCACCGGGGCCGCCGACAGGACCCCGACGTCCTCGGCGGCTCAGCGGTCCGGCGGTCCGGCGGCCGGTCCCGAGGCCGGGGCGTGGCGATACGCGGCTCCGCCGGGCGGGCCGCCGCGAGCTCCGCCGTGCGGGCCCGTCCGGTCACGGTGACGGCGGCCAGCCGCGGGCCGCCCGCCGCGGGCGCGCGGGCCGCCGGGCGCGCGGCCACCCGTCCGCCCCCCGGCCCCCTCCACCGCTGGCCCTCGGCGGGATCGGCCGGGACACTGGACGCGTGCGCACCGTCACGGCGACCGCCGTCACCGCAGCCGCGGCCCTGGCCGCCGGCGCCGCAAGCGTGGCCGCGGGCCGCCTCGCCAGCGACGCGGCGCTGAAGGCGTCACCCGGCCGCCCCCTGCCCACCGAACCCCGGCTCACCGTGCACGGCACGGCCGACGGCCGGGTGATCCTCACCCGCGACCTCGCCGCCCTGCGGCCGGGCACCTACGGACTCGCGGGCGACGGCTCCCACGCGGTCGTCGGTCCCGTCCTGGACAGCGCCCCGCACTCCGCCGACACGGTCGTACGACGTCTGGAGCGGGTCACCCACGGCACCCTCGACGCGGGCGACGCCGTGTGGCTCACCCCGAACCTGTACGTGGGCAACCCGAGCACCGCGCTCGGCCTCGACCACGCCGACGTCGACGTGCCCGGCGAGCTGGGACCGCTGCCCGCGTGGTTCGTCCCCGGCGCCCGCCGCACCTGGGTGATCGCCGTGCACGGGCTGGGCACCACCCGGGAACACGCCCTGAACCTGACCGGCTTCCTGCACCGCCGCCGCTTCCCGGTCCTCGCCCTGTCCTACCGCGGCGACCTGGGCGCGCCCCGCCCCCCGGACGGCCTCAACCACCTCGGCGGGACGGAGTGGCGCGACCTGGACGCGGCGATGCGCTACGCCGTCCGCTACGGCGCCGAACGTCTCGTCCTGCTCGGCTGGTCCACCGGTGCCACCATGGCCCTGCGCGCCGCCGCGCACTCGGGGCTCCGCAACCTCGTCTCGGGACTCGTGCTGGACTCCCCGGTCCTCGACTGGCAGGCCACCGTGCGGGCCCTCGCCTCCGCCCGCCACGTTCCCGGCGCGCTGCTGCCGCTGGCCGTCCGCGCCGCCGAGGGCCGCGCCGGCCTGGGCGCCGGCACCGCCGACGGGGCCGCCGACCCGGCCGCACCCGCCGTACCGACCCTGGTCGTCCACGGCCCCGGGGACACCGTGGCCCCGTGGGCGGCCTCCCGCCGCTTCGCCGACCGCCACCCCGGCCCGGTCACCCTCCACTCCGTCCCGCACGCCCCGCACGCCGCCATGTGGAACCCCGACCCGGCCGCCTACGAGGAAGTGCTGCGCCGCTTCCTGACCCCCTTGATGTGACGTGCCGCGGCGGGCCGCACCGGAACGGTCCCACGGGTTCCGTTTAAGCCCGAACCGCCGGCCTGAACAAGCCTCTTCACCCCTCCCCGCACCCCACGCGTTGGCCAGTCCCGTAGCCCGCCGTGACATTCCGTTTGGGATTTCGGACCGTCAACCGGAAGACTGCACCCGTGACGTCCCGTATCCCGCGCGACTCCAGGCTTCGACTCGTCCGCCCACGACCCCTGGCCGCCGCCCCCTCAGCTGTGAACCAGCGGCGCCAGCGCCGCCCCGCGCCCCGCCCGCCGGAGGGCACCCCCGTCCCGGCGGAGCTGGCCAGAATGGCGCGCTCCGTCCTGGCGGCCGCGGCCCGCGTCGCCCGCTGGGCCGACAACGCCCTCGGCCCCGGCCGGGACGCGGCCACCGACGACGGCAAGGCCACCCTCTCCGGGGCGACCGCCGAACGCGCGGCGGCCGACCTGGGCCTGACCGTGGCTCAGGTCCGCGCCGACTGGGACACCGCCCGCCTCGCCGGCCTCGTCGAGGTGCACGGCGACAGCGCCCGCCCCGGCTGGCGGCTGCGCGCCTGGAACCGCGACGACAGCGCCGTCCTGCGCGGCTGGGTCGCCCTCTTCGACGCCTGGTCGCTGGCCACCCCGGAACCCGCCGGCCAGGAGCCCGGCGCCGTCGCCGAGGTCGTCTCGGCCATGCCGCAGGTGCTCTCCTTCCTCCAGCTGTCCGCCGGCCCCGTCCCCGTGGACCAGCTCCTCGACCTGCTGCGCCAGCGCGTCACCGAACTGCGCACCGAACGCTGCGAGGTCTCCTACGGCCCCGAGGACGCCGACACCCCGAGCCCCCGCCGCCCCGGCCCCTCCGCCGACGCCGACCCGGCGGAACCGGCCCGCGCCGCCGAACTCGCCCCCCTCCTCGACTGGGCCCTGCACGCCCTCGCCTCGGTGGGCGCGCTCACCTGCGGCGACGGCCAGGCCACCCTGACCCCGCTCGGCAACTGGGCGGTCTGGGTCAAGCTGGAGCAGATCTGCGTCGCCGCGCAGAGCCCCGCCGGCAACATCGAGGTCGCGGCCGAGGAGATGCTCCGCGGCTGCGCCCAGCTCCGCCCGAACGCCGCCCGCGCCGAGTACCGCGCCTGGCTCGCCGCCCGCACCGTCGGCAGCGCCGTCGGTGAACTCCTCACCGCCGCCCGCGGCGAGGACGCCCTGCTGCGCGGCCTCGCCTTCGAGGCGCTGCGCGTCGTCGGCGCCCCCGCGGAGCCCGACGTGCGGGCCGTCGTCGAGGAGGCCGCCCTGCGGCCGTACGCCCTGCTGTGGCTGGCCGAGCACGACGGGGTGGACCCCGAGGACGCCCACGAGGTGCTCACCCGCGAGGAGGCCACCTGGCTGTGGGTGGACACCGCCGCGGCCGTCGCCGACCACGGCGAGGCGCCGATGCTGGTGCGCCACCTGGAGTCCGCGCTCCAGCCGACCGTGCCGGCGCTGCTGGCCGAGGTCCGCTCCGTCGGGCACCCGCGCACCGTGCAGGTCCTGGTGGCGCTCGCCGCCGCCCATCCCGACCCGGCGCTGGCCAAGGCCGTGCGCAGGGCCGCCTTCCAGGTCCACACCGGGGGCTGAGGCCGGCGCCGGACGTCAGCCCTGTATCTCGGGCGCGTACGTGCCGAAGCTCCAGATGTTGCCCTCGGCGTCCCGGGCCGTGTAGTCCCGCGAGCCGTACTCCTGGTCCGTCGGGGGCATCAGGATCTCCGCGCCGTGCTCCACGGCCCGCCGGTGGTGGGCGTCGACGTCGTCCACCACGACGTACACCCCCGCCGGACCGGCGTCCTTCATCGCCGCGTCGAAGAGACCGCCGCGGCCCTTCGAGCCGAGCATCACCGCGCCGTTGCCCTGCACCAGCTCGGCGTGCAGCACCGAGCCGTCCTCGCCCTCGAACACCGACAGCTCGGAGAAGCCGAAGGCCTCCGTGAGCTGCCGGATCGCCGCCCCGGCGTCCCGGTAGAGCACCGTCGGGTAGATGCTCGGACGCCCACCGCTCGTGCCTGCCATGCCGACCACTCCCTCGTGACCCCCGCGCCGTTCCTGCCGGAAACCTCACTCACGCCCCAGTCTGGCAGCGCCCACCGACAACGCCCCGGGGAGCGGGCACCGCGCGGTCAGCGGAAGGTGTCGCACCGCGCCATGTCCCCGCTCCGGTACCCCGTGTCGAACCACTGCTGCCGCTGCGCCGCCGACCCGTGCGTCCACGTCTCGGGCGTCACCCGCCCCTGGAACCGCTCCTGGATCCGGTCGTCGCCCACGGCCGCCGCGGCGTTCAGCCCGTCGGCGACGTCCGCGGCCGTGAGGCTGGTGATCAGCGGCCGCCCGGTCGACTCGTCCGGGGTCGTGGTCGCGTGCCGGGCCCACACGCCCGCGTAGCAGTCGGCCTGCAGCTCCACGCTCACCGCGGCGCTCCCGGCGCCGGCCGCCCCGTCCTGCGAGCGGCTCAGCGTGCCCATGAGGTCCTGCACGTGGTGCCCGTACTCGTGCGCCACGACGTACGCCTGCGCGAAGGGACCGCCGCCCGCGCCGAACTTCGACCGCAGGTCGCCGAAGAACCCCAGGTCCAGGTAGACCTTCCGGTCGCCCGGGCAGTAGAACGGTCCGACCGCCGAGGTCGCCGTGCCGCACGCCGTCCCCACCCGCTGGGCGAAGAACACGGTGGGCGCGCGCGTGTACGCGCCGTCCCGCCGCCGGAACTCCTCGTCCCAGAAGTCCTGCACGCTGTTGACCACCGCCACCGTCCGGCAGTCGTCCCGCGTGTTCGCGTCCTGACCGGTACGGCAGTCGCGCTGCACCTGCGCGAGCCCCGACGAGGTCGCCGCGGGCTCGTCGCCGCCCGAGGAGAGCCCGAGCTGGTCCGGCCCGACCCCGAGGAACAGCGCCAGCAGCAGCGCGACCAGCCCGGCGATCCCGCCGCCCACGGTCGCCCGCCCGCCCGGGATCCGGCTCCCGCGCACGTCCTGCACCTCGGACGTGTCCAGCCTGGCGTCGTCGTCGAACTGCACGGGCCACCTCCGTCTGTGCCACCCTCGGCCGCCATCCTCACCCGCCATACACCCCCCACGCGCGCGGAGCCCGCGCACGCGGAGGGCGGTCGGCAACCAGGTACCCGCCCGTCCCGCCGTTGCACGCGCCCTTCCGCGCGACGGTCCCGCGCGCGGAGCCCGCCGGACCGTCGCGCGCACGCGGAACCGGACGGCTTCCCCCACCGAATGGTCCCGTGCGTACCCGCGCGCGGAGCCCGCGCGATCCGGCCCGCGCGCCCGACCAGGCACGCGACCCGCGCGAAGATCGAACACACGCACCCAGAAAAAGTGCTTGCACGGCCCCGTTAGAATGGCTTCATGGCCATTCTCCTCGCGCATTAGACGGCGGGAACGTCCTCAGCCGCCCATCCCGCCCCCACCCGCTCTGGAGTCTGTCCGTGATCTCCGCCTCCGGCATCGAGCTGCGCGCCGGCGCCCGCATCCTCATCGAGAACGCCTCCTTCCGCATCGCCAAGGGCGACCGCATCGGTCTGGTCGGGCGCAACGGCGCCGGCAAGACCACGCTGACGAAGGTCCTCGCCGGTGAGGGCATCCCCGCCGCGGGCCAGGTCACCCGGTCCGGCGAGGTCGGCTACCTCCCGCAGGACCCCCGCACCGGGGACCTCGACGTCCTCGCGCGCGACCGCATCCTCTCCGCCCGCGGCCTCGACGTACTGATCCGCAAGATGCGCGACAACGAGCAGCGCATCGCCAACGGCCAGGGCTCCACCCGCGAGAAGGCCATGCGGCAGTACGAGCGCCAGGAGACGGAGTTCCTCACCAAGGGCGGGTACGCCGCCGAGGCCGAGGCCGCCACCATCGCCGCCGCGCTCAACCTGCCCGACCGCGTGCTCGGACAGCCCCTGCACACGCTGTCCGGCGGTCAGCGCCGCCGGGTCGAGCTGGCCCGGATCCTGTTCTCCGACGCCGACACCCTGCTCCTCGACGAGCCGACGAACCACCTGGACGCCGACTCGATCGTCTGGCTGCGGGACTACCTCAAGACCTACCGCGGCGGCTTCATCGTCATCTCCCACGACGTCGACCTGGTCGAGACGGTCGTCAACAAGGTGTTCTACCTGGACGCCAACCGCTCCCAGATCGACGTCTACAACATGGGCTGGAAGCTCTACCAGCAGCAGCGCGAGGCCGACGAGAAGCGCCGCAAGCGCGAGCGGCAGAACGCCGAGAAGAAGGCCGCCGCCCTGCACTCGCAGGCCGACAAGATGCGCGCCAAGGCCACCAAGACGGTCGCCGCCCAGAACATGGCCAAGCGGGCCGACCGGCTGCTCGCCGGGCTCGAGGCCGTGCGGGCCTCCGACAAGGTCGCCAAGCTGCGCTTCCCGGAGCCCGCGCCCTGCGGGAAGACCCCGCTGATGGCCGAGGGCCTGTCGAAGTCGTACGGCTCGCTGGAGATCTTCACCGACGTCGACCTGGCCATCGACAAGGGGTCCCGCGTCGTCATCCTCGGTCTCAACGGCGCCGGCAAGACCACGCTGCTGCGCCTGCTCGGCGGCGTGGAGAAGCCCGACACCGGCGAGGTGCGCCCCGGCCACGGACTCAAGCTCGGCTACTACGCCCAGGAGCACGAGACCCTCGACCCCGAGCGCTCGGTCCTGGAGAACATGCGCTCCGCGGCCCCCGACCTGGACCTCGTCGAGGTCCGCAAGGTGCTCGGCTCGTTCCTGTTCTCCGGCGACGACGTCGACAAGCCGGCCGGTGTCCTGTCCGGCGGTGAGAAGACCCGGCTGGCCCTGGCCACCCTCGTGGTCTCCTCGGCCAACGTGCTGCTCCTCGACGAGCCCACCAACAACCTCGACCCGGCCAGCCGCGAGGAGATCCTCGGCGCGCTGCGCACCTACAAGGGCGCGGTCGTCCTCGTCACCCACGACGAGGGCGCCGTGCAGGCGCTCCAGCCCGAGAGGATCATCCTGCTGCCCGACGGCGTCGAGGACCTGTGGGGCGCCGACTACGCGGACCTCGTCGCCCTGGCGTGACCGAACGCTTGATCCACGGCGTATGGATCATTCGGCCCACCGGTGATCCCTCATCTGTGTGAGATCTCCTCGTACCGAGGTGTGTCCTACATCCATTTCACGGCCGACCCCTCTGTCGTCGGGGGTCGGCCGTCGTGCGTCTCTGACCTGCCGCTTCGTGGAGAAACCCGTTCGGCCGTACGAACGCCCGTCACTGGAATCACATATTCCGCTTGTGGAGACGTGCTCCTGTCGTCACGACCCTGTCGCACGGACCTTGCCGAATGGGTGGCCATCGGGCTCCGGAGGGGTGATCATGAGGGGACCAGAGCGCACTTCCCTTGAGGAGGCACGGGTGGCCGAGACTCTGAAGAAGGGCAGCCGGGTGACCGGCGCCGCGCGCGACAAGCTCGCGGCAGACCTGAAGAAGAAGTACGACTCCGGTGCGAGCATCCGGGCACTGGCCGAGGAGACCGGCCGCTCGTATGGCTTCGTGCACCGGATGCTCAGCGAGTCGGGCGTCACGCTCCGTGGGCGTGGCGGAGCGACACGCGGCAAGAAGGCCGCCTCGTCCTGATCCGGGCGGCCCGTCGGCTCCGATGGTGGCCACCCGGTCGGTCTTCCGATCGGCCGGGTGGTTACTGTGCAGTCACTTAGCTGACCGCTAGCTGACCGCACTCATCGGAGGCGCCCCATGGCCACGCCCGGCCAGGAACTCGTTCCCCTGCTCGACAAGGACGGCGTACGGCTCACCGTGGACGACGCGCTCGCCACGGTGACGCTGACCCGTCCGGCCAAGCGCAACGCGCAGAGCCCCGCGATGTGGCGCGCGCTGGCCGAAGCGGGCCGGCAACTGCCGGGCTCCGTCCGCGTGGTCGTGCTGCGCGGCGAGGGCAAGTCCTTCTCCGCCGGCCTCGACCGGCAGATGTTCACGCCCGAGGGGATCGAGGGCGAGCCGTCCTTCATCGATCTCGCGCGCAGTGGCGACGCCGAACTCGACGCCGCCATCGCCGGGTTCCAGGAGGGCTTCACCTGGTGGCGGCGCAACGACCTCGTGTCGATCGCCGCCGTCCAGGGCCACGCCATCGGCGCGGGCTTCCAGCTGGCCCTCGCCTGTGACCTGCGCGTCGTCGCCGACGACGTGCAGTTCGCCATGCGCGAGACCGGCCTCGGCCTGGTACCGGACCTCACCGGCACGCACCCCCTCGTCTCCCTCGTGGGGTACGGCCGCGCCGTCGAGATCTGCCTGACCGGCCGCTTCGTGCACGCCGAGGAGGCGGTCGCCACCGGCCTCGCCAACGTCGCCGTGCCCGTCGCCGAACTCGACGCGACGGTCCGCGAGCTGGCCGCGGCGGTCCTGGCCGCACCGCGCGACGCGGTCGTCGAGACGAAGACGCTGCTGCGCGGCGCCGGCGACCGGACGTACGACGAGCAGCGGGCGGCCGAACGCGCCTCCCAGGCCCGCCGCCTGCGGGACCTGGCCGGCCTCGGAGAATGACCCCGCCGGGGCCGGTGCGTGCGGCGGGCGTTCAGCCCGCCGCCGTCACCAGCACCGCCACCGTCGGCTGATCCGTCAGCGCTTCCGACACCGCCGCGCGGACCCCCCGGGCGACCTCCAGCGCCCGGTGGTCCGCGCGCACCGCGATCTCCACGCACGCGTGCCGCCGCGGCAGGGTGGCCGTCACGTCCCGCCGCTCCTCCAGGCGCACCGCGCGCCCGAGCACGTCCGTCAGCGCGGACACCCCGGGCACCGACAGGGCTGCCTCGGCGGCGCGCGCCTCGTCGCCCTCCCGCGCCGCCCCGGCCGGCCGGGGCGGCCGCCCGGACTCCGGCCCGGGCCCCGGCCGTTCCTCCTCACCGTCGAGCAGTGCCGTCACCCGCAGGTCCACCTCGGCCACCACCAGTCCGAGCCGCTCCGCCGCCGCCAGCGCCAGCGCCGTGCGCAGCCGGGACGCGGCCGTGGGCAGCGGTTCGGAGGCCGCCGCCGCGAACTCCGCCGTCACCCGCAGCGGACCCGGCGGCAGCGCGCTCGGCGGTGCCGGCACCACCGGCTCGTACACCGCCTCGGGATCGGCCATGGCGATCCGCAGCGCGCCCAGGCGCACGCCGGGCAGCTCCCGCGCCGCCCGGCGCAGCACCGCCCGCGCCGCGTCCTCCGTGATCCAGGCCCCGTCCCGCGGCCCGCCCAGAGGGAGCAACCGGCCCATTCCGAGCTGTTCGCGCACCACGCGCGTCCATTCGTCCGACGTCATTCCTCCACCCTGCCGCATCCCTGGGGCGGGGACGGCCCACCGCGCTTACGGTGGCAGAAGGACGACGACCGAAAAGGACGTACGGCGATGAGCGAGACGACCGAACAGAGCAGGACGCAGCTCCCGGACGGCGGCACCGAGCCGGTGTCGACCCGCAAGGCGACGAGGCGCGGCGGCGGCGACCCGGGATCGCGCGGACGCACCACCATCGCCGACGGCGTCGTGGAGAAGATCGCCGGACTGGCGGCCCGCGACGTGGTCGGCGTGCACGCGATGGGCAGCGGCATGAGCCGCACCTTCGGCGCGGTGCGCGACCGGGTGCCCGGCGGCAGCACGAAGGCCGTCACCCGCGGCGTCAAGGCCGAGGTGGGCGAGGTGCAGACGGCACTCGACCTGGAGATCGTGGTCGACTACGGCGTGTCCATCACCGAGGTCTCCCAGGACGTGCGCGAGAACGTCATCGCGGCCGTCGAGCGGATGACCGGCCTCGAGGTGGTCGAGGTCAACATCGCGGTCAGCGACGTCAAGCTGCCGGAGGAAGAGGACGAGGAGCCGGAGTCCCGGCTCCAGTGACACACCGGCCACGGGCGACCGGGCCGCTGAGGGGAGTGCATCGTGAACATGGCCGTGGTGGGCATGATCGCCGGCATGGCACTCGGCTTCGCCGGATACTTCGGCGGGTTCGGGGCCTTCCTGCTGGTGGCGGCGCTGGGCGCCGTCGGGTTCTTCGCCGGCCGGTTCCTGGAAGGGGACCTGGAACTCGGCGACTTCTTCCGCACGCGTGACGACCGGCGCCGGTGACGTCCGTGAGCGAGGCACTCGGCGCGTCCGGCACCCGCCCGGCCGCGGTCCCGCCCAGGGAGCGGGGCGCCACCCGGATCGCCGACCGGGTGGTGGCGAAGGTCGCCGCGCAGGCCGCGCGCGAGGCGGTCGGGCCGCTGCCGGCCGACGCCGCCCGCCCGCACGCCACCGTCGTCGTCCACCACGAAGCCGCGCACATCCGCGTCCACCTCGAACTCGGCTATCCGACCGACATCGGCCCCCGCTGCCACGCGGTGCGTCGTCATGTCACCGAGCGGGTAGGCGCGTTGGTGGGAATGGAGGTGCCGGAGGTCGCCGTCCAGGTCGAACGCCTGCATCTGGCGGCGGAACACGGCGTGGCACACGGGAGGACGTCATGAGCGAGCCCCTGGGCTCCGAGGGCACCACACGACGACTGCCGGTCCTCGAGAAGGCCGCCGAGGACGACACACCCCCGCCCGGACCCGCCCCCGCGCCGGGCAGCGGACGCTTCTGGTCGGCCCGCCGGATCCCGGCGGCCGTCGTCGCGGCGCTGCTCGCCGCCCTCGCGGGCGTGCTCCTGTACGACATCGCCGCGGTGCGGGCCGACCGGCCGGCCCTGCACGTACGCCGGGAGCTGGCACGGCAGCTCGCCGAACGGCCCCTGGACGACACCTGGGTCCTCGTGGGCGCGGGTGTCGCCGCGGCCCTCGGCCTGTGGCTGGTCCTCCTCGCCGTCACGCCCGGTCTGCGCGACCTGCTGCCCATGCGGCGCCCCCACCCCGACGTCCGCGCCGGACTGCACCGGGGCGCCGTCCGACTGGTGCTGCGCGACCGGGCCATGGAGGTCGCCGGCGTGCAGTCGGTCCACGTCCGCTCCGGGCGCCGCCGGGCCCGCGTACGGGCGGTCTCCCACTTCCGCGACCTGGACGAGGTGCGCGCGGAACTGGACGAGGTGCTCGGCGGCGCCGTCCGCGGCCTGGGGCTCGCCCGGCCGCCCGCGCTGTCCGTGCGCGTGCGCCGGCCCGGAAAGAAGGGATGACGCCGATGCTCAGGACCGTCAACCGCGTGGCCCTGGGGCTCGTGGGCCTCGCCCTGCTCGTCGTCGGCGGCGCCGTGCTCGCCGTCGGCCTGGGCGCCGACCCGCCCTCCTGGTGGATCCACGACGACCGGCACGACGTCCTGCTCAGCACCGCCGAGCGCACCCGCTGGCGGGACGAGGGCTGGTGGTGGCCGGTCGTCCTCGCCGTGCTGGCGGTGCTCGTCCTGCTCGCCCTGTGGTGGCTGGTCGCGGTCCTGCGCCGGCGCCGCCTCGGCGAGGTCCTCGTCGACACCGGCGACGGCGCGGGCGCCCTGCTGCGCGGCCGTGCCCTGGAGAACGTCCTGGCCGGCGACGCGGCCCGGCTGGACGGCGTGTCCCACAGCCGCGCCCACCTCACGGGCCGCAGGGACGCCCCCGAGGCCCACGTACGGCTCCTGCTGGAACCGCACGTGGACCCGGCCGCGGCGCTCGACCGCCTGACGAACGAGTCCCTGGTCCACGCGCGGGACTCGGCGGCGCTGCCGTCGCTCCCGGCGGAGGTCCGCCTCAGGACGCACAAGCACAAGGCGGAACGGGTCAGTTGACGCCGGTCCGGGCCGGCGGGCGGTCCCTCAGAACCCGTGCCGCATCCCGCCGTCCACCGGCACCATGGTGCCGGTCAGGTAGGAGGCGGCCGGCGACAGCAGGAAGGCCGCCACCCGCCCGAACTCCTCCGGCGTCCCGTACCGCCGCAGCGGGATCCGGGACTGGTTCGCCGCCCGGGTCGCCTCCGGGTCGGCCGACAGCGCGTCCAGCTCGCGCACCCGGTCGGTGTCGATCCGCGCCGGCAGCAGCCCCACGACCCGGATCCCGCGCGGCCCCAGCTCGTCGGAGAGCGACTTCGCGAACCCGGCCAGCCCCGGCCGCAGCCCGTTGGAGATCGTCAGCCCCGGAATCGGTTCGTGCACCGACCCCGACAGCACGAACCCGATCACACCCCCGGCCTCCAGCTCGGCGGCGGCCGCCCGCGCCAGCCGCACCGCGCCGAGGAACACCGACTCGAACGCCGCCAGCCACTGCTCGTCCGTGTTGTCCGCGACGAAACCGGGCGGCGGCCCGCCCACGCTCACCAGCACACCGTCGAAGCGGCCGAACGCCTCCCGCGCGGCCGCGATCAGCCGCGCGGGCGCCTCGGGGTCGGCGTTGTCGACGGCGACCCCGACCGCGTCCGGCCCCAGCGCCCGCGCCGCCTCGACGGCACGCTCCTCGTCCCGCCCCGTGACGACCACCTTCGCGCCGTCCGCGACCAGCTCGCGCGCGGCGGCGTTGCCGAGGCCGCGGGTGGCCCCGGTGACGACGTACACCCGGTCCTTCAGTCCAAGATCCATGGTCCCTATCCTGCCTGCCCGTCGCCGTACAGCGTGAGGGCGGTGTTGACGAGGCCGATGTGGCTGAACGCCTGCGGGTAGTTCCCCAGGTGACGGCCGGCCTTCGGGTCGTACTCCTCGGCCAGCAGCCCCACGTCGTTGGCCAGGGCCACCAGGCGGTCGAACAACTCGCGCGCCTCCCGGGTCCGGCCCGTCATGTGCAGGGCGTCCGCGAGCCAGAAGGAGCACGCCAGGAAGGTGCCCTCGTCGCCGGGCAGGCCGTCGACGGTCTCCCCGGCGGTGCTGTAGCGGCGCAGCAGACCGTCGTACCCGAGCCCCTCGCGGACGGCGTCGACGGTGCCGATCACCCGCGGGTCCTCGGGGGGCAGGAAGCCGACGCGCGGGATGAGCAGCAGGGCGGCGTCCAGGTCGCGCGAGCCGTAGTACTGCGTGAAGGTGTTGCGCTCGGGGTCGTAGCCCTTCTCGCACACCTCACGGTGCACCTCGTCGCGCAGCGCCCGCCACCTCTCCAGGTCGCCGCCGAGCCGCGGGTAGCGCTCCACCGCGCGGACGGCACGGTCGGCGGCCACCCACACCATCACCTTGGAGTGCACGAACTGGCGGCGGCCGCCTCGCACCTCCCAGAGCCCCTCGTCGGGCTGCCGCCAGTTCTCGCACAGCCAGTTCATCAGCGCGCACTGGAGCGACCACACGTGCGGCTTGGGCGTCATCCCCGCGGTGCGGGCCAGCGACAGCGAGTCCATCACCTCGCCGTACACGTCGAGCTGGAGCTGGCTCACGGCGCCGTTGCCGATGCGCACCGGACGGGAGTCCGCGTAGCCGGACAGCCACGGCAGCTCGAACTCGGGCAGCCGGCGCTCGCCCGCCAGCCCGTACATGATCTGGAGGTCCGCCGGGTCGCCCGCGACGGCACGCAGCAGCCAGTCGCGCCAGGCCTCGGCCTCCTCCTCGTGGCCGGCCGCCAGCAGGGCACCGAGGGTGAGGGTGGAGTCGCGCAGCCAGCAGTAGCGGTAGTCCCAGTTGCGGACCCCGCCCAGTTCCTCGGGCAGGGAGGTGGTGAGGGCGGCGACGATGCCGCCCGTCGGCACGTAGGTGAGGGCCTTCAGGGTGATGAGGGAGCGGATCACGGCGTCCCGGTGGGGTCCGTCGTAGCGGCAGCGTGCCGACCACGCCCGCCAGTCGGCGACGCTGGCCCGCAGCGCCTCGTGGGGGTCGACGAGCGGCGGGCGGGCGTGGTGCGAGGGGTGCCAGGTCAGCACGAACGCGACCGTCTCGCCCGCGGCGACGGTGAACTCCGCGTGGGTGCTGAAGTTCTCGCCCCAGGTGCGCACCTCCGGCTCGCTGCGCAGCCACACCGCGTCCGGCCCGGCGACCGCCACCCGGTGGCCGTCGACCCGGCGCATCCACGGGACGACCCAGCCGTAGTCGAAGCGCAGCCGCAGCGTGCTGTGGACGGTGACCCGCCCGCGCAGTCCCTCGACGATCCGTACGACGTCGGGGGCCCGGTCGCGCTGCGGCATCAGGTCGGTGACCCGGACCGCGCCCTCGTCGGTCTCCCACTCGGTGTCCAGGACGAGCGTGTCCGGGCGGTAGGCGCGGCGGGTGCAGTGCTCCCCGTCGGCGCCCTCGGGCGCGATGCGCCAGTGGCCGTTGTCCTCGTCGCCCAGGAGGCGCGCGAAGCAGGCTCCGGAGTCGAAGCGGGGCAGGCACAGCCAGTCGATCGAGCCGTCCATGCCGACCAGGGCCGCGGTCTGTTCGTCGCCGATGACGGCGTAGTCCTCGATACGGGGGTGCACGGGGTGCGGGTTCCCGGCGGTGCGGCAGGGCAATCCGGGCGGGAGCCGGGCGGGTGACACGGGGCCGGGACGTTCGGCCGGGGCGGCCCGAGCGATGCGGTCGGGTGTGGCCCGGGCGGTGCTGCCGGGGCGGCCCCGGCGGGCAGGGCCGCACCGACCCTGGGGCACGGCCCGGCGGGGCCCTCAGACCGCCGCGGGCTGCGCCTCCGTCGGCTGCTGCGCGGCGGCTGCCTCCCTGCGGTCGCGCAGCTCTCGCCGGACCAGGATCACCCAGCCGATCGGTACGCCAGCGGAGAACAGCCACCACTGGATCGCGTAGGCGTAGTTGAGCGCGGCGTCCTCGTTGCCGGGCCTGCCGATCAGCTCGGGGGTGCCGTTCGCGGGCTCGGGCGCCGTCTGCGCGATGTAGCCGCCGAGGACCCGGGCGCCGAGGCGCCGCGCCTCCTGCGCGCTGTTGATCAGCATGACCTGCCGGTCCGGCAGCCCCTGGAGGTTCTTGATGCCGCTCGCCGCGGTCGTCTCGTCGGGCATCAGCCGCCCGGTCACGGTGACCTGGCCGGCGGGCGGCGCCGGGACCTCGGGGAACGTGGTCTGACTCGGGGCGTCGGCGGGGATCCAGCCGCGGTTGACCAACAGCACCTTCCCGTCCTTCAGGACGAACGGGGTGAGGACGTGGAAGCCGACCTCCTCGTCGCCGTTGACGCGCCGCCGGACCACGATCTCCCGCTCGGGGTCGAAGTGGCCCACGGCGGTCACGGGGCGGTACCGCTGGCCGGTGCTGACGGTGTGGCCCGGGGACGTGAGCGTCTCCACCGGCACGGGATCGGCGGAGAGCGCCCGGGAGACCAGCTGGTTGCGGGCGGTGCGCTCGTCGTAGCGGTGCATCTGCCAGATGCCCAGCCTGATCATCGTGGGGATCAGGAGGAGGGCGACGAGCGTGATGATCACCCACTGCCGGGACAACAGGAAGCGGTACACCCCACGACGGTACCTCCCGGCCGTGGGGTGTTTTCGGGTGGGGGCCGCTTCAGACCCGGTCGACGATGCCCGCCTTTCCCTCCGCGCGGGCGCAGTGGGCGCCGCAGTACCAGCGCCCCTCGGCCTCCACGCCCTGGCCGATGATCTGCACCCGGCAGTGCTCGCAGATCGGGGCCATGCGGTGGATCGCACAGGAGAAGCAGTCGAAGACGTGCACCGCGCCCTGCGCGTGCACCTCGAAGGTCATTCCGTAGTTGTTGCCGCAGACTTCACATGTCGCCATGGGCCACAGGGTGGGCCGTCGGCGTGGCGCGGGCGAGGCGGTGCCGGGCGAGTCGCGCGGCAATCACCCGTCCGTACGGTCACCGCGGCGCGGCCGGCTCGACGTCGCGCAGCAGCTGGCCGAACGCCGCCTCGTCCACCACCGGCGTGCCGAACTGGCGGGCCTTGACCACCTTGGAGGTGCCCGAGTCGGGGTCGTTGGTGACGAGCAGGCTGGTCAGCCGGGAGATCGACGTGGCGACGTGCAGTCCGGCCTCGGCCGCGCGGTCCTCCAGCAGCTCGCGCTCGACCGAGGTGTCCCCGGAGAACGCGATGCGCATGCCCTGCTTGAGGCGTTTGCCGTCCTCGTACCGCCCCGGGTTGGGGTACGGGCACGCGGGCCGCTTCCGGGCCGGACGCCAACTCGTCGGCCGGGAGCCGCCCGCCTGCTGCCCGACCCGCGGCGCGGGACGGTCCTGCCACTCCGTCAGCGGCCGGCACTCGTGCAGCGGCAGCCGCACACCGCCCGCCGCCGCGGCCCGCAGACTCGGCCGGAACGCCTCCGCCAGCACGCGCGCGTCGTCCAGGGCGTGGTGCGCCCGCCGCTGGACGACGCCGAAGTGGGCGGCCAGCGACTCCAGCTTGTGGTTGGGCAGCGGCAGGGCCAGCTCCTTGGCGAGCGCGATGGTGCACAACCGCTGCCGCACCGGGGCCTCGCGCTTCGCGCGCGCGTACTCGCGGGCGATCATCTGCCAGTCGAACACCGCGTTGTGCGCGACCAGCACCCGGCCGTCGAGCCGGTCCGCGAACTCCTGCGCCACGTCCCGGAAGAGCGGCGCGCCCTCCAGGACCTCGCTCGTCAGACCGTGGATCCACACCGGGCCCGGGTCGCGCTCCGGGTTGACCAGCGTGTACCAGTGGTCCTCGACCTCGCCGCGCGCGTCCAGCCGGTACACGGCGGCGGAGATGATCCGGTCGTCGCGGGCCAGGCCGGTGGTCTCCACGTCGACGACCGCGTATCCCCGGGGGTAGGCGGCCGGCCACTCCGTGGGGGAGGACGCTGTGGGCGTACGGTCTTCGAGCATGGTCAATGAGGATACGGGCCGCCACCGACAGCCGACGCACGCCTCCCACCCCGCGGCCGGACACACCCGCACGCGCGTGCGGGACGAACCCGGACGGAGGGTGCGGCGGGCGCACGGGGGTCCGGTGCCGGCCAGCCGTTCCGGGCGATGCCGGGCAGGCCCGCGGGACCGGCGCCGGACCCGTGCCGGCCGGCGCGCTTCGGCACGCGCGCGGGGATCCTCGGTGCGACGTCCCGCCGGCCGGGATGCGATCCTCCCCGTATGACGGAACCATCCCACGAGGAGCCCCACGGCGGGTCGCTCGGAGCCCGGCTCAACTGGCTGCGGGCTGCCGTGCTCGGCGCTAACGACGGCATCGTGTCCACCGCGGGCCTCGTCGTCGGCGTGGCCGGGGCCACCGGTGACCGCTCGGCGCTGCTGACCGCGGGTCTGGCCGGTCTGCTGGCCGGGTCGATGTCGATGGCGGCGGGGGAGTACGTGTCGGTGTCGACGCAGCGCGACTCCGAGAGGGCCGCCCTCGCACTGGAACGACGGGAGCTGCGGGAGCAGCCGGAGGCCGAGCTGGAGGAGCTGACCGGGCTGCTGGAGGAACGGGGCCTGACCCGCGAGGTGGCCCGGGACGCCGCCGTCCAGCTGACGCGGCGCGACGCACTGCGGGCCCACGCGCGCGTGGAGCTGGGCATCGACCCCGACGAGCTCACCAACCCCTGGCACGCGGCCTGGGCGAGCTTCCTGGCGTTCACGGTGGGCGCCCTGCTCCCGCTGCTGGCGATCGTGCTGCCCCCGTCGGACTGGCGGCTGCCCGTCACCGTGGTGTCGGTCCTCCTCGCCCTGGCCTGCACGGGCTGGAGCAGCGCACGCCTCGGAGCGGCGGCACCCGCGCGGGCGGTCGTGCGCAACGTGGGCGGCGGGGCGGTGGCGATGGCCGTGACGTACGCGGCCGGGTCGCTGCTGGGCGCGGCCGGGATCTGAGCGGCGGCCCTCCCACGGCCCTCGCCCCGGGCGTCGTGGCCGACCGCACCGCGCCGAAGGCCGTGGCGGCCGGCTGAGCCGCCGGACGCCGAGGCAGGTGCCCATCCGCGGCCCGGCGGCCGGCCATAGACGCCGAAAGGCCGGGCGGATCCGCTCCGCCCGGCCTTTCGAAGGACGTCCCGGCTACTTCACCGCACGCAGCGCGTTCACCACGCCGAAGCCGTAGAAGCCGTTGACGCGCTTGCCGCCCTCACAGGTCGCGTCCACCACACCGTCACCGTTGCCGTCGTACGGCTCGGCCGGGCAGCCCGGGTTGTCGGCCTGCGCCTTGAGCAGCGCCTGGAGCGTCGCCGGAGAGGCCCACGGGTGGGCCGACTTCAGCAGCGCGGCCACACCCGCGACGTGCGGGGACGCCATCGAGGTGCCCTGGAGGAAGCCGTACGCGTTGTTCGGCATCGTCGACAGGATGCGGCCGTTGGCCGACGGGGTCTCCGGGATCTGGTACCGGTCGCCGCCCGGCGCCGCCACGTCGACGACGCCCAGACCGTACGTGGAGTAGTACGACTTGGCGCCCTTGACGCCCGTCGCGCTCACCGTGACGACCCCCGGCAGCTGGGTCGGCACGTCGAAGCACTCGTGCGGGTCGATCGTCCGCGTCACCGGGGTGGAGTCGTCCGGGCTGGAGGAGTCGACGATCGCGTCGGAGTCCAGGTCGTGGTTGGAGTTGCCGGCCGAGGCGACGTTGAGCGTGCCCTTCTTCTGGGCGTACAGCTGCGCCCTGTTGACCGCGTCGACGATGGCCTTCTGGTCGGGGTCGTCCATGCAGTTGTACAGCCACGGGTCCACGTAGTAGCTGTTGTTCGTGACCTCGACCCCGTGGTCGGCGGCGAACACGAAGGCGCAGACGACGTTCTCCGGGTAGAACAGACCGTCCTTGGGGTCGCTCACCTTGATGCCGGCGACCTTCACGCCGGGCGCGACACCGGCCACGCCGATGCCGTTGCGGGCCGCCGCGATCTCACCGGCGACGTGCGTGCCGTGGTAGTCCTCGGTGGGGTTGTACGGCCGCCAGGCGCCCTCGCTGGTGTCGGCCACACCGCCGACGCAGTTCGCCGACTGCGACGCGGAGAAGTTCGGCGCGAGGTCCGGGTGGGTGTCGTCCACACCGGTGTCGATGACGGCGACGGTCACCTTGCTGCTGCCCGGGTTGATCTCGGCGGCCTTGTCGGCGCCGATGGCGCGCAGGTCCCACTGGTCGGCCTCGAGCGGCTCGCTCACGCCCGCCGCGGCGGACGCACTCGCCGTCTTCGCGGCGTCGGCCGCGGAGATCAGCTCGGCGGCGCCCTCGTCCGTGGTCCCGGCGGGGCTCAGCGGCGCGGTGCGGGTCGCGCCCGCCGACTGGACCCCGCGCACCGCGCGTATCCGCGCGCCGAAGTCGGGGTTCGCCGAGTGCACGACGATGACGCCGATCTTCGCGTAGGTCGCGACGACGGTGCCGTCGGCCGCGGCGATCGCCTTCTTCACCGACTCGATCGTGCGGTGGTCCACCTTGGTGTTGACGACGTACGCCAGCGTTCCGGCGTCCGCCGCCTGGGTGGCCGTGGCCGTGACCGGAGCCGCCGAGGCCGCCGTCGGCAGGAAGCCGAGGGAGGCGGTCAGCGACAGCACGACGGGCACCGCGAGGGCGAGGCGGCGTCTGGAAGGCAGATGAGCCATGGGGTCTCCACATCATCCGGAAGCGAGACCTGCCCGGACACGGGTCGTGCCTGGGCAGGTACATGACGGGGTGGTGCTCGCCCGAAGCTATCTCCCCCACTCGCCGGCCAGCAATGACCTTCGGGAGGTGACTTCACCCGGCCATGACCTCCGACGGGCGTGGCTCGTTGACACAGCGGCCGCCGAGGCCGCTTCGGAAACCGCTGCGAGGTGTTGAACCCGTCGTCGTGCGCCGCCGTGACCTTGGGCAGGGACGGCGAGGCCCCTCGCCCGCCCCTTTGCCCACCGCACCCGCAACGCGAGGAGACTCCGTGGCCACCGAGACACCGCCCCCCTCGAAATCCCCAGCCCGACTCCCCGCAGGCGAGGAGTTCGTCGCGGTGCAGGAGAGCGCGGAGTTCGGTGAACTGCGCCGCTCCTACCGCGGCTTCGCCTTCCCGCTGACCTTCGCCTTCATCGCCTGGTACCTGCTGTACGTCCTGCTGTCCAACTACGCGGGCGACTTCATGGGCACCAAGCTGTTCGGCAACTTCAACGTCGCCATGACGCTGGGCCTCGCCCAGTTCCTCACCACGTTCCTCATCGCCTGGTGGTACGCGCGCGTGGCCGCCGCCAAGTTCGACCCCAGAGCCGAAGCGATCAAGTCCCGGATGGAGGGCGGCGCATGAACACCGCGCAGACGTTCCTGGCCGCCGGTGAGGCCGGCGAGCACCGCACGCTGATCATCACCCTCTTCGCCGTCTTCGTCGTCGCGACCCTCGTCATCACCGTGTGGGCGGGCCGCCAGACGAAGGACGCCGCCGACTTCTACGCGGGCGGCCGCCAGTTCACCGGATTCCAGAACGGCCTCGCCGTCTCCGGCGACTACATGTCGGCCGCGTCCTTCCTCGGCATCGCCGGCGCGATCGCCCTCTTCGGCTACGACGGCTTCCTGTACTCCATCGGCTTCCTGGTCGCCTGGCTGGTCGCCCTGCTCCTGGTCGCCGAGCCGCTGCGCAACTCCGGCCGCTACACCATGGGCGACGTCCTCGCGTACCGCATGCGCCAGCGCCCGGTCCGCACGGCCGCCGGCACCTCCACGATCGTCGTGTCGATCTTCTACCTGCTGGCCCAGATGGCGGGCGCGGGCGTCCTCGTCTCCCTGCTCCTCGGCATCACCAGCGACAGCGGCAAGATCGGCATCGTCGCCCTCGTCGGCGTCCTGATGATCCTGTACGTCACCATCGGCGGCATGAAGGGCACCACCTGGGTCCAGATGGTCAAGGCCGTCCTGCTGATCGCCGGAGCCCTGCTGCTCACCTTCCTGGTGCTGCTGAAGTTCGACTTCAACCTCTCCGACCTGCTGGGCTCGGCCGCCGACAACAGCGGCAAGGGCGCCGCCTTTCTGGAGCCGGGCCTGAAGTACGGCGCCACCGGCACCACCAAGCTGGACTTCATCTCCCTCGGCATCGCCCTGGTCCTCGGCACCGCCGGCCTGCCGCACATCCTGATCCGCTTCTACACCGTCCCCACCGCCAAGGCCGCCCGCAAGTCGGTGCTCTGGGCCATCGGCCTGATCGGCGCCTTCTACCTGATGACCCTCGCCCTCGGCTTCGGCGCCGCCGCACTGATCGAGCCGGACGAGATCACCTCCTCCAACAAGGCGGGCAACACCGCCGCACCCCTGCTGGCGCTCCATCTCGGCGGCGTCGACTCCACCTGGGGCGCCGTCCTGCTCGCCACCATCTCCGCCGTCGCCTTCGCCACGATCCTCGCGGTCGTCGCCGGCCTGACCCTGGCCTCGTCCTCCTCGTTCGCCCACGACATCTACGCGAACGTCATCAAGAGGGGCACGGCCACCGAGAAGCAGGAGATCAACGCGGCCCGCTACGCGACCGTGGGCATCGGCGCCGTCTCCATCCTGCTCGGCGCCCTCGCGAGGGACCTCAACGTCGCCGGACTGGTCGCCCTCGCCTTCGCGGTCGCCGCCTCGGCCAACCTGCCGACCATCCTCTACAGCCTGTTCTGGAAGCGGTTCACCACCGCCGGCGCCCTGTGGTCCATCTACGGCGGCCTGGTCACCGCCGTCGGCCTCGTGCTGTTCTCCCCGGTCGTCTCGGGCAAGCCCAGCTCGATGTTCCCCGACGTCGACTTCCACTGGTTCCCGCTGGAGAACCCCGGCATCATCTCCATCCCCGTCGGCTTCCTGCTCGGCTGGCTGGGCACGGTCCTCTCCAAGGAGGAGCCGGACACCGCCAAGTACGCGGAGCTGGAAGTACGGTCCATGACCGGCACCGGCGCACACTGACACACACCCCGAGGGGGCCGCGTCGCGGGCGGTCCGTGGATCCCCGCGACGCGGCCCCCTCGTACCTCGTGGAGATCGAGCCTCCTCGTTGTCGGTGCTGTCACGTAGGCTCACAGATGACGGAAAACCCGTGATCCGCTACGAGGGAGGGGGCCCGCGTGCTCATCGACACCTACGGCCGGGTGGCCACCGACCTGCGCGTCTCACTGACCGACCGCTGCAATCTCCGGTGCACGTACTGCATGCCCGAAGAGGGCCTGCAGTGGCTGGCCAAGCCGGATCTGCTCACGGACGACGAGATCGTCCGCCTGATCGACATCGCCGTCACCTCCCTCGGCATCGAGGAGGTCCGCTTCACCGGCGGCGAACCCCTGCTGCGCCCCGGCCTGGTCGGCATCGTCGAGCGGGTCGCGGCCCTGAGCCCGCGCCCCCAGATGTCGCTGACCACCAACGGCATCGGCCTCAGGCGCACGGCGCCGGCCCTCAAGGCCGCGGGCCTGGACCGGGTCAACGTCTCCCTCGACACGCTCCGCCCGGACGTCTTCAAGACCCTCACCCGCCGCGACCGCCACCAGGACGTCCTCGAAGGCCTCCGGGCCGCCCGGGAGGCGGGCCTGACCCCGGTCAAGGTGAACGCGGTCCTGATGCCCGGCCTCAACGCCGACGAGGCCCCCGACCTCCTCGCCTGGGCCATCGAGCACGACTACGAACTGCGGTTCATCGAGCAGATGCCCCTGGACGCCCAGCACGGCTGGAAGCGCGAGGGCATGGTCACGGCAGGCGACATCCTCGCCTCCCTGCGCACCCGCTTCGACCTCACCGAGGAGGGTTCCCAGGAGCGCGGTTCGGCTCCGGCGGAGCGCTGGACCGTCGACGGCGGCCCGCACCGGGTCGGCGTCATCGCCTCCGTCACCCGCCCGTTCTGCGCGGCCTGCGACCGCACCCGCCTCACGGCGGACGGCCAGGTCCGCACCTGTCTCTTCGCCCGCGAGGAGACCGACCTGCGTGCCGCCCTGCGCTCCGACGCCCCCGACGAGGAGATCGCGCGCATCTGGCGCCTGGCGATGTGGGGCAAGAAGGCGGGCGCGGGCCTGGACGACCCGGCCTTCGTCCAGCCGGACCGCCCGATGTCCGCGATCGGCGGCTAGGGCCTCTCGTGGGGATCATGCCGGGCTCGCGGGGCCTGGCACCGCCCCTCGCCGCGTTGTCGTCGGTTGCCATGGCTCCGCCATGGAGCCCTCCTCCGCCTTGCGATGCACGGCACCAGGCCCCGCTCCCTGATCCGGCCTGATCCAAACGAAAGACCCTAGGACGCCCCGGGGGCCCCGGGCGCCTCGGGGGCCCCGGGAACCCGAGCCTGGGGAACCTCGGGCGACTCCCACTCCGTCAGCAGGACGACGTCCTTCAGGAAGCCGCGCACTCCGAGGAACTGCGACAGGTGCTCCCGGTGCTCCTCGCACGCCAGCCACGTCTTGCGGCGCTCCGGCGTGTGGATCTTCGGGTTGTTCCACGCCAGCACCCACACGGCGTCGGCACGGCAGCCCTTCGCGGAGCAGATCGGGGTCTCGTCACTCACAGGTTCGTCTCACAGGTGCGCGGAAAAAAGGCGACGCCGAGCAGCCACGGGGGGAGCTGCCCGGCGTCGGTCCGTCGCTCCGACGGGGGATGCGGAGCGCGTACGAAGTATGTCACGGCGACCCGGCGCCACGGCACCGGAACAACAGCTTTTATTGGGCCCGGCGCACAGCCGGCTCATGGCCGCCGCCCGGTCGGACCGGCCTCCACGTGCCCCGACCGGGGCCCGGATTCCTCACGCGGGGACTCCGGTTCCTCCCGCGGGGATTCCGCGGCGGGCTCCTCTTGCGCCGTCCGTTCCTCCGCGTGCCCGGCGGTGATCATCGGCGGCAGGGGAGTGGTCACGAACGTCGACGGCAGCCCCGGCGCGTTCTCCCGTCCGGCATTGGCGATCACCACCGCGACGTACGGCAGGACCAGGCCCAGGACCAGCGCCACCACCGCGACATGCCGTTCCACGTTCCACAGCGTCGCTCCCAGGATCACCGCCACGGTACGGACCGACATCGAGATCACGTACCGCCGCTGCCGGCCCCGGACGTCCTCCTGGAGGCCCTGACGTGCTCCGGTGATCCGGAACACCTGGGCGTCGCCGCCGCCGCGCTGCTTCCGCATCACATTCCACCATCCGCGCGCTCGAACTCTCCCCGCTCGTCAACGGTACGCCGCGACCCGGCCGCCCTCGAGACCGGGTCGCCGCCGGCCGGGCGGAACCGCTGCGCCGTACCGCGTACGGCAGCACCCGACATGCGGCGTAAGGAGGTCGGGCCGACACTGGGGGCAATGCTCGCGTAGAGCCGTACGAGGAGGCAGCCATGGGCTGGTTGTGGGCGATCATCGTGGGATTCGTGCTGGGCCTGATCGCCAAGGCGATCATCCCGGGCAAGCAGCACAGCCCGCTGTGGCTGACCACCATCTTCGGCATCCTGGGCGCGGTCGTCGGCAACGCCGTCGCCCGGGGCTTCGGCGTCGAGGAGACCCCGGGCATCGACTGGAGCCGGCACATCTTCCAGCTGGTCGCCGCCGTGATCATCGTCGCCCTCGGCGACATGCTGTACGTCCGGACGCTGGGCAGGCGCAGGCACCACGCCTGAGCGCACGAAGAGGCGCGGGCCACGCGTGGCGGGCCACGGAATCCCGTCACCCGCCACGCACGGCCCGCGCCCCGGTGGCGCTCCGCGCCACTACGCCCCCGTCACCTCGACGGCGGCCAGGTTCTTCTTGCCGCGCCGCAGCACCAGCCACCGCCCGTGCAGCAGGTCCTCCGCCGCCGGGACGGCGTCCTCGGCGGTGACCTTGACGTTGTTCACGTAGGCTCCGCCCTCCTTCACCGTCCGCCGGGCCGCGGACTTGCTCGCCACCAGGCCGACCTCGGCGAACAGGTCGACGACCGGCCCCGGCTCGGCGACCCGGACGTGCGGCACCTCGGACAGGGCCGCGGCCAGCGTCCGCTCGTCGAGGTCCGCCAGCTCGCCCTGCCCGAACAGCGCCCGGGACGCGGCGATCACGGCGGCCGTCTGGTCGGCGCCGTGCACCAGCGTCGTCAGCTCCTCGGCCAGCGCCCGCTGTGCGGCCCGCGCCTGCGGCCGCTCCGCGGTCTGCCGCTCCAGCTCCTCCAGCTCCTCGCGGGAGCGGAAGGACAGGATGCGCGAGTACGTCGAGACGTCCCGGTCGTCCACGTTCAGCCAGAACTGGTAGAACGCGTACGGCGTCGTCATCTCCGGGTCGAGCCAGACGGCGCCGCCCTCGGTCTTGCCGAACTTGGTGCCGTCCGCCTTGGTCATCAGCGGTGTCGCCAGCGCGTGCACGGAGGCGTCCGGCTCCAGCCGGTGGATCAGGTCCAGGCCGGCCGTCAGGTTGCCCCACTGGTCGCTGCCGCCCTGCTGGAGCGTGCAGCCGTAGCGGCGGTAGAGCTGGAGGAAGTCCATGCCCTGGAGGAGCTGGTAGCTGAACTCGGTGTAGCTGATGCCCTGGTCGGACTCCAGCCGACGGGCCACGGAGTCCTTCGTCAGCATCTTGTTGACGCGGAAGTGCTTGCCGATGTCCCGCAGGAACTCGATCGCGGACAGACCGGCCGTCCAGTCGAGGTTGTTGACCATCACGGCCGCGTTCTCCCCCTCGAACGAGAGGAACGGCTCGATCTGGGAACGCAGCCTGCCGACCCAGCCGGCGACCGTCTCCGGGTCGTTCAGCGTGCGCTCCGCCGTGGGGCGGGGGTCGCCGATCAGGCCCGTCGCGCCGCCGACCAGCGCCAGCGGCCGGTGCCCGGCCTGCTGGAGCCGGCGCACGGTGAGCACCTGCACCAGGTGTCCGACGTGCAGGGACGGCGCGGTCGGGTCGAATCCGCAATAGAACGTGACGGGACCGTCCGCGAGCGCCTTGCGCAAAGCGTCCTCGTCGGTGGACAGGGAGAACAGCCCCCGCCACTTCAGCTCGTCGACGATGTCCGTCACGGTTCTCGTGTCTCCTCGGTGTTCTCGGGCGGTCCGGCGACCACCGGCTATGAGGTTATACGCCCTGGCTGACAGAGCTCATGTTGAAGTCCGGCACCCGCAGCGCGGGCATGGCGGACCTGGTGAACCAGTCGCTCCACTCCCGGGGCAGCGTCTTCTCCGTGCGCCCGGCCTCGGTGGCCCGGCGCAGCACGTCGACGGGGGACTCGTTGAAGCGGAAGTTGGTGACCTCGCCCACGACCTCGCCGTCCTCGACGAGGTAGACGCCGTCCCGGGTCAGCCCGGTCAGCAGCAGGGTCGCGGGGTCCACCTCGCGGATGTACCACAGGCAGGTCAGCAGCAGCCCGCGCGTGGTGCTCGCCACCATGTCCTCCAGCGACCGGTCGCCGCCGCCGTCCAGGATGAGGTTGTCGGCTCCGGGAGCCACCGGCAGGCCGGTCAGGGCCGCGCCGTGCCGGCTGGTCGTGAGCTGCTTCAGTTCGCCGCCGCTGATCCACTCGGTGGCCCGGATCGGCAGGCCGTTGTCGAACACCGACTGGTCGCCGCCCGAGGAGTGCGCGACGACGAACGGCGCCGACTCCAGGCCCGGCTCGTCCGGGTCGCTGCGCAGGGTCAGCGGCAGCCCGGTCAGCCGCTCGCCGAGCCGGGTGCCGCCGCCCGGCTTGGAGAACACCGTCCGCCCCTCGGCCGCGTCCCGGCCCGACGACGACCACAGCTGGTAGATCATCAGGTCCGCGACCGCGGTCGGCGGCAGCAGCGTCTCGTACCGCCCCGCGGGCAGGTCGATCCGCCGCTCGGCCCAGCCCAGCCGTACGGCCAGCTCGGCGTCGAGCGCCGCCGGGTCGACGTCCTTGAAGTCCCGTGTCGAGCGGCCCGCCCACGCCGAGCGCGTACGGTCCGGCGACTTGGCGTTCAGCTCCAGCGTCCCGTTGGGCTGGTCGTGCCGCAGCCGCAGCCCCGTCGACGTGCCCAGGTAGGTCGAGACCAGCTCGTGGTTGGCGAAGCCGTACAGCTCACGGCCGCCCGCACGCGCGCGTGCGAACGCCTCGCCCAGCGCCGGCGCGAAGTCGGCGAACACCGCGGACGAGGTCTCGGCGGGCGCCTCGGTGAACTCGGGGGACGGCGCCCCGCCCGTCACCAGCGGCTGCGCGTCCTCGGCGGGCGCCGCACCGCGTGCGGCGGCCTCGGCGGCCCGCACCAGCGGCTCCAGCTCGTCGGCGGTCACCGCGGACCGCGAGACGACCCCGGCGGCGGTGCCCTCCTTGCCGTCGACGGTCGCGATCACGGTGAGCGTGCGCCCGCGCGTGACACCGTTCGTGGTCAGCGCGTTGCCCGCCCAGCGCAGGTTGGCGGTCGACCGCTCGTCGGCGATCACGACGCAGCCGTCGGCCCGCGACAGCTCCAGCGCGCGCTCCACGACCTCGTGCGGCTTGTCGGTACGGGCGCTCATCGGCCGGCCTCCTGCGTGGTGTTCAGACTGTGTTTTCCCGGGGGGCGCCCCCCGGACCCCCGGCCGGTCCCGCACCTGGCGCTCATCGGCCGGCCTCCTGCGTGGTGTTCAGAATGTTGACGCCCTTGAACAGGGCGGACGGGCAGCCGTGCGAGACGGCCGCGACCTGGCCCGGCTGGGCCTTGCCGCAGTTGAAGGCGCCGCCCAGGACGTACGTCTGCGGGCCGCCGACGGCCGCCATGGAGCCCCAGAAGTCGGTGGTCGTCGCCTGGTAGGCCACGTCCCGCAACTGCCCGGTGATCCGCCCGTTCTCGATCCGGAAGAACCGCTGCCCGGTGAACTGGAAGTTGTAGCGCTGCATGTCGATCGACCAGGACCGGTCCCCGACGACGTAGATCCCGCGGTCCACGCTTCCGATCAGGTCCTCGGTGGACATCCCCGCCGGATCCGGCCGCAACGACACGTTGGCCATGCGCTGCACCGGCACGTGCGCGGGGGAGTCGGCGAACGCGCACCCGTTGGAGCGCTCGAAGCCGGTCAGCTTCGCGATGCGCCGGTCCAGCTGGTAGCCGACGAGCGTGCCGTCCTTGACCAGGTCCCAGGACTGCGCCTCGACGCCCTCGTCGTCGAAGCCGACGGTCGCCAGGCCGTGCTCGGCGGTGCGGTCGCCGGTGACGTTCATCAGGTCCGAGCCGTAGCGCAGCGTGCCGAGCCGGTCGAAGGTGGCGAAGGAGGTGCCGGCGTAGGCGGCCTCGTAGCCGAGGGCCCGGTCCAGCTCGGTGGCGTGCCCGATGGACTCGTGGATGGTCAGCCACAGGTTGGACGGGTCGACCACCAGGTCGTACAGCCCCGGCTCCACGCTCGGCGCCCGCATCTTCTCGGCGAGCAGCTCCGGGATCCGCTCCAGTTCCTCGTCCCAGTCCCAGCCGGTGCCCGTCAGGTACTCCCAGCCGCGCCCCACCGGCGGCGCGACGGTCCGCATCGAGTCGAACTCGCCGCTGGACTCGTCGACCGACACCGCCGTCAGCGCCGGATGCAGCCGTACCCGCTGCTGGGTGGTCACCGTCCCCGCGGTGTCGGCGTAGAACTTGTTCTCGTGGACGGTGAGCAGCGAGGCGTCGACGTGGTTGATCCCGTCGGCCGCCAGCAGCCGCGCGCTCCAGTCCGCCAGCAGCGCCGCCTTCTCCTCGTCGGGCACCGCGAACGGATCGATCTCGTACGACGAGACCCACGACTTCTCGGCGTGCACCGGCTCGTCGGCCAGCTCCACCCTCTCGTCCGACCCGGCGGCCCTGATCACCTGCGCGGACAGCTTCGCCATCGCCACCGCCTGCGAGGCGACCCGGGCGGCGGCGTCCATCGTCAGGTCCACACCGGAGGCGAACCCCCACGTCCCGCCGTGCACCACCCGCACCGCGTACCCCAGGTCGGTGGTGTCCGACGACCCGGAGGGCCTGGCGTCCCGCAGCCGCCAGGACGCGCTGCGCACCCGCTCGAACCGGAAGTCGGCGTGGTCCGCCCCGAGCGCACGCGCGCGTGCCAGGGCGGCGTCCGCGAGGGCGCGCAGAGGTAGTGCCAGAAATGACTCGTCGATTTCATGGGGCACGGGTGGGAATCCCTTCGAACTGCTCGCCTGTGAGGTACGTCGCAAGCAGTGAATCACGGCTCACTGGGCTGATTCCTTGGAAAAGGAGCGCGACGGTTCCTGCCGATATGGCGAGGAACGAAAGCACCGGTGGGGATGTCTCCGTGCGGAGCAGTAAGGTGGCTCAGTCGCGTGGAGACGATGGCCGAGGGACGGCCCTTCACCCACCCCTCCCTCACCCCGCCCCGGCTCAGGGCCCGCGCCACCCTCCGGGGAGCAGCCCACTGACCCGTGTCATCCCGGCCGGAGGTCCGCCGAAGCACCCGACCAGTTGGGCGGAGGCCTGTTCGGTCTGGGCGAGGTCGAGGGCGGCGACATACAGCTCGACATGCTCAACGTGTTCGGTGAGGGCGAGCAGGAGTAGGACAGCGGGCGCAGACCAACGGGCGGGCACGAGGTCAATCCTCGTGCCCGCCCGCGAACGTCATGTAGGACGTGCGACCTCAGTCGTCCAGAGGCGAGTCAGCCGCGAGTGTCGTGAACGCCGCCCAAGCGGTCGGCGTGACGACAAGTGGACGGATACCCGTGTCCTTGGAGTCCCGGATGTGGACCGCCTCGGGGCGCACGGCGACCTCGACGCAGTTGCCGCCGCCACTGCCGCTGTAGCTGCTCTTGAACCAGGCCAGTTCGGTGCTCATAGCGCTCCTTGCATCTCCCTCAGCAGGTCCACAGTGGCCATACGACTCAGGGCCTGTGACCGCATCTTCCCATAGCGCTGGAGCATGGAACTCACCAATTTCGGCTCGCTCAGGAGGGTGCTGCTGTCGTGTCCCTCGACGTAGCCGACCCACTGGTGGTTGTCGCGTTCAGCGAGGTACATCTGGCCGTCGACCCCGGAGTGATCCTCCTGTCGGAGGGGCATGACGAGGATCTCGACTGTCAGGCTGGATTCCTCGCGCAGGGTCTTGAGGACCGCGCCGAAGGTCTTCAGGCTGTCGGAGAGTTCCGCCTCCGTGCCGTTCGCGCCGCCGTTTCCGCCTCCGCCGTGGCCCGCCCTCATCGCCGTGTGCCTCCCGTGTCCGCGTGTCCACGCCTCGCTCAACTCCGCCCGACCCGCCCAGGGTCACGGGGAGTTACCCACCCAGTCCAGAGTGTGCGCCGATACAGCCGCGCCTGTATGGGTGTCGTCCCTGTCGGGGGCCAGGGACGGCACGGAACGCTGGCCGCATGCCAGCGTCAGAGGCCCAAGAGGCCGTAACCGTAAGTGTGTTCGCCCAGCGCTTCTCCGCCACGCGCCGGGGTGCCCGTCTCGCCCGCAGACTCGCCACCCACCGGCTCGACCTGTGGCACTTGCCCTACGGCAGCCCGGCCTCGGACACCGTCACCCTCGTCGTGGCTGAACTCGCCGCCAACGCGGCACTCCACGGCCACGTCCCTGGGCGCGACTTCGAGCTGCGGCTCACGTACGACCGGTCCGTGGGCCTCGTCCGCGTCGAGGTGTCCGACACCCACCCGGGGTATCCGGAAATCCCTGAGTCGGCAGGTCGGCCGTCCGCGGACACCGACGACGGGAGGGGCCTGCTCCTGGTGGAAGCCGTCGCCGACCGCTGGGGCGTGGTCGGGCGGACGGGGCCGGGCAAGACCGTGTGGGCCGAGTGCGCGGTCCGCGTCCCCGACGACCCGCGTCCGGTTCGGCCGTAGTTGACGATCATCTTCCGCAACTGCCCTCTACGCGCGTTGAGTTGGGATTTCGGCCAGTGTCAGTGGGGACGGGTAGGCTTGTCGGCCTGTTCGAGTTGACGGTCAGCTCTGCGACGGGCGACAGCTGGTGGAGGCGTACGTGGTCGGACGTGAGGTCGCTGCGGCGGACCATCCGAGCAAGGAGGTCAGGGCGGTCCTCAAGCGGCTCGTCGCCGACGGGTGGACGCTCGCGTCGGAGGCCCACTGGGGCACGCTGTACTGCCCGTGCCCGGACCACTACACGGTGATCCGCGTCGGCGGCACGCCGAGGAATCCCGGACAGGAGGCCCGCCGAATAGCCCGCAAGGCGAAGTGGTGCCCGCTGCCGCCGAACGACCCGCGCGCGGCCCTCCGCGGCGGCGTTGGCAATTGACAACACCGTCGGGCTCGGCGAAGCTTGCTACAGGGGGGCGTTCCCTGGAGTGAGAGGCGCAGATACCGGAACCAGGAAGAGCGAACAGGCATACGCATGGGGGGCTGGGGCGCCATGGAGTACGAGTTTCACTTCGTCGTGGACGGAATCGAGGTCGACGACGACAAGGCCGTCGCGATCGTCCACGACACCTTCGACGGGGTGCTGACCCGCCATCGTGGCCGGCACTTCCTGGACGTGTCCGAGAGCGGGGTCAACGCGATCGACGCGGCCCACCGCATCGTCGTGCGGCTGCGTAAATCCCTGCCCGCCCTGAGGCTGCTGCGCACCGATCCCGACCTCGTCGGCGTCTCCGACATCGCGGAGCGTGTCGATCGTTCCCGGCAGAACGTCCAACAGTGGGTGAGCGGCGAGCGGCGACAGGACAAGCTGCCCTTCCCGGACCCCGAGGGGATCGTCGGACGCTCGCCTGTGTGGCGCTGGGGAGACGTCAACGCCTGGCTCGCCCAGTTCGGCGAGGGGGACGACGTCCACCCACCCACCCGCGAAGAGGCCCTGACCATCGACTTCCTGCTGCCCAAGTGGCAGCGCACCCTGGACGACGGTCTTCCCCTGGTGCACTTCGCCGCCGCCGAGACCGGGGACGGGCGGGACGAGGAACGCGAGACCGTCCAGCGGCTGCTGGAGGGCACGCTGGCGCTGCCCGGCGTGCTGGAGCGGATCGCCGCGTTCCCCGTCCCCAGGACGGAGCGGCAACGGCTCACCGTCGTGTGCGCGGTCCTCACCGACCGGCTGAGCAGCGTGGTGTCCCGTATCGGTCACGACGAGGTGTGGGCGGTCCTCGCCTACCAGGGCGCGGAGAGTGAGCTGCACCTTCAGCCCGTCGGCACGGCGAAGGCCCCGGGCGCGGTCCCGGTCTCCAGCCTCGGTCTCGGCCGCGACGCCACGGTCGGTGACCTCCTGCTCGTCCAGACGAACGGCCCCGACGACATCCTGGTCACGCCGATCACTCCGGTCGGCCTGGACTGAGTCCGGGCGCGGCCCTCACCCCCGTACGCTGCGAAGAACGGACGCCGTGCCCGGCATCACGACCGTCGTCGCCCAGGCCCTGCACACCGCCGCGACCGTCCTGGCGGCTCACCGTCCGACTGGACGGGTTGCGCGTCCTGCCCGCGGGCGCCCCCGCTCCCCGCTGGACCCCCGACCGGCGCAACGCCCGCTACGCGCACGCTCTCTCTCTGGCGGAACTCGTCCTGCGCGGTGCCTCGTACGAACTCGGCGACGGCCGGGAGATTGCCGTGGACGGGATGCTGGTCACCATGTGGCGGCTCTTCGAGGCCTATCTGGCCCGAGCGGTCGGGGAGGCGCTGCGCCACCGCGTCGGCGGCAGACCCGAGCCGCAGGACCGGAACTTCTCCCTGGACACCGCCGGCAGGCATGTACTCAAGCCGGACCTGGTGCACTACCTGCCGTCGCCGCGGGACGGGGCGCTCCGCCAGGCCGTGGTCCTCGACGCCAAGTTCAAGACCAAACCCCAGCGGGACGACCTCTACCAGATGACCGCCTACTGCGTACGCCTCGGTCTCGCCGAGGGGTACCTCGTCTACGCCTCCGGCAGGCCCGGCGTCGTGGAGGTGCCGGTGGGGGAGGGGCGGCTGAGGATCTGGCGACACGTCGTCGATCTCTCCCGCCCCTGGCGGGACCTGGCCTCGGACATCGACGCTCTCGCCGAAACGGTCGACACCGCGCGCGGCAAGGGGGACCACGTGAAAGCGACCGCGGCGGGCCGAATGTAGGTACCCTCGGCGATATGTACGCACAACCTGCCTGCTGTGAGGAGAACGCGGTATGAGCACCATCTCGGTCCGCGAGTTCTCGTACAACCCCAGCGCGGTCTTCGCCCGCGTCGAGAAGGGCGAGGCCATCCAGGTCACCCGGCACGGCAACGTGATCGCGATACTGTCACCGGCCGGCAGCCCCATGGAGCGCTACGCGCACCTGGTGGCGCAAGGGAAGATCAAGCTGAAGCCGGTCACCGCCGCCGAGCGGCACAGCATGCCGCACTACGAGGTGCCGGAAGACGTCGACCCCGTGGCGCTCCTGCTGGCCGAGCGCGAAGAGGACGACCGTTGATCTACATGGACACGTCCGCGCTGGTCACCTGGATGACCCGGCGCGGTCACTGGGGCGCGCTGGACGCCTTCCTCCAGGAACGGGCCACGGAGCCGCTCGCCACCAGCACGCTCGGCTTCGTGGAGACCGTACGGACCCTGGACCTCATGGGGCACTTCCCGAAGGCGATGGACGATCTGGACGCCCGGGTCACCGAGATCCTCCTCACCCGGGAAGTACGCGACGGGGCCGCTCTCCTGGTCGGACGGCTGAGGACATTGGACGCGATCCACGTGGCCAGCGCACTCTCGCTGCGGGACGACCTGACCGCGTTGGTGACGTACGACCGCAGGATGCTCGACACGGCTCGTGCCGAGGGCCTGCCCGCTCACGCTCCCGGAATGGCGGAGTGACCGAGCGGCCGACTGTAGAAACCCGACAGTCGCCTCTGCACGTCACTGTCGGTGCCCGATTCCTTGTCGGCGCGCCCGGACCGATAGGTTTCGAGGAAGCCGCCTGTAGATCCAGCTGACCGGGCGGGTGCGTCAAGACCCCTACGGAAAGGGTGATCCGTTGAGCCGCTCGGTTCTCGTCACCGGAGGTAACCGGGGCATCGGCCTCGCCATCGCCCGCGCGTTCGCCGATGCCGGCGACAAGGTCGCGATCACGTACCGGTCGGGGGAGCCGCCCGCCGGCTTCCTGGCCGTCAAGTGCGACATCACCGACACCGAGCAGGTGGAGCAGGCCTACAAGGAGATCGAGGCCGAGCACGGCCCGGTCGAGGTACTGATCGCCAACGCGGGCGTGACCAAGGACCAGCTCCTGATGCGCATGTCCGAGGAGGACTTCACCTCGGTCGTCGACACCAACCTCACCGGCACCTTCCGGGTCGTCAAGCGCGCCAACCGCGCCATGCTGCGGGCCAAGAAGGGCCGCGTCGTCCTGATCTCCTCCGTCGTCGGCCTGCTCGGCTCGGCGGGACAGGCGAACTACGCCGCCTCCAAGGCCGGCCTGGTCGGCTTCGCGCGGTCCCTCGCCCGCGAGCTGGGCTCGCGCAACATCACCTTCAACGTCGTCGCCCCCGGCTTCGTCGACACCGACATGACGCAGGCGCTGACCGACGAGCAGCGCGCCAACATCGTCTCGCAGGTGCCGCTCGGCCGGTACGCGCAGCCCGACGAGATCGCCGCGACGGTGCGGTTCCTCGCCTCGGACGACGCCTCGTACATCACTGGAGCCGTCATCCCCGTAGACGGCGGACTGGGAATGGGTCACTGATCACCATGAGCGGAATTCTCGAGGGCAAGCGCGTCCTGATCTCCGGTGTGCTGATGGAGTCCTCCATCGCCTTCCACGCCGCCAAGCTGGCTCAGGAGCAGGGCGCGGAGATCATCCTCACCGCGTTCCCGCGGCCCACCCTGACCGAGCGCATCGCCAGGAAGCTGCCCAAGCCCACCAAGGTCATCGAGCTGGACGTGACCAACGACGAGCACCTGGGCCGGCTGGCCGACATCGTCGGCGAGGAGCTGGGCGGCCTCGACGGCGTCGTGCACTCCATCGGATTCGCCCCGCAGGACGCCCTCGGCGGCAACTTCCTCAACACGCCCTTCGAGTCCGTCGCCACGGCCATGCACGTCTCGGCGTACTCCCTGAAGTCGCTGACCATGGCCTGCCTGCCGCTGATGCAGAACGGCGGCTCCGTCGTCGGCCTCACCTTCGACGCGCAGTACGCCTGGCCGCAGTACGACTGGATGGGCCCGGCCAAGGCCGCCCTGGAGGCCACCAGCCGCTACATCGCCCGCGACCTGGGCAAGCAGAACATCCGCTGCAACCTCATCTCCGCCGGCCCGCTCGGCTCCATGGCCGCCAAGTCCATCCCGGGCTTCAGCGACCTGGCCGCCGTGTGGGACACCCGCTCCCCGCTGGAGTGGGACCTGAAGGACCCCGAGCCGGCCGGCCGCGGCATCGTCGCCCTGCTGAGCGACTGGTTCCCGAAGACCACCGGCGAGATCATCCACGTGGACGGCGGCCTGCACGCCATCGGCGCCTGATCCACCGCCCCGTCGTCGACGCCCCCGACGCCCCGCCGCCCGCCTCGCGCGGGAGGCGGGGCGTCACCCGTTCGGCGTACCCGGCCGGGCGGCGGAGCACCTGCACGAGGCAGTCTGAAGTACGCGTTCACCAAGCGCTTCCCTCCCCAGCCCGGCCGAGGAGGTCCCTTTGTGCGCCTGTCCCGCAGCGTGGCCCCACTGACCGTCGCCGTCTGCCTCGTCCTGTCGCTGCCCTACGACGCGCTGCCCCACGCGCGCGTGCCGGCACGGCCCGCCACCGCCGCCGCACCCGGGGACCTGTTCGGCTCGGAGTGCCGGACCACCGTCGACGGGTCCGAGGTGACCACCTACTGCCACAACCCCTACGCCGCCGCCGACCGGGTACGCCTGCACATCGAGTGCGCGCGCTGGTGGGACCTCGACACGGACGGCGCCCCCGCCGACGTCGGACCGGCCGTGACCGTACGGCTGACCGGGCGCTGCTGGAAGGAGGTCGGGGCGGTCTGGGTCAGCCACCAGCGGGTGTGAACCGTCCGGGCCGGCACAGGAAGGGGTAGCTCGCGGCCTCGACGGCGGCCGTCTCCGCGTCCCCCGCGCGGATCGCGTCGACCAGCCGGGTGTGGTCCATGCGCGTGTCCGGTGTCAGTTCCCCGCCGACGTCCTCGCGCAGCCAGTCCCGCAGGACCTCGCCCAGGTCGGCGTACACGGCCGTCATCGCGTCGTTGTGGGAGGCGGCCACCACCGCCAGGTGGAACGTCGCGTCCGCCGTCACGAAGGCCTCGGCGTCACCCGACTCCCACGCCTCCTCGCGGCGCAGCAGCAGGGTGTCCAGCTGCCCCAGGTCCTTCTCGGTGCGCCGCTCCGCGGCCAGCCGTGCCGCGCCCGACTCCAGGGTGGCGCGCAGTTCCGCGATGTGCCGCGGGTCGGCGTCCGCGAAGCGGCGGTGCATCACGCCCGCCAGTTCGCTGGTCGCCACCACGTAGGTGCCCGAGCCCTGACGGATGTCCAGCAGCCCGTTGTGCGCGAGCGCGCGGACGGCCTCGCGGACGGTGTTGCGCGCGACGCCCAGTTGCCCGACCAGCTCGGGCTCCGTCGGGATGCGCGAGCCCACCGGCCACTCTCCCGAGGTGATCTGGGTGCGCAGCGCGGCGATGACCTGCTCGGACAGCGCCGAGCGGCGGGGATGGCTCAGGGGCATGGCACACCTTCGCACGGGCGGGTCCGGGAGCGGGCACCCGGGGATGGACAGCGAATCATCCTATGATTCTATGATGGGCGGCATGGCGAGCAAGGAAACGACGAGCACGCGCGCGACCACGAGCACGCGCGACGTGGCCCCCGCGACCGGCCACCACCCGGTGCCCCCACCGTCCGCCCCGCGCGCGTGGACGGCCCGCCTGGTCGTCGTGGGCGTCGTGCTGGCCGCCCTCAACCTCCGCCCCGCCATCACCAGCCTCGGCGCCCTCCTCGAAGAGGTCCGCGACGGCCTCGGCATGAGCGGCAGCGTGGCCGGCCTCCTCACCTCCGTACCCCCGCTCTGCTTCGCCGTCTTCGGCGTCACGGCGCCCCGCCTCGCCCGCCGCTTCGGCGCCGGCGCGGTGGTCTGCGCGGGCATGGCCGCCATCACCGCGGGCCTGCTGATACGGCCGTACGCGGGCGGCACGGCCGGCTTCCTCGCCGCCAGCGCCCTCGCCCTGATGGGCATCGCCGTCAGCAACGTCCTCATGCCGGTCATCGTCAAGCGCTGGTTCCCCGACCGGGTCGGCTCCATGACCGGCCTGTACTCGATGGCCCTCGCCCTCGGCACCTCGGCCGCCGCCGCGGTCACCGTGCCCCTGACCGACGCGCTCGGCGGCGGCTGGCAGTCCGGGCTGGCGGTGTGGGCCGGCCTGGCGGCAGCCGCCGTACTGCCCTGGCTGCCGCTGGCCCGGGAGCGCGGGGCGACGCCCGCCGCGCAGTCCTCCGCGCGCGCGGAGGAAGGCCCCGTACTGCGCATCACCCGCAGCCGCACCGCCTGGGCGCTCGCCGCCTTCTTCGGGCTCCAGGCCACGGCCGCGTACATCACCATGGGCTGGATGCCGCAGATCTTCCGTGACGCGGGCGTACCCGCGAGCACGGCCGGACTGCTCCTGGCCGTCACCATGGTCATGGGGGTGCCGCTCGCCTTCGTCATCCCGCGCCTGGCGACCCGGCTGCCGCACCAGGGCCCGATCGCCGTCGCGCTCGGCCTGTGCGGCCTCGCCGGGTACGCCGGTCTGCACGTCGCGCCCGCCGCCGGCGCCTGGGCCTGGGCCCTGCTGCTCGGCGTCTCCAACTGTGCCTTCCCGCTGGCCTTGACCATGGTCGGGATGCGGGCCAGGACCGGCGGGGGAGTGGCCCAGCTGTCCGCCTTCGCGCAGAGCGCCGGATACCTGCTGTCCATCCCCGGCCCGCTGCTGGTCGGCGTGCTCTACCAGCACAGCGGCGGCTGGGGCCTGCCCCTGGCGCTGATGGCGGCGCTGATGGTCCCGCAGATGGCGGTGGGCGTCCTGGCCGGCCGCGACCGCACGGTCGAGGACGAGGCCGCCCGCTGACGCCGCCGCTCCCTGCTTCCCGGCGTTGCCGGCGTTCCCCGGCGCGCCCGACGACCCCGCAGGGGCCGCCCGGTGCGCCGGGTGCGAGACTGGGCGCATGCCAGTGCTCGACCCGAACCCCGAGAACGGCCAGAAGAAGATGCTGATCGTCTTCGGTTCGTTCCTCCTCATTTTTGTGATCATCGGGATCATCGCCACCATCGCCTCGCCCTGACGCGGCCCCCTCCCCGGTGGAGGGGGGTGGGGTTAACCCCCCTGTCCCCTAGGGGGTGAGGGTCAGGGTCAAGTGGGTGGATCACCGGATGGGACGCCGGCCGCCGGGTCCGTACCTTCGAGATGTGGCCGCGCGACGCGGCCGGAACCCCTCGAGGACCAGCGGAGGCACCCATGTCGGCCCCCACGCACACCCGGCCCCACCCGGTCGCTCAGGGCAGCGGCGTCGGCACCCGGCTGCCCTGGTGGGCCCTGGCCCTGCCGACCCTGGCCTTCGTGGCGCTCCTCGCGCTGATACTGAACCCGTCCGACGCCCAGGCGGCGTCCGGCGACCCGGCGATCACCGACCTCGTCGACCGCGTACGGCAGCTCGTCGGGCGATAGGCTCCCGCGATCACGCCCCGAGCGCACGCCGCACGCCCCGCTCCCCGGTGAAGGCGCATGTCAACTCCCTGCGCCCCGTGGCCTGTTTCATGCGAAGCTGGGAGTCATGAGCGTCGCAGAACCCCGCAGGATCGTCCTCTTCCGGCATGCGAAAGCCGACTGGCCACAGGTGACCGACCACGAGCGACCCCTCGCTGAGCGGGGCCGCCTGGACGCGGCCGTCGCCGGACGCAGGCTGGCCGACACCGGCATCCCCGTCGACCTGGCCCTGTGCTCCACCGCGACCCGCACCCGCGAGACGTGGAAGCTCGCCGTGCACGAGTTCCCGCACCGGCCCCGGACGGTCTACGAGGAGCGGATCTACGAGGCCTCCCCGGGCGAGCTGATCGCCCTGCTCAACGAAACCCCGGACGACGTGCACAACGTCCTCCTGGTCGGCCACAACCCGGGCGTCCAGGGCCTCGCGGACATCCTCTCCGGCGCCGCCGAGGGCGACGCACGCGAGCGGATGACCCGCCGCGGCTTCCCCGCCGCCGCCTTCGCCGTCATGGCCTTCGACGGCTCCTGGAAGTCCCTGGAGCCGGGCACGGCCACACTCGTCGACTACTGGGCGCCGTCCGAGTGACACCGGCGCGGCACACGTGAGGCCCGGCGGCACGCCGGGCCCCGCGGCCGCTACCCCTCGTCGTGCGTGTCCGCCGCCTCGACCTCTTCCCGGGTGACGCCCAGCAGATACAGGACGGTGTCCAGGAAGGGCACGTTCACCGCCGTGTGCGCGGCCTCCCGCACCACGGGCTTGGCATTGAAGGCGACCCCGAGACCGGCCGCGTTCAGCATGTCCAGATCGTTGGCGCCGTCACCGATCGCCACCGTCTGCGACAGCGGTACGCCCGCCTCCGCCGCGAACCGGCGCAGCAGCCGCGCCTTGCCCGCGCGGTCCACGATCTCCCCGATGACCCGGCCGGTCAGCTTCCCGTCGACGATCTCCAGGGTGTTGGCCTGGGCGAAGTCCAGACCCAGCCGTTCCTTGAGGTCGTCGGTGACCTGGGTGAAGCCGCCGGAGACCACACCCACCTGGTAGCCCAGCCGCTTCAGGGTCCGGATCAGCGTGCGCGCGCCCGGCGTCAGCCGCACCTCGGCGCGCACCTTCTCCACGACCGAGGCGTCCAGCCCCGCCAGCAGTGCCACCCGGGCGTGCAGCGACTGCTCGAAGTCCAGCTCGCCCCGCATCGCCGCCGCCGTCACCCCGGCGACCTCGTCCTCACAGCCGGCGTGCGCCGCGAAGAGTTCGATCACCTCGTCCTGGATCAGCGTGGAGTCCACGTCCATGACGACCAGCCGCTGGGCGCGCCGGTGCAGACCCGCGGCCACGACGGCGACGTCGACACCGAGTGCCGCCGCGTCGGTGACCAGCGCGGTGCGCAGCGGTCCGGTCTCCACCCCGGAGACGGCGAACTCGACGGCGGTGACCGGGTACTTGGCCAGCCGGAAGATACGGTCGATGTTGCCGCCGACCTTGGTGATCGTGGCGGCGACGGAGGCCGTGGCCTCCGCGGTGAGCGGATGTCCGAGCACGGTGACCAGTGACCGTCCGAGGCCGCGCGGCCGGTTGTCACCGAGGCCGGAGATGATCTCCGCCTGCATCTTCATGGATTCCGCCCAGCTGTGGACGGTCGACCTCAGATCACCCTCCAGCCCGTGCGGCGGCTCGGTCACGAGCGCGCACAGCACCATGCGGCCACGGGTGACGACCTGCTCGATGTCGACCACGTCGACGGAGTAGGCGGCAAGGGTGTCGAAGAGGCCGGCCGTGATGCCCGGCCTGTCCTTGCCGAAGATCTTGACAAGGAGGGTGGGGACGTCGGAGGACCAGGTCGGCGAGGTCTGCGAAGCGCTCATGGTGTCTCCACCGTATCCGGCACCCCGTGCCTTCCGCCGCCCAGGTCCGTCTGGCGGACACCGAACAGTGGGTGTCGTTCGCACGGCGATCACCTGGAGGAACGGCGCCGAGCAGCCGGCGGGTCCCCGGATGAGTACCGGCACTCATGCCGCCGACCGGTCACCGGCCGCAGGCTGTCTCCGTGAACGTGAAACGGAACGTCGTGCCCCGCGACATCGGCGACTCGCCCGTCTGCCGCGCCCTCGCCCTGCTCTTCTGGGGCTTCACGACGCTGGTGGTGCTGGGCCCCTGCGCCCTCCTGGTCGTCGTCTCCCTCGCCTGGGCACAGCCGGTGACGTCGGTGACGCAGTGTGCGGAGGCCGTCGTGCTCCAGGTCGGCATCGGCGCGGCCGTACTGACACCCCTGTGCTTCCTGCCCGGCTTCGGCCGGCTCGCCCGCTCCGCCCGGTTCGCGCTGCTGGGACCCGTGGCCGCGGCCGTCGCCCTGGCAGTCTTCCTCTGCGTCGGCCTCCCCGCGGGGTGACTCACCGCCGCCCGCCCGGCCCGTCCGGCGGCGGGGGAGGGGGTGGCGGGGGCGGCGGCACGGGACCATCGGCTTCCGGCGACCGCTCCCGGGAGCGCGGGGGCCCCGTCGGGCGCCGGGGCGGCCGGGCGGGGGGCTCCACGGGGCCCACCATCGTCGGCGCGTCGTACAGATCGTGCCCGGGCAGATCGGGTCCGGGCCGCTCGTGCCCGGGCCGGGAGTCCTCCGGTTCCCCAGGCCCCTCCGGCAGTCGCAGGTACGGGTTGGTGGCGGGGTTCGGCGGCCGGTACGGCACACCCGGCACGTACGGCCCGGAGCGGCCGTCCGTCGCCGGGGGGCTGCCGGACCCCTCGGCCGCCCACCCCGGGCCGTCCCCACGCGGAGGCGGGCCGCCCGGCCCGGGCGCCGGCGCCGCGCCCCCGCCCCCCACCGTGATGTCGCACGAGGGCGGCGCCGCCCGCTCGCCCTCGCCCTCGCGCTCCTCCGCGATGTCGTGTGGTCCCGGCGCCGCCCGCTCGCCGGTACCCCCTGCCGCGAAGTCGTACGCCGCTGGCGCCGCCGCCCGTGTCCCCGCCGCCCCGCTCGCCCGGGCGAGGAGCGCCCCGGCCGCCCCGGCGCCGGCGCCCCACGCGCCCCCGAGCAGGACGGCCGTGCCGAGGTGGCCGTGCAGTTCCACGCCGGCGCCGAAGGTGTCGAACCCGAGCACGGACAGGGAGGCGTCGACGGACACGTCCGCCAGCCGGGCGAGCAGCGGCAGTGCCACCGCGGTCACCACCCCCAGCCGCACCGCACACCACCCCACGAACCCGGCGCCACCCGCGCCCCGTACCGCCCCGGAACCGTCGGCCGCCCCGGAACCGTCGGCCGCCCCGGAACCGCCGGCCGTCCCGGCCCGGCCCACCGGGCTCCGCACCGCCGTCAACACCCCCGCCAGCAGCGTCATCACCGCCGCCGCGACCCCCAACAGCCACACCCGTCCGTCCAGTTCGGCCAGCCGGCCCAGCGTCACCGACCCCTCGGTGCCGGTGCCCAGCAGGTCGTCGAGCGGATCGGGCAGCACCCGCGTCAGAACCCCGCTCGCCCGGCCGTCCCACGGCACGAACAGACCGACGTCCACCCCGAACCACACCCCGTTGGGCGCCCCGAGCAGCGCCGCCCCCGCGATCCGCTTCGGATGGTCGTCACCGACCGCCGCGTACGCCGCCGCCGCGAGCCCGGCGGCCACCGCGACCAGCAGCACCGTGACCAGGGCGGACACCGCGGGCCGCACCACCCGGTGCACGGCGTCCCAGCCGGGCGGCAGCGGCGTACGGCGTGAGGCCAGCAGGGCGATCAGCAGCACCGCGGCCGACCACAGCAGTCCGCCGAGCAGCGTCGCGGACGGGTCGACGGTGAAGCCGACCGCGGCCCGCGCGTCGACGAGATCCCCCAGCCGGTCGGGCAGCAGCCCGCCGACGTCCCCGAGGCCGCCCAGCCCGGGGACCTCGACGCCACCCCCGCCGCCGGGCAGGCCGGCCGGCCCCAGCGCCCCGCCGTCGAGGGTGATGACGTCGTGCCCGGCCCAGGCCGGCCCGCCCAGCACGGCGACGAACAGCGCGACCACCGTGCCCGCGCGCGCCAGGAGTTCGGCCGGTGCGACCACGACCCCGGCCGTGCGCAGGGACCGTAGGAAGAACCAGGACAGGAGCACCGCCCCGACCAGGCTCACGCCCAGTGGCGTGATCTCGATGGCGGTGTTCGCCTCCGCACCCGTCAGGCCGAACGCGGACACATCGCCCGACGGCGTCACGGAACCGCCGGCGCCCAGCGCCACGACCGCCGCCGTCATGGGCACCGGCGAACCCGCGGCGTCCGCCCCCAGCAGATGCAGGCCGAGCGCCGCCGTCCCCGCCATCCCGATCAACGCCCAGCTCACCGCGGCGATCGCGGACAGCAGCACGTCCAGCCACGGCACCCGCTCGTCGTACGCCGTGCTCCCGCCGCGCTCGCCGCTCGTGCCGGTGCTCATGCAGACCCCCCGATCCGCGGTGCGGAACGGCGAAGATCGCCGCTTCCGTCCCCCTCGCGTGCGTTTACCACTCTCCGGCCGGGTTTCCACCCCGTCAACGGAAACGGACGACGAGACGACGACGAGACCGCGTGCGCCCGCGCGCCCCCTTCGCAAGGCCCGGCTTTCGGTCAGGGGGCCGAGCCTGAAATAGTTCCCGACGATGTTCGACATCCCTAGACTCCCCGTGATGGGGGTAACTCGGGGGACTACTCAGTGGGGCATGGAGTGCCGGAACTCGTACTGGAATTGAACGGACGCACCTGGACGCTCGATCCGTCCAGGTCATACACCCTCGGACGGGATCCGCAGGGGGACGTCGTCCTCGACGACGCCAGGGTCTCCTGGCGTCACGCCACGGTCAGCTTCAACGGCCGCGGCTGGACACTGGAGGACCACGGCAGCACCAACGGGACGTTCGTACAGGGCCGGCGCGTCCAGCAGGTGGACATCGGGCCCGGCTCGGCGGTCCACCTGGGCAACGCCACCGACGGACCGCGCCTGAACCTCTCCGCCGCGCAGGCGGCGGTCGCGCAGCCGCAGCAGCCGTACGCCGCGCAGGCCGCGAACCCCGGCTGGGCCCAGCCGGCCCCGCCCCAGCAGCAGATGCCGGCGCAGGTGCCGCAGCAGCAGGCGCCGCAGCCCGGATGGGAGCCGCCGCGGAAGGTCGGCGGGCCCGTCGTGCCCCAGCAGGGCCCCGGCGTCGGCGCGGGGGCGCCGCCGGTCCACGGCGACCGCAGCCCGACCACGTTCCACCAGTTCTCCCTCGGCCGGGTCATGCGCATCGGCCGTGCCCTGGAGAACGACCTGGTCGTGTCCGACCTCCAGGTCTCGCGCAACCACGCCGAGTTCCACTCGACGCCCGACGGGCGCATGGAGATCCGCGACCTCGGCTCGCACAACGGCACGTACGTCAACGGCCAGCCGATCGCCAAGGGCGGCTCGCAACTGCTCGGCCCCACCGACGTCGTGGGCGTCGGCCACTCGACGTTCCGGATCGTCGGCGACCGGCTCGAGGAGTTCGTCGACACCGGTGAGGTCTCCTTCTCCGCACGCCACCTGACCGTGACGGTCGACGGCGGCAAGCAGATCCTGAAGGACGTCTCCTTCGGCGTCCCGGAGAAGTCGCTGATCGCGGTCATCGGCCCGTCCGGCTCCGGCAAGTCGACCCTGCTCAAGGCCCTCACCGGCTACCGGCCCGCCAACGAGGGCGACGTCCTCTACGACAACCGCAACCTCTACAAGCAGTTCGCCGAGCTGCGCCAGCGCATCGGTCTGGTCCCGCAGGACGACATCCTGCACAAGGAACTGACCGTCAAGAAGGCCCTCAAGTACGCGGCCAAACTCCGCTTCCCGGCCGACACCACGGCCGCCGAGCGCGACGCCCGCATCGACGAGGTGCTGCGCGAGCTGAAGCTGGACATCCACAAGGACAAGAAGGTCACCTCCCTCTCCGGCGGCCAGCGCAAGCGCGTGTCGGTCGCCCTGGAACTGCTGACCAAACCGTCGCTGATCTTCCTCGACGAGCCGACCTCGGGCCTCGACCCGGGCATGGACCGCGACGTCATGCAGCTGCTGCGCGGTCTCGCCGACGACGGCCGTACGGTCCTCGTGGTCACGCACTCGGTGGCCGAACTCGCCATCTGCGACAAGCTGCTCGTGATGGCGCCGGGCGGCAGCGTCGCCTACTTCGGTCCGCCCGAGGAGGCGCTGAACTTCTTCGGCTACGACAGCTGGGCCGACGTCTTCTCCGCCTTCGAGAACTACCGCGACTACGACTGGGCGGGCCGCTGGAAGGGCTCGCAGCACTACCAGATGTACGCCGCGGACATCGACGCCATCGCACCGCAGTCCGTATCGGTGACGCCGATGCAGGCGATGCGGCCGCCGAAGCCACAGGGCTGGATGTCCCAGTTCGTCACCCTGGTGCGCCGCTACGCGTCGGTGATCGTCTCCGACAAGGGCTTCCTGGGCCTGATGGTGATCCTGCCGGCCGTGATCGGCGCGGTGAGCCTGCTCATCGACCCGGACCGAGGCCTGCTGCCCAACGGGGTCAACCCGCAGAGCGGCCGGATCGTCCCGAACGGCACGGCCAGCACCGTCCTGCTGCTCCTCGCCGTCGGCGCCTGCTTCTCGGGCGCGGCGAACTCCGTCCGTGAGCTGATCAAGGAGCGGGTGATCTACGAGCGGGAGCGCGCGACCGGCCTGTCCCGCTCGGCCTACCTGATGTCCAAGGTGTTCGTGCTCGGTCTGATCACCGTGTTCCAGGGCCTGCTGGTCGGCGTCATCGGCTTCGCCAGCCGTGAGATCCCGGAGGAGGGACTGGTCTTCGGCGGTGCCCCGCTGCTGGAGCTCTCCCTGCCGATCATGGGGCTGGGCTTCACCTCGATGATGTTCGGCCTGGTCATCTCCTCCCTGGTGAAGACGGCCGAGAAGACCATGCCGCTGCTGGTCATGTTCGCCATCGTCCAGGTCGTGTTCACGGGCTGCCTGTTCGCCCTGAACGGTTCGATCGGCGCCAACCAGGTCTCGTACCTGATGCCGTCGCGCTGGGCGGTCGCCGCCGCGGGCGCCACGCTGGACTTCAACAAGATCAGCCCGCCCGAGAAGGGCGCCGGCAACGACCCGCTGTGGGAGCACACCCTCGGCGCCTGGGGCCTGGACATGGCCGCCCTGATCGTCCTCGGCGTGATCTGCGGCTTCTTCGTGGCCCGCTTCCTGCGCCGCCACGAGCCCGAGGTCATGCGCAAGTAGGCGCGAGCGGTCGTACGACGCCGAAGGGCGGCACCCCGGTCAGGGAAGGTGCCGCCCTTCGGTGCGTGGGGGGTCCCGGCGGGAGCCGGGACGCTCAGTACGCGCTGTTGACGTTGTCGATCGTGCCGTACCGGTCGGCCGCGTAGTTGGCGGCGGCGGTGATGTTGGCGACCGGGTCGTAGATGTTCCAGGACGTGCCCGGGACGTGGTACGCCTTGAAGGTCGGCGGGATCACCTGGAGCAGGCCCTTCGACGGGACGCCGTTGACGGCGTTGATGTCCCAGTCGTTGATGGCCTGCGGGTTGCCCGAGGACTCGCGCATGATGTTCTTGTGCAGCCCGTGGTAGGAGCCCGGGATGCCCTTCTTCTTCATGATGCCGAGAGCCTCGTGGATCCAGCCGTCGAGGTTGTTCGGGTAGCTCTTGACGACGACCTGCTTGACCACGGGACGCTGGACGGACCGGCTCGCGGCAGCCTTGGCGGCGCGCGCCGCGGCGGCCTTCTTCGCTGCCGCCTTCTTCGCGGCGGCAGCGGCGGCCGCCTTCTTCTGCGCCGCGGCGGTGGTGGCGGCCTTCTTCGCGGCCACCGCGTCGACGGCGGCCTTCTTCCTGGCCTCGATGGCCTGGACCTTCAGGCTGGTGCCGGCCAGCTGGTCGGTCACGCTGGCCTTGACGTCGCGCACCTGCTCGGAGCTGTAGGCCACGCGGGACGAGGAAAGGGCGTCCGTCGTGGTCGTCTGACCGTCGGCCGGAACCACGGTGAAAGCGACGGCGGCGGCACCGAGCGTGGCGACACCGGCGAGCGCGATCTTGCGAGTGTTCTTGGGCATGGCGGAAGGACCTCTTCGAATAGCGCGGAGGTCGCTCACTTCGTCCGACGACGGACAGCGGGTGCTTTTCGGCACGAGCGCCGCGGATCGGAAACCGCGGCGCTGAGCGACGGGAGCCATTGTTAGCGGCCGCAAAATGCCCAGGCAAAGGTGTGACGTACTATCCCCGGTAGTGGATCAGGGAAGGGCAAAACGGGACAGACCAGGCTGTCTGCCCCGTTCAAAAGGACCCTTTTGGCTTCTATCGCCCTTAGTACGTGATGTGCGCCCTATGTGCGGGCTCACAGGGAGGCCGAGGTTTCGTCACCGGCCGTCGTCGGCTCAGGTCTCTGCGTGAGCAGCTTCCGCCGGCAGGAGAAGGTGCAGGTCCCCGAACTCGTGCCACAGGTAGGAGCCCCGCAGTGCCTCCTCGTAACCCCGGTCGATCGCGGCCCGCCCCGCCACCGCCTCCAGCATGAGCAGATGCGAAGCCTCCGGCTCGTGCAGCCCGGTCAGCAGCCCGTCCACCACCCGCACCCCGCGCTCGGGTGTGACGACGAGGTCCGTCCACCCCGCACGCGCGCGGACGACCCCGTCGGCCCCCACCGCCGACTCCACCGCCCGGACGGCGGTCGTCCCCACCGCGACGACCCGGCCGGCTCCCGCCCGCGCCGCGTTGATCAGCCGGGCCGACCCCGCGGGCACCGCGAACCGCTCCGGGTACGGCGGCTCGTGCGCCTCCACCGACGCCACCCCGGTGTGCAGCGTGACCGGCGCGAACTGCACCCCCCGGCTGACCAGCTCCGTCACCAGCCGTGCCGTGAAAGGACGCGCCGCACTCGGCATCTCCGCGCTGCCCGCCCCGTCGGCCGACGGCAGCGCGAACACCGTCTGGTACGCCGCCAGCGGCTGATCCCGGTCCGTGTAGGAGTAACGGATGGGCCGCCCGTGCTCCCTCAGCAGCCCCGGCACCGCCCCCGCGGTCATCCGCGCCCACCACAACCGCCCCCCGGGCCCGCCCAGCGGCTCCTCCAGCACCAGCCGCACTCCGGAGGGCAGCCGCACCTCCGTCCCGGCCGGCCCTCCCGCACGCGGGCGCGTGGTGCCCCGCCCGTCGGGCTCCCGCAGCTCGACCGCCCACCGCCCGTCGTCCCCGCGCGTGGAGAAGTGCACCACCACGCACGCGTGCCCGATCCGCCCGTCCACGGCGGCGGCCAGCGTCGGCGAGGTGTTCACCACGAGCAGGTCCCCGGCCCGCAGCAGACCCGGCAGCTCCCGGAACACGTGATGCGCCGGCTCGCTCCCCCGCGACACCAGCAGTCGGACGGAGTCCCGGTCGCGGCCGGGCCCGCGCTGCTCGGCCGGAACCCGCGCCGACAACTCCGGCGGCACGCTCAGGGCCGGCGTCATCGCCGTCCCCCCAGCAGGGCCGGTGCCCCGTAGCGCCCGCTCGGCGGCCGCTCGTCCAGCAACCGCAGGAAGGCCGGCACCACACCGCCCGGCTCCGGCCGCGCCCCGTCGTCCTCCGGCACGGCCGCCGCGTACAGGTCCGTCGCCATGTCCCCGGGATCCACCGCCCACACCCGCAGCTCCGGCTCCTCCTCGCCGAGCACCGCCGCGAGCAGGTCGAGGGCCGCCTTCGACGCCCCGTACCCGCCCCACGTCGGGTAGGCCTCGGCCGCCGCGTCCGAACTGACCGTGATCACCGCGCCGTCCGGCGCCGCGCGGAGCAGCGGCAGCGCCTCCTGGACCAGCCCCAGCGCGGCCACCACGTTCACCTCCACGGCCCGCCGCAGCCCCTCCAGGGGCAGCTCCGCCAGCCGTACCAGCGGCTCGGCGCCCAGCGCGCTCGCGTTGTTCACCAGCAGCCGGCATCCGCCGAGCCGCCAGGCGGCCGCCACCAGCGCGGTCCGGTGCGCGGCATCGGTCACGTCCCCGGCGAGCGCCTCCACCCCGGTCCCGTGCTCCGCCACCGCGGCGGCCGCCTCCTTCAGCACCCCGGCCGTCCTGGCGTCCAGCACCAGATCCCAGCCCCGGGCGGCCAGGGCCTCGGCGAGCGCCCGGCCCAGTCCCTTCGAGGCACCCGTGATGATCGCAACCGGCATGACAACCGTCCCCTTCGTCGACCCGCCGCTCGGCGGTGCCGCCACCGTAGGAACGCGCCCCCGCCGGCCGCCTCGGACGCCGGACGGGGCCCACCGGGGCCCTTCGGCGTACGCCCCCGGCACCGGGGACCTCGGACCTAGGCCTTGCGGCCCACCCCGCTGCGTCACGGGCCCGATCCCGCCGTCACACCCCGCCGGTACCGTGAGGGCATGAGTCAAGGCCCCCGGTCCGGCCTCGCCGCGGTCAGTTCCGCGCTGCTGGCCATGAGCAGGCACCTCGAGGTGCGCGACGTCCTCAAGACGATCGTCGCCTCGGCGCGCGAGCTGCTCGACGCGCAGTACGCCGCGCTCGGCGTGCCCGACGACCACGGGGGCTTCGCCCAGTTCGTCGTCGACGGCGTCGACGAGGAACGGTGGAAGGCCATCGGCCCGCTGCCCCGGCAGCACGGCATCCTGGCGGCGATGCTGCACGAGGCCAAGGCCGAGCGCCTCGCCGACGTGCGCAAGGACCCGCGCTTCGAGGGCTGGCCGTCCGCCCACCCGGAGATGTCCGACTTCCTCGGCCTGCCCGTCCGCGACGGCGACGAGGTCATCGGCGCCCTGTTCCTCGCGAACAAGCTGTGTCCCGACGGGGTGAACCCGCCGTGCTCCGGGCCCACGGGCGGCTGCGGATTCACCGAGGACGACGAGGAGCTGCTCGCGATCCTCGCTCAGCACGCCGCGATCGCCCTCACCAACGCCCGCCTGTACGAGCGCAGTCGCGAACTCACCATCGCCGAGGAGCGCTCCCGGCTCGCCCACGAACTGCACGACGCGGTGAGCCAGAAGCTCTTCTCCCTGCGCCTGACCGCCCAGGCCGCCACCACCCTCGTCGACCGCGACCCCGTCCGCGCCAAGGGCGAACTCCAGCAGGTCGCCGCCCTCGCCGCCGAAGCCACCGACGAACTGAGGGCCGCCGTCGTCGAGTTGCGCCCCGCCGCCCTCGACGAGGACGGCCTGGTGGCCACCCTCCGCACCCAGATCCAGGTTCTGGACCGCGCCCACTCCGCGCGCGTGACCTTCACCGCCCACGGCGTCCGGGCCCTGCCCGCCGCCCAGGAGGAGGCCTTCCTGCGCGTCGCCCAGGAGGCCCTGCACAACGCGCTGCGCCACTCGGGCGCCGAGCACGTCGAGGTGACCCTCCACAAGCGCGGCCCGGACACGGTCCTGCGCGTCGTCGACGACGGCGGCGGATTCGACCCCACGACGGTCCGCAGGGCCGGCCGCCACCTGGGCCTGGTCTCCATGCGGGACCGGGCCGGCGGGGTCGGCGGCAGCCTGACGGTGCAGTCGGCGCCCGGCAAGGGCACCACGATAGAGATGGAGGCCCCCGGTGGCTGACGCAATCAAGGTGCTGCTCGTCGACGACCACCAGGTCGTCCGCCGCGGCCTGCGCACCTTCCTGGAGGTCCAGGACGACATCGAGGTCGTCGGGGAGGCGTCCGACGGGGCCGAGGGAGTCGCCCGCGCCGAGGAGCTGAGGCCCGACGTCGTCCTGATGGACGTCAAGATGCCGGGCATGGACGGCGTGGAGGCGCTCCGCAGACTCCGCGAACTGGCCAACCCCGCGCGCGTCCTGGTCGTCACCAGCTTCACCGAGCAGCGCACGGTGGTCCCCGCCCTGCGCGCGGGTGCCGCCGGGTACGTCTACAAGGACGTGGACCCCGACGCACTGGCCGGCGCCATCCGCTCGGTCCACGCCGGCCACATCCTGCTCCAGCCCGAGGTCGCCGACGCCCTCCTCTCCCAGGAGGAGACCAACTCGGTGCAGGGGAGGGGCGGTTCGCTCACCGAGCGGGAGCGTGAGGTCCTCGGTCTGATAGCGGACGGCCGCTCCAACCGGGAGATCGCCCGAGCCCTCGTGCTGTCCGAGAAGACCGTCAAGACCCACGTCTCGAACATCCTGATGAAGCTCGACCTCGCCGACCGCACCCAGGCCGCCCTGTGGGCCGTACGCCACGGCGCGGCGGGCTGACACACGCCCCGGCGCACGACACCGGCGGCACGGCACCCGGTGCACGACCGGTGGCACGGCGGGGCGCCCGTCCGGACACGTCTCCTCCGGTCCGAGATCCATACCGTCGTGGAAATGTCCCCCGAACGGCGCATCCTCCGCCGGCCCCCGACGTTCTCCAGCGCGTGCCGCGGTGATCGCCGCGGCCGTCACCAGGAGGGGTCGGAAGTGAAGAACCTGAAGAAGGCAGCGGCCGTGACGATGATCGCCAGTGGACTGGTGGCGTCGGCCGCCGGCGGCGCGTCGGCCGCCGGCGTCGCCGAGCACTCGCCGGGCGTCGTCTCGGGCAACGTCGCCCAGGCCCCGGTCCACATCCCGGTCAACGCCGTCGGCAACAGCGTCGACGTCGTCGGCGTGCTCAACCCCGCCTTCGGGAACCTGGGCCTCAACCACTGAGGCACCCGCCACCGAGGAACCGCCGAGTCCCTCCCGGCCTCTCCCGGCCCCACTCCGGGGGAGGCCGGTTCGCCCCGACCCCCGCCGGTGGGGTCGACGCCTTCCCCCGCCGGTACCGCGACCGACGCCTTCCGCCGCCGTCCCGGCGGGTACCGCCGGTCACCGACGCGGAGGCCGGCCACCCGTCCCGCGCCACGCGCGGACACCTCACCGCCCCCGCTCGCGCTCCTCCACATACGCGTTGTACGCAGCCACCTGCGCCCGCCGCCCCGTCCGCTCCACCGGCTGCAACGCGGCCACCCGAGCCCCCATCTCGGAAGCGCTCACCGCACCCCCGTGCCCGTTCTCACGGGCCAGCGACACCAGCAACCCCACCCGCTGCGCCAGCTCCAGCACCCGCACCGCGCGCGGCGGGTACCCCGGCGCCAGCACCTCCCGCCCGCGCTCCGCCCGTGCCCGGTACGCGTCGATCGCCGCCTCGGCCACCGGCCCCGAGCCCGCCACGTCCAACCGCGCCAGGACGGCCGTGGCGTCACGCAGCGCCTCCGCCAGCTCCCGCTCGGCCTCACCCAGCGACGGCACGTCCGCCGGCGGAGCCTCCCGCACCGGGAGGCAGTGCCACGTCACCTCGACATGTACATCGCCCGCCGGCCCGGCCTCGTACACCTCCGGCACCAGCCCGAGCGCGGCCCCGTGACAGACCACCGCCTCCTCGGCCTCCAGCGCCCGCGCGTTGAACTCCGGCGGCCCGCTCAGCCCCAGCGGATGCCCCGGCGCCGGCAGCGCCACCCGCAGCCCCCTCACACCGAGCGCCCGCAGCCGTCCGAGCGCGAGCGTGAGCCCGACGGGCGCGGACTCGCCGGGCAGCCCTTCCACCCGGTGCACGGCGTCCTCCCCGACGATGGCGAGTACGGCGTCGTCCGGAGAGACAAGTCCGGCCAAAAGCGCATTTCCCCAAGCTGCGAGGCGACCGGAGCGCGGTTCAGAGAGCATGCCCCCAAGCCTAAGGACCGGACCGATGGAACGGCCCACCCGGCCGGTGGCGTAGATTTTCCTGGAGGGGCCGCGCCCACCCGCGCGCGGCGGTCCGAGCCACAGGCGTACGCGACAACCGAGACCGGCCACACTGCAAGGGGAGACAACGCGCTCATGAGCGATGTTCTGGAGCTTCAGGACGTATCCGTGGTCCGCGAGGGCCGGGCTCTGGTGGACCAGGTCTCCTGGTCGGTCAAGGAAGGCGAGCGCTGGGTCATCCTCGGCCCCAACGGAGCCGGCAAGACGACCCTGCTGAACGTCGCGTCCAGCTACCTCTACCCCAGCAGCGGCACCGCCGCCGTCCTCGGTGAGACCCTCGGCCGTCCCGGCACCGACGTCTTCGAACTGCGCCCCCGCATCGGCATGGCCGGCATCGCCATGGCCGACAAGCTCCCCAAGCGCCAGACCGTCCTGCAGACCGTCCTGACCGCCGCGTACGGCATGACGGCCAGCTGGCAGGAGGACTACGAGGAGATCGACGAACAGCGCGCCCGCGCCTTCCTCGACCGCCTCGGCATGACCGAGTACCTGGACCGGAAGTTCGGCACCCTCTCCGAGGGCGAGCGCAAGCGCACGCTCATCGCCCGCGCCCTGATGACCGACCCCGAACTGCTGCTCCTCGACGAGCCGGCCGCCGGCCTCGACCTCGGCGGCCGCGAGGACCTCGTCCGCCGCCTCGGCCGCCTGGCCCGCGACCCGATCGCCCCCTCGATGATCATGGTCACGCACCACGTCGAGGAGATCGCCCCCGGTTTCACGCACGTCCTCATGATCCGTCAGGGCAAGGTCCTCGCCGCCGGACCGGTCGAACTCGAACTGACCTCCCGCAACCTCTCCCTCTGCTTCGGCCTCCCCCTCGTCGTGGAACAGGTCGGCGACCGCTGGACCGCCCAGGGCCTGCCGCTGTCCTGACCGCCCCCGTTCGCGCCCTGTCGGTCGCACACCCGCCGGACCTACCATGAACACGTGGACGACATCGACGCGTGGGTGTGGTGGCTCGTAGGTGCGGCAGCGCTCGGAATCCCTCTGGTGGTCACCGCCATGCCGGAGTTCGGCATGTTCGCGGTCGGTGCGGTGGCCGCGGCCGTCGCGGCCGCCCTCGGCTTCGACGTGGTCGCCCAAGTACTCGTCTTCGTGGTCGTCTCCGTCGCCCTCATCGCCGTCGTACGGCCCATCGCGGCCCGGCACAGCGCCCAGCGGCCCCAATTCGCCAGCGGCGTCGACGCGTTGAAGGGCAAGCAGGCCGTCGTACTGGAACGGGTCGACGGCAGGGGAGGACGTATCAAGCTCGCCGGGGAGATCTGGTCGGCGCGCGCTCTCGACACCGACCGCACCTATGAAGTGGGGCAGGAGGTCGACGTCGTGGACATCGAGGGGGCCACGGCGATCGTCATCTGACCCAGTCAACTACCGCACCACGTAAGTGAACCGAACACCCCACGAGCCGGACGACGGTCTGGCACACTCGACCAGCAAGATCTTCAACAAGCCTAAGATCTTCCGAAAGCGCCGAGGCGGAGAAGGGTACGGGGAGCACGATGGAACCGGTCATCATCGTCTTGATCATCCTGGTGGTGTTGGTCTTCATCGCCCTGATCAAGACGATCCAGGTCATCCCACAGGCGAGCGCCGCGATCGTGGAGCGGTTCGGCCGCTACACACGGACGCTCAACGCGGGCCTCAACATCGTCGTCCCGTTCATCGACACCATCCGCAACCGCATCGACCTGCGTGAACAGGTCGTTCCGTTCCCGCCGCAGCCGGTCATCACCCAGGACAACCTGGTCGTCAACATCGACACCGTCATCTACTACCAGGTGACCGACGCCCGCGCCGCGACCTACGAAGTCGCCAGCTACATCCAGGCGATCGAGCAGCTCACCGTCACCACCCTGCGCAACATCATCGGCGGCATGGACCTGGAGCGCACCCTGACCTCCCGCGAGGAGATCAACGCGGCTCTGCGCGGAGTGCTCGACGAGGCCACCGGCAAGTGGGGCATCCGCGTCAACCGCGTGGAGCTGAAGGCGATCGAGCCCCCGACCTCCATCCAGGACTCGATGGAGAAGCAGATGCGCGCCGACCGGGACAAGCGCGCCGCGATCCTCACCGCCGAAGGCACGCGCCAGGCCGCCATCCTCACCGCGGAAGGCGAGAAGCAGTCCGCCATCCTCAAGGCCGAGGGCGAGGCCAAGGCCGCCGCCCTGCGCGCCGAGGGCGAGGCCCAGGCCGTCCGCACGGTCTTCGAGGCGATCCACGCCGGCGACGCGGACCAGAAGCTCCTCTCCTACCAGTACCTCCAGATGCTCCCGAAGATCGCCGAGGGCGACGCCAACAAGCTCTGGATCGTGCCCAGCGAAATCGGCGACGCCCTCAAGGGACTGTCCGGCGCCATGGGCAACTTCGGTCCCATGGGCGGCGGTTCGGGCTCCAACGGCGGTGGCTCGGACAGCCCGAGGGAACGCCGCGAGAAGCCGTCGATCGACTGACGACGCACCCCCTGAAACCCCCGGTTCCCCGCAGCCCTTCAAGGACTGCGGGGAACTGTTCGACTGCGGGGAACCGTTCGTCGCGGCCACGGCGGGGCGGCGCACGCAACACGGCCTGCCCGCCGGGCTACGCCGCGTCCGTGGTCAGCCACTCCGGCAGCGCGGCCAGGTCCTCCTGCCCCAGGGCGAGCAGCATCGCGTCCTGCGGGGTCGGCTCGAACGGCTGCCGCAGCAGCGGCATGCCCGCCTGCTCCGGAGTCCGGTCCGCCTTGCGGTGGTTGTCCTCCGCGCACGAGGCGACCGTGTTGAGCCAGGAGTCCTGACCGCCCTGGGCCCGCGGCACGACGTGGTCCACCGTGGTCGCCCGGCGACCGCAGTAGGCGCACCGGTGCCGGTCCCGGACCAGCACACCCCGCCGCGACCACGGAGCTTGTCTTCGGAACGGCACCCGTACGTACCTGCACAGCCTGATGATCCGGGGCGCCGGTATGTCCACCTCGGCTCCCCGCATCCGCAGTTCGGGGTGGGCCTGCTCGACGACGGCCTTGTCCTGAAGCACCAGAACGACGGCTCGGTTCAACGTCACCGTCGACAGCGGCTCGAAGCTCGCGTTGAGTACCAGCGTGTCCCGCATACCAGCCCACCTCCCGTGTGCACCGGCCCACCCCCTGGCGGGCTGGGAACAACTCTGGCCGGGCACACCGAGATGGACAACGCAATATCTGCTGCTCCCACGGGGGATGCCCCCCGCGCCCCCGGCAACAAAATGCCCGCCCCTGATCACTTCCAAGACCAGGGACGGGCAAACGTTGAACGAACGATGAGATGACTCGGGGGAGGCCCGGCTCAGCTCGCGGCGGGGCTCTCGTACTCCCCGATCAGCTGGGCTCGCGCGAGCGTGTGGAAGCGCAGATTGAACCCGACGGCGGCGGGAGAGGCGTCCGAGTCCGGACCGAGCTTCTCCTGGTCCACCGCGTACACCGTGAAGACGTACCGGTGCGGGCCGTCCCCGGGCGGCGGGGCTGCCCCGCCGAAGTCCTTCGTCCCGTAGTCGTTGCGCGCGTGGACGGCACCCTCGGGCAGGCCCTCGAACTTGCCGCCGCCGGCCCCCGCCGGAAGCCCGGTCACCGAGGCGGGGATGTCGAACAGCACCCAGTGCCAGAAGCCGCTGCCCGTCGGTGCGTCGGGGTCGTAACAGGTCACCGCGAAGCTCTTGGTCTCCGGCGGGAAACCCTCCCACCGCAGCTGCGGCGAGGTGTTCCCGTCCGACTGGACCTGGTCGCCCTTGAGGGTCGCGCCCTCCTCGACGTCCTCGCTCGTCACCGTGAACGACGGCACGGGCGGATGGAAGTCGTGGGGGAGCGGCCGTCGCTTGAGCTCGGTCACCTCGGTACCTCCTGCATCGGTTCTGGAGTCAGTGGTTCCGAGCCTAGAACCAGTTGCGCCTGCTGCCGACCTCGGACAGCCACTGGTTGAGGTACGCCGCCCAGTCGGTCCCCTGGTAGTCGTTCAGCCCGACCTGGAAGGAGCGGAAGGTGTCGCTGCCCTCACTGAACAGCCCCGGCTTCTTGTCCATCTCCAGCACGACGTCCATCGTGTGCTCGTCGGCGACGAAGCTCACCTCGACCTGGTGCAGACCCCGGTACTGCGACGGCGGGAAGAACTCGATCTCCTGGTAGAACGGCAGCTTCTGCCGCGTCCCCCGGATGTGACCGCGCTCCAGGTCCGCGTTCTTGAAGCGGAAGCCCAGCTGGAGGAAGGCGTCCAGGATCGCCTTCTGCACCGGCAGCGGGTGCACGTTCACCGGGTCCAGGTCACCGGAGTCCACGGCCCGCGCGATCTCCAGCTCCGTGGTCACCCCGACGTTCATCCCGCGCAGGGCCTGCCCGTCGATCATCGTGATGGGCGTCTCCCACGGGATCTCCAGACCGAACGGCACGGCGTGCACCGCGCCCGCCTGCAGCTCGAAGGCCCCTCCCAGACGCTGCTTGACGAACTCGATGTCCTGCTTGTACTCCTGGTCGCCGCTCTCGACCTCGACCTTGGCCTGGAGCCCGACGGACAGTCCCTCGATCTGCTGGTTCACGGACCCGCCCTGGATCCGCACCTCGCCCTGCACCACGCCACCCGGAACGACGTTGACCTCGGTCAGCACCGTCTCGACCGAGGCCCCACCGGCCCCGAGACTCGCGAGCAGCTTCTTGAACGCCATGACTCTCCCTCTAGACCTCTACGACGGGATCCTTGATCCCTACAAACGCGATCCGGCCGGAGCCGGTTCCGCACTCCACCCTGGCAACCCGGGTGCCCACTGGCCACCCCGACGCACCGACCGCCTCCATTACGCTCGGAGGGCATGATCGCGACCCCCGACCGTACGCCCCTGCCCAGGACCTTCTTCGAGCGCCCCGTTCTGGAGGTGGCCCCCGATCTCCTCGGCCGCCTCGTCGTGCGCACCACCCCGGACGGTCCGATCACCCTGCGCCTCACCGAGGTCGAGGCCTACGACGGCCCGAACGACCCCGGTTCCCACGCCTTCCGCGGACGCACCGCCCGCAACAGCGTGATGTTCGGCCCGCCCGGACACGTGTACGTCTACTTCACCTATGGCATGTGGCACTGCATGAACCTCGTCTGCGGCCCCGAGGGCGCCGCGAGCGGTGTCCTGCTCCGCGCGGGTGAGGTGATCGGAGGCACCGAGCAGGCCCGCAGGCGTCGACTCTCGGCCCGCGACGACAGGGAACTGGCCAAAGGCCCCGCCCGCCTGGCCACGGCCCTGGACGTCGACCGGACCCTCGACGGCACGGACGCCTGCGCCCCCGGCGGCACCCCGCTCCGCGTCCTCACGGGTACCCCGGCACTCACCGACCAGGTACGCAACGGCCCACGCACCGGAGTCTCCGGCGACGGCGCGTTCCACCCCTGGCGCTACTGGATCGCCGGCGACCCGACGGTGAGCCCCTATCGGGCCCACGTGCCCCGGCGCCGCCGAAGTTGACTCGCCTTGGACAGCGGCGTAACGTAGCCCGAGCCGCTTGAACCGGGTACGGCATTCGCCAGCAGCCGGAAGTGGCCAACCCACTACCTACGACGCCCCTCAGCGGGGTCGAATTCGGCGTGCCTGCATGTCTGAATTCGAACTCGGCGGAGTTCGATTATGAGCTGCCGAGGGAATCGGCTAACGTAGTGAATGTCGAAAGGCCGACAGGCGAAAGCCAGAAGCTCGAGGCAAATCCCGCCGACAGGGAATCGGGCCGGAAACGGTCTGATAGAGTCGGAACCGCCGGAAAGGAAACCGCGAAACATAAGCGGGGGCCTGGAAAGCACCGAGGAAATCGGGCCGGGAAACGGTCTGATAG
>NZ_JBIRNP010000015.1:0-162817 GCF_044331705.1 Streptomyces sp. NPDC017202 | reverse complement strand
AGACCGTTTCCCGGCCCGATTTCCTCGGTGCTTTCCAGGCCCCCGCTTATGTTTCGCGGTTTCCTTTCCGGCGGTTCCGACTTTATCAGAAGTTCTGAGTCGGTTTTCCCGGCCCCTCCCGGTAGCCGATCCGACGCGCAAGGCGTTGGGGCTTCCCGTTCAGGCGGAGCCGTAAACGTACTGGAGCGGGGCGCCCCGATGCAAATCGAGGTGCCCCGCCCCAGGTTGACGCCTGTGAGCAGTCGTCAGCCCATCAGACCTCCACGACGACCGGGAGGATCATCGGCCTGCGCCGGTAGGTGTCGGAGACCCACTTGCCCAGGGTGCGGCGGATGAGTTGCTGCAACTGGTGGGGCTCGACGACCCCGTCCTGGGCCGAACGTTCCAGGACCTCGTTGATCTTCGGCACGACGGCTCCGAAGGCGGAGTCGTCGATACCGGACCCGCGGGCCTGGATGTGCGGACCGGCGGTGATCTTGCCGGTCGAGGAGTCCACGACCAGGAAGACCGAGATGATGCCCTCGTCTCCCAGGATCTTCCGGTCCTTCAGCGCCGGCTCGCGCACGTCGCCGACCGAGAGGCCGTCGACGTACACGTAACCCGCCTGGACCTTGCCGGAGATCCTGGCCTTGCCCTGGACGAGGTCGACGACGATGCCGTCCTCGGCGATGACGATGCGGTCGTGCGGGACGCCGGTGAGGGCGCCCAGTTCGGCGTTGGCTCGCAGGTGGCGCCATTCGCCGTGGACCGGCATCAGATTCTTCGGCCGGCAGATGTTGTAGAAGTACAACAGCTCGCCCGCGGACGCGTGGCCCGAGACGTGCACCTTGGCGTTGCCCTTGTGGACGACGTTGGCGCCCCAGCGGGTCAGGCCGTTGATCACGCGGTAGACCGCGTTCTCGTTGCCGGGGATGAGCGACGACGCCAGGATCACGGTGTCGCCGTCGACGATGCGGATCTGGTGGTCACGGTTGGCCATCCGGGACAGGGCGGCCATCGGTTCGCCCTGGGAGCCCGTGCAGACCAGGACCACCTCGTGGTCCGGGAGGTCGTCCAGGGTGCGGACGTCCACCACCAGGCCCGGCGGGACCTTCAGGTATCCCAGATCGCGGGCGATGCCCATGTTGCGGACCATCGAGCGACCGACGAAGGCGACCCTGCGGCCGTACTCGTGGGCCGCGTCCAGGATCTGCTGGATGCGGTGGACGTGGCTGGCGAAGCTCGCCACGATGATCCGCTTACGGGCGTTCGCGAAGACCGTGCGCAGGACGTTGGAGATGTCGCGCTCGGGCGGGACGAATCCCGGGACCTCCGCGTTCGTCGAGTCGGAGAGGAGGAGGTCGATGCCTTCCTCGCTGAGCCGGGCGAACGCGTGGAGGTCCGTGAGGCGGTTGTCCAGCGGGAGCTGGTCCATCTTGAAGTCGCCCGTGTGGACCGCCATGCCGGCCGGGGTGCGGATGGCGACCGCGAGAGCGTCCGGGATGGAGTGGTTGACCGCGACGAACTCGCAGTCGAACGGGCCGATGCGCTCGCGGTTCCCCTCCGCCACCTCGAGGGTGTACGGGCGGATGCGGTGCTCCTGGAGCTTCGCCTCGATCAGGGCGAGGGTCAGCTTGGAGCCGATCAGCGGGATGTCCGGCTTCTCCCGGAGGAGGTAGGGGACGCCGCCGATGTGGTCCTCGTGGCCATGGGTGAGGACGATGCCCTCGATGTCGTCGAGACGGTCCCGGACGGACGTGAAGTCCGGCAGGATCAGGTCGATTCCCGGCTGCTCCTCCTCGGGGAAGAGCACTCCGCAGTCGACGATCAGCAGGCGACCGCCGTACTCGAAGACCGTCATGTTGCGGCCGATCTCGCCGAGGCCGCCGAGCGGGGTGACCCGCAGGCCTCCTTCGGGGAGCGGCGGGGGCGGGCCCAGTTCGGGGTGCGGATGACTCAAAAGACTCTCCTCAAACACGCGCGCCACGTACCGGTCGGGCACGTGGCGCGCGTGACGTTCGTGCAGAAGCAGTTGTCGATGTGCGCAGGCACCGGTGGCCTGCCGTATTCAGTTGTGAAGTCTGGTGTCAGAGCTGTACCCCGCCGGCGGCAAGATCGATCTTGAGCTGGGCGGTCTCTTCCGTGCTGAGTTCCACCATGGGCGGCCGCAGCGGGCCCGCGGGCAGGCCCTGGAGGGTGAGCGCGGCCTTCGTGGTCATGACGCCCTGGGTGCGGAACATGCCCGTGTAGACCGGGAGCAGCTTCTGGTGGATCTCCGTGGCCTTCTGGACGTCACCCGAGGTGAACGCGTCCACGAGGGCGCGCAGGTCCGGGGTGACGACGTGACCGACGACGGAGACGAAGCCGACCGCGCCCACGGAGAGCAGCGGCAGGTTCAGCATGTCGTCGCCGGAGTACCAGGCCAGGCGCGAGCGGGCGATGGCCCAGCTCGCGCGGCCGAGGTCGCCCTTGGCGTCCTTGTTGGCGACGATCCTCGGGTGCTCGGCCAGGCGGACCAGCGTCTCGGTGCTGATCGGGACGCCGCTGCGGCCGGGAATGTCGTAGAGCATGACCGGCAGCTCGGTGGCGTCGGCGACGGCCGTGAAGTGCCGGCGGAGGCCCTCCTGCGGGGGCTTGTTGTAGTACGGCGTCACGACGAGCAGGCCGTGTGCGCCGGTCCGCTGCGCCGCGCGCGCCAGCTCGATGCTGTGGTGGGTGTCGTTGGTGCCGACTCCGGCCACGACGTGGGCCCGGTCTCCGACGGCCTCCAGGACGGCTCGTACCAGGTCCGATTTCTCCGCGTCGCTGGTGGTGGGCGACTCACCGGTGGTGCCGTTGACGATCAGGCCGTCGTTGCCTGCGTCCACCAGGTGGGTGGCGAGCCGCTGTGCGCCGTCGAGGTCGAGTGCGCCGTCCGCCGTGAAGGGCGTGACCATGGCGGTGAGGACCCGCCCGAAGGGGGTCTGCGGAGTGGAGGTCGGAGCCATGGGGAACACGCTACTCGTTGCTCGGGGCGGGGTCTGCCCTCGGGGCGGACGACAAGTGGTGACAAATGCGGAGCCCGGCACTGCCTGCTCGGGGGTTCAAGCAGTGCCGGGTCCGTTTGATCAGGCTAGATGAACTTCTCTAAATGCCGCAATACGGACACTTCGCACGGATGATCCGTACATACGTCTCCGTCACGGGCCGGCTTACGGGGCGACCCTGCCGTTGGCGTTGAAGGCCGCGTAGGTGAGGGGCATGAGCTTCGCCCACTCGGACTCCATCTTCTCGCCGACCATCTCGATCTCCCGCTGCGGGAAGGACGGGACCTTGGCCAGTTCGTGCTGGGTGCGCAGGCCGAGGAAGTGCATCAGGGAGCGGGCGTTGCAGGTGGCGTACATCGAGGAGAACAGGCCGACCGGGAGGACCGCGCGGGCGACCTCGCGGGCGACGCCCGCGGCGAGCATCTCCTGGTAGGCGGAGTAGGCCTGGCGGTAGGAGTCCTCCATCGTGCGGTTGACCAGTTCCTGCTGGTCCTCGCTGCCCTCCACGAAGACGTACTTGCCGGGGCGGCCCTGCTGCACGAGCTTGCGGGAGGCGTCCGGGACGTAGAACACCGGCTGGAGCTCCCGGTAGCGGCCGGACTCCTCGTTGTACGACCAGCCGGCGCGGTGCCGCATGAACTCGCGGAAGACGAAGATCGGGGCGCTGATGAAGAAGGTCATCGAGTTGTGCTCGAAGGGGCTGCCGTGGCGGTCCCGCATCAGGTAATTGATGAGCCCCTTGGAGCGCTCGGGGTCCTTCTTCAGCTCGTCCAGGGACTGCTCGCCGGCGGTGGAGACGCGGGCGGCGAACAGCACGTCCGCGTCGGACGCGGTGTGCTTGACCAGTTCGACGGTGACGTCGCTCCGAAAGTCGATCTTGAACTCGTCGTCGGGGGTGGGGGTCACGGTTCGGGGGTCCTTCCATCGCGTCTGCCGAGCGGCGCCAACTTTACGACGGCCGTCGAGCCGGGAGTTCACGGGCGCCGCGGGCTTCGCCAGGACGTCTGCTGATATGGGGCACGTTTTCGGGCACTCGCTCGTCTGTACCGGTGACGGCCGTCATCGGTGGCGGCCGCACCGATGACGGCTGCACCGATGACGTCCGTCGGTCGCCGAGTCCACTCGTGATCTCCCAGGAGGACGTACCCGCCATGTTCCGCCGGCGCGAGCCCGTACCCTTCGCCTTCCTCGCCGAGGCCGACAGGTTCCGTAGCAATGTCACTCCCCCACCGCCGGAGCGGTCCTCCTTCGGGCAGCTGGCCGGGCGCTGGCTGCTGGGGCTCACCATCGTGGCCGCCCTGGTGGGCTCGCTGGTCATCGGGATGCCGGCGCTGTCCGCGGACCACTCCGTCCCCGACCAGCAGTCACAGGCCTCCCGGGGGCGCTGACCCCATCCGGACCCCCGAAGGTGGTGAGCGGGGACACAGGCGGATAGCCTCACCGGCACAGCCCACGTATGGACGAGTGAGGACCAGCCGTGCCCCTGCCCTTCCTGACGGCCGACCGCGCATTCGAGGCGGCGGACGAGGCCGCGCTGCCCTTCGACGACCGCGAGCACTGGCGGCGGCCCTACCGGCCCGGCCCGTGGCGGGTCGCGGCGGCCGCGCTGTGCCTGCTGCTCGCGTCGTACGTGCTGTTCGCGGCGGTGATCATCGCGTTGACCGGCTCGGTGTCCGAGGCCGGGATCGTCTTCGGCGTGTCGCTGCTGGTGATCGGCGGCGCGCTGCGGCTGCTGCGGATGGGGGTGTGGGTGAGTGCGCGCGGGGTGCGCCAGGTGGGCTTCCTCGTCACGCGGACGGTGACCTGGAACCGCGTCGTGGCCGTGCGGACCGTGCAGCAGCCCGTGCGCTGGATGGGGCTGCCGCGCACCGTGCAGGGCCAGGCGCTGACCCTCGTGCGGCGGGACCGGGCCGCGGAGGGCGCGGTGCCGCTGCTCACCTCTCACGGGGCCGACTTTCTGGCGCGGCCGGAGGCGTTCGACCGGGCCGCGGACTCCGTGGAGGCGTGGGCCGACGAGTACCGACGGCCCTGAGGACGCTCCCGAGAGGGCACACCTGATGCGGCCCGGTCCGGATGTACGGACCGGGCCTTCTCGTGCACGGCCTCAGGACGACTGCGGGGACTCAGGACGCCCGCGCGGCCTCAGGAGGAGTGGCGCGGACTCAGGGGGAGGCCGGGCGCCGTGTGGTGCCGTGCAGGCTGATGGCGCGCTGCATGGCCTTGCGGGCGCGCGGGGTGTCCCGGGCGTCGTGGTAGGCGACGGCGAGGCGGAACCAGGTGCGCCAGTCGTCGGGAGCCGCTTCCGTCTCGGCCTTGCGCCGGGCGAACACCGCGTCGGCCGAGTCGCGGTCGACGCGGCCGCTGGGGGTGCGCTTCAGCTCGTCGACGGGCAGGCCGCCCTCGGCGTCGAGTTCGGCGGCGAGCTGGTTGGCCCGGCGGACGAACTGGGTGTTCTTCCACAGGAACCAGACGCCGATGACCGGCAGGATCAGCACCGCCACGCCGAAGGTGACGGTGAGGAGCGTGCCGGACCGGATGAGCATGACGCCACGGCTGCCGGCCAGGACGAAGTAGAAGACCAGGACGGCGGCCGTGAGGGCGTAGGAGAGCTTCGCGCGCATGGTGGTCAGGGGCTCAGTTCAGGTCCAGGAAGTGTTCCAGGCCGAAGGTCAGGCCCGGAGTCGTCACCACGCGGCGGGCGCCCAGCAGGATGCCCGGCATGAAGCTGCTGTGGTGCAGGGAGTCGTGGCGGATGGTCAGGGTCTCGCCCTCGCCGCCCAGCAGGACCTCCTGGTGGGCCAGCAGGCCGCGCAGGCGGACGGCGTGGACGGGGACGCCGTCGACGTCCGCGCCGCGGGCCCCGTCCAGGGCCGTCGCCGTGGCGTCCGGGGCGGGGGCGCAGCCGGCGGCGCGGCGGGCCTCGGCGATGAGCTGGGCGGTGCGCGTGGCGGTGCCGGAGGGGGCGTCCACCTTGTTCGGGTGGTGCAGCTCGACGACCTCGACCGACTCGAACCACGGTGCCGCGATCTGCGCGAACTTCATGGTCAGTACGGCCCCGATGGAGAAGTTAGGCGCGATGAGCACGCCCGTCTCCGGGGACCGCTCCAGCCAGCCGGTCAGCCGCGCGAGGCGTTCCTCGGTCCAGCCGGTGGTGCCGACGACGGCGTGGATGCCGTGCCGTACGCAGTAGTCGAGGTTGTCCATGACCGAGGCCGGGGTGGTCAGTTCCACCGCGACCTGGGCGCCGGTGCCGGCCAGCGTCTCCAGGTCGTCGCCCCGGCCGAGGGCGGCCACCAGCTCCATGTCCTCGGCGGCCTCGACCGCCCGGACCGCTTCGGCGCCGATGCGGCCCTTGGCGCCGAGGACCGCCACGCGCAGCTTGCTCATCTGTTGCTTCCTTACGGGAGGGGTTGGATCTTGTCCGGCGGATCGTGCCGGAGACGCGGGGCCCGGCACGCCCGGCTGCAGGCCGCCGCTGCTTCTCTCCGGCCTGATCCGCCGAACAGACCCTAGGCGACGACCTCGTGCAGTCGGGACGCCTGCTTGTCCTTGAGCGGGCCGATGACCGACAGCGACGGGCGCTGTCCCAGGATGTCGCGGGCCACCTCGCGGACCTCGTCCGGGGTCACGGCCTCGATCCGGGTCAGCATGTCGTCGACGGACATCTGCTCGCCCCAGCACAGCTCGCTCTTGCCGATGCGGTTCATGAGGGCGCCGGTGTCCTCCAGGCCGAGGACCGTGGAGCCGCGCAGCTGGCCGATGGCGCGGCCGATCTCCTCGTCGGAGAGGCCGTGTTCGGCGACGGTGTCGAGTTCGTCGCGGCAGATCTTCAGCACGTCGTGCACCTGGCTGGGTCGGCAGCCGGCGTACACGCCGAACAGTCCGCAGTCGGCGAAGCCGGAGGTGTAGGAGTAGACGCTGTAGGCCAGGCCGCGCTTCTCGCGGACCTCCTGGAACAGCCGGGAGGACATGCCGCCGCCGAGAGCGGTGTTCAGCACGCCGAGGGCCCAGCGGCGCTCGTCGGTGCGGGGCAGGCCGGGCATGCCGAGGACGACGTGCGCCTGTTCGGTCTTGCGGCCGAGGAGTTCGACGCGGCCCGCGGTGCGGATGGTGCGCCGGCCGGCGCGCGGGGCGATGGGGGCGGCGTCGGTCTCCCCGAGCGCGCCGGCCTTCTCGAAGGCGGCGCGGACCTGCCGTACGACCTTGTTGTGGTCGATGTTGCCCGCGGCGGCGACCACCAGGTGGGTGGGGTCGTAGTGCTTCTTGTAGAAGCGGCGGATGCGGTCCGCGGTGAGGGCGTTGACGGTGTCGACCGTGCCGAGGACGGGGCGGCCGAGGGCGTTGTCGCCGAACATCGTGTGCGCGAACAGGTCGTGCACGCAGTCGCCCGGGTCGTCCTCCGTCATCGCGATCTCCTCGAGGATCGCGCCGCGCTCGACGTTGACGTCCTCCTCCCGGATCAGGGAGCCGGTCAGCATGTCGCTGACGACGTCGATGGCGAGCGGCAGGTCGGCGTCGAGCACGCGCGCGTAGTAGCACGTGTACTCCTTCGCCGTGAAGGCGTTCATCTCGCCGCCGACCGCGTCGAGGGCGGAGGAGATCTCCAGCGCGGACCTGCGCCGGGTGCCCTTGAAGAGCAGGTGCTCGAGGTAGTGGGTGGCGCCGTTCAGCGCCGGGGTCTCGTCGCGGGAGCCGACGTGTGCCCAGATGCCGAAGGTCGCGGAGCGGACCGAGGGGAGGGTCTCGGTGACGATGCGCAGACCGCCCGGGAGGGTGGTCTTGCGGACCGTGCCGATGCCGTTCTCGCCCTTGATGAGGGTTTGGGTACGGGCGACGGCCCGCGCCTCCGAAGAGGGGCGGGCCGTCACCTTGGAGCTACGGGACGTCACTGCTCGGCGTCGTCCTTCTTGTCGTCGTCGGACGATTCGCCCTCGATCACGGGGATGAGGGAGAGCTTGCCGCGGGAGTCGATCTCGGCAATCTCGACCTGGACCTTGGCGCCCACGCCGAGGACGTCCTCGACGTTCTCCACGCGCTTGCCGCCGGCGAGCTTGCGGATCTGCGAGATGTGCAGCAGACCGTCCTTGCCCGGCATCAGCGACACGAACGCGCCGAAGGTGGTCGTCTTCACGACCGTGCCCAGGTAGCGCTCGCCGACCTCGGGCATCGTCGGGTTGGCGATGCTGTTGATCGTGGCGCGGGCGGCCTCGGCGGACGGGCCGTCGACGGCGCCGATGTAGATGGTGCCGTCGTCCTCGATCGTGATGTCGGCGCCGGTGTCCTCCTGGATCTGGTTGATCATCTTGCCCTTGGGGCCGATGACCTCGCCGATCTTGTCCACGGGGATCTTGACGGTGATGATCCGCGGGGCGTTGGGGGACATCTCGTCCGGCGTGTCGATCGCTTCCATCATCACGTCGAGGATGTGGAGGCGGGCGTCACGGGCCTGCTTGAGGGCGGCGGCCAGGACGGAGGCGGGGATGCCGTCCAGCTTGGTGTCGAGCTGGAGGGCGGTGACGAACTCCTTGGTGCCGGCGACCTTGAAGTCCATGTCGCCGAAGGCGTCCTCCGCACCGAGGATGTCGGTGAGGGCGACGTAGTGCGTCTCGCCGTTGATCTCCTGGGAGATCAGGCCCATGGCGATGCCGGCGACGGGGGCCTTCAGCGGCACACCGGCGTTCAGCAGCGACATGGTGGAGGCGCAGACGGAGCCCATGGACGTCGAGCCGTTGGAGCCGAGGGCCTCGGACACCTGGCGGATCGCGTAGGGGAACTCCTCGCGCGTCGGCAGCACCGGCACGATGGCGCGCTCGGCGAGGGCGCCGTGGCCGATCTCGCGGCGCTTCGGGGAGCCGACGCGGCCGGTCTCGCCGACGGAGTACGGCGGGAAGTTGTAGTTGTGCATGTAGCGCTTGCGGGTCACCGGGGAGAGGGTGTCCAGCTGCTGCTCCATGCGGAGCATGTTGAGGGTGGTGACGCCCAGGATCTGGGTCTCGCCACGCTCGAACAGCGCGGAGCCGTGCACGCGCGGGATGGCCTCGACCTCGGCGGCGAGCGTACGGATGTCCGTGACGCCGCGGCCGTCGATGCGCTTCTTCTCCTTGATCACGCGCTCGCGGACCAGCTGCTTGGTGAGCGAGCGGTACGCGGCGGAGATCTCCTTCTCGCGCCCCTCGAACTCCGGCAGGAGCTTCTCGGCGGCGAGCGCCTTGACGCGGTCCAGCTCGGCCTCGCGCTCCTGCTTGCCCGCGATGGTCAGCGCGGCGGAGAGCTCCGGGCGGACGGCGGCGGACAGCGCCTCCAGGACGTCGTCCTGGTGGTCGAGGAAGATCGGGAACTCGCCGGTCGGCTTGGCGGCCTTGGCGGCGAGGTCGGCCTGGGCCCTGCAGAGCACCTTGATGAAGGGCTTCGCGGCGTCCAGACCGGCGGCGACGACCTCCTCGGTCGGCGCCTCGGCGCCGTCCTCGACGAGCTTGATGGTCTTCTCGGTGGCCTCGGCCTCGACCATCATGATCGCGACGTCGCCGTCCTCCAGGACGCGACCGGCGACGACCATGTCGAAGACGGCCTCCTCCAGCTCGGTGTGCGTCGGGAAGGCGACCCACTGGCCGCGGATCAGCGCGACGCGGACGCCGCCGATCGGGCCGGAGAAGGGCAGGCCGGCCAGCTGCGTGGACGCGGACGCGGCGTTGATCGCCACGACGTCGTACAGGTGGTCGGGGTTGAGGGCCATGATCGTGGCGACGACCTGGATCTCGTTGCGCAGGCCCTTCTTGAAGGACGGGCGCAGCGGGCGGTCGATCAGGCGGCAGGTGAGGACGGCGTCCTCGGAGGGGCGGCCCTCACGGCGGAAGAAGCTGCCGGGGATCTTGCCGGCGGCGTACATCCGCTCCTCGACGTCCACCGTGAGGGGGAAGAAGTCGAGCTGGTCCTTGGGGTTCTTGGAAGCGGTGGTGGCCGACAGCACCATGGTGTCGTCGTCCAGGTAGGCCACGGCCGAGCCGGCGGCCTGGCGGGCCAGGCGGCCCGTCTCGAATCGGATGGTGCGGGTGCCGAAAGTGCCGTTGTCGATGACGGCTTCGGCGTAGTGGGTCTCGTTCTCCACTAGCGTTTTCTCCTCGTCTTCGTCCCCTGGGCTGCCCGTGTGGCAGGGGGACGGTGGCGGAGAGGCGCTCCGTACGGTGCGGGCCGGTCTTCGATCGAAGCACCCGGGGCTCTCTTCCCCCCGGGGGCCACTACCGAGGACCGGCGGCGGCTACGTGCGCCTCTCCTCGTCTGTTCGTCTGTCTCGTGCCTCTTGCGTTCTGCTACCACACTACAAAGCGTGGGTGACACTCCGCACGTTTGCGTACGTACGGCAAAGGGAGCGGTCCCCGATGACGACGGGAACCGCTCCCTTCACGGCGTCTTACTTGGCGCCGGCCGCACCGCGGCGGATGCCGAGGCGGTCGACCAGGGCGCGGAAGCGCTGGATGTCCTTCTTGGCCAGGTACTGCAGCAGCCGGCGGCGCTGACCGACCAGGATGAGCAGACCACGGCGGGAGTGGTGGTCGTGCTTGTGGGTCTTGAGGTGCTCGGTCAGGTCGGAGATCCGACGGGAGAGCATGGCGACCTGGACCTCGGGGGAGCCGGTGTCGCCCTCCTTCTGGCCGAACTCGGCGATGATCTGCTTCTTCGTAGCGGCGTCGAGCGACACGCGTACTCCTCGTAGTCCGTGGTGGGCCACCGAGTGCCCCCGGTCTGTGTCTCGGGGGAGCTTCCGTTACTCGGGAGGCGGGGATCCGATGGGCGCGGCCTCCAGGACCATCAGGGACCGTCGAGGTCTGCTGAGGGCGATCCGGGGGTGCGTACACAAACGGCCGTCCATCAGGGTACCAGGAGGTGGCGGGCGCCTTCGCCGCGGTCCGCGAACCCCTGAGAAGGCCCGGGGACGGCCACTAGGGTGGCGCCCGGATCGTTCTTTCAGGGAAGCGTTGTTCGTCCGTACGTCGGGAAGTCGGGAAGGGGTCGCTGCGACATGGCGGAGACGGCAGAGGAGACCAAGGCGCGCAAGGAGCGGGAGAGGGACGAGCTGTACGCCCTCGACATCTCCGGCGTCGAGTGGCACAGCGCGCCCGGCACGGAGGAGCACGAGGAGCGGGTGGAGATCGCCCACCTCCCCGCCGGCGCGGTGGCCATGCGGTCGTCGCTCGACCCCGGCACCGTGCTGCGCTACACGGAGGCGGAGTGGCGGGCCTTCGTCCTGGGCGCGCGGGACGGCGAGTTCGACCTGGAGCCGGCGCCGCACAACGGCGGGCCGGCGGAACGGTAGGCGGCGCGCGGCCGCGCCGTCACCTTCCCGCCGCCGCGCTCCGCAGGCCGCGGACCGGGCAGGTCCGCTTCGGCCGGCCGGCGGCGGGGCCCTCGGCCTTCCTTCCTTACGCCGAAGACGGGGCGGCTGTTCCGGACGACGACGTCGTCGTGGTCGGTCGTCGTCATCGTCATCGTCATCGTCATCGGCTCGGCCTCGACCGGCAGGTCGAGGCGGCGGTACGGCGTCCCGTCGCCGGTCTCCGGGGCCGGGGCGACCCGTGCGTCGGGGGTGACGTGGTCGTCGCCCGCACGTGCGGCGAGCAGCCGGCCGCCCTCGCCGGGCCTTGCCCGTGACGGTCCGATCGCTGTCACGGGCTGATCGCTGTCACGGGCTGACGGCTGTGACGTCCTCCGCCGCCCCGCCGGGGGCGGCGACCGGTCGGCTGCCGGCCGGTCAGCTCGTCATCGCCCGGGCGGCCGCGTAGACGTCGAAGACGGCCAGCGCCAGGGGCACCAGGGTCAGCAGGACGAAGCCTTCGGCGATCTCCGTGAACCGTCCCCAGAACGGCGTGAGACCGCCGCGCGAGCCGATCAGGCCGACCGTGGTGACGAGCGCGGACGCCGCCGCGATCGCGGCGACCAGCCAGATGGTCCGCACGTCCAGGTCGGCGCGGTCGCCCATGAGGGCGTCGCGGAACACCGACACGGGCGGGTTGAGCGCCAGTCCGAGGCCGAGCAGCACGAGGGAGGCGAGGCCGGCGGCGAGGACGGGGGCGACCTGCGCGGTGTAGCGGAAGAGGTGGGCGCGCATCAGCAGGGCGATGCCCACGGCCAGGGCGAGCAGCTGGGCCCAGAGGCCGTCGGAGAAGCCGAGGACCGAGCAGGCGCCGACCGCGATCAGGGCGCAGCCGCCGACGAGTCCGACGAGCAGTTCGTGACCGCGGCGGGCCTGGGCGGTGATCCGCTCGACGTCGACCGGCTCCTGGGGGGCGGGATCGGCGCCGTACGCGCTGCGCCGGGTGGTGTCGGGGGTGTCGAAGCCGATCGGCAGCCGGGCGAAGCGCATGGAGAGGCCGGGCAGGAAGGCGAGGGCGCCGACGGCGACGGGCGCGCACAGGGCGGCGGTCTCGGACGGCGTCCAGTGCGCGAGGATCGCCGCGAACACCGCCGCGAGGCCGGCGCCGGACGCCACGACGAAGGCGACGAACGGGCCGTCCCCGCCCGGTGAGCACAGGGTGAGGAGCACCGCGGCCAGCAGGACCGCCGCGCAGGCCAGGAGGAACTGGAGCTTGCCGATGCCCTGGCCGTCGGCGAGCGGGAGGAGACCCGAGCCGGCCACGCCGACGTTGGGCAGCGCGCCGAGTCCGAGGGCGACGGCCGAGGGCCGGTCGTCGTAGACGCGGGCGCGGACGCAGGCGAGGGCGACCAGCAGGACGCCGACGACCGCGGCGAGGATGCCGGGCAGGGAGTGCATGTCGTGGCGCGGGTCGCCCGTCCAGGCCACGAAGGCGAGCAGGACCGGCAGGACGCCTCCGCCGACCAGACCCGCGGCCCGGGTCAGGTCGCCGCCCCACAGGGCGTGCTCGCGGGTCACGGCCGCGGCGACCGCCTCGGAGACGTCGTCGAAGACGGCGGGCGGCAGCGACTCCGAGAAGGGGCGCAGCGTGAGGAGTTCGCCGTCGAGGATGTGCTGCGCGGCGAACGAGCGGGAGCCGTCGAGGACGGTGCCGTCCCGGCGTACGAGGTGGTAGCCGACGGGGGCGCCCTCGGCGGGGCTCTGCCGGGAGAGCCGGAGGATCTCCGGGTAGAGGTCGACGACCGGGATGTCGTCGGGCAGCGCCACGTCGATCCGGCTGTCGGGCGCGACGATCGTGACCCGGCAGAAGCCGAGGCCCGTCCCGGAGGCGGCGCCCGATCCCTGCCCTCCTCCAGTGGCTGCCGCGGAGGCCGTGATGCTCACCTGCTGCTCCCCCTCAGTGATGGTTCCGCCTGGGTGACGGTTCCGCGTCGGTGGCGGTTCCGCGTCGGCGGTGTGAAGATTTCCGGACCGTGCCGTGCCGCGTGGGACCGGTGGGTCCGACCGGGCGGCGAAGCGGACGCCGTCGGGCGGCCGGAGAGCGCCGAACCGTTCCCGTTCTCACGGAATGTCCCGGCTCACCCGGACCGACTCGCATGTGCTCACGCGAACATCCGGCACCCTACCGCCCCCTCGTCGCACGAGAAGTCAGTAGGATCACGCGGCGGCCTGCGTCCGCCTGACACGGGGTGGCGGACGGTACTTACCCGGGGCCGGCAAGGGAATTGGTGAGCAGTGAGCCACATCGTCGTGAAGCGCCCTCCCCGGGCACTGCCGTCCGAGGTGCCCACGGGCGAGATCGCCGTGCAGCCCCCGCCCGAGCTGCCGCGGGGGCACCAGGAGAGCGTGCTGATGCAGCTGCTGCCCACGCTGGGCATGGGCGGTTCGGTCGTCTTCTTCTTCACGAGCGGCCAGCCGTTCATGCGCATCATGGGCATGGTGATGATCGCCTCGACGGTGGCGATGTCGATCGCGATGGTGGTCCGCTTCCGCCGCGGCACGCAGGGGCAGTTGGCGGACCTGCGCCGCGACTACCTGAGCTACCTGGCGCAGACCCGGCTGACGACGATCGCCACCGCGAAGGCGCAGCGCGACGCCCAGTACTACCTGCACCCCTCCCCCGAGCAGCTGTGGGCCCTGGTCGCCGAGGGCAGCCGGGTGTGGGAACGACGGCCCGGCGACGAGGACTTCGCCCAGGTCCGCGTCGGTCTCGGCGCCCAGTCGCTGGCCACCCCGCTCGTCAGTCCCGAGACCGGCCCCGTGGAGCAGCTGGAGCCGCTGACCGCGGGCGCGTTCCAGCGCTTCCTCGCCGTCCACGGCACCCTGGACGCCCTGCCGATGGCGGTGTCGCTGCGCGCCTTCTACCACGTCACGGTCAGCGGCGATCCGCAGTCGGTGCGGTCCTCCGCCCGCGCCATGGCCGGTTCGCTGGCCGCGTTGCACTCGCCCGAGGACCTCGTCCTCGTGGTCGCGGCGGGCCGGGACGAACTCGCGCACTGGGAGTGGGCCAAGTGGCTGCCGCACGTGCAGGCGCCGGGCACGGTGGACGGCGCGGGCAGCCGCAGGCTGATCGGCGGTGACACGCGCGAACTGGAGAACCTGATCGCCTCCCGGCTCAGCGGCCGGCCGCGGTTCCACCCGGACGCGGCCCCGCTGCCGGAGGAGCCGCACATCGTCGTCGTCCTCGACGGCGTCTCGCTGCCGCCCGACTCGTTCCTGGCCAACCCCGAGGGGCTCCAGGGCGTGACCGTTCTCGAGGTCGTGCCCGGTGAACCGACCGGGCCCGGCGGCGAGTTGTCCATCGTGGTGGAACCCGGGGTGCTGCACCTGGAGTCGGCGCACGGGACCGTCTACGAGGGAACGCCCGACGCCCTGTCGTACGAGTCCGCCGAGGTGCTCGCCCGGCAGTTGGCGCCGCTGCGGATGGCCTCCGGCGGCGACGACGACGAACCGCTGCTGGCCAACCTGGAGTTCACCGACCTGCTGAACCTCGGTGACGCGGCGTCCGTGGACCCCAAGCGCACCTGGCGGCCGCGTTCGCTGGCCGAGCGGCTGCGGGTGCCGATCGGCGTCGGCGAGGACGGGCGTCCGGTGATGCTGGACCTCAAGGAGGCGGCGCAGGAGGGCATGGGCCCGCACGGCCTGTGCGTCGGCGCCACCGGCTCCGGCAAGTCCGAACTGCTGCGCACCCTGGTGCTGGGCCTCGCCGTCACCCACTCCTCGGAGACCCTGAACTTCGTCCTCGCCGACTTCAAGGGCGGCGCGACCTTCGCGGGCATGGCGCAGATGCCGCACGTCGCGGCCGTGATCACCAACCTGGCGGACGACCTGACGCTGGTCGACCGCATGGGCGACTCCATCCGCGGCGAGCTGAACCGCCGCCAGGAGATGCTGCGCGACGCGGGCAACTACGCCAACATCCACGACTACGAGAAGGCGCGCGCGGCCGGCGCCCCGCTCCAGCCGATCCCCTCCCTCGTCCTGGTGATCGACGAGTTCAGCGAACTGCTCACCGCCAAGCCGGACTTCATCGAGATGTTCGTGCAGATCGGCCGCATCGGCCGTTCGCTCGGCGTGCACCTGCTGCTGGCCTCGCAGCGCCTGGAGGAGGGCCGGCTGCGCGGTCTGGAGACGTATCTGTCGTACCGCATCGGCCTGCGCACCTTCTCGGCGGCCGAGTCGAGGGCGGCGCTGGGCGTGCCCGACGCGTACTCGCTGCCCAACGTGCCGGGTTCCGGCTTCCTGAAGTTCGGCACGGACGAGATGCTGCGGTTCAAGGCGGCGTACGTCTCCGGCGTCTACCGTTCCGGCCCGCAGCGGGCGGCGCTGGGCGGCGGTCAGCTGCCGGTGGACCGGCAGCCGGTGCTGTTCACCGCGGCCGAGGTACCGGTGCGGTACGCGCCCGTGCCCCAGCAGCGCCCCTCCGGGGACGGTCCCGAGGTGGACGAGGCCCTCGCCGACACCGTCCTGGACGTCATCGTGCGCCGGCTGGAGGCGCAGGGCCCGGCGGCCCACCAGGTGTGGCTGCCGCCGCTGGACAGCCCGCCCTCGCTCGACGCGCTGCTGCCGGGCCTCACGGCCGTGCCGGGCCGTGGGCTCACCCAGCCCGGCTACGAGGGCGCGGGCCGCCTCGTCGTCCCCGTCGGCCTGGTGGACAAGCCGTTCGAGCAGCGCCGTGACGCCCTCTGGGTGGACTTCTCCGGCGCCGCCGGACACATGCAGATCCTCGGCGGCCCGCAGTCCGGCAAGTCGACGCTGCTGCGCTCGCTGATCTGTTCCTTCGCGCTCACCCACACACCGCACGAGGTCCAGTTCTACGGCCTCGACTTCGGCGGCGGTGGCATGGCCTCGCTGGCCGGACTGCCGCACGTCGGCGGGGTGGCCTCGCGGCTGGACCCGGAGCGGGTGCGGCGCACGGTGGCCGAGGTGTACGGCGTGCTGACCCGCCGTGAGGAGTACTTCCGCTCCGCGGGCATCCCCTCGATCGCCGACTTCCGCAACCGGCGGGCCAGGGGCGAGATCTCGGTCACCGACCAGCCGTGGGGCGACGTCTTCCTCGTCATCGACGGCTGGGGCAACTTCCGCTCCGACTACGAGGCACTCGACCCGGTGATCCACGAGATCGCCGCGCGCGGTCTCGGCTACGGCATCCACCTGGTCCTGACCGCCTCCCGCTCGATGGAGGTCAGGGCCGCCCTCAAGGACCACCTGATGAACCGCCTGGAGCTGCGGCTCGGCGACACGATGGACTCCGAACTGGACCGCAAGGCCGCCGCGAACGTCCCGACGGGCGTTCCCGGCCGGGGTCTGTCCCCGCAGAAGCTGCACTTCATGGCGGCGGTGCCGCGCATCGACGGCCTCGCCTCCGACACCGACCTCGCCGACGCGACCCAGGCGCTGTCCGCCGAGGTCTCCCGCCACTGGGAGGCGCCCGGCGCCCCCGACGTACGACTGCTGCCGCGCGAGTTCCCGGCCGGGCAGCTGCCCGCGGGCGACCGGTTCCCGCGGCGCGGGGTCGCCTTCGCCCTCGACGAGGACAACCTCGAACCGGTGTACCTCGACTTCGAGCAGGACCCCTTCTTCCTCGTCTTCGGCGAGAGCGAGTCGGGCAAGTCGAACCTGCTGCGCCTGCTGATCAAGCAGCTCTCGCAGCGGTACGCGGGCGACGCGTGCAAGTTCTTCGTGGTCGACAACCGGCGCTCTCTGCTGGACGCGACGCCGTCCTCGCACCTGGCCGAGTACATCCCCATGTCCAATGCCATGGACCACCACATGTCCGCGCTGGCCGACCTGATGAAGCGCCGCTCCCCGACGGCGGACGTGACGGCACAGCAGCTCCGGGACCGCAGCTGGTGGCGCGGCCCGACCGTGTTCGTCGTCATCGACGACTACGACCTCGTCGCCACGTCCAGCGGCAACCCGCTGGCGGGGCTGACGGAACTGCTCCCCTTCGCCCGGGACGTCGGCGTCCGCTTCATCGTGGCCCGCTCGACGGCCGGCGCCGGCCGTGCCTCGTACGAGGCGTTCATGCAGCGCATCAAGGAACTCGGCGCCCAGGGCGTGGTGCTGGCCGGCGACCCCGGAGAGGGCGACCTCCTCGGCGGGGTACGGCCGCGTCCGATGCCCGCGGGACGGGGGATCTTCGTGTCCCGGCGGCGGGGGAAGCCGTTGGTTCAGGTGGGGTTGATGGCTGAGGGAGAGTACTGAGGCGCGGGGGACGTACTTGAGAATTGCTCCACCACCACGGCAGCAGTCGAGCCGTACGGCGGGAGATGTGGAAAGTACGGTGAAATTCACGAACTCATTTGACTTGAAGATGAGTTCGAAGAATCAGCCTGGCGGCGGTTCGGTGGTCCCGACCCGTCCGACGCACAGGCTTCACGGGGCACGGGGAAGGGTTCGTACATGGCGTGGGACGAGTGGGAGCAGCTCAAGAGCGCGGCGGTGGAGCGGCACTCCACACGGATGCAGCTCAACCAGTACCCCGCCGACCAGGGCGGGGACGGCACTCAGGGAGACCTCGTAGCGGGTCATCAGGATCTCGAGGCGGTCGGCAAGGCGGCCCATGACCTGTTCGAGGACTTCACGACCTACAGCGGGCACGCGCGCGTGGCTTCCGCGGCGGCCGCGGGCGGCCTCAAAGGTGAGGGCTTCGCTCTGGGGGCCGCGCTGGATCATGTGACGGAGCGCTGGAGCGAGCAGACGAAGACTCTGCTGGACGCCTGCGCCCACATCTCCAACCATCTGCGGTTCACGAAGAACCAGCATGCCGCCGACGACTCGTACATCTCCGGCACGGTGAGCAGCATTTCCCTGCTGGACGAGGGCTTCGACGACCGGAAGGGCCACTGACACCGATGGACCTCGACGCCCTGCGCTACGGGGATTTCTCCAAACTCGGTGAAGCGGTCACCGACTGGGAACAGATGACGAAGAAGCTCGCGGACCTGCAGAAGGACGCCGAGAACAACCTCAAGGCCAAGGCCGACAAGGCCAAGTGGGCCGGCGTCAACGCCACCGTCAGCCGCGAGTTCATCACCAAGACGGCAGCGGAGTTCGCCGACGCGCACACCCAGGCCGACTCCATCACCAAGATCCTCAGCGACACCCGCGGCGAACTCATCGGCTACCGCACGCAGCTGAACGACGCGATCACGCGGGCCGCGCAACAGAACCTGACGGTGGTCGACACGGGCGAAGGCACGTTCACGGTCACCGGCAACACCCGGCCGGACTGGGCCTCCGACCCCAGCGGAAAGACCGGCGCGACGGACCAGAAGGCGGCGAACGACCTCCGCGACGAGATCCAGGGCATCCTCACCAAGGCGACGCAGAGCGACAACAGCGCCGCGAAAGTCCTGCGCCTGCTCGTCGACCAGGCCAAGTACGGCTTCGCCGACGCTTCCTACGCCGACCGGGACTCCGCGGCCAAGGCCGTCGCGGCCGCGGAGAAACTGGCGAAGACGGCCAAGAACCCGGCCGACATGAGTCTCGACGACATCGCCGCCTTCAACCGCACCCTGGAGCTCTACAGCGGCGACTCCCTGTTCGCGGAACAGTTCGCCACCCGCCTCGGGCCCAAGGGAACGCTCCAGTTCTGGACCGAGATGACCTCCGCGCACGCCGGTGCCAGGGGCTCGGAACTCGACACCATGAAGAGCCTGCAGAGCAATCTGAGCCTGACCCTGGCCACGGCGTCGTTCTCCGACTCGGAAGCCATGCAGGACTGGAAGAAGGACCTCGTCGCGGAACGGAACACCAACTTCCGCGCCGCGAACTCTTTCAGCCCCGTCGGCGCCCTCGGTTCCCAGGTGATCAGCAGCCTGATGCGGGAAGGGCAGTACGACACCGAGTTCTTGGACGACTACCGGAAGACGCTTTTCGAGGCGGACAAAGTAGGGGGGGAAAACAACACCGATGCACTGTGGGTGAAGGGATATGACGCTCTCGACCTCGTCTTCGGAGATGGCAACGGCCGAGATCCGCTGGAAGGACTCTTCGAGGGGCTCTCCCACAACCCGGAGGCAGCGGCGCACGCCTTCGAGTCCGGGTCCGATCTCGATCGATTGTTGGCCACGACCGCGTACACGGACCGAGGACATTCACTGGGGCGTGCGTTGGAAGCCGCAGTGACCGGAGTTGGGCTGGGGGACTCAATGGAGGCAGCGCCACCACACAGCGAAGCCCAGGTCCAGATCATGGCAAACGTCATGCACGCTGTGGCACAGTCCGATGGCGGCGCAGACCTCGTGGGGCGCGGAATGGGTGAAAGTTTTGGGCACATGGCAGCCTCCTACATGCCGGAAATCAGCCGGGCGTTCGGAGGGCCAAACTCCGAAGCCATTTTCCTTTCACCGAGCGATGCCCCTACAGGACTCAAGCAGACAGATGTAACGAGATTCCTGTCAGCAGTCTCATCAGACCTGTCAGGAAGGGCAGGAATCATTTACGGAGAGAGCATCTACACCGGCAGCCTCCTTGATGCGCATCTGGCAGATCCTTCCTTGTTCGATGGAGACCGCAACCAAGTCCTTCAAGGCGTCGGGAGAAATGCAGGAATAATCGAAGGCATCGTCGCCCGCTCCGTCGCGAATGCAGATATTGAATCGTCGGTCGAGACAGAAAAAGAGTTCAATGACAGCTTGGAGTCTCAAGGCAACTTCTTCAATACCGCACTATCGGCCGGTATCGGGTACGGCACTGCCGTACTGGCGCCAGCGGGACCGGCGGGAGCCGCTTACGCCGGAGCTGGAGGGTTCATCACCGGCGCTGCAGGAATGGCCGTCGGCCGCTTGCTCGAGGGCAGGGAATTGGACGGCGCACTGGACGAGGCCATTTACCGAAATGGACAGGATCTCAGCAGGACTCAGGAATCGGTCAGCCAGCAGACACAATGGTCGGTGCAGGATTCACTGAAGCGGCACCACGTGAACCTCCCGACAGACGGAACCAATACCATGATCGGAAATTCCGTAAATGAAGGCTGGGAATCAAGTGAAACCATCTTGAGGTCCAACAAGCAGATCCCGAACTGAGGAAAGTCAGAAAGGATCCCCATGGGCAAGAATAAAAAAATCGCAATTCTCGGAACGGCAACATTTACCCTGGCGATCGGAGCTTGGTTCTCTTATCAAGAATTCTTCACCAAAGGGCTCGATAACCTTTCGAGCAGAGTGTGCGATGAAGGGGTTGAGAGAGACACGGTGAGACGGGTCCTTCCGGACACCAGATCAGCCGAAGAAGGTGCGGACACCAACGGATCCGGGGACAGCTTCATGTTCAGCTGCCGCGTCTACACCGCCAACGATTCGATCTTGTCGGGAGAAGCGAAGATCCAGGACTCTTCCCAGAAGACGTGGGAAAAATACTACAAATCCTACGGCGGGGAGTCGAAAGGGGAAACTGAGCAGTCTTCCTCGGATGGAATTTACGCTCTCTCGAAAGAAGATTTCGCCAGCGTATACGTGCCGTGTGTCCCCAATGGAAGCAGGCCGGATGACGCTTCTCAAGAATACGCCCTGGTGACCGAAGTGCGTGTCATCGGAGAGAGCAGAATCACTGGTATCGATCTGCATCAAGCACTGACCGACTTCGCCTATCAGATCACCCGGCGCGCTTACTCCTTGGGAGACTGCCAAGGAGTCCAAGAATTCCCGGAAAAACTTCCTCGTTTCGAAAAAAGCTGACAACCGACTCACATGAACCTGAATCCTGTCGGAACGTATACGCCGGAGTCACGTTCATCCCAAGTGCAGTAGGTACTGTAGTGGGCGGCAGGACCTCCGGAACTATCAACAGCATGATCTTCGATAAATCATTCCAGAACTCAGGGGCTTGAGGGAAGCCAGCACGAACACCGCGCACATGGCATAACTCATCGACACCGACATCCAGTCCTGTGCTAGAAAGCATCCTTTTGCCCGGGAAGCGACCTGACCATCTCGCACGAATCATCCGATATTCGGCTTATGTCGTCGTAGCACTGGCATTTTCTGCTTGCTCAGGCGGAGCTGGAGAAGAGGAAAAGAAGTACGCGACACCCAGCGCCCTCTGCGACATTTCAATGGACCCCGAACTGCTCGACGCTTTCCTCCCGGGAGGTGATTCCATCTCCGTGAAGCCTTCGTCTCCCAACGGGGGAACGAAACGCTGTGACCTCGTCGTCGATGGCGATGTCTCAGTTCGGCAGACCCGGACGTGGTGGAGCAACGGGGAGAGCGCGTCCACTGTCGCCACCGCGTACGACAAGATGGACGACGGCCAAGTAACCGACGACAACCGCTATCTCTACTCAGGTACGGGTGCCGTGGGGAAGACCGCGACGTCGTGCAAGTCCTCGGAGCACTCCGGTCAGGACCTTTACGCCGTGATCCAGGTGTTTACCCCCGACCGATCCGACTCCGGCGCGATGAAGAAACTGATCACGGCCTACACGAAGGCGCTCGAAGACTCCGGTGAGTGCGGCTGATCGCTTCACTCCGTCTCTCGCCACAATGTGCGGCGGGAGCGTACGTCAACCTGAAGTAACGCGACACAGCACCAGGGTGGGCACCTCCCGTGCGTGCCCACCCTGGTGTCGTGTCTGCGCGCTCTCCTACTGGAAGTAGCTCGCGCCCTTCAGGTCGCCGCCGCGGTAGTCGCCGCCGGCGGTGTGGACCTTCTGCGAGATCTGGACCAGCGCCGCGTGGATGCCCCGCGCGTGCTTGTTCCATTCCTCGCTCTTGCCCTGGAAGGTCTGGAACGCCTCGCCGCCCCAGCCCGCGGACACGTTGAGCACGGCCTGCCTCAGGGCTTCGAGGTCCTCCTCGAGCTTCTTGGCCTGGTCGCCGAGCTCGGTGGCGAGCGCGTCCATGGTGCCGTACGTGACGGCAAGGTCGTCGTAGTGGGCTCCGGACATGTTTCCTCGTTTCTTTGAAGATTTTCAGCCGGACCGCACAGCCCGGACAACGGTGTGGCTCAGTACCGCCACCGACCCGTCAGTAGCTGTTCAGCGCCGACGTCTTCCCGCCCAGGTCCTCGACCGAGATCTGCTTGAGGTCGGCCTCGATCTGGTCTTCGAGGTTGCGCTTGTCGGTCTTGTTCATGTGGATGCCCTCGAGGAAGTCGTCGAGCATCTTGCCGATCGCGACCATGTGGCCGTTGATCTCCGTCTGCTTGACGTTGAACGCGTTGGCGCCCTGACCTGTCCACGCCTTCTCGATCATGTCGATCGTGCCCTGCAGCTTCGCCAGCGAGGCCCGGATGTTGTCGTACCGGTCGATGACTTCCGTCTGGAGCTTCTGTACGTCGCCGTCATTAAGCTTGCGGTCGACCATTTCGGCACCCCTTTTCGTATGAGCTGTGGTTCGTTTCTGCGTGCATTTCCGCACCAGAACGGTTGTGTGTGGCTGGTCGTGGTACGTCGCTCGTCATGCGCCGCGCCGTGAACGCACCACCGCGAAGGCGCCGGCGCCGATCACCAAAACGGCTGCCGCGGCTCCGAGGGTGACCCACATCGTGGTGTTGTCGTCGGAGGAGTCCGCGCTCGATCCTGCCGCCGAAGTCTGGCCGCCCGAAGGGTTTTTCGAGGCCTGTGACGAGGTTGATGCGGAAGGGGAGGACGAGGTGTCGTCGCCTGTGACGCCCACCGTGTTTTCCTTGGCGAGGGGGTCGGTGTCGGCTGCGCCAGGATTGAAGTCGCTGTTCTCCAGCACCTTGCGGGGGCGGATCAGTCCATAGCCCAGGTACGTGCTCGGATCGTTCTTCGCCCAGTCACGACCGGCGGTGTCGATCAGGCTGGCGAGGACCTGGTTCGCCGTCCAGTCGGGGTGGGCTGACCAGATCAGGGCGGCGGAGGCGGAGGCGATGGCGGTGGCGATACTCGTTCCCAGGCTGACGCAGTACGACCGGAACTTCTCGTCACACCAGGTGGGCACGTCGAGACCAGGAGCCGCCAGGTCGACGTAGTTGCCGTGTTCCGAGAACTTCCCGACTTTCCCAGACTCGTCCGAAGCGGCGACGCCGACAACATAAGGGTAAGCGGCCGGGAATCCGATGAAGTTCTTACCCTCCGCATCATTTCCCGTACTGGCAATCATCAACTTTCCCTTGGATTGAGCATACTCGATGGCTGCCCTCATTTCAGGAAAGTCAACGTCAATGCCGAAGGACATGCTGATGATCTTTACATCACTGTCGGCAACAGCCCGTACCACCGTTGCCGGATCGGGCGCCTTTTTCTCTTCCGCTTTATCTTTCAGACCCCTGAGTGCAATTCGATAAGGAACGATCTTCGCTCCCGGAGCTAGGCCCTTCAAACCGTCGCCTGCACCCGTTCCGGCGATGAGTTCCGCCATGCTCGTCCCATGGCCCAGGTAGTCTTCAGTGGCCTTGTAGCCGATAGCTTTAGATACCTCGCCAGTGAGTACCTGCCCCTTCAGCGAAGGTGTGTCAGGGTTGACACCTGTATCGACAACGGCAACCTTGACGCCCTTGCCGGTGCTCACCTTCCACATCTCTTCGGCCTTCATCGCCGATAGGTACCACTGCTGCGACTGGACGTCGGCGGCCGATGCGCTCGGAGCCAGACCCGCCGAGAGAACTGCCAAGACGCCGAGTGCTGAACAGACGCTGGACACACGTCTCCTGTTCCGCCCCGCGAAAGACGCGCTCCGGCCGCTGCGCCGGCTGCTCCCTGCCACCATGCCTCTGCCTGTCCTCGCTCTTGTCAGTCAGTCGGTCGACGACGCGTCATCGCGCCGCTCGTCACGGCGCGAACGTTTCTTATTGGAACTCTGATTGCGTGTGGCACCGCGGGTCATGCCCGGATCACCGGACGTGTTTCTACCGTTCCTGTTTCCAGGAGTTCGGCCCTTGGGCATTCCGACCACGCCCTCAGTGCTGGCGGCAGGGCGGCGTGCGGCCTGCCCCGGGCCCGCGCCCGTCGGGCCTGGCTTACCGATCACCCCACGCTGACCGGGCCTCTCGCCCGTGGCGCGCGAAGTCGGCGTACCCTCACCACCGACGACCGTGCCACGCGGCAATCTGGAACGGTTGGTACCGAAGGCACCGCCAGTGACAGGCCTTCCGCCGACGACCCCGTCACCGGTACGTCCGGCACCGGAGCGTCCGGAGCTGGAGCGCCCGGGGTTCATGGCCCCCATGCCATTGACCGGGCCTCGGGGAACGCCCCCGGTACGTCCGGCTTCCTGCCCCACGGCTTTCGGTACCCCGCCGACAACGCCACGTCCCATAGGAACCCCGCCACGGCCGCCTGCCTGGCCTGGAACGGACGCACGTCCTACTGGTCCCATCGGGCCGGTCCCCGTACGCCCTGCACCGGTACCACCACCCGGCACACCACCGATGCGCCCCTGGGCCGAGTTGGGTAGCTTGCCTGCCGGCACCCCTCCAAAACCCGGTGTACGCCCGACCTGTCCGCGAAGGGTTGGAGGAACACGAGCAGGGACAACGGGAGGAGGCGTTCCTGTCGGAGTTCCGCTGGGACCGGTCGGCGACGACGGCATGACAACCGTCGGTTTCGTGGTGTCCTGGGGTGGCAAAGTGCCAACACTGTCAATCTCAGTGCCCACGTGCGGTTCCGGGACCGCGGCAAAGTCGCCCTCAATCCTGTGGGACGACGGCAAATCCTCCGTACGTGAACGCCCCACGTCAGCATTCACAGTCCGGTGGCTATTGGTACCTGAATCGGCCATCCGGGAAAGCGACTCACTCCCTACCGGCGGTTCGTCCGGACGTCTATAACCTGGCGGTGGCTTCGGCACCCCCACATCCGGCATCTTAGGAAACACCGGTTCCTCCGCCAGTTGCATCATCCCGCTCGACACCGTGTAGAACGACGCCAGTCGGTACATCTGGTTGATCGCCTCTTGGCGGTCCTTCTCGGCCTTGACCGCTGCCGCGTAGTCCTTGTTGGAGTCGACCTGCGCGGGCAGGGGGAAGTCGTCGGCCGTCTTGCGGTCGGTGCGGGTGTCGCGTGGCGGCATGGACTTGCGCACGGAGGCGAGGCCGGAGCCTGCCGCCAGGATCTGGGTGCCCACCTCGTCGGCGTAGCCGGCGAGTGCCTGGGCCGTGGTGGTCAGGTCCATTCCCCAGGTGTAGAACGCGGTGTGGGCCTCGCCCTCCCAGTCGACGGCGCCGAGGTTGCGACTGAGTTCGTCGGCGGCCTCCTTGATGGCGTCCCGGGCGTCGACGAGGGCCTTGGCCGCGCTCTCCAGCGTTTCCGGGCTCGCCGACTCCACGATGTCGATCATCTCGTTGAGGTCGTAGCCCTCGAAGCTGGTCTTGCCGAAGTTGACGGGAGCGCCGGTGTAGAACGGGCTGACCGCGGCGGCCACGTTCCTGACGTTGTCCACGGTGGAGTTCTGGTGGGCCGCGTCCTGGCGTTCGGCCTGGTAGTGGTCGGGCTTCTTGTCGCCGCCGCTCATCAGTACCCCGCGTCCGTGTGGTCGGCCTTGTTGTCGCGCTTGAGGTGCTCGTTCAGCATCTCGGTGCGGTCCTGGTTGACCTCGGTCCGGATCTCGTGGAACCGGTAGCGCAGGTCGTCCTCGAGGTTGTCGAAGGTGACGTCCACGCCGTGGACGGCGATCTGCATCGCCTCGAGCTGGAGGCCGAGCGACTTGGAGAGCGTCGTGATGCGCTCGTGGACGCGCTCGTACTCCAGGTGAAGTGTCTTCGCTTCCGGGAAGTTGCCCGTCCCGAAAGCGGTCTCCGACAGGCTGTGCGCCGCGACCTTGGACGAGCCGCCCGCCGAGTCCTCGAAGGCGGTCAGCAGGTCGTCCACGCGCTTCTTGAACGTCGAAAGCGCCATCAGGCCACGCCGTACGTCGGCGGCACCACCGCCTGTGTCTGCAGGAAGCACGAAGCCTTCCCTCCCCGTTCCCCGTTGTCGGCGGCCATCCTGGGCAGCCCACGCTCCTCAGGTGTTCATGACCGCAACGTGTCCACTGTAGTGACTTCCTCCGACAGCCCCAACTGCCATACGAAACAGGTCTGCTACTACCCGGCGGGGCTTCACCGATTCTTCACGGAAGGAGCAACGGTCGGTCCGTGGACCAGTCTTGCCGGGGACGGCACCGGATGCCGCCCGTGCAGGTACCTATTCCGCACCCGCTCACGTACTCACCTCGCCCCCGCGACCCTCCGCGCCCGGCGCCGTGCGTCGCGGATCGCCACCGCCGTGCCGCCGAGGCCCGCGACGAGGACCGCGGCGGCCACGGCCACGTACGTGGCGAGGCGGGCGTTGCGTTCGTCGGGGGTCTCGCCCACCTGGAACTTCGCGGCCGTCGGGGCCTTCGCCCGGGTGAGGCCGTCCTGGGGGCTGGGGGACTCGATCGGGTGATCGTCCTCCGTCAGGGCGCGGACCGGGTCGACGACGCCCCAGCCGACCAGGCGGTCGTGGCCGGCGATCGTGCGCTCGGCGGTCTGCTCGATCTGGGCGACGACCTGGCCGGCGGTCCAGTGGGGGTGCTTGGCCTTGATCAGGGCCGCCACGCCCGCGACGTACGGCGCCGAGAAGCTCGTACCGTTGTCGGAGCAGTGGCCGCCCTGCGGGACCGTGGAGATCATGTCGACGCCGGGGGCCGCCACGCCGACGAAGTCGCCGGACTGCGAGAACGAGGCGCGTTCGTTGTTGCGGTCCGAGGCGGCGACCGCGAGGACGCCCTCGTAGGACGCCGGGTAGGTCTTCTTGGTGTTGCCGCCGACGCCGTCGTTGCCGGCCGACGCCACGACCACGATCTTCTGGGCCAGCGCCTCGTCGATCGCCTTCTCGAGGTCGGGGTCGGGGCGGGCCGCCTGCGAGGTGTCCTGGGAGATGTTGATGACCTGGGCCTTGGCCTGGACGGCGTAGCGGATCGCGTCGGCCAGGGTGCCCGTGTCGCCGTGGCCCTCCGCGTCGTTCTGCTGGATCGGGATGATCGTGGCCTCGGGTGCGAGGCCCACGAAGCCGGTGCCGCCGGCGGGGCGGGCCGCGATGATGCCGGCGACCTTGGTGCCGTGCCCGACGGTGTCGGTCGTGCCGTTCTCGGCGCCCCGCTCGATCGGGTCGCCGTTCTCGTCCTTGAGGTTCTTCGGCAGGAGGTTGCGGCCACTCTTGGCGTCGACCGCGCCGGTGAGCTGCGGGTTCTTCACGTCCACGCCGGTGTCGACGACCGCCACCCGCACGCCTTCGCCCTTGGACTGGCTCCACAGTTCGTCCAGGAGGACGCGCTGGAGGGACCAGGGGCGGCCCGGATACAGGCCGTTGGGGAAGCTGCACTGGTCGGAGTAGGGCAGTTTGCCGGCCGCCCCGGCGGGGGGTGCGAGGACCGTGGCCGTCGTCAGCAGCGTCGCGGCCGCCGCCAGCGTCGTACGAAGCATTGTCGTCCGCCTCCTCACGAGCCCTGCGGCTGGCGTGCCGCGGCCGTCGACAGGCGCGGGCCCGTCGGCAGGAACTCCGACCAGGCGGCGGGGATCGGCGCCGGGTCCACGTCCTTGTAGCCGAGCCGGTTCTGGGCCTGCTGCGCCTCGCGCTGGAGCTGCTCGCGTTCCTTGGCCGTGGTGCCGATCCCGGCGTCGTCCGTGGCGCTGTCGGCGTTGGACTGGAGGACGTAGCGCAGGCCCGTGTCGGTGACGAGGAACACCGGGCCGGTCTTGGTCTGCTCGCCCTGGAACTGGCGGTAGAGCTGGCCGGAACCGGGGGTGACGTAGGCGCTGGAGGCTCCGGTGGGCAGCTTGGCCGGGTAGTCCGTGCCCACCCAGGTGCTGAGGGTGGTGGCGCCCGAGCCGGCGTCCACGTCGCGCAGGACGTTGCAGATCGTGCTGCGGCTGCCGGAGGCGGCCGACGCCTCGTTGACGGGCACCGGGTCGCCGGCCGGCCAGTTGTGCTCGGTGCCGAACGCCTGGCCCGGCACGATCGCGCCGGGGCTGACCTCGTGGGCCTGCCCGGCCTGGCCGAGGGGGGCCAGTTCCTCGCTGAACAGCAGCAGTTGGGCGATGAAGGCGGAGACCGGGGCGACCCGGCCGGGCAGCACCACGTAGTACTGCTCCGTGTTGTTGTCGAACGCCTTGAGGACCATGCCGACCTTGTTGACCGCCGCGTCCAGCTGCCCCGGCGCCCCGGCCGCCGCGCCCGGCTGCCCGGTGACCGCCGGGAAGGTGATCGCGTCGCCCGGGTGCAGGGTGGCCAGCCACTCCGCGGAGACCCGCTGGGGCTCCCGGCCGGATCCGACCACGGCGCGCAGCAGCAGTTCCTCGCTCTTGTCGACGGGGTAGACGGCGCCGCTCGCGTCCACGACGTACCGCTTGCCGTCCGGGTCGGCCACGTAGAGCAGTTGGCCGCCGTGCAGACGGCCCTTGCCGTCGGTGAGCTCCATGTCGCGCGAGGAGAGCACCAGCGCGGCCTTCTGGACGGAGCCGTCGCCGCCCGCGCCCGGACGCTCGCAGACCACCCAGCGCTTGCCGGTGCCCGCCTCGGACGCCGGGGGCAGCCGGTCCGGCGCGTACGGGATGCCGATGGTGACGCCGTGCGGGATCTTGCCGTTGTCGAGGACGGACTCGGCGACGGTCACGACGTCGCCCCGGCCGTCGGCGAGGAGGAGTTTGGCGGAGGCCATGTTGAGGACGGGGTGGAGCTGGACCTGGCCGTCGGTCTTCAGGACGACGTACCGCGTCGTGGACTTGCTGGCCACGATCACCTTGGCGTTGGGCTCGTCCCAGCCCTTGGGCGCGGTCGGCTTGAACATGCCCCACGCCCCGAAGACCGCCATGACGATCACTCCGACGACGATGCCCGGCAGGACGGACCGCAGGGGGCGCGGCGCCCCCTCCTCCGAACCGTCGGGCGACGACTGCAGGAAGGCCGCGAGCATGCGGCGCTTCGCGAAGGTGTAGGCATTGAGCTGATCGCGCCGGGATGCCATCTGTCTGTGTCTCTCCCCGTTTTCCGTCCGGGCCGCACGCGCGGGTGACGCGGTCCCCCGCCCCCGATGTCGGAGCGGCCCCCTACTATGCCTGGTATCCGCGGGGACTTGGGGAGCGGGTAGGGTTCCCGGGCCGTCAAGTGCCCGGTGGGGTGCCGGTTTACAGGCGGGTCGTGAGCAGAACGGGGAGATGGAGTGATGGCTTCGGGAACGCGCGTGCGCTCCGGTGGCCGGTCGCGGACGCGGGGCTCCTCGGCGTCCGGACCGCAGCCGCCTCAGGCGTCGCAGCGGTCGGCGGCGTCGGGGGCCTCGGGAGCGCTCCATCTCAAGGTGCGTTCGGGGGCCGCCGGGGCGTTCCGGCTGCAACGCCTCGTCCTGTGGGAGACCGCGGCCGCCGTCCTGCTGGTCGGCTGGGTGATCGGCCCGGTGGCCCTGGGCGTGGCCGGTGTCGTCGCGGCGGTGCTGGTGGTGCTCTCGGTGGCGCGCCGGCGGGGCCGTTCCCTCCCGGAGTGGCTGGCCACCGCGCGGGCGCTGAAGGTGCGCCGCCGGCAGGCCGCCAAGCTGGAGATACCGCCCGGGACCGAGCCGGGGTTCGCCCCGGCCCTGGAGTGCGACCCGAGCCTGCGCACCTACGAGTACGGCAGCCGTGACCGGCGGCCCGTCGGGATCGTCGGCGACGGCACGTTCGTCACCGCCGTGCTCCAGGTCGAGGCGGACGCGACCGCGCTGCGGGCCGAGCGCAGCCGGCAGCCGCTGCCGGTCGCCCTGGTGCACGACGCGCTCGACGTGGACGGCATCCGTCTGGAGTCCGCGCAGATCGTGCTGCACACGCAGCCCGCGCCCGCGCTGCACCTGCCGCGCCAGTCCGTGGCCGTCGCCAACTACGCGCCGCTGCAGGAGCAGACCGGCGCACCGGCGGTGCGCATCACGTGGATCGCGTTGAAGCTGGATCCGGAACTGTGCCCGGAGGCCGTCGCCGCGCGCGGCGGCGGTCTCGTCGGCGCGCAGAGGTGCGTCGTGCGGGCGGCCGACCATCTGGCGAGCCGGCTCACCGGCGCCGGGTTCCGGGCGACCGTGCTCGACGAGGAGGGTCTGACGGCCGCCCTCGCCACCTCGGTGTGCGCCAACCCGCTGGTGACGGCGGAGGCCGGGCGGACCGGGGCGGTGGACCGGCGCACCGAGGAGTCCGGCCGGAGCTGGCGGTGCGACAACCGGCGGCACACGACGTACTGGGTGCGCCGGTGGCCCGCGCTGGGCGGTGGCGGCGGTCCGTCGCTGCCGCAGTTCGTCGCCCTGGTCACCGCCGTCCCGGCGCTGGCGACGACCTTCAGCCTCACCCTCGCGCGCGGCGAGCGGCAGGAGGTGTCCCTGAGCGGGCACGTCCGGGTGACGGGACGCAGTGACGACGAACTCGTGGCGGCCAGGCGCGCGGTGGAGGGCGCGGCCCGGCACACCGGCGCGGGGCTCGCCCGCCTCGACCGCGAACAGGTGCCCGGCATCCTGGCCACGCTGCCCCTCGGAGGTGTGCGATGACGGCGACGACGGCACGGAGCGGCGCACCCGAGCCTTCTTCCGGCGCCCCGGGGCACCGGTTGCCGCGCGCCGGCTTCGGGCTGATCGGTCCGCGGCACGCACGGCACTCGGTGTCCGTGGATCAACTGGGCGCGCTGGCGCTGCCGATCGGGGACGACGGCGTCGTCATCGGGGTGGACGCCGAGGGCCGGCCCGCCGTCCTCGGCATCAACCGGCCCACGCCGTACGACGTCGTCCTGATCGGGGGTCTGTGGACCGCGCAGGTGCTCGCGCTCAGGGCGGCGGCCACCGGAGCGCGGGTGGCCGTGGAGACGGGCCGGCCGCAGGCGTGGGCGCAGATGGTGCACGCCATGGGCGGCGGGCAGAACGGCCTGGCGGTGTACGAGGTCGGCCGGGTGCCCCCGCAGGGCGCGTCGGCGGGCACCCCGGTGCTGGTGGTGCGGGACTGCGGGATGCGCCCGCCGCGCGGACGCGTCGCCTCCGGGCCCTGGCAGGCCGTGCTCACCCTGCTGCCGTACCTCTCCCCGGTCGCCCCCCGGTTGCTGCGGCAGGCCAGGCTCGTCGGCGTGCAGCGGATCTCGCCGGACGAGTCGGCGGAGCTGGGCCGCGCGCTGGCGCTGCCGCGCGCGGACGTGGAGGCCCTGCCGACGCTCGCCGACGGCTTCACCCTGTGGTGCGCCGACCGTGACCGGCAGTACGTGATGACGCAGCCCACGGACGCGGAGATCGGGCTGCTGGGCACACCCCGGCGGATGGACTGAGCCGGTCCGCGGCTTCCCCGGTTTCCCTCTTTCCCGCTGTCACGTACGGCAGTTGGGGCGTTATGGCCGTTTTGTTGTGGCGTGACGCACGTGAGGTCACTCGTCGGGAGGCCGGTGACGTGATGGACTGGTGCCGAGGGTGGGCGGGCCTGCCTGGGCGGGGCATCCGATGATTAGGCTGGTGCCGGGCGCGATGCCGGAAACCGTGGGGTGGGCGTCGGCGTCCCGGGGGGAAGCCGGTACTCAGGACGACCCCAGACGGCCTCGGACCACCGCGTACGACGAGAAACGGTCGCCCCGGCACGGCTTGAGGGTGCTCGACCACACCAGGAGGAACTGTGAGCAGCGATCGGGACGGGATCCGCGGGGGCTGGGCCACACCCGGCGATGACCAGACCGACGCGGAGTCCGCCATCGAGACGACGGGCGAGTTCACCATCGACTACGCGCCGCCCGCCTGGTACACGCAGAACGCTGCGGGCGACTCGGGGTCGGACACCGGGTCGGGCACCGGACCGGCCGCGGGTGCCGGTGGGTCGGCTCCGCCGGCCCACCCGAACGTGACGCCCGGGGCGCCGTACGCGCCTCCGGGTCCTCCGGTGTCCGGGGCTCCCTTCGCGCCGCCCGCGCCCGCACCGGTCACACCGTCTGCGCCCGCGCCCGCGCCCGAACCGGCGGCCGGGGCCGGGGCGCCGTACCCGCCGCCCGTGGCTCCCGCCCCGGGAGCGCCGTTCGCCCCGCCCGCGCCGCCCGTGGCCTCGCCGGCTCCCGTCGGTGAGCCGGTCGCCGTGCCCCGGCTGCCGGCGCAGGCCGGGTTCGAGCCGCAGCAGCCGCCGACCGCGGCGCCCGCCGCCGGGGAGGAGGGCGGTTCCGGGAACGGCGATCTCGAGAGCGGCGCGACCATGCGCTTCTCGGCGGTCGCCCTGAAGCGACAGCTCGCGGAGCGGGCCGAGACGGAGCACCCGACGGCCGGCGGCGCGGACGGCAGCGCGGACGGGGCGGACGCCGCGGCCCCCGCGGGTGACGCCGGGGCCGCGCGCGACGAGGTCCGCGAGACTCCTCCCTCCGGGGCGGAGGCCGAGGAGACGGACACCGGGGGGACGGACGCCGAGGCCGGGTCCGGCGAAGCGGCGTCCGAGGGCGCTGCCTCCGGCGCGGCGGACGGGGTCCGGCAGGACGCCGGACCGAGCGCCGAGGACGACGCGGCTCCCGCGGCCGGGTCCGCCGTCACCGGGGATTCCACCGCCGGGTCCACCACCGGGTCCACCGACGCGGAGTCGGTGGACGAGGACCCCTCGGACGACGTGCCCGCCGCCGAGCCGGAGGGCCCGGCGGGGACCGAGCCGCCGACCGCAGCGGACGCGGCACCGGTCGCCCCGCCGTCGGACGCCGTCCTCACGGACGCGGCCACTCCGCAGGACGCCCCGCCGGTCGCTCCGCCCGCCTGGACTCCCCCGCCGGCCCCGCAGAGCGGGCTGCCGCCGCTGCCGCCGTCGTACCAGCCCGCCGCGCCCGCCCCGGCGGCCGAGTGGCCGGCTCAGCCGCAACCGCAACCGCAGCCGCCCGCCCCCGCACCGGCCCCGGCGGCTCCGCAGCCGCCCGCCCAGCCGCAGGCTCAACCGCCGGCGGCCCGGACCCCCGCGCCGCCCGCCGCACCGACGGCGGAGCCCGCGCCCCAGCCGGCGTACGGCTTCCCGCAGCCCCCCGCCGCGCAACAGCCCCAGCCCATGCCCGACGCGCAGGGCGGTTACGGCTTCCCGCAGCCTCCGGCCCCCGCGGCCAACCCCCCGGCCGGGTACGGCTTCCCCCAGCCGCCCGCCCCTGCCACCCAGCAGCAGCCGGGCACCCCGCCCGCACCCGACGCGCAGGCCGGTCACGGCTTCCCGCAGCCCCCCGCACCCCACTCACAGCCGGGCTACGGCTTCCCGCAGCCCCCTGCTCCCACGCCCCCCGCCGCTCCCGGTGGTTACGGCTTCCCCCAGCAGCCCCAGGCCGCCACGGAGCCGCCCGCGCCCGGCCCCCACCAGGTCCCGGCCCCTCCTGCCCCGCAGGCGCCGACCGCCCCGCAGGCGCCGCTCACCCCCGCCGGCTACGGCTTCCCCCAGCCCCCGGCCCCGGCTCCGCAAGCACCGCAGGCGCCCCAGCCCCCTCAAGCCCAGACCGGTATCCCCCACCAGCCGGACGGCCACCCTCAGGCAACCCCGCCCCAGGGGTTCCCGCCGGGCTCCCCCCAGGGTTTCCCCGGGCAGCCGCCGCACGCGGCACAGGCGGCCCAGCCGCCGCAGGGCGCTCCCGCGCCCCAGCCTCCCCAGTCTCCCCAGGCCCCCGTCGACCCCCGTGCCGGGGCCGCCTGGCCGCAGCCGATCCAGCACGATCAGCGGCAGCCGGTCAACCCCGGTGCCGCGCCGTTGGGTTACACCGCGGCCGTCGAGCTGTCCTCCGACCGACTGCTCAACAACAAGAAGCAGAAGGCGAAGAGCAGCCGTCCGACGGCCGGCGGCGGCCGTTTCCGGATCGGTGGGAAGAAGGAGGAGGCCGAGCGGCAGCGGAAGCTGGAGCTGATCCGGACCCCGGTGCTGTCCTGCTACCGCATCGCGGTCATCAGCCTCAAGGGCGGCGTCGGCAAGACGACGACGACCACCGCGCTCGGATCGACCCTCGCCACCGAGCGGCAGGACAAGATCCTCGCGATCGACGCCAACCCCGACGCCGGCACGCTCGGCCGCCGGGTGCGGCGCGAGACCGGGGCCACGATCCGTGACCTCGTCCAGGCGATCCCGTACCTCAACTCCTACATGGACATCCGGCGGTTCACCTCGCAGGCCGCCTCCGGCCTGGAGATCATCGCCAACGACGTCGACCCGGCCGTCTCCACGACGTTCAACGACGAGGACTACCGGCGCGCGATAGACGTCCTGGGCAAGCAGTACCCGATCATCCTCACCGACTCGGGCACCGGTCTGCTCTACAGCGCCATGCGCGGGGTGCTCGACCTCGCGGACCAGCTCATCATCATCTCGACGCCGTCGGTGGACGGCGCGAGCAGCGCCAGCACGACGCTGGACTGGCTGTCCGCGCACGGGTACGCCGAGCTGGTCTCGCGGTCCCTCACCGTCATCTCCGGCGTCCGCGAGACCGGCAAGATGATCAAGGTGGAGGACATCGTCAGCCACTTCGAGACGCGGTGCCGGGGTGTCGTGGTGGTGCCGTTCGACGAGCACCTCGCCGCCGGTGCCGAGGTCGACCTCGACATGATGCGGCCGAAGGTGCGGGAGTCGTACTTCAACCTCGCGGCGCTGGTCGCGGAGGACTTCGTCCGGCACCAGCAGATGCACGGCCTGTGGACCAACGACGGCAACCCGCCGCCGGTCGCCGCCCCGCCCCTGCCGGGTCAGCCGCAGCCCTACCAGTACCAGGCCCAGCCGCAGCCCGGCCAGCCGTATCCCGCGGCACCCCAGCAGCCGGGCAGCCAGCCGTATCCCGCCGCGCCCCAGCAGCCGGGCGGTCAGCCCTATCCGCCGCAGGGCCAGCCCCCGCAGGGCCGGCCGCCGTACGGCGCGCCCCAACAGCCGTACCCGCAGGCGCCGCAGCCCGGTCAGCCCTATCCGCACCACGACCAGCAGCACCAGCAGCAGCCCGCCTACCCGCCCCACCCCCAGGGCCCGGACGGCCAGACCCCGCCCCCGCAGCCCCCGCAGCGGTAGCGGTACCGGCGACGGAAGAAGGGCGGCCGGTGTCCGATGACACCGGCCGCCCTTCGCCGTCGTGGGAGCGGGCGGGCTGCTACCGGCCCGCCTCCGCCACCAGCTCCCGGCAGCGCTTCACGTCCACCGCCATCTGCTCGAGCAGCCCTTCCAGGGACTCGAACTTCGCCTGGCCGCGGACGAACGCCAGGAAGTCGACGGCCACGTGGAGGCCGTACAGGTCGAGGCCGACGCGGTCGATGGCGTACGCCTCCACCGTGCGCTCGGTGCCGTCGAACTGCGGGTTGGTCCCGACGGAGATGGCGGCCGGCATCGCCTCGTCGCCCACGTGCAGCCAGCCGGCGTAGACGCCGTCGGCCGGGATCGCGGTGTGCGGGAGGGTCTCGACGTTCGCCGTGGGGAAGCCCAGTTCCCGGCCGCGCTGCGCGCCCCGCACGACCACGCCCTCGACGCGGTGCGGACGGCCCAGGATCTCCGCGGCGCCCTTCACGTCGCCCTCGGCGACCAGGCGCCGGGTCAGCGTCGAGGAGAACGGCTCGCCGCCGCCCGCGTCGCCGCAGACGAACAGGTCGACGACCTCGACCTCGAAGTCGTAGACCTTGCCCTGCTCGGTGAGGAACTCGACGTCGCCCGCGGCCTTGTGGCCGAAGCGGAAGTTGGGGCCCTCGACGACCGCCTTGGCGTGCAGCTTGTCGACCAGGACCTTGACGACGAAGTCGGCGGGCGACAGCTTCGAGAACTCGGTGGTGAAGGGGAGGACGAGGACGGCGTCCACGCCCAGGTCCGCCATCAGCTCGGCGCGGCGGTGGTGCGGGGCGAGCAGCGGCGGGTGGCTGCCGGGGCGCACGACCTCGCTGGGGTGGGGGTCGAAGGTGACGACGACGCAGGGCACGTCCAGCTCGCGGGCCCGGTCCACCGCGTGCCGGATGATCAGCTGGTGTCCGCGGTGGACGCCGTCGTAGGAGCCGATGGTGACGACGCTGCGCCCCCAGTCCTGGGGGATGTCCTCCAAGCCACGCCAGCGCTGCACTGTGACCGCTCCTCGAACCCGTGTCAGTGTTTGTCGTGTGTTCGTGTGTTCGCGTGTTCGTGTGTTCCGTTGACCGCGTACGCAGCTCTAAGGGTGCCATGCCGGGTGTCTCCGGCCCGCATCGGGCTTGGGCGCTGTGACTCGCCCCACTGCCGGGGACCGTCGGGCGCGGCCCCTGATCAGACGGGGACCCGCGCACCCGCCAGGTGCTCGATCGTGCGGCGGGCGGCCGGGCCGACCAGCGCCGCCCACTGCGCCGGCTGTCCGGCGAGCCAGCCCGCGAGCTGTGCGGCGAAGCCGGGGGTGTGGCGGGCCAGGTCGACCAGGCCGCGGTCGAAGCGGGCGGCGCCCTCCGGGGTGCGGCCGAGCAGGAGGCCGGTGCGGTGGACGAGGACGCGCAGGTCCGGGCCGCTGAGCCGGCCGGCCGCGTGCAGTACGGCGTCCAGGACGGCGACGTCGTGTTCGTGGGCGAGCAGGAGGTCCAGCAGTTCCCGGCGGAGGGGGCCGGGTCCGGCCAGGACACCGGCCAGGGCGGCCCGTACGGTCACGGATCCGCCGTCCAGCAGCCCGGTGACCAGGGGGAACAGCACGGCATGGGCGGGCTGTCCGAGGTCGAGGTGCTCGTCGAGAGACGCGGCGAGGTGGCCGACGGCCTCCGGGCGCCGCTCCAGCACCTCGCGCAGGAGCGGGGCCACCCGGCGGGCCAGGGCGGGCGTGGTGGCGTCGACCAGGGCACGCAGCAGGGGTCCGGTGTCCGTGCCGGGTCCGTCCAGCCGGGTGCGGCAGGCGTCGAGGACCGGTTCCGGGTGGGTGGCGAGGGCGGTGAGCAGGGCGCTCGGGGGCAGTGTCGGATCGTCCCGCGCGAACCGCTCCAGGGCCCGCGGCAGATGCCGGCCGCGGGCCTCGGGGTCGCGCACGAGGAGGGCGAGCGCGGCGCCGTGGAGGTCCCGGTCGGCGGGGCGGGAGAGGACGGCGAGGGCGGCGTACCGCAGCAGGTCGCGGTCGGGGCGGGTACGCGCGCGGGCCGCCGCGCGCTGCCCGTGCGCCATCGCCGCGGCTCTCCGCTGCGGTCGCTCGTCGTGCGCCCACCGGTCCACGGCCCGGCACAGCGCGGAGGGTTCCTCCTCGGCGAGCACGGCGAGGAGTTCGTCGGCGCGCGGGTGCGCGCGGTCCACGAGGACCTCGGTGAGGCTGTCCAGGCCGCGGTGCCGGTGGGTGTGCAGCAGGGCCTGCGCGGCCGTCGCGACGGTGGCGTGCGGTGTCGCGGGAAGCGGCCGCTCGTCGTCGAACCAGAGGGCGAGCAGCGGCTGTACGGCGGTGGCGTCGTCGGCGAGCAGCCGGGCGACGGCGTCGAGGTGGCGGGGGGCGTCCTCGGTGTCCGGGGCCGGGTCCGTGAGGACCAGCCGGCGCAGGAGGTCGAGGCGGAGGCCGGCCGGGAGCGGCAGGGCCGCCCAGAAGGCCGGGCCGAACCCGGCCGGCCGGTCCGGCCGGTCGCACCGGCTGACGACGAGGTCGGCCAGGAGCCGCAGGGCGCCGGCGTACGGGGTCGCGTCCGGGACGCGCGGCAGGGTCTCGGCGAGCAGTCGGGCGGCCCACCAGGACTCCGGGTCGGCCTCCAGCGCGTGGGTCAACTCCGTGAGGCGGAAGGCGAGTTGCCGGGCCCCCTGTTGCCGGCCGAGGTGCAGCAGCGCCTGGACGACGGGGCCGATGCGGTGGTGCGGGACGGGCAGCGGGTGGGTGCCGTCGGCGGTGCGCGGGCGGTGGACGAGGACGCGCAGGGCCTCGTCCAGGTCGAGGTGGAGGCCCTGGAGCCAGTCGGCGAGTTCCTCGTGGGCGAAGCGGTAGCCGCCGCCGGCGGGCACCAGGAGCCCTTCGGCGAGGACGGCGGACGCCCAGCCGGTTCCGCCACCGAGCCGGGCGGGCGCGGGTCCCCACGGGAACACCGCCTCGAACGAGGCCCGGTCCAGCTCGCCCCGGCCCGGCCCGAGGCTGCGCCGGGCCGCCTCGTGGACCTGTCCGGACACCTTCGCGGCGAGCAGGCGTACGGCGGTGCCGCGCACGCCGTTCTCCGCGGCCAGCCGGACCGCGATCCGCAGGCACAGCAGGTCGAGGTGGGCGGCGAAGACGTCGTCGCGTCCGACGGGCGCGGTGGGCTCGGTGTCGGGGAGGGCGGCGCGGACCTCCGCGTACAGGCGGAGGGTGAGGGGGTGCCGGGCGTCGGGGCCCGCGAGGGCGGTGTCCGGGACGCCGAGCAGGGCACGGGCCTCCTCGGCCTCGGCCCCGGTGAGGTCGTCGAGCGGGACGCGGGGCGGCAGGTCCCGGTCCGCGCGGCCGTGCAGCACGCCCGCCGGGAAGTGCGGGCCCGCCTGCTCCCAGTACTCCGCCCGGCACGCCACCACCAGCCGGGCTCCGGTCTCCCGCAGCCAGCCGACGGTGCCCCCGGTCCACTCGGGGAGGCGGTGGGCGAGGAGGGGCGGCATCTCCTCGGGGCCGTCGAGGAGGAGCAGCATCGGGCGGCCGGCGGCGCGGGCGAGGTGGGCGAGCCGCTCCGGGGTCAGGTCGTCGAGGGCGGGCACCGGGCGGGACGCGGCGACGATCCGGGCGGCACGGGTCAGCGCGCGACGGGCCGCGTCGGCGACGGAGCGGTCCGTCTCCCGCAGGTCGGCGCCGCGCAGCCACAGCGTGGGCGCCGGTTCCGGGCCCCGGGCGCGCCGGCCGGCGAGGGCCGCGAGTTCGGTCGTACGGCCGCTGCCGGGGGCGCCGACGAGGGCGAGGACGGCGGCCCCGCTCTCGGTGAAGGCGGCGAACTCATGGGCGGGCAGGGCGCGTTCGACGGCGGCATGGGGGCAGGCGGGCGGTCCGTCGGAGCCGACGGAGGTGGCCGCGAGTTCGAGGACGCCCGCCAGGTTGAGGTCGGCGCCGTAGGCGGGGACGGTGGCAGCGTTGCGGGCGAGGAGGTCGGCGAGGGGGCCGCCCGGCGGGGCGGGGCGCAGGGGGACGGCGAAACCGGTGTCGTGGTGGTCGGAGCGCAGGGCGGTGCCCAGGACGGCGACGACGGCGCCGGTCTCCGCGTCGAGCACGGGCCCGCCGGCCGCGCCCCCGCCGAGCCGCAGCGCGTCCCGCCCCGCCGTGCCGATGGCCAGCTCCAGGCAGTGCGCGAGGCGGTGGAAGCGGTCCGTGGCCGTGTACGTCACGGAGGTCGCCGCCAGCACCCGCGCCTCGCGCCAGCAGCCGGCGGCCAGCCGGACGTAGGTGCCGCTGTCGACGCCCTCGCGCACGGTGACCGGCAGGGGGGCGGCGTCGAGGCCCTGGGTGCGGACGAGGGCCAGGTCCAGTTCCGGGAGCGGGGTGACCGCGTCGGCGGTGACGACGCAGCCGCGGCCGCCGGCGCCGAACAGGACGAGACGGGTCAGGCCGTCGACGGCCTCGTGGCTGGTGACGACGGTGCCGTGGTGGTCGGCCAGGAAGCCGGTGCCGCGGAGGCGGCCGGCGAGGTCCTGGACGCGGACCGGCGAGGGTTCGGGGAAGGCGCGCGGGTCGGGGAAGGCGCGCGGGTCGTCCTCGTGCGCCGCCCGGGGGCCGTGCCGCGGTGTGTCGCGGCCGTCGCCGGTGCGCGGGCCCCGTCCCGCCATCGCCGTACCTCCCCGCCGCGCCCGCGTGCCCTCTGGTCGACGGTAGGCGCGCGGTGATCGGCGGGACAGGCCGCGATACGAACGCGCCCCCGCGCACCCCCTCGGTTCACTCCGAGCGCCCGTCCGGACGGGTGAATGAACGGGGCTCGTCCGACACATCCTGAAGGTGGGGGAACCGAGGGGGGACCCGTGGAGCGGCGGCGGAGCGGGACCCCGTGTCCGCCGCTCCACGGGCGGGGCGCGGCGTCCGCGGCATGATCCGCCGGACCGGCCCCGGGGGCCTCAGCCGAAGACGGCCAGGCTCTTGGCCTTGCCCTTCTGTTCCTCCACCAGCGCCAGGAAGCGGCCTTCGGGGTCGAAGACGCCGACCGCGCCGGCGCCCGCGTACTCCTCGGGCATCTCCAGCCGCACACCGTTGAGGAGCAGCCGGGCCCGCCTTTCGTCCACGTCCCAGCGGGGGAACGCGGCCGCGGCGGCCTCCGCGATCGGCATCACCGTCAGCTCCTCCTGGAGCTGGTCGAGGGTGCGGGCGGAGTCCAGCTTGTACGGGCCGACGCGGGTGCGGCGCAGGACCGTGAGGTGACCGCCGACGCCCAGGTCGGCACCCAGGTCGCGGGCGAGGGCGCGGATGTAGGTGCCGGAGGAGCAGACCACCGAGACGATCAGGTCCAGGACGGGGGTGCCGTCCTCGGCGACGGCGTCCCGGACGTCGTACACGGTGAACGAGGAGATGGTCACCGGGCGGGCGGGGATCTCGAAGTCCTCGCCGTCGCGGGCCCGCTTGTAGGAGCGCACACCGTCGATCTTGATGGCGCTGACCTTGGACGGGACCTGCATGATGCGGCCGGTCAGCTTGGCGATCCCGGCGTCGATGGCGTCCCGGCCGACCCCGGAGGCGTCGGTGGCGGAGGTGATCTCGCCCTCGGCGTCGTCCGTCAGGGTGTTCTGGCCCAGCCGGATCGTCCCCAGGTACTCCTTCTCGGTGAGCGCGAGGTGCCCGAGGAGCTTGGTGGCCTTCTCGACGCCGAGGACGAGGACGCCCGTCGCCATCGGGTCGAGGGTGCCGGCGTGGCCGACGCGGCGGGTCCTGGCGATCCCGCGCATCTTGGCCACGACGTCGTGCGAAGTGAAGCCCGACGGCTTGTCGACGATGACAAGGCCGTCGGGCGGGGTCTGCTTCCGGTTCATTCGGCGGCGTCGTCCGTCTCGTCGTCGTCACCGGGCTTCTTGTAGGGGTCGGCGCCGGCGGCGTACCCGGCGCCCGCGGACGCCTCGCGCACCTTCTCGTCGGCCTGCCGCGCCCGGTCGAGGAGGTCGTCGATGGTGCGGGCGTTCTCCGGGAGGGCGTCGGCGATGAAGCTCAGCGTGGGCGTGAACTTCACGCCCGCCGCACGGCCGACCTCGGAGCGCAGGACGCCCTTGGCGCTCTCCAGGCCCGCGGCCGCGGCGGCCCGCTCCTCGTCGTCCCCGTACACGGTGTAGAAGACGGTCGCCTCCCTGAGGTCACCCGTGACGCGGGTGTCCGTGATGGTGACGTGGGAGCCGAGCCGCGGGTCCTTGATCCCGCGCTGCAGCTTCTGCGCCACCACCTCTCGGATGAGGTCCGCCAGCCTCTTGGCGCGCGCGTTGTCGGCCACTGGTCCGTCTCCCGTTCTTTCTTCTCTTGCGTTCTCTGGTGCGGTCAGTCGTCGTCTTCGCCGTGGAGACGGCGTCGGACCGACAACAGGTCCACCTCGGGGCGGGCGGCGACGAGCCGTTCGCACCGGTCCAGTACATCGGTCAGGTGCTCCGTGTCCCCGGACACCATGGCCAGGCCGATGACCGCCCGGCGGTGCAGGTCCTGGTGGTCCACCTCGGCCGCGCTCACCGCGTACTTGCGCTGGAGCTCGGCGACGATCGGGCGGACGACGGAGCGCTTCTCCTTCAGCGAGCGTATGTCGCCGAGGAGGAGGTCGAAGGACAGGGTCCCCACGTACATGTGCAACCGGTTCACCCGCCGGTACGGGATCGACGACCCTGTCCTGAACGGACAGGGGCATCAAGAACGGTACAACGATCGCGGCCGCGGCTCGACGGGGTTTTCCCCGCTCACCGCCGCCGCAACGCCGCACCGGCCGGCGGGGACGACGCCCCGCCGGCCGGCACGAACCGGGGGTGTCACACCCGCGGCTTCTCCCGCATCTCGTACGTCGCGATGACGTCGTCGATCTTGATGTCGTTGAAGTTTCCGAGGTTGATACCGCCCTCGTAGCCTTCGCGGATCTCGGTGACGTCGTCCTTGAAGCGACGCAGGCCCTCGATGTTGAGGTTCTCCGCGATGACCTTGCCGTCGCGGATGAGGCGCGCCTTGGTGTTGCGCTTGACCTCGCCCGAGCGGACCAGGACACCGGCGATGTTGCCGAGCTTGGACGACTTGAAGACCTCGCGGATCTCCGCCGTGCCCAGCTCGAACTCCTCGTACTCCGGCTTCAGCATGCCCTTCAGGGCCGCCTCGATCTCCTCGATCGCCTGGTAGATGACCGAGTAGTACCGGACGTCCACGCCCTCGCGCTCGGCCATCTGCGCCGCGCGGCCGGCCGCACGGACGTTGAAGCCGATGACGATGGCGTCCGAGCCCATCGCGAGGTCCACGTCGGACTCCGTGACCGCACCGACGCCGCGGTGCAGGACGCGGATGTCGACCTCTTCGCCGACGTCCAGCTGGACGAGCGAGGACTCGAGGGCCTCGACCGATCCGGACGCGTCACCCTTGATGATCAGGTTCAGCTGCTGGACCTCGCCGGCCTTCAGGGCCGCGTCCAGGTTCTCCAGGGAGAACCTGCGCGTGCGCTTGGCGAAGGCGGCGTTGCGCTCGCGGGCCGCACGCTTCTCGGCGATCTGACGGGCCGTACGGTCCTCGTCGACCACCAGGAAGTTGTCGCCGGCGCCGGGGACGTTGGTGAGACCCAACACCTGGACCGGAGTCGACGGACCCGCCTCGGCGACGTTGTTGCCGTTGTCGTCGAGCATGGCGCGCACGCGGCCGTAGGCGTCGCCCACGACCATCGTGTCGCCGACCCGCAGGGTGCCTCGCTGGACGAGGACCGTGGACACGGCACCGCGGCCGCGGTCGAGACGGGACTCGATCGAGATGCCCTGCGCGTCCTGGCTCGGGTTGGCCCGCAGGTCGAGCGAGGCGTCGGCCGTGAGGATCACGGCCTCCAGCAGCGAGTCGATGTGCAGACCCTGCTTGGCGGAGATGTCGACGAACATCGTGTCGCCGCCGTACTCCTCGGCCACCAGACCGAACTCGGTGAGCTGACCGCGCACCTTGGTCGGGTCGGCGCCCTCGACGTCGATCTTGTTGACCGCGACGACGATCGGGACCTCGGCCGCCTTCGCGTGGTTGAGCGCCTCGACCGTCTGCGGCATGACGCCGTCGTTGGCCGCGACGACCAGGATCGCGATGTCGGTCGACCGGGCACCACGGGCACGCATGGCGGTGAACGCCTCGTGACCCGGGGTGTCGATGAAGGTGATCTTGCGCTCTTCGTCGTTGACCTCGGTCGACACCTGGTAGGCACCGATGTGCTGCGTGATGCCGCCGGCCTCGCCCGCGATGACGTTCGTCTTGCGGATGGCGTCGAGCAGTCGGGTCTTGCCGTGGTCGACGTGACCCATGACGGTGACGACCGGGGGACGGACCACCAGGTCGTCCTCGTCGCCCTCGTCCTCGCCGAACTCGATGTCGAAGGACTCGAGCAGCTCGCGGTCCTCCTCCTCGGGGCTGACGATCTGAACCGTGTAGTTCATCTCGTCGGCGAGGAGCTGGAGCGTCTCGTCGGAGACGGACTGCGTGGCCGTGACCATCTCGCCGAGGTTCATCATGACCGCGACGAGCGACGCCGGGTTGGCGTTGATCTTCTCCGCGAAGTCGGTGAGCGACGCACCGCGCGACAGGCGAATGGCTTCGCCGTTGCCGCGAGGCAGCATCACGCCGCCGACCGACGGGGCCTGCATGGCCTCGTACTCCTGGCGCCTCTGCCGCTTCGACTTGCGACCGCGACGCGCGGGACCGCCGGGACGGCCGAAGGCGCCCTGCGTGCCACCACGGCCACCGGGACCGCCGGGACGGCCACCGAAGCCGGGACGGCCACCGCCGCCACCGCCCGGACCGCCGGGACGGCCGGCGAAGCCGCCGCCACCGGCACCGGGAGCACCGGGACGACCGGCGAAACCGCCGCCGCCACCGGGACGACCGGCGAAGCCGCCGCCACCGGGACGACCGCCGCCGCCGCCGGGACGACCGCCGCCGCCCGGACCGCGACCGCCGGGACCGCCACCGGGACGGGGACCGGCAGCCGGACGCTGCGGCATCATGCCCGGGTTGGGACGCGGGCCGCCCGGACGCGGAGCGCCGCCCTGCGGGCGGGGCATGCCGGACGGGGACGGACGCGCGCCGCCCGGAGCCTGCGGACGCGGACCGCCGCCCTGGGCGCCGGGCGCCTGGGGACGGGGACCGGCGCCGGGGGCAGCACCGGGACCGCCGGGACGCGGACCGCCGGGGCCGCCCTGCGGGCGCGGGGCCTGCGGACGGGCCATACCGGCGTTGCCGCCGGAGGTGAAGGGGTTGTTGCCGGGACGCGGGCCGGCCGGACGGGCACCGCCCGGACGCGCAGCGCCGCCACCGGGGCGCTGGCCCTGCGCGGCGGCCGGGCGCTGGCCCTGACCGCCCTGCTGACCCTGACCGGCGGCCGGACGGCCGGCGGGACGGGGTGCGCCGGGACGCGGGCCCTGGGAGGCCGGCTTCTGGGCGGCCGGAGCGGCCGGAGGCGCCGGCGGAGCGGTGAACTCCGGGGCGGCCGGGGCCGGACGCGGCGCGGGCCGGGGGCCCGGACGCGGGCCGGAGGCCGCCGGAGAGGGGGCCGACGGGGCGGCCGAAGCCGCGGGCGCGGCGGGCGCGGCGGGCGCGGCGGGCGCCGCGGGCTGCGGGGCCGTCGGCGGCTTGGGGGCGGCCGGCCGCGGTGCGGCCGGGCCCGGACGGGCCGCCTGCGCCGGCGAGGGCGCCGCGGGCCTGGGGGCAGCCTTGCGCGGGGCGGGCTTGGCGGACTTGCCGCTGCCACCGCCCTGGAAGGCGTCAGTCAGTTTGCGGACAACGGGCGCTTCGATGGTCGAAGACGCCGAACGGACGAATTCACCGAGTTCCTGGAGCTTGGCCATGACGACCTTGCTCTCCACCCCGAACTCCTTGGCGAGTTCGTATACCCGGACCTTAGCCACTTCGCTCCTTTTAGGTCCGGGTGTGTCCGGACCGTCGCTACTTCATGGGCGTACTCATCGCGTGCTCATCGAGTGCTCATCGCAATCTCGACCTACTTCCAACTCGCGGGGTACCAGAGCCGCACGGGGGTTCCGTACGACGCCTTCTTACGGTGTCGCCTGTTCGGCGACGTTCGTCTGCTCGACGTACTGGCGCAACGCCTTTGTGTCGAGCGCTCCCGGGGCTCGCAAGGCCCTCGTGAACGCCCGGCGGCGTACCGCCTGGTCGAGACAGACCGGGGCGGGATGCAGATATGCACCCCGGCCGGGCAGCGTACCGCGAGGATCGGGGACGCACGCGTCCTCGATCGCCACGATGCGCAGCAGTTCCGTCTTGGCCGCCCGCTCCCGGCACCCCACACAGGTGCGCTCGGGGCATACTCGGGCGTGCGTCCGGCCAGACACAGTTAAGTCTACCTCCCCGCGGCGACCTCACCCCTTCGGGGCAGCGGTCGAACGGTTGCCGCGCGTACAACTGACGTGATCTGAGCGTGCTACGGCTTGGATCTATTCCCCGAGTGCGTCACGGGACAGGTCTCCCGGTTCGTCCGCGAGGGTGATCCCCCGGCTCACTCGCCGGGCTGCTCGGTGTCCGGCCGGATGTCGATCCGCCAGCCGGTCAGACGGGCGGCGAGGCGGGCGTTCTGGCCCTCCTTGCCGATCGCCAGCGAGAGCTGGTAGTCCGGCACCGTCACGCGCGCGGAGCGGGCCGCCATGTCGACGACCTCCACCTTGGACACCCGGGCGGGCGACAGGGCGTTCGCCACCATCTCGGCCGGGTCGTCCGACCAGTCGACGATGTCGATCTTCTCACCGTTCAGCTCGCCCATGACGTTGCGCACCCGGCCGCCCATCGGGCCGATGCAGGCGCCCTTGGCGTTCAGGCCCGAACGGGTGGACCGTACGGCGATCTTGGTGCGGTGGCCGGCCTCGCGGGCGATGGCGGAGATCTCGACGGATCCGTCGGCGATCTCCGGCACCTCGAGCGCGAACAGCTTCTTCACCAGGTTGGGGTGGGTCCGCGAGAGCGTCACGGACGGACCGCGCACGCCCTTCGCCACCCGGACGACGTACGACCGCAGGCGCATGCCGTGCGGGTACGTCTCACCCGGGACCTGCTCCTGCACGGGCAGGATGGCCTCGATCTTGCCGATGTCGACGAGCACGTTCTTCGGGTCGCGGCCCTGCTGGACCACGCCGGTGACGATGTCGCCCTCACGGCCCGCGTACTCGCCGAGCGTCGCGTCGTCCTCGGCGTCGCGCAGACGCTGGAGGATCACCTGCTTCGCCGTGGTGGCGGCGATACGGCCGAAGTCGGACGGGGTGTCGTCGAACTCGCGGGGCCCCTGGCCCTCCTCGAGGTCCTCGGGGTCCTCCTTCGCCCACACGGTCACGTGACCGGATTCCCGGTCGAGCCGCACGCGCGCGTGGCGGCGGCTTCCCTCGGTGCGGTGGTAGGCGATGAGGAGGGCCGACTCGATCGCCTCGACCAGCAGGTCGAAGGAGATCTCCTTCTCCCGCACCAAACCCCGCAGGGCGCTCATGTCGATGTCCACGGCTACGCCTCCTCCTCTTCCTTCATGTCCTTCTCGTCCCGCTCGTCCTGCTTGTCCTTGCGGTTGAACTCGACCTGGACGCGGGCCTTGTCGATGTCGCCGAAGGCGAGCCTGCGCGTGGTGGCCCTGCGGCCCTTCACGCCCGGCACCTCGACGTCGAGGCCGTCGTCGTCCACGCCGAGGATGCGGGCGACGACCTCGCCGCCCTCGTGGAGCTGGAACTTCACCAGGCGGTCCGTGGCACGGACGTAGTGGCGGTGTTCGGTGAGGGCGCGCTCCGCGCCCGGGGTGCCGACCTCGAGGGTGTACTCGCCCTCGCCCATCGCGTCCGTCTCGTCGAGCTTCGCCGAGAGCGCGCGGCTCACATCGGCGATCTGGTCCAGGTCCGCTCCGGTGTCGGAGTCGACGACCACGCTCAGCACTCTCTTGCGACCGACGGAGTCCACGGTGATCTCTTCGAGGTCCAGACCCTGGGAGGTGACGAGCGGTTCGAGCAGTTCTCGCAGCCTCTCGCTCTGGGTGGTGCTCATCCGGGTGACTCCTCGGCCGCGTGTGCTGTTGTGGGACGGTGCGCGTGTCTGGTCAAAGGGTATCCGGTCGCGGGGTGTGTTGCCGTCCACCGAGTGGCCCACCGGTACCGGACGACACCCCTCGGGCCCCCGACGGGGCACGGGCGGTGCCGGTGAGTGGTGCCGGGCCGACGCGCGGGTACGGTGATCACGGGCCTGCACGCGCGTGAGCGGCCCGTGATCGGTTCCTTTCGTACGAGATCCCCCGAGGACGTCTGCCGTGCCGTTCCCGCCGCCTGTGCGCACCCCCTCCGGGCCGCGCCGAAGAACCCTGCTCGCCTCGGCCGCCGGGGCCGCCCTGCTGGCCGGGTGCTCCTCCGGCGAGGGGGACACCGGGAGGAAGACCTCCGGCGACGACCCGTCGGCCTCCGTGCAGGAGCGTGCACGCGCGCGTGCCGCCGCGGACAGCGCGGGACTGGTGGAGCGCTACGACGCCGTCCTCGCCGTCCATCCGGCGCTGGCGGCGCGGCTGGCACCGCTGCGGGCCGAGGTCGTGCGGCATGTGACGGCGTTCGGCGGCGCGGAGGGGGGCGCCCCGGCGTCACCGTCGGCTCCGGCCTCCGCGTCGGTGCCGGCGTCGGCGTCCGTCCCGGCGTCGTCGGCACCGGCACCGGCGTCGGCCTCGGCTTCCGGGGCGGTCCCGTCCGCGTCGCCCACGTCGTCCACGGCCGTCCCCGCGACGGCGAAGGGCGCGCTCGCCGACCTGGCCGGCGCGGAGCGGGCCCTCGCGGACCGCAGGGTCGCGGGTCTGGCGGACGTGCCGGGCGAGCTGGCCCGGCTGCTGGCCTCGGTGGCGGCGGCCGGGGCGGCGCACGCGTACCTGCTGACGGAGGGGGACCGATGAGCGGGCGGAAGACCGGCGAGGTCACGGCGCTCCAGGCCGCGCTGGCCGCCGAGCACGCGGCGGTGTACGGCTACGGGGTGGTCGGCGGCCGGATCCACGAGGAGCGGCGCACGGAGGCTCGGGCGGCGTACGACGCGCATCGGGCGCGGCGGGACGCGCTGGCGCGCGAGGTGCGCGGCCTGGGCGCCGAGCCGATCGCCGCGAGCGCCGCGTACGCGCTGCCGTTCGTGGTGCCGGACTCCGCCGCGGCGGTCCGGCTCGCCGTCGAGCTGGAGGAACGCGTCGCCGGGGTCTACTCGGACCTGGTCCGGGCGTCCACCGGCGCCCGGCGCCGCGAGGCGGCCGGGGTGCTGCGGGAGGCCGCCGTCCGTGCGGTGCGCTGGCGCGGCGGGAGCGTAGCCTTCCCTGGTCTCGCCGAGCGGGCCGGTGCGGAGACGGACCCGGCCGCCACCGGGGCCGGCCCCTCGGCGACGAAGGCGGGCTCGGCGACACCGGCACCCGCCCCGACCCCGACCCCCACACCGGCGGCGTAGGCCGCAGCAGGAGCAGCAAGCAGGAGCAGCAGGAGAGGACGACTCGCGTATGGCTTTCGAACCGCCGCAGCGTCTGGTCAGGGCGCTCGGCGAGAGCGCGCCGGACGGTGACGACTGGTTGGAGAAGCTGCCGGAGACGGTCGGCCGGGCCGTCGCACTACGCGAGTTGACCGTCGAGCGGGTGCAGGTGCCCGGCGGCCGCAGCAGCCTCGTGGTGCTGGTGCGGCGTGCCGACGGGACGCCGGCCGTGCTGAAACTGGCCCCGCCCCGGTTCCGGCCGGAGGCGGAGCGGGCCGCGCTCGCCCACTGGGACGGCCTGGGCGCCGTACAGCTGGTAGCGGACCCGGCGAGTGAGGGGGTTCTCCTGCTGGAGCGCCTGCACCCCGACGTGTCGGTGCGGTCGCTGCCGGAGGCGAAAGCGCTGCTGGAGGCTGCGGGGACGCTGCGGCGGCTGTGGGTGGCACCGCCCGCCGGGCACTCCTTCGAGACGGTGGCCGAGCGGACCGGGCGGCAGGCCGCGGTGATGCGCGCGCGTGCCGGCGCGGACGTGGCCGGGCTCGTCGACGCGGCGCTCGCGGCCCGCGAGGAGCTGCTGTCGGCGCCGCCCGAGCAACGGCTGCTGCACGGGACGTTCCGGCAGAGCAAGGTGCTCGCGGGTGAGCGGATGCCGTGGCTGGCGGTGGGGCCGGACCCGGTGGTCGGCGAGTGCGCCTTCGACCTGGCGCGGCTGGTCCGGGACCGGGTGGAGGACCTGATCGCCTCCCCGTCGGGGGCGGCGACGACCCGACGGCGGGTGAAGCGGCTCGCGGAGTCGCTGGAGGTGGACCAGGAGCGGTTGCGGGGGTGGACGCTGTTCCGGGCGGTGGAGTCGGGCGTGCGGGCACTGCGCGTGGGGCGGCCCAAGGACGCGGAGTTGTTGCTGGAGTTCGCCGGGTGGGTCTAGGGCGTGTCTGACAATTCGCGTCGGATCAGTGCGCGGCGTCTGGTGCGGTGCATCGCAAGGCGGAGGATCGCCCGTGTACTGGATGTACTCGGGTGATCCGACAACGCGGCGAGGTGCCGTGCCAGGCGTCGCGCGCCCGACGGGAATTGTCAGACACGCCCTAGGGCCGCAACAGGCAGGTTCCCACGGGGTGGGGTGGTGCGGGGTTGCGGGTGCGTCGTGGCCGGGCACGCGGTTCCCCGCACCCCCCGAGGGCGCGTCGTCCGGCCGTCGCGTCGAGAGCGCGCCGGGCAGGGCGCTGGTCTGCCGCGTCGGCCGCCGTGCCTCCTGCGGTGGTCACGACCGTTCCCCCACCGCCGGGACGTCTGTCGCGTCCTGCGGCCGGGGAACGGTCCGTGAGTGATCCGGGACGCGCTTACGCGGTCGTGAGGCGGGCGACGGCCTCGTCCACCGTCAGTTCCTCGCGCTCGCCGGTCCTGCGGTCCTTCAGCTCCAGGACGCCCTCGGCGGAACGGCGGCCCGCGACCAGGATCTTCGGTACGCCGATCAGCTCGGAGTCGGTGAACTTCACGCCCGGCGAGACCCCGGCCCGGTCGTCGACCAGGACGCGCAGACCGGCCGCCCGCAGTTTCTCGGAGACGTCGAGGGCCAGCTCGGTCTGGAGGGCCTTGCCGGCCGCGACCACGTGCACGTCGGCCGGGGCGACCTCGGCGGGCCAGCACAGGCCCTTGTCGTCGGCGCTCTGCTCGGCGAGGGCCGCGACCGCGCGGGAGACGCCGATGCCGTACGAGCCCATGGTGACGCGGACCGGCTTGCCGTTCTGGCCGAGGACGTCGAGCTTGAGGGCGTCGGCGTACTTGCGGCCCAGCTGGAAGATGTGGCCGATCTCGATGGCGCGGTCCAGCTTGAGGCCGGTGCCGCACTTCGGGCAGGGGTCGCCCTCCCGGACGACCACGACGTCGACGTAGGCGTCGACCTCGAAGTCACGCCCCGCGACGACGTTCTTCGCGTGCGTGTTCTCCTTGTTGGCGCCCGTGATCCACGCGGTGCCCGGCGCCACGCGCGGGTCGGCGATGTAGGTCACCTTCGCCAGGCCCTGCGGGCCGACGTAGCCGCGGACCAGGTCGGGGCGGCCGGTGAAGTCTTCGGCGGTGACCAGCTCGACGGCGGCCGGCGCGAAGTGCGCCTCGACCTTGTCCATGTCGACCTCGCGGTCACCGGGCACGCCGACGGCGACGATCTCGCCGTCCACCTTGACCAGGAGGTTCTTCAGCGTGGCGGAGGCCGGCACGCCGAGGGAGGCGGCGAGGGTCTCGATGGTCGGGGTGTCCGGGGTGGGGATCTCCTCGGCCGCGGGCACGGCGGAGGGGTCGACCGGCTTCAGCTCGTACGTGATCGCCTCGGTGTTGGCGGCGAAGTCGCAGTTCGGGCAGTCCGCGAAGGTGTCCTCGCCGGCCTCGGCCGGGGCCAGGAACTCCTCCGACTTCGAGCCGCCCATGGCGCCCGCGGTCGCCGCGCAGATGCGGTAGTCCAGGCCGAGGCGCTCGAACACCTTCTGGTACGCCTGGCGGTGCAGGGCGTAGGACGCGGCCAGGCCCTCGTCCTCGGTGTCGAAGGAGTAGGAGTCCTTCATCAGGAACTCGCGGCCGCGCAGGATGCCGGCGCGGGGGCGGGCCTCGTCGCGGAACTTCGTCTGGATCTGGTACAGGATGACCGGCAGGTCCTTGTAGGACGTGCACTGGTCCTTGACCAGCAGGGTGAAGATCTCCTCGTGGGTGGGGCCCAGGAGGTAGTCGCCGCCCTTGCGGTCGTTCAGGCGGAAGAGTTCGGGACCGTACTCCTCCCAGCGGCCGGTCGCCTCGTAGGGCTCCTTCGGCAGCAGGGCGGGGAGCAGCACCTCCTGGGCGCCGATCGCGTCCATCTCCTCGCGGACGATGCGCTCCACGTTGGCGAGGACCTTCTTGCCCAGGGGCAGCCAGCTCCAGACGCCGGCGGCGGTGCGGCGGACGTAGCCGGCGCGGACGAGGAGCTTGTGGCTGAGGACCTCGGCGTCCGCCGGGTCGTCGCGCAGCGTCTTCGCCATCAACTGGGACATGCGCTGGACCGGTGCGTTGGCCATGGTGTACGAACTCCTGCCGATCGGGATAATCGCCCCGCTCGGAACGGGCCGAGAGTGGGGAGGGTGCTGCCTGTTGCGGCACTAGGAGGTTAGCCGGGAGCCCCGCGCGGCCGGAAATCCGTTTACGCCCGGCGCAGCGGGAGGGGGGCGCCCATCACGGCGTACGGGCGGGGGGCGCTGGGGAAGAGGACGCGGCGGGCCAGGTCCCGGTAGCCCAGGGAGCGGTACAGCGCCCGGGCCGGACTGTCGACGTCGATCGCGGAGAGGATCGAGCGCGGCTCGGTCGCGGTGTCGGTGATCGTGGTGATCAGGGAGCGGCCCGCGCCGCGGTTCTGGTAATGCGGGTGGACGTGGAGTTCGGTGATGACGAAGGAGTCGTCGAGCCAGAAGTCGGTGCCGTTGGCGCGCAGGTAGGGCTCGACGACGGTGGACCACCAGTGGGCGCGGTCGTTGGGCATGCCGTAGACGAAGCCGACGAGCCTGTCCCCGACGGTCGCCCCGTACGCCCGCGCGCCGGGGCTGGTCATGTGGCGCAGGACGATCTGCCGGCGGACGGCCACCTCGTCCGGGCCCAGGCCGAAGGCCACGGCTTGCACTGCGAGAGCCTCGTCCACGTGGGCGGAAAGGTCCAAGGGGCCGATGACGAGGTCCATGGCGGGAGCCTACAGGGGGGTTCCGGTCGGGGGGTGCCGGGCGGATGTGGCAGGTCGTGCCCTGGGACGGAGCCGGACGCGGCGCGGGGGAAGAGGTTCCGGGACCCTCGGACGGAACCCTCAGAACAGGACGCTCATGAACGCGCCGACCTCTTCGAAGCCCACCCTGCGGTACGTCCGCCTCGCCGTCGTGTTGAAGTCGTTGACGTAGAGACTGACCACCGGGGCGACGTCGGCGAGCGCGTAGCGCAGTACGGCCGCCATGCCGGGGGCGGCCAGGCCCCTCCCCCGGTACTCGGGGGCCACCCAGACGCCCTGGACCTGGCAGGCCCGGGGCGTGGCCGCGCCGATCTCCGCCTTGAAGACGACCTTGCCCCGGTCGTCGAGGCGGGCGAACGAGCGGCCTGAGCCGACGAGTTCGGCGACCCGCGCCTGGTAGAGCAGGCCGCCGTCGCCGGCCATCGGGGAGACGCCGACCTCCTCGGTGAACATCGCCACGCACGCCGGCATGATCGTGTCCATCTCGTCCTTGCGGATGCGGCGTACGTACGGGTCCGGGGCGATGTCGTCCGGCATCCGGTCGGTGACCATCAGGGGCTGGCGGGCGCGGACCTCGCGGGCGGGGCCCCAGTGCGGTTCGAGGAGCCGCCACAGCAGGGCGGTGGCGTCGGCGGGGCCCACGATGGAGGAGCAGCGGCGGCCGGCCCGGCGGGCGCGGTCGGCGAAGGCGCGTATGGCGCGGGGGGTGGCGCAGATGGGGACCAGGTTCGCGCCGGCGTAGCAGAGGGACGTCAGCATGCCGTCCTCGTACCAGCCCCACATCTCGCCGCCGAGGCGCCACGGGTCCAGGCCCGCGACCTGCACCCGGGAGGTCACGAAGGCGTTGGTGACCGGTTCGCGGTCGAGGACGGCGAGGGCTGCGTCCAGGTCACTCGGTTCGAGGACCCGGGAGGTGGTCTGCGTCAACACGTGCGGGGCCTCACACTGGGGTCTGCCTGATCTCCGCACTGTACCCGCCGGGATTGTGCGGCGCCGCCCGTCGTGCGGGGGCCCTGTGCCACCAACGGGTCCATGATCTTGCGAACCGAGCGGAGCGACGCCCGCGCGTGGTCCCCGGAACAGCTCGCGGAGCTCTTCAGCGAGGGCTTTCCGGCGTTCATCACCGCCGACCCCGTGAGCAGGGAGTACATCGGCCGGGTCCGGGAGTGGTTCGCCGGCCTCGATCTCCTGCTCGTCGACGAGGACGGGGTGCCGGTAGCCGGCGGATGGGGCGTGCCGATCCGGTGGGACGGGCGGGTCGACGCTCTCCCCGCCGGGTACAGCCGGAGTCTGGCCTGCGCCGTCGAGGGACGGGAGCAGGGCGTCGCGCCGGACACCCTGGTGATCTGCGGGGCGATCGTCAGCCCGTCGTTCAAGGGGCGGGGGCTGGCGGGGCGGGTGCTGGGCGCGCTGCGGGAAGCGGGGCGGGAGGCCGGTCTGAGCCGGGTCGTGGCACCGGTGCGGCCGACGACGAAGGCGCGGTATCCGCTGACGCCGATCGACTCCTTCATACGGTGGCGGCGCGCCGACGGTACGGCGCTGGACCCGTGGATCCGCACGCACGAACGTCTCGGCGCGGAGATCCTCGCGGTGGCACCGGCCTCCCAGACGATGACCGGGACGGTCGCCGAGTGGGAGGGCTGGACGGGCCTGGCGCTGCCCGAGTCGGGCGACTACGTCATCCCCGACGGCCTGAGCGTGCTGCGGGTCGACCGCGAGGCGGACGAGGGGGTGTACCGGGAGCCCAACGTGTGGATGCGGCACCGCTGACGCGGGCCGCCGGCACGGGGCCGACGAGGGGGCGGTGGTGGGGGTGCGGGTGGGTGGGGGCCGGTCACGCGGTTCCCCGTGCCCCTGGACGCCTGCGGCGGTCCGCAGGCGTCCTGTCCCCGCTTCCCGAACCGGCGGTTGTGCGAGCCGGGCGGGTCAGCCCGCCACCGACACCTGGGGTTCGCCGGACGTCACGCCGTCGGACTCCATCTGCTCGGCCAGTTTCATGGCTTCTTCGATGAGGGTCTCGACGATCTTGGACTCGGGGACGGTCTTGATGACCTCGCCCTTGACGAAGATCTGGCCCTTGCCGTTGCCGGAGGCCACCCCCAGGTCGGCCTCGCGGGCCTCGCCGGGACCGTTGACGACACAGCCCATGACCGCGACCCGCAGCGGCACCTCCATGCCCTCCAGGCCCGCCGTGACCTCCTCGGCCAGCTTGTACACATCGACCTGCGCGCGGCCGCAGGACGGGCAGGAGACGATCTCCAGACCGCGCTGCCTGAGACCCAGCGACTCCAGGATCTGGTTGCCGACCTTGACCTCCTCCACCGGCGGGGCCGACAGCGAGACCCGGATGGTGTCGCCGATGCCCTGCGAGAGCAGCGCGCCGAACGCCACCGCCGACTTGATGGTGCCCTGGAACGCCGGACCCGCCTCGGTGACACCGAGGTGCAGGGGGTAGTCGCACCGCGCGGCAAGCTGGCGGTAGGCCTCGATCATCACGACCGGGTCGTTGTGCTTGACGGAGATCTTGATGTCGCGGAAGTCGTGCTCCTCGAACAGCGACGCCTCCCACAGCGCCGACTCCACCAGCGCCTCCGGGGTGGCCTTGCCGTACTTCTGCAGCAGCCGCCGGTCCAGCGAGCCCGCGTTCACCCCGATCCGGATCGGGGTGCCGTGCTCGCCGGCGGCCTTCGCGATCTCCTTGACCTTGTCGTCGAACTGCTTGATGTTGCCCGGATTCACCCGCACCGCCGCACAGCCCGCCTCGATCGCGGCGAACACGTACTTGGGCTGGAAGTGGATGTCCGCGATCACCGGCAGCTGCGACTTGCGCGCGATCGTGGCCAGCGCGTCCGCGTCGTCCTGCGTCGGACACGCCACCCGCACGATCTGACAGCCCGCCGCCGTCAGCTCGGCGATCTGCTGCAACGTCGCCCCGACGTCCGAGGTGCGCGTCGTCGTCATCGACTGCACCGACACCGGAGCGTCACCGCCCACCGCCACGGACCCGACCTGGATCTGCCGGCTCTTGCGGCGCTCGGCGAGCTTGGTCGGAACGGACGGCATGCCGAGAGAAATCGCAGTCATCTGCTGTGCAACCCCAAGTCGTGGATCAAGGTCCAGGTCCCGTCGGTGGCGGGCTCCCGGGTTCGAGATTACGGCACGGGCGCCGCTGCGCGGGCACTCCCCCGTCCTCGGAACGCTCGCGCGGGGCGCCCTCGGCGGCCGTCGGACCCCGCTCGCAGGAGGGCGGCCCGGCACGGATCGTGCCGGGCCGCCCTGAACGTCGTACGACTATGAGATCTTCACGGGATTGACCACATCCGCCACCAGGACGAGCAAGGTGAAGCAGATGAAGATCCCGGCCACCACGTAGGCCACCGGCATCAGCTTCGCCACGTCGAAGGGGCCGGGGTCGGGGCGGCGCAGCACCTTGGCGAGGTTGCGGCGCAGCGACTCCCACAGGGCGCCCGCGATGTGGCCGCCGTCGAGCGGCAGCAGCGGGAGCATGTTGAACAGGAACAGGGAGAGGTTGAAGCCGGCGAGCAGCATCACGAACATCGCGAGCTGCTGGGAGGCCGGGATGTCGAGGGTGGCGATCTCTCCGCCGACCCGTGCCGCGCCGACGACGCCCATCGGGGAGTCGGGTTCGCGGGGGCCGTCGCCGAAGGCCGCGTCCCACAGGGCGGGGATCTTGGAGGGCAGGGCGGCGAGGGAGTCGACGGCGTCACCGACCCGTTCGGTCATCCAGGTCGTGGACTCGCCGAAGTCCTGTTTGACGACTCCGGTGGCCGCGCTGAAGCCGAGGAAGCCCGCCTTGACGTACTCGCCCTGGACGTAGGAGCCGCCCGCGTCCTTCTTCGCGACCTGGTTGGTGGCGATCCTCGCGTTCAGGGTGAGCTCTCGGCCGTCCCGGTCGACGACGATCGCGACCTCCTTGCCGGCGCTGACCCGGATGAGGTCGGAGAGGGTGTCCCAGTCCTCGGTGGGCCGGCCGGCGAAGGAGACGATCCTGTCGCCCTTCCGCATGCCGGCGGCCGCCGCCGGCGAGGCGGGGTCGCCCTTCTCGCAGGTGTCGCGGTTCTCGCTCTGGGCGATGACGCAGGGCGAGACGGAGGCGACGGACGTGGTCTGCTGCTGGATGCCGAAGCCCATCAGGACGGTGAGGAAGAGGGCGACCGCGAGGATCAGGTTCATGAAGGGGCCCGCGAACATCACGATGACCCGTTTCCACGGCTTGCGCGTGTAGAACATGCGCGTCTCGTCGCCGGGCCGGAGTTCCTCGTACGCCGCCGAGCGGGCGTCCTCGATCATGCCGCGCCAGGGCGAGGTGGAGCGGGCCGTGACGCGGCCGTCGTCACCCGGCGGGAACATGCCGATCATGCGGATGTAGCCGCCGAACGGGATCGCCTTGACGCCGTACTCGGTCTCGCCCTTGTGGCGGGACCAGATGGTGGGGCCGAAGCCGACCATGTACTGCGGGACGCGGATGCCGAAGAGCTTGGCGGTGGACAGGTGCCCCAGCTCGTGCCAGGCGATCGACACCAGCAGGCCGAACGCGAAGACCACTATGCCGAGGATGAACATCAGGGTCGTCATGCACGGGCCTCCGCCGTCTGTGCCGTCAGTTCCCGGGCCCGGGCGCGCGCCCAGGTCTCCGCTTCGAGGACGTCCGGCACGGTGAGCGAGGTTCCCGCGCGCGGGGTGCCGTGCTCCTCGACGACCCGCGTCACGGTCTCCATGATCCCGTTGAACGGCAGCGCGCCCTTGCGGAACGCCTCCACGCACTCCTCGTTGGCGGCATTGAACACCGCCGGGGCCGTCCCCGCGAGCTCGCCGACGTGCCGGGCGAGGTTCACGGAGGGGAAGGCGTCGTCGTCGAGCGGGAAGAACTCCCACGTCGACGCCTTGCTCCAGTCGAAGGCGGGCGCCGCGTCGGGAACCCGCTCGGGCCAGCCGAGGCCGATGGCGATGGGCCCGCGCATGTCGGGGGGCGTCGCCTGCGCCAGTGTCGATCCGTCCGTGAACTCAACCATCGAGTGGACATACGACTGCGGATGCACGACCACCTCAATGCGGGAGAAGGGAATGTCGTAGAGGAGGTGCGCCTCGATGACTTCCAGACCCTTGTTGACGAGGGTCGCCGAGTTGATCGTGATGACCGGGCCCATGGCCCAGGTGGGGTGTGCGAGGGCGTCCTCGACGGTGACGTGGGCCAGTTGGTCCTTGGTACGGCCGCGGAAGGGGCCGCCGGAGGCGGTGACGACGAGCTTGCGGACGTCGGCGCGGGTGCCGGCCGCGAGGGCCTGGAACAGTGCCGCGTGCTCGGAGTCGACCGGGATGATCTGGCCGGGCTCGGCGAGCGCCTTCACCAGCGGGCCGCCGACGATGAGCGACTCCTTGTTGGCGAGCGCGAGGGTGCGGCCCGCCTCCAGGGCGGCGAGGGTGGGCGCGAGGCCGATGGAGCCGGTGATGCCGTTCAGCACGGTGTGGCTGTCGGAGGCGGCGAGCCGGGTGGCCGCGTCCGGTCCGGCGAGGATCTCGGGGAGCGGCTCGCCGGCGCCGTACGCGCTGCTCAGGGCCTCCCGCAGGGCCGGCACGACGTCCTCGCGGGCGACCGCGACGGTCCGCACCCGCAGTCGGCGGGCCTGCTCGGCGAGGAGGGCGACCCGGCTGCCGTTGGCGGACAGGCCGGTCACCCGGAAGCGGTCCGGGTTGCGCAGCACGAGGTCGATGGCCTGGGTGCCGATCGATCCGGTGGACCCGAGGATCACCACGTCCTTGGGGCCGTCGCCCGCCACGGGGTCGTAGACGAGATGCGGGTCGGCGAGTGGGGCTGGACTGTCGCTCATGCCCCCATTGTTGCCGCACCGCACGGGCGGGCGAACAGGGTGTCCCCCCACGGCCCTCCTCGCGGGAGGGCTCTGGGTGGGACACCCCTGGCCCGGGGTGCGCGGTCTCACCCGATCGTGCGATGGACGTTCTCGTGTCCGGACGGTCCCGCGGTGGTGTCGGCGATCCACGGGCCCTCGCCCGAGGGATCGAGGACGCCCTGTTCCAGCCACTCGTAGGTGCCCGACAGGACACCCTTGACGACCTTGCGGTCGAGGTCGTCGGTGTTGGACCACAGGCGGGTGAAGAGTTCCTCGACCCGGATGCGGGACTGGCGGCAGAAGGCGTCGGCGAGCTGGTAGGCCTCGCGGCCGTGCTCGCCGCGGGAGCGCAGCAGTTCGGCGCGCACGCAGGCCGCGCTCATCGCGAACAGTTCGGCGCCGATGTCGACGATCCGGCCGAGGAAGTTCTGCTTGGTCTCCATGCGGCCCTGCCAGCGGGACATGGCGTAGAAGGTGGAGCGGGCCAGCTTGCGGGCGTGCCGCTCGACGTACCGCAGGTGCGGGGAGAGGTCGACCTCGTGCCGGAACTCGGTGAAGGAGTTCGGGAGCTGACCGGGCCCCGCGACCAGCTTCGGCAGCCACCTGGCGTAGAAGACGCCCGCGCCCGCGCCCGCCCGCGCCTTGTCCCGGAGGGTCTTGTCGGGGTCGATGAGGTCGCCTGCGACCGAGAGGTGGGCGTCGACGGCCTCGCGGGCGATCAGCAGGTGCATGATCTCCGTCGAGCCCTCGAAGATGCGGTTGATGCGCAGGTCGCGCAGGACCTGTTCGGCGGGGACCGCCCGTTCGCCGCGGGCGGCGAGGGAGTCGGCGGTCTCGAAGCCGCGGCCGCCGCGGATCTGGACCAGTTCGTCGGCCATCCGCCAGCCCATCTCGGAGGCGAAGAGTTTGGCCAGGGCGCCCTCGATGCGGATGTCGTTGCGGTTCTCGTCGGCCATCTGCGAGGACAGGTCGAGCACGGCCTCCAGGGCGAAGGTGGTCGCCGCGATGAAGGAGATCTTCGCCCCGACCGCCTCGTGGGCGGCGATGGGCCTGCCCCACTGCTCGCGGGCCGCCGACCACTCGCGGGCGATCTTCAGGCTCCACTTGCCGGCCGCCACGCAGGAGGCGGGCAGCGACAGGCGGCCGGTGTTGAGGGTGGTCAGCGCGATCTTCAGACCGGCGCCCTCGGGGCCGATGCGGTTCGCGGCGGGGACGCGGACCCGGTGGAAGCGGGTGACGCCGTTCTCGATGCCGCGCAGTCCCATGAAGGAGTTGCGGTTCTCCACGGTGATGCCGGGCGAGTCCGCCTCCACGACGAAGGCGGTGATGCCGCCCTGGTGGCCCTCGCTCCGGGGGACCCGGGCCATGACGACCAGCAGGTCGGCGACGACGCCGTTGGTGGTCCACAGCTTCACGCCGTCGAGGACGTAGTGGTCGCCCTCGGGTACGGCGCTGGTGGCGAGGCGGGCCGGGTCGGAGCCGACGTCCGGCTCGGTGAGGAGGAAGGCGCTGATGTCGGTGCGGGCGCAGCGCGGCAGGAACCGCTGCTTCTGCTCGTCGGTGCCGAACAGTTTCAGGGGCTGCGGTACGCCGATCGACTGGTGTGCCGAGAGCAGCACGCCGACCGCCGGGCTGACCGAGCCGACCAGGGCCAGCGCCTTGTTGTAGTACACCTGGGTCAGGCCGAGCCCGCCGTACTTGGGGTCGATCTTCATGCCGAGGGCGCCGAGTTCCTTGAGGCCGGCCACGACCTCGTCGGGGATGCGGGCCTCGCGTTCGATGAGGGCGCCGTCGATCCGCGTCTCGCAGAACGCGCGGAGCTCGGCCAGGAACCGCTCGCCGCGCCGTACGGCCTCGCCGGCGGGGAGGGGGTGGGGGTGGATGAGGTCGAGGCGGAAACGGCCCAGGAACAGTTCCTTGGCGAAGCTGGGCTTGCGCCAGTCCTGTTCCCGGGCGGCCTCCGCCACCTGTCGGGCCTCACGTTCGGTGACGACGGGCTTCTTGAGGGGTGGTGCGGACATGAGGCTCACCTCGCCGCGAATCGGGATCTCGGACCGCATCGGTCACCGAATCGGTCGCCGATGGGTGCTACCCGATCGTTGGTACCCGATCCGGGGCGAACCCACCACCCCTGGCGCGTCCGGTCAGCCGACGGTGACCGTGTACGACTTCGTGTCCAGACGGCCCTTGCCCTTGAAGACCTCGGTGCCGGACTCGATGCCGGAGACGTACTTGTCGTTGCTCAGCAGCTTGCGCCGGACGAGTGCCTGGGTGAAGTCGTCGAGGTCGATCGTGGCCCTGGTGGTGTTGGTGCGGCGGACGAAGGAGTAGACGTTCCAGCCGATGTCGCCCCGGTAGATGTCCCACATGGCGCCGCCCAGGCTGACGCTGCCGTACTTGGTGCCCAGCGGGCCCGCGCCGCCCTGGCGGTTGAGCCAGATCATGACCTCGTCGGTGGGCTGGTCCTGCCAGTCCGCGGTGTTCTTGTCGTGCAGCCACAGGTCGTGGGCGACGTTCATGACACCGGGGTTCGCGGAGACGGAGAAGTCCCAGCTCACGGTCACCTTCTTGCGGTCGCCGACCCGGATCGGCAGTCCGGTCCTCGCCTTGTCGACCTTCCAGCCCCAGTGCCAGCCGAGGACGGTGCTGGCGTAGGACTTCACGTCGTAGTCCTTGCCGGTGGCGCTGTTGGCCCAGTCGTAGCTCGTCCCCCAGGAGATGGTCGAGCCCGTCTGGGAGTTGTCCCAGACGCACTGGCTGCCGACGGCCTTCTCCTGGTTCCAGAGGTTGTTGTTCACGTAGTACTTGCCGAGCGTGACGGTGTCGAACGCCGCGCACTTCCTGCTCGACTCGCCCGCCTGGGCGACGGTGACGCCGGCGGCGGCCGCGAGGGCGACCGCGGCGGCGACGAGGCCCTTCGCCGTCCGGGAGAGGCGGGGTCTGCGGTGTTGCATCGGGGGTCCTTCCGGGGGGACGGTTCCTGTACGTCCTCCCAGTGGTCGCAGCGGGCACGCGAGGTTGCCGCGGCCCGCGGAATCCGGCCCGCCGGACCGTGCCGGGGAAACGCCGGAGAAACCCTGTCGAAGCGCTTCGACAACCTATGGACACCCACTCCCGCTAGAGCTACTGTCAAAGCACCCTCACTCGCCCTTGTTCCCCCTGCGCACTGTCGAAGCGCTTCACACATCTTGGAGAGCTGGATGGTCACCCTCGCCGAGGTCGCCCAGCACGCCGGAGTCTCGGCGAGCACGGTGAGCTATGTCCTCAGCGGCAAGCGGTCCATCTCCGCGACCACCCGGGAGCGGGTCGAGCAGAGCATCCGCCAGCTCGGCTACCACCCGAACGCGGGCGCGCGGGCCCTGGCCAGCAGCCGGTCGAACATCATCGCGCTGATGATCCCGCTGCGCACCGACATGTACGTACCGGTGATGATGGAGATCGCCATCGCGGTCGCCACCACGGCGCGTACGCACGGCTACGACGTCCTGCTGCTCACCGGCGAGGAGGGTCCCGACGCGGTGCGCCGGGTCACCGGCAGCGGACTCGCCGACGCGATGATCCTGATGGACGTCCAGCTCGACGACGAGCGGCTGCCGCTGCTGCGCGATGGGGGCACCCCCGGTCGAGCGAAGTCGAGAGGGGGGGACGACCAGCCGTCCGTCCTGATCGGGCTGCCCGCCGACACCACGGGCCTGACCTGTGTGGACCTCGACTGGAGTGCGACCGGCGCGCTGTGCGTGGAGCACCTGGCGACGTTCGGGCACCGCGACCTCGCCGTCATCGGCGAGGCGCCCGCGGTGTACGAGCGGCACACCGGTTTCGCCGAGCGCACCCTCGAAGGACTCCGGTCCCGCGCGAAGGAACTGGGTCTGCGCGTGCTGCACCGCCCCTGCGAGAACGGGTACGACGCCATGGCGGTGACGCTGGCCCGGATCCTCGACGAGCGGCCCGGCACCACCGGCTTCGTCGTGCAGAACGAGTCGGCGGTCGAGCCGCTGCTCGCGCTGCTGCGCCAGCAGGGCCGGGCCGTCCCCGAGGACGTGTCGGTGGTCGCCATCTGCCCCGACCAGGTGGCCGTGCAGGCGTCGGTGCGGCTGACGTCGGTCGCCATCCCCGCGCAGGAGATGGGGCGGCGGGCCGTGGAGCAGCTGGTGGCCAAGCTCGACGGCCGGGGTGACGACGACGTGGTGCTGCTCGCCCCGGAGCTGACGGTCCGCGCGAGTTCGGGCCCCGCGCCGGCCGCTTCCTGACCGGACGGCCGCACCACCCCCGCGCGTCCCCGACGTCCCGCCCGACCCGCACGTCCCCGCCCGACCTGCACGCCCCCGCTCGTCCCCGTTCGTCCCCCGACGTCCCGCCCGACCCGCACGCCCTCACTCGTCCCCGCTCGCCCCCCGACGTCCGGACGTCCCGACGTCCCGACGTCCCCGAGCCGCACCGGTGCCGCGTCCGTGGCACCCCCATGTCTCTTCCTCCTCCATGACTCACTCCTCCAGGAGCACAGGAGCACGCCACGTGAATCAGCCTGCCGAAAACCAGCCTCAGGTCAGCCTGGCGCAGTCGTCTCCCACCGTCGGTACCTTCCGCGAGCGGGACGGTGCGCTGGAGTGGAGCGGCCGCCAGGAGACCGTCCGCGTCGAGCCGTGGGGTCCGGACGGGGCCCGGGTCCGTGCGCGGCTCGGCGGTCCCGTCCTCGACGGTCTGCCCGGCGCGCTGCTCGCCGAGGCGCCGCCGGCCTCCTCCACGGTCGAGATCGAGCAGGGGCGGGGCCGGCTGACGGTCGGCGCGCTCACCGTCGAGGTGGACGCCGAGGGGCTGGTCCGGTTCCTGGACAGCTCCGACGACCGGGAGCTGCTGGCCGAGGAGCGCGCCCACTTCTGGTGGCCCGGCCCGCGGCTCTACACGGCCGTCGGAGGCGGCCACCACCGTCTGGAGCAGCGGTTCGCCGCCTACGACGACGAGAAGCTCTACGGCCTGGGCCAGCACCAGCACGGGCGGCTCGACCAGAAGGGACTGGTGGTGGACCTGGTACAGCGCAACGCCGAGGTCGGCATCCCGGTGCTCACCTCCAGCCGGGGCTACACCCTGCTGTGGAACAACCCGGCGATCGGCCGGGTGGAGCTGGCGCACAACGGGACCCGCTGGGTGGCGGACTCGGCCCGCCAGATCGACTACTGGGTCACCGCGGGCACCCCGGCCGACGCCCAGCGCCGCTACAGCGCGGTGACGGGCCGTACGCCGATGCTGCCGGAGTGGGCGGCCGGCTTCTGGCAGTGCAAGCTGCGCTACCGCACCCAGGACGAACTCCTGGCCGTGGCACGGGAGTACAAGCGGCGCGGGCTGCCCCTGGACGTCATCGTGTGCGACTTCTTCCACTGGACGCACCTGGGCGAGTGGAAGTTCGACCCGAAGGAGTGGCCGGACCCGGCCGCGATGGTCCGCGAACTGGACGAGCTGGGCGTCAAGCTGGTGGTGAGCGTCTGGCCGTCGGTGTCCCCGCTGTCGGAGAACCATCCGGTGATGGAGCAGCGCGGCTACTTCATCGGCACCCAGTACGGCCCGACGGCGCACGCCGACTGGCCGGACAAGGAGGTCGCCACCCCGGTCCAGGTCGCCTTCTACGACGCCACCAACCCCGACGCCCGGGAGTTCGTGTGGTCGCGGGTCCGCGACAACTACCTGGCCCCCTACGGGATCACGGCGTTCTGGCTGGACGCCTGCGAGCCGGAGCTGAAGCCGGGCTTCCCGGAGAACCTGCGGTACTGGGCGGGGCCGGGCCTGGAGGTCGGCAACCTGTACCCGGCCGAGAACGCCCGGACCTTCTACGAGGGCCTGCGCGCGTCCGGCTGCGGCGACGACGAGATCATCACCCTCAACCGCTCGGCGTGGGCGGGCAGTCAGCGCTACGGCGCCGCCCTGTGGTCGGGTGACATCGGCACCGACTTCGCGACCCTGCGCCGGCAGATCGCGGCGGGTCTCAACACCGCCCTGTCGGGCATCCCGTGGTGGAACACCGACATCGGCGGCTTCCACGGCGGCGACCCGGACGACCCGGAGTACCGCGAGGTGATGGTCCGCTGGTTCCAGTTCGGCGCGCTGTCCCCGCTGATGCGCCTGCACGGCTTCCGCGACCCGGGCATGCCGCTGGGCCCGGACATGACCGGCGGCCCCAACGAGGTGTGGTCGTACGGCGAGGAGGCCGGGGCCGTCCTGGAGAAGTACCTGCGGCTGCGCGAGCGGCTGAAGCCGTACGTGCTCCACGTCATGCGGGAGGCGCACGAGGAGGGGCTGCCGGTGATGCGGCCGCTGTTCCTTGAGTTCCCCGACGACCGGGCGGCCTGGTCCGTCGACGACTCCTACCTCCTCGGCCGTGACCTGCTGGTCGCCCCGGTGCTGACGGCGGGCGCGACGGTCCGCACGGCCTACCTCCCGGCGGGCGCGCGCTGGACGGACGCCTGGACGGGTGAGGCGTACGAGGGCGGCTCGGCCGTGACGGTCGACGCGCCGCTGGACCGGATCCCGCTGTTCCTGCGGGACGGGGCGCGGCTGCCGGTGGCCGGGTAGCCGCGGCGGACGAGGAAGCGCGGCCGGTCCCGTCCCGGGGAGGGAGGAAGGGGCCGGCCGCGCCGCACCGGCGGGGCGGGGGCGGGGCCGCTCACGCGTGCCGCGCGGCCCCGCCCCGTACGGTCAGCTGCTGCTGACGGTGAGGTTGTCGGTCTGGAAGTTCAGGCCGCCCGAGGACGAGGTGATCTCGAAGCCGAACTGGACGTCGCCGATGGTCTCGTTGCCCATCCAGCCCTTGGTGTCCTTGATCCACTTGAGGATCGGGAGGATGTTCACGGTGCCGGACGACGAGTTCGAGGTGCGGATGAACGAGAACACCTCGTTGGCGCCGTTGCTGCCCTTGTAGACGGTCCAGGTGTGACCGCCCAGCGTCACGGTGCCCTGTGAGGTGCCGAGGGGGCCGACGGCGCCGGTCTTGTTGACCCAGAGCATGATCTCGTAGTCGTAGTCGGTGTCCCAGATGTCGTACGAGGAGTTGTAGGCACCGGACGACGGGACGGTGACGTTGTAGCTGCTGCTGAGGGAGCCCAGCGAGGTGATCGACTTGTTGATCACCTTCTTGGCGTTCGGGTAGGACTTGATGCCACCGGTGTTCGGGTGGTCGGCCCAGACGCCCCAGTTGGTGCCGGAGTTGGCCCAGACGCACTGGCTGCCGGCGCCGGAGCCCCAGATGTTGTTGTAGAGGGTGTAGCCGTCGATGCTGGTGTTGCCCCACTGGTCGCAGGAGTTCCAGACGGCCGCCTGGGCGGGGGCGGCGGCGAGGCCTACGGTGGCGCCGAGCGCCAGGGCGGGGGCGAGCAGGGCCTTGGTGACCCTGCCGAGGGTGCGAGGTGCCATGGTGTCCCTTCCATGGGTGGGGGGATGCGGGGGGATGTGCGGGGAGCTACCACGTCCCCAGGGTGAGGACGTGGTCCTCTCCGGCGACGAGGTCGAGCGGCTCCGTGCCGGAGGAAGTCAGGACGTCGATGCGGTGCGTGCGGTGCGGGCGCAGGACGGCGCGGGCTCCGCCGGGACCCCAGGCGAGGTCGAGGACGGCGCCGAACCGGGTGCGCACGCCCCGCAGTTCGCCCGTCGGGAGGGCGGGCACGGGGGCGGGCAGCAGGACCAGCCGGTCGGGGGTCGACTGGACGAGCGCCTCGATGACGACGGCGGGCAGGGTGTGGGCGGCGTCCGCGTTGTAGACGTCGCGGCGGGGGTAGTGGGCGCTCATCAGGGAGGCGTGGAAGAAGTCGCCCTCCAGCACCCGGGCGAGCGCCTCGCCGACGCGCCGGCCGTCGCGCAGCCGGGCCGCGACCAGCGCGTGGTGGAGGTGGCCGTGCGCGGAGTGGTTCTCGGCGCCGCGCAGTTCGAGCGCGCGGTGGGCGGCGGCCGCGAGCGCGGGCGTGTCGTAGGGGTTGATCTCGTCGAGGGGCCAGACGGCGTACAGGTGGCTGAGGTGGCGGTGGTCGTAGGTGTCGCCGAGGCCGGGCCAGGCCCATTCGGCGAGGGCCCCGTCGGCGTTGACGCGGTGCGGCGGGAGCCGGTCGGCGAGGGCCCGCAGGCGGGCCGCGTCCTGCGGGTGGTAGGCGGCGGCGGTGCGCAGGGCGTGCCGGGCTGCGGAGAGGTCCATGGCCGCGTTGACCGCGCCCCAGCTGCCGCCCGCGGGCCGGTTCTCCGGTGAGTAGGACGGGACGACGACGAGGTGTCCGTCGGCGTCGGTGCGGGTGAGGAAGTCCTCGTAGAACAGGGCGGTCTCGGCGAGCGCGGCGGCGGTGCGGGGGTCGTGTCCGCCGTGCGTCTCGTCGTGGTCGACGAGCGGTTTGAGCAGCCAGTCGGCGCCGGCCGTCCACAGGTGGAGCGGGTACTCGCGGCTGAAGTGGTAGGTCAGTCCCGACTCGCCGTCGGTGTGCGGCGGGGCGACGATCCCCCGGGCGCCGAAGATCGCGCGGGCGTTCTCCCGCCAGTCGTCCCGCTGGCGGTGGACGAGGGCTGCGAGGGCCGCGGTGACCTCGGGCAGGGCGGCGGCGGCCGCCGACGCCGTCTGGAGGTTGAGGTTGGCGTCGGTGGTGAACGCGCCGGCCCAGGCCGTGTCCCAGTCGCCGGTCCACAGGCCGGTGAGGCGGGGCGGGAGGAGGCCGCTCGCGCTGAGGAGGTGGTAGCGGCCGGCGGCGAAGAGCCGTTCCAGGAGCGCCGTGCTGCCGGGGCGCCCGAGCAGCTCCGAGCCGGGCAGGGCGCGTTCGTCCGGGTCGGCGGCGAGGTCGAGGGCGACCCGCTCGTAGGCGGTGCGGTGGAGTGCCGTGTGGCGGTCGAGGAGGTCGTCGTACGTGCGTCCGGCGAGGACGGCGCGCAGGGCGCGGGTCTCCTCGGTGACGTCGAGGTCGCCGGTGTGGCGGCGGACGCGGGTGAGGAGCAGGACGGAGTCGGCGCCCTCGACGCGGGCGCCGGGGGCGGCGAGGGAGAGCCGGCCGCCGGTCACCGCGACGAGGGTGACGCCGGTGTACCCGCGGTCGCTGTCCGGGTAGCGGGCGCGGAGGCTGAGGACGGCGCCCTCCGGGGTGAGGAGCGCGCCGTGGCCCACGCCCAGGCGGGCGGGCGCGTTCGGGAGCCGGTGGTCCAGGGTGATGTCGAGGGTGAGGGTCGGGGCGGTGATGTGCTGGACGACGACGTCGTCCGCGCGGGAGACGAGGACGCGGCTGGTCCAGTCGGCGGTGGCGGCGGTGACCTCGCCGGTGCGGAAGTCGACGTCACGGCGGTAGTCGCGGGTGTCGGCGTCCGGCCGCCGGAGCCGGATCTGGAAGGCGGGGTGGAAGGGCTGCACCCACTGCAGGGGCCGTCCGTCGGTGAAGTCCTCGGCCGCCGTGAGGTCCCCGGCGAGCAACCGGTCCTGGAGGCCGGGGAGTTCGGCGGCGAGCCGCGGGGGTCCGGCGTGTTCGGCGCCGTTGGGGCGGACGAGGGTGTGGTGGGTGACGACGATCCGGTCGTCGTCCGGATCGCCGAACACGAGGGCGCCGTGGTGTCCGTTGCCGCTGAGGAAGCCGTCCTCCCAGCGGGCGGCCGGGCGCGGTTCCCAGGTGCCGTGGACGGGTCCGGCGGTCATGACGAGAGCACCGCGACGCCGTGGCGGCCGAGGGTGATCCGGTCGGTCACCTCGGCGTCGGTGAGGAGGTCCCAGTGGGTGCCCGGCACGTCGACGGTCACGGACCCGCGCCCGTGGTGGAGCAGGAACAGCAGGTCACCGCGGCGGACGGCCTCGACCCGGTCGGGCAGGCCGGCGAGCACCGGGACGGCCCCCGCGCCGGCCGCGATCCGGGCGAGCAGGTCGCGCAGGGAGTCGGGTTCGGGAAGCGTCGAGACGTACCAGGCGCGGCCCTTGCGGAGCACGGCGGGCAGGCCGTCGAGGTCTCCGCCCCGGTAGGAGGCCTCGACCACGGCGTCGTCGGTCTTCTCGATCTCCTCCGACCACAGGGTGCCGCGGAAGCCGTCGCACGCGGCGTGCTCCCCGGGGTCCAGCGGCCACCACTCGTGCAGGGTGCGGATGCTGAACAGCTCGCGCAGCCGGGCGTCCATGCCGCCGGGGCGGATCCGGTCGTCCTCGTCGGCGACGCCGGTCAGGAAGCCGCTGACGAGGGTGCCGCCGCCGCGGACGTAGGCGAGGAGGTTGTCGACGGCGGTGTCGGTGAGGAGGTACAGCTGCGGGACGACGACCAACTTGTACCCGCCGAGGTCGTGTTCGGGGTGGGCGAAGTCGGTGGTGAGGTGGGACTCCCACAGGGCGCGGTGCCAGGCGTGCAGGACGGCCGCGTGCTCGACGTGCGCGGAGGGCCGGGCCTCCTGGGAACTCGCCCACCAGGCGTCCCAGTCGTGCAGGACCGCGATGTCGTTCACGCTGTGCCGGCCGGCCACCCGCGCGGAGATCCTGGCGAGGTCGGCGCCGAGCCGCTTGACCTCCTGGAAGGTGCGGCCCTCCTCCCCCGCGTGGCCGACCATGCCGGAGTGGAACTTCTCCGCGCCCTGGCGGGACTGGCGCCACTGGAAGTAGCAGACGGCGTCGGCGCCGCGGGCCACGGCCTGCAGGGACCACAGGCGGTTGAGGCCGTGCGGCTTGGGGTGGTTCACTCCGCGCCAGTTGACGGGTCCGGCCGCCTGTTCCATCAGCATCCAGGGGCCGCGGGCCTGCGAGCGGGTCATGTCCTGGACGAGGGCGCCGTGCTGGGCGCCGAGCGGGTCGCGCGGGTCGGGGTAGAGGTCGACGGAGACGACGTCCTCCTCCTCGGCCCAGCGCCAGGCGTCCTGGCCGGCCCACAGCGGCATGAAGTTGCTGGTCACGGGGAGGTGCGGGGTGGCCCGGCGGACGATGTCCCGTTCGGCGGTGAAGCACTCCAGGAGCATGTCGGAGGTGAACCGCTTGAAGTCCAGCACCTGGGTGGGGTTCTTCAGGTAGTGGGCGTGGCGGGGGGTGTGGATCTCGGCCCAGTCGCCGTAGCCCTGGCTCCAGAAGGCGGTGCCCCAGGCCTCGTTGAGGGCGTCGAGGGTGCCGTACCGGGCCCGGAGCCAGTGGCGGAAGCGGGCGGCGGCCTCGTCGCCCCAGTCGTAGGTGCAGTACTCGTTGTTGATGTGCCACATGGTCAGGGCCGGGTGGCCGCCGTAGCGGGCGGCGAGGTCCTCGGTGATCGCGGCGGCGAGGCGGCGGTAGGTGGCGCTGGAGTGCGAGAAGTGCTGGCGTCCGCCCCACCACTCGGTGCGCCCGTCCTGGTCGACGGGCAGGGTGTCGGGGTGGAGGTGGCCCGTCCAGGGCGGGGGCGAGGCGGTGGGCGTGGCGAGGACGACCCCGACGCCGTGCTCGTGCATCAGGTCCATGAGCCGGTCCAGCCAGCCGAACTCCCTTGCTCCGGGGCGGGGTTCGATCTTCGACCAGGAGAAGACGCCGAGGGTGACGGAGTTGACGCCGGCGTCCTTCATCAGCCGGACGTCCTCCTGCCACGTCTCCTCGGGCCACTGCTCGGGGTTGTAGTCGCCGCCGAAGAGGATGCGGCCGTTGGTCACGGTGTCCAGGCCGGGCATCAGACGGGCTCCCCGTACTGGATGCCGCGCCCGTTGGTGGCGAGGTAGACCCGGCCGTGGACGCGCGGGTCGCCGGTGATCGTCTCGCCGGTCCAGCCCCACTGGTGGGCGTCGTCGTTGATCCGGATCCAGCTTCCCGCCTCGTCGTCGGAGCGGTACACGGCGGTGATCGCCTCGACGGCTCCGACCAGGTAGACCGCCGGGTAGGCGGCGCCGTCGGCCGCCTTGCCGAAGCCGAGGGTGTACGAGGACCGAGGGCCGGCGACCTTCGAGAAGGTCGCGCCGCCGTCCGTGGACCGGTACAACCCGTTCCATTTGGTGCTCAGCCACAGGTCGCCGGACCGGCCGGGCGCCGCGACCAGCTCGAACTGGCTGTCGCCCGCGGGCAGTCCGGTGGCGCGCGCGGTGAAGGTCAGGCCGCCGTCGGTGCTGGCGAAGAGCGTCCCGGTGTCGGTGTCGTACGCGTAGAAGCGGGTGGGGTCGGCCGGGTCGGCGACCGGTGTGGCGCCCTTGGGGAAGGAGGGGACCTCGGACCAGGTGGCGCCGTGGTCGGCGGAGCGGTGGGCGGGGTACTTGGTGCCGTCCCAGTGCACGAACACCCACAGCAGCACGCTGCCGTCGGTGTTGACGGCGATCGGGCCCGGCGCGTCCTTGCCGAGGGCGGGCTGGGCCGCGAAGGGCGTCCAGGTGCGTCCGCCGTCGTCGGAGCGGGCGCCGTTGCCGTGGTCGCCCCAGCCGGTGCGCACGACGTACGACGGTCTGGCCGCGGCCATCGCCAGTCCCGTGGCCGTGCCGGTCACGGGGTTCGTGGCCATGCCGCGGGAGGGCGAGGCGGTGAGCCTGTCGTGGTACAGCACACCGATGTCCCCGGAGCCGCTGATCAGGTGCGCCCGCCCGGCCGGGGGCGAGATCAGGTGGCGCACGGACGTCTCCTCCAGGCCGCGGATCTGCGGGGCCCAGTGCTTCAGGTCCCGGGTGCCGTAGAGGGTCGCGCCGGTGCCGTACACGAGGTGCCGCGAGTCGTACGGGTCGACGGCGACGGCCTGGATCCACCAGCCGAACTTGGGCCGCTCCTCACCCCACTCGAGGTAGGGGGTCTCCGACACGTCGAGGACGGCGGTGTCCTTGAGGGAGGTCCAGGTGCGGCCGCCGTCGGTGCTGCGGTACAGGGTGTCGACGGCCGCCCAGCGGTTGTTGGTGGAGACCACGACGGTGCCGGGGCGGCGGGCGTCCACGGCGGCCCCGCCGTAGCCGAAGCGGTCGGCCGAGCCGTCGCTCGTGGTCCCGCCGGGCTTCACCGGGGTGACCTCGGTCCAACGGCCGGTGACCGTGGCCAGCTTGTGCACGCTGCCGTCGGACTGCCCGTTGGGTCCGGGGGTGTCGGCGTACGTCACGTACAGCTCACGCGCGTGCCGGTCGTACGCGGCCCGGACCGGGACCTTCGCTGCGGTGCCGGCGGGCTGTCCGGGGACGGGCTCCCAGGTGGTGCCGTCGGCCGTCCGGAAGAGGTTGGGGTTCGTGCCGTCGGAGTCGCCCCAGCCGGCGTAGAGGGTGCGGCCGGCCGCGACGAGGAGGGTGACGCCCTGCCCGGTGGGGCTCGCGGTCGCCGGGAAGGCGTCCGCCGCCTTCCAGGTGGCGCCCCGGTCCGTGGACTTCAGGAGTCCGTCGTGCCGTGTCCCCAGCCAGAGGGTGTCGCTGTCGCGCGGGTCCACCAGGAGGCGTTCGCCCGTGCCCCGGCCGTCCTCGTTGGCGCCGAGCTTCACGGTGAGGTCGGTGCGCGTCCAGGTGGCGCCGCGGTCCTCGGAGCGCAGGACCGCGCCGTTGCCGGCCCAGGACTGGGCGTAGGTGCCGAGGGCCAGGTAGAGGCGGTCGGGGTGGGCCGGGTCGACGGCGAGGGCCTCCACGCCGAGGAGGTTCCAGTCGTCCCAGCCGAGGTGGTCGGTGAGGGGGGTCCAGCGGGCGGTGCGGTCGTCCCACCGGTAGGCGCCGCCGATGTCGGTGCGGGCGTAGGCGAGGCCGCGGACGGACGGGTGGAAGAGAACGCCGGTGATGAATCCGGTGCCGCCGATGACGGCGGTACGCCAGCGGTAGGTCGGGGTGGCGGCGAATTCGGTGCCGTACGCACGACCCTGGAGCACGGGGACTGCGGTGAGCGCGGCGGCGGCCGCGGTCCCGGCGAGAACGGCACGCCTACTCAAACTGGACGCGTACATGACACATACCTCGTTCTGCGAAAGGGGAGTGGGGAGACCTGTCCAGGGGCGCGGGGAACTGCGCGACCGGCCACGACGGACCCACCGCCGGGAACCCGCAGAAGCTCCCCCTCACGCACCCGCCCGGGCTTCAGCCCTTGACCGCGCCGGTCAGCATGCCCTTCTTGAAGTGCCGCTGCACGAACGGCGAGAGCACCGCAACCGGCACCAGGGCCAGTACCATCACGGCCATCTGCACGGCGAGCGGATGGAGTTGACCCGTGTTGATCTGAGTGGCCAGTCCGATCGGCCGTTCCTGCTTCTGGACGAGCTGGATCATGACGTTCTGCAGCGGCATCATGTCCTGGTCGCTCAGATAGATCGACGCGTTGAACCAGGCGCTCCAGTACCCGACCGCGTAGAAGAGCCCGATCACCGCGAGCACTGCCCGCGACAACGGCATGACGATCTTCCAGAGAATCCGCCAGTCCCCGGCCCCGTCGATACGGGCGCTGTCGATGAGCTCCGGCGAGATGCCCATGAAGAACGAGCGCAGGACCAGGATGTTGAAGACGCTCACGGCACTGGGCAGGATCAGCGCGAGGTAGGTGTCGGTCAGCCCGAGTCCCTGCACCAGCAGGTACGTCGGAATGAGGCCTGCTCCGAAGAACATGGTGGCGAGGAGCAGCATCAGGAACCAGCGGTGACCGAGAGAGCCGACCCGCGAGAGGCCGTAGGCGCACAGGACGGACACCGTCATGCTGAACAGCGTGCCGAACAGGGTCACGCCCACGCTGACCAGGGCGGCGCGCTGGACCTGACCGCCGCTGAGGAGTTCCTGGTAGGCGACGAAGGTGATGTCCTTGGGGATCACCACCAGGCCGCCGGTCGCGTCGATGGTCTTCTTCGACGAGAGGCTGGTGACGATGACGATCCACAGCGGGAAGATGATCGCGAAGCAGGCCAGGGTGAGGACGATCCCCTTGCCGGCGAGGCCCGCCTTCGAGGGCTCTTCCTCCCAGGCCGGCCGCTCCGGGGCCGCCCACAGGCTCGGCTTGGACGCGGCCCGGCCGGGCGTGTCGGGCTGGTCGATGACAGCACTCACTTCTTGTACACCCCCTGCTCACCCATGAGATGGGCGACCTTGTTCGCGGTCAGCACGAGGGCCAGACCGACCACGCCCTTGATCAGGCCGGCGGCGGCGGCGTAGCTGAAGTCCTGGTTGCGGATGCCGTTCCACCACACGTAGGTGTCGAGGACCTCGGAGGCACCCGGGCCCACCGAGTCGCGTTGGAGCAGGAGTTGCTCGAATCCGACCGTGAGAGCGTCGCCGACGCGCAGCACCAGCAGCAGGGCGATCACCGGGCGCAGTGCGGGAAGCGTGATGTGCCACATGCGGCGCCAGCGTCCGGCGCCGTCCATCGCGGCGGCCTCGTACAGGTCGTTGGAGACGGCGGAGAGCGCGGCGAGGAAGACGATGATGCCCCAGCCTGCGTCCTTCCAGACGCCCTCGGCGGTCACCAGGAACTTGAAGATCCCCGGGTCGGTCATCAGGTCGAAGCCGTTGTGGCCGTGCTGGCGCAGAGTCTGCGCGATGATGCCGGCGCCGCCGAAGATCTGCTGGAAGACGGTGACGACCAGCACCCACGAGAAGAAGTGGGGCAGGTACATGATCGCCTGGGCGACCGCCCGGACCCGGGGCCTGATCACACTGTTGATGACCAGGGCGAGCAGGATCGGGATGGGGAAGAACAGCACGAGCTGGAGTGAGAACAGCACGAATGTGTTCTGCACGGCGTGCCAGAAACCGGAGTCCTGGAAAATCCGCTCGAACTGCTCGAAGCCGACCCAGGGGCTCTCGAACATGGCGATGAAGCCGTTGTCGCTGAGGTACGGGTCGTAGTCCTGGAACGCGACCACATTGCCGAAGATCGGAATGTAGTTGAAGACGAGTAGCAGCAGGACGGCCGGCAGGGTCATCAGGATCAGCGTGCGGTCGCGTCTGAACCTGAGCCGGATGCTCAGCTTCCCCGAGGGCTGCTCGCCCTGGGGCCCGGCGGCGCCACTGGACGCCACCGCGGTCTCCTCGTCGGTCTTCGCCTCGGCCCCGGACCGAGGCACCGTGCTATGGGACACGGCTTTCTCCTTGCCTCAGCCCTGGGTCAGTTGGCCGCGGAGCCGTTGTCGTCGAGCAGCTTCTTGTACCAGTCGCGCAGCCCGTCGCCGCCCTTGGACTTCCAGTCGGACACGGCCTGCTGGACGTCGCTGATCTTCTTGCGGCCACGGACGACGTCGTCCTCCAGCTGCTCGAAGTCGTTGGCGAGGTTGGTGAAGCGATTCGGCTCGGTGATGGTCAGGCCGTAGAAGGAGGACTTCTTGGTGAAGGCTCCCATGCGCTGCTGCCACTCGACCTGGAGCTTGGCGATCTCGGGGAGGTCGGGGTGGGCGAGGTAGGAGGCCGGGTCGCCGGTGTAGTCGTAGGCGCCGAAGACCTCGTTGTTGCCCTTGGTGGTCTTCGTGGGCAGGCCGCCCTTCAGCGTGTAGTCGATGCCCTCGACGCCGTAGACGCTGAGCATGTACTCCTTGGTGCCGTACGGCGCGGCGCAGAAGTTGGCGAGCGCCAGGAAGTCCTTGATCTGCTGCTTGGACGCCTTCTTGTTGACGAAGGTGAAGATGCCGGCGGGCTGCGTCGCCCACAGCGTGGGGTCGCCGCCGTCGGGGGCGAAGATGTCGAACGCGCCCATCTCGAAGCCGGTCTTCTGGATGCGCTGTTCGGCCGTCGAGGCGTACCAGTAGGAGATGTCGCCGTTGAAGACGAGGGACTGGCCGGCGGTGAAGCGGTTGGACGCGTCGCCCTTGACGGCCTTGGCGTCGGGGTGGACCACGTCGGCCGAGTAGAGCTTGCGCATCCACTCCAGGGCTTCGAGGTACTCGTCGGTCTCAATGCGGTTGACGAGCTTGCCGTCCCTGAGGTCCCACCACAGTGCCTTGTCGCTGCCGTTGAGGACGCCGTAGATGTTGAAGGCGGTCCACTTCAGGTCGTCGCAGGCCCACACCTTCGCCTTGGCGTCGGTGGCCTCCTTCGCCCAGGCCAGGAACTCGTCCGCGGTCTTGGGGAGTTCGTAGCCCTTCGCCTCGAAGATGTCCTTGCGGTAGAAGGGCACGATGTTCGTGACGTACGAGGCGGGCATCGGGACGGCGCGCAGCTGGCCGCCGAAGATGGAGCGCTGCCAGGCGTCGGTCGGTACCGCCGCGAGGTTCGGATACGCCTTGACCTTGTCGCCGGACAGGTAGGGACCGAGGTCGGCGAACTTGGCGTTGATGGCGCTGGGTATCTTGCCGTTCAGGTTCCAGCCCGGGACGACCACCACGTCCGGGAGGTCGCTGGAGGCGAGGACGGCGCCCAGCTTCTCGTCGTAGGTGTTGCCGTCCTGGTTCTGCCAGGTGACCTTGACGCCGACGGCCTCGTTCACGGCCGTGTAGTACGGGTTGTCGTTGGAGGGCGGGCTGCCCCACATCGGCGCCATGATCTTCAGCTGGCTGCCTCCGCCGAGCTTCTTCGGTACCGAGGTCTTCAGGGCATCCAGGTCGATCGCCTTGGTGAAGCCGGCCGACGAGCCGTTCTTCGAGGGGATGTCCGGCACGACGACGCTGGACGCCACGAACGTCGGAAGAAGCTTCTCGGCCGCCTTCCCGGAGGTCGTGCCGTCCTTGCTCCCTTCCTGCCCTCCGCCGCAGGCGGCGAGCAGCGGCATCCCGCCGGCCACCGCTGCGGTGGCGACCGCCGTGGAGGCGAGGAAGCTTCTCCGGCTGGGCCCGGAGGAACCGGAGGAGGAGGCGGCGTTCGGCGTCATTGCGTCAACCCTTCATGGCGCACCAGGACACCCGGCGGTGGCCGTCGGCTGCGGTGTCTCGAGTGGAACTGGCTGAGCTGAAGCGCCGCGGTCCCCGATCATCGGAGGTCTGGCCGCCTGACGGCGGTGGCTCCGCACTGTCGAAGGATCGTCGAAGCGCTTCGATGTTGCAGTGAGGTTAAGTGAAGGCATGGGGGTGCACAAGGGTCGCTCCCAAGATTCCTCCGAGCTGTTCGGGATTGCTCCGCGCTCATACCGGGCTTGAAATGACGACCATGAGTCCCCGTCGTTACCGTGAGGTCCCTTGACACCCACCCCGGGGCCGAATGAGCATCGAAGCGCTTCGAAAGCGTCTTCCCGCTCCACCGCAAAGGGAACCTCACGTGACCGCATCCACGCCGCCCGCCCCGCCGTTCCGCGATTCGAGCCTGCCGTTCGCGAAGCGCATCGACGATCTGCTGTCGCGACTGACCCTTGAGGAGAAGATCTCCTTCCTGCACCAGTTCGCGCCCGCCGTGGAACGGCTGGGCGTCGGGGCGTTCCGCACCGGCCAGGAGGCGCTGCACGGGGTGGCGTGGATGGGCCCGGCGACGGTGTTCCCGCAGGCCGTGGGGCTGGGCGCGACCTGGAACCCGGAGCTGGTGCGGCGGGTGGGCGAGGCGGTGTCCAGGGAGGTCCGCGCGATGCGCGCCCGCGACGAGCGGGTCGGCCTCAACGTCTGGGCGCCCACGGTGAACCTGCTGCGCCATCCCCTGTGGGGCCGGGGCGAGGAGGGCTACTCCGAGGACCCGCGGCTCACCTCCGCCATCGCCACCGCCTACACGCACGGTCTGCGCGGCGAACATCCGACCTACTGGCGCACGGCCCCGGTGCTCAAGCACTGGCTGGCCCACAACAACGAGACCGGCCGGGACGTCACCTCCTCCTCGGTCCGCCCGCGCGTGCTGCACGAGTACGACCTGCGGGCCTTCCGCGACACGGTCGAGGCGGGCGCGGTGGCCGGGGTGATGCCCGCGTACAACCTGGTCAACGGGCGCCCCAACCACGTGTCGCCGTATCTGCGCGAGCAGCTGCGAACGTGGACCGAGCAGGAGCTGCTGGTCTGCTCGGACGCGGGCGCGCCCTCCAACCTGGTCGACTCCGAGCACTACTTCGACACCCACGAGGAGGCGACGGCGGCCTCGCTGACCGCCGGCGTGGACAGCTTCACCGACCACGGCACCGACGGCTCGAAGATCGTCGAGCGGGTCACGGGGGCGTACGAGCAGGGGCTGCTGACCGAGGCGGACATCGACGCGGCGGTCCGCCGCCAGCTCTCGGTGCGGTTCCGGCTGGGCGAGTTCGACCCGCACCACGACCCGCACGCGGGCACCGGCGCGTTCGACACCCCGGCCCACCGCGCCCTCGCCCGGGAGGCCGCCGAACAGGCCGTGGTGCTGCTGCGCAACGACGGTGTGCTGCCGCTGGCCGCGGACACCCGGATCGCGGTGGTCGGCCTGCTCGCCGACGAGTGCAAGCTCGACTGGTACAGCGGCACCCTGATCCACCGCTCCACCCCCCTGGAGGGGCTGTACGAGCGGTTCGGCACGGAGCGGGTGGAGTTCGCGGAGGGCGTGGACCGGGTCCTGCTGCGGACCGCCGCCGGAACGTTCCTCAAGGTGTTGCCGGCCCCCGACTCCCCCGACGGGGCGCGCGGCGCCGAGGGCGCCCTCGACCCGGCGCTGCTCGCGGGCCGCACCGACCTGCCCCCGCTCACCACCGACCCCGACGGAACCGAGTTCGCCCTGGTCGACTGGGGCGGGGACGTGCTGACCCTGCGCGCCCCCGACGGCCGTTACCTCTCGGTCGCCGAGGACGGCTTCCTGCGCGCCTCCGCGGAGCAGCCGGGCGGCTGGGTGGTGCAGGAGACGTTCCGTCTGGAACCCCATGGCGACGGTCACCTCCTGCGGCATCTCGGCACGGGTCGCCACGTCCGGGTCGCCGCCGACGGCGTGAAGGTTGCCGACGTCGGCGACGGGGATCCCGAGGTGTTCGGCCTGGTCGTCACCGAGCGGGGCGCGGAGACGGTGGCGCGGGCGGCGGCCGGGGCGGACGTGGTCGTGGTGGTGGCGGGCAACGACCCGCACATCAACGGCCGCGAGACCGAGGACCGTACGACCCTGCGGCTGCCCGGACAGCAGGAACGGCTGCTGGAGGCCGCCCGGAGCGCGAACCCGCGGACGGTGCTGGCGCTGGTGTCGGCGTACCCGTACGCGATCGAGCCGGAGCACCTGTCCGCGGTGCTGTGGACGGCGCACGGCGGGCAGGCCGCGGGCACCGCCCTGGCCCGGGTGCTGGCCGGTGACGTCTCCCCCGCCGGCCGGCTCCCGCAGACCTGGTACGCGGGCGACGCGGACCTGCCCGACCTGCTGGACTACGACGTGATCGGCGCCCGCCAGACGTACCTCTACTTCGAGGGCGATCCGCTGTTCCCGTTCGGGCACGGCCTGTCGTACGCCTCGTTCGGGTACGACGGCCTGGCGGTGCGGGTCGGGGAGGACTCGGTGCGGGTCTCCTTCACGGTGACCAACACCGGCGGGGTGACCGCCGACGAGGTCCCCCAGCTCTACGCACGGGCGGTGGACCCGTCGGTCCCCCGTCCCCGGCGTGAACTGCTGGCGCACCACCGGGTCACGCTGGCGCCCGGCGCCCGCACGGAACTGTCCTTCGAGGTGGCGCTGTCCGCCTTCGCGTTCTGGGACGTGGCGCGGGGCGGCTGGCGCCGCGAACCGGGGGCGTACGACCTGCTGGTCGGTGCGTCCAGCGAGGACGTGCGGCTGCGGACGACGGTGACGCTGGACGGCGACGCGGCCGCCCCCCGGCCGGTCCTGCGCGACGGGCTGGCCGCCGTCGACTTCGACGAGCACGGCGGCGCGGAGATCGTGGACCGGACGAAGGTGTCGGGCGACGCGGTGACCCCCGCGGCGGGCGGCAGGGCCGAACTGCTCTACCGGGCCTGCGACTTCGGTGCCGGTGTCACCGGGGTCACGCTGGAGGTGGCGGGCGGGGGCACGGTGGAGATCGCGGCGGCCGACGGACCACCGGTGACCCTGACCCTCGACACGCCCACGCCGGGGCCGTACGCCTACACCACGCTCGACGCCCCCTTCACCGCCGAGGGCGTCCACGACCTGCGCATCGGGCTGCGCGGCCCTCTGCGGCTCGCGCTCGTCGGCTTCTCCGGTCGAGGGTCCGGGGACGGCTGACGCGACGAAGGGGCCCGGCACCGACGGGGATCGGTGCCGGGCCCCTTCCGGAACACGTCAGAGCTTGCCGAGCACGTCAGAGGGCGAGACCGGTGAGGACCAGCACGCGCTCGTAGGTGTAGTCGTCCATCGCGAACCGGACGCCCTCGCGGCCCACTCCGGACTGCTTGGCGCCGCCGTACGGCATCTGGTCGGCGCGGTAGGAGGGCACGTCGCCGATGATCACGCCGCCCACCTCCAGCGCCCGGTGGGCACGGAAGGCGGCCTGGAGGTCGTGCGTGAACACGCCCGCCTGGAGGCCGTACTTGGAGTCGTTGACGGCGGCGAAGGCCTCGGCCTCACCGTCGACCTTGCGCACGGTGAGGACCGGTCCGAAGACCTCCTCGCAGGCGAGAGTGGTGTCCGCCGGCACGTCGGCGAGGACGGTCGGCGCGTAGGAGGCGCCCTCGCGCTTGCCGCCGGCGAGGAGGGCGGCGCCCGCCGCGACCGCCTCGTCGACCCAGGTCTCGACGCGCTTGGCCGCGTCCTCGCTGACCAGCGGGCCGACGTCGGTCCGGTCGTCGGAGGGGTCCCCGGTGACCTGGGCCTCGACGGCGGCGACGATGCGCGGCAGCAGCCGGTCGTACACGGAGGCGTCGGCGATGACCCGCTGCACCGAGATGCAGGACTGGCCGCCCTGGTAGTTGGAGAAGGTGGCGATGCGGGTCGCGGCCCAGTCGAGGTCGGCGTCGCTCGCGAAGTCGCCGAGGACGACGGCCGCGCCGTTGCCGCCCAGCTCCAGGGTGCAGTGCTTGCGGGGCACCGAGTCCATGATCGCGTAGCCGACCTTCTCGGAGCCGGTGAAGGAGATCACCGGCAGCCGCTCGTCCTGGACGAGGGCGGGCATGCGGTCGTTGGAGACCGGCAGGATGCTCCACGAGCCGGCGGGCAGACCGGTCTCGGCGAGCAGCTCACCGAGGATCAGGCCGGAGAGCGGGGTGGCCGGGGCCGGCTTCAGGATGATCGGCGCACCGGCCGCGACGGCCGGGGCGACCTTGTGGGCGCACAGGTTCAGCGGGAAGTTGAACGGCGCGATGCCGAGCACGACCCCCTTGGGGAAGCGCCGGGTGAGGGCCAGCCGGCCCTGGCCGCCGGCGTCGGTGTCGAGCCGCTGGGCCTCGCCGCCGTTGAACCGGCGGGCCTCCTCGGCGGCGAACCGGAACACCGACACCGCCCGGCCGACCTCGCCCCGCGCCCACTTGATCGGCTTGCCGTTCTCGCCGGAGATCAGCTGGGCGATCTCCTCGGTGCGCTCGGCGAGCCGCTTGCTGACGTGGTCGAGGGCGGCGGCACGGACGTGCGCCGGGGTGGCGGCGAACTCGTCCCGCACGGCGTACGCGGCGGCCACGGCCTCCTCGACCTGCGCGTCGGTCGGCACGCTGACCCTGCCGACGAGACGGCCGTCCCACGGGGAGGTGACGTCGAAACTGTCCTCGCCGGTGACCTGGCGGCCGGCGAGCCAGAAGGCGTGGGTGGAGGTCATAGGGATCCCGGCCCTTCCGCGTAGTGGGGTGTGCTGGCTTTTCCTGGTCCACGGTAGGGGCGCGGGGCCGGAGGGTCGCTTGTCCGACTCGTAGTGGTGGGGGCCGGGGGTGCGCCGCTTTGGCGAGGTCGGCCACGGGCCGGCCACGGTCTGCGGGGGTCCTGCGACGGTCCGCCCGCGGCTCACCGCCCGATCCGCCGCAGGACCAGCCACAGCGCCCCCAGCAGCAGCACGCCCAGGCACCAGCTCGCCACCACGTCCAGGGGCCAGTGGTAGCCGCGCCGCACCAGACCGAAGGAGACGGCCGCGACGAGGACGACGGCCGTGGCGGCGGCCGTCCGGCGGGCGGGCCGGGAACTGAGCCGGGGCAGCAGGACGAGCACGGCCGCCCCGTAGGCCACGGCCGCCGTCGCGGTGTGCCCGGAGGGGTAGTACCCGGTGGCCGGCGGCACGGCGGGCGTGCCCGGCCGGTCCGTCCACTCCTTCAGCGGTACGACGATCAGCGGCACCATCACCATCAGCGCCGCCCCGGCGAGGGACGGCAGCCACCACCGCGGCACGCCCGCGGACCGCGCCCGCCCGGCGGCGTACCCGGCGACCAGTACCAGCACCGGGACCGCGATCTGCACGTCGCCCAGGTCGGCCAGCAGCTCGGCGCCCCGGTCGGGGTGCACGAGAGCCCGGCTCAGGCGCGCGTCCAGGTCCAGCAGGGGCCCCTCGGCGGCGACCTGCCAGGTGATCAGGACGAACAGCAGCACGGGCAGACCGAACAGCAGCGTGCCCCGGGCGGCGCGTCCGGGGACCGGTGGCACCGGGGCGCCCTCGGCCTCCGGCTGGGAGCGGGTCGACATGGGCCCAGCTTGTCAGGAACGGGTGCCGGTCCGGTTCGGCCGCCTGATCCGGGACGGGGCAGAGAAAAGGACCCCGGGTGTGAACCGGGGTCCGCGGGCAGTGGCTTGTTCGCGAGAAGCCTCCGCCCGAGAGGAGCGAGAAGTCCGAGAGGAGCGAGAAGGAGGTCGGCCGCCCCGGAACCGGGGGGATGATTGCGGGGCGGCCGTCCGGATCGGGATGCCGCGCGCCCCGGGGGGTCTGGGGCGGGCGGCCGTCCGATCGGTGAGGAGATCCGGAGCGGGAAGCTCCGGCCGTGTGCGCGAGGCACGACCAGGTCGAAGCCGGGGAGGCCCCGTCCTGGGTTCGCCCACAGTCCCCTGTGGGCGGGGTGTATCTCTCATCTGGGAAGAACCTACGGCAGCAACCGGCGGGACGACAGACGCATCCCCCTCCCGCCATCCACCCCGCACACCTTCTTCACACGCTCTGCCCGGCCCGGAATTCCGTGGCTCCCGGACCGGACGCACAGGGCCCGCTCGGACACGGGCGACGGCCCTCCCGGACCGGGGGCGACGCAGCTTCCGGTCCGGGGGGCGACGCAGCTTCCGGTCCGGGGGGCGACGCAGCTTCCGGTCCGGGGGGCGACGCCCCCCGGACCGGGGGAAGCGACGGCCCGCTCAGACGCCGGCGAAGGCCTGCTCGATGATGTCGAGGCCCTCGTTCAGCAGGTCCTCGCCGATCACCAGCGGCGGCAGGAAGCGCAGCACGTTGCCGTAGGTGCCGCAGGTCAGGACCAGCAGGCCCTCCTGGTGGCAGGCCTTGGCGAGCGCGGCGGTCGCCTCGGGGTTCGGCTCCTTCGTCGTGCGGTCCTTGACCAGCTCGACGGCGATCATCGCGCCGCGGCCGCGCACGTCGCCGATGATGTCGAACTTCTCCTGCATGGCGGTCAGGCGGCCCTTCATGACCTCCTCGATCCGCTTCGCCCTCGCGTTGAGGTCCAGCTCCTTCATCGTCTCGATGGAGCCGAGCGCGCCGGCGCAGGCGACCGGGTTGCCGCCGTAGGTGCCGCCGAGGCCGCCCGCGTGGGCGGCGTCCATGATCTCGGCGCGGCCGGTGACGGCGGCGAGCGGCAGACCGCCCGCGATGCCCTTGGCGGTGGTGATCAGGTCGGGGACGATGCCCTCGTCCTCGCAGGCGAACCACTGGCCGGTGCGGCAGAAGCCGGACTGGATCTCGTCGGCGACGAAGACGATGCCGTTGTCGGCGGCGAACTGGCGGATCGCGGGCAGGAAGCCCTTCGCCGGCTCGATGAAACCGCCCTCGCCGAGCACCGGCTCGATGATGATCGCGGCCACGTTGTCCGCGCCGACCTGCTTGGAGATCTGGTCGATGGCCTGCGCGGCGGCCTCGGGGCCGGCGTTCTCGGCGCCGGTCGGCCAGCGGTAGCCGTAGGCCACCGGCACCCGGTAGACCTCGGGCGCGAACGGGCCGAAGCCGTTCTTGTACGGCATGTTCTTGGACGTCAGCGCCATCGTCAGGTTCGTCCGGCCGTGGTAGCCGTGGTCGAAGACGACGACCGCCTGGCGCCTGGTGTACGCGCGGGCGATCTTGACGGCGTTCTCGACGGCCTCGGCCCCGCTGTTGAACAGCGCGGACTTCTTGGCGTGGTCGCCCGGGGTCAGCTCGGCGAGGGCCTCGGCGACCTCGACGTAGCCCTCGTAGGGGGTGACCATGAAACAGGTGTGGGTGAAGTCGGCGAGCTGCGCGGCGGCCCGGCGCACGACGGCCTCGGCGGAGGCGCCGACGCTGGTGACCGCGATACCGGAGCCGAAGTCGATCAGACGGTTGCCGTCGACGTCCTCGATGATGCCGCCGCCCGCGCGCGCGGTGAACACCGGCAGCACAGAGCCCACGCCCTGCGCGACCGTGGCGACGCGGCGGGCCTGAAGCTCCTGCGACTTCGGGCCGGGGATGGCGGTGACGACGCGGCGCTCCTGCGGAAGTGCGGTCATGGGGGCTCCCTGATGATCTTGCGTACCGGGCGTACCGGGGTGCGTCCGCACGGACGCACAGGTCCTTTTCTCGCAGGTTAGGTCGGGGAAGGGGGTGCGGGCATGCTCCATGTGGGCGTTGTCGGCGGCGCCCGTTGTCCGTCGTGGACATAGCCGCTCGGGGGTCCGCCGCCGGCGCCCGGCCGCGTAAGCGGTGAACTCCCCAGGCGGGGGCGTTAGATTGACTCGGCGATGGTGGACGGAGCGGCCGGTCAGGGGGCAGGGGCGATGGACAGCGACGGGACGCAGGACGCGTGGGGCACGCAGGCGAATCCCGTGCCGCGCCCGGCGGTGCCGCCGGGGCGCCCCGCCGGCCCTCCCGGTGTGCCGCCCCGGCCGGGCGAGGCCCCGCCGCTGCCCGCCGGTGCTCCGCCCCGGCCGGCCGGTGAGCCGTCGGTACCGCACCCCGGCGGGCCGGGCGTCCGGGCCTCCTCGGCGGTCGCGGCGTGGCTGGACGAGCCCCGTGCCGCCGCCCGGCCGGGCGTCTGGCGGTTCGGGTACCGGCCGCCGAAGGACGCGCAGGCGAGCGAGCGGCTCGCGCCCGTCACCGTCGTCGGCCTGCTCATCCCGCTGGTGGTGGCGCTGGTGCTGTGGTCGCTGTGGCGCCGGGGCGGCCTGCCGTACCAGTTCGCGCCGTTGCGGCTGTTCACCCCGGACGACTGGTGGTGGGGCGGCACGATCGCCTCGCCGAGGACCATGGAGGGCGCCGAGGCCCGGGTGGTGTACGACGGCGTCTTCTTCGCCGTCCTGGTGTACGCCATGGGGCGGCTGGGCAGCTGGCCCGACGTCGTACGCCACTTCGTCGGCCGTCGGCCGCAGCCCGCGCGGGCGCTGCTCGGGCTGCTGGGCGCCCTGGTCGCGCTGAGCTTCGTGTTCCCGAGCGCCTTCCCGGGAGTGGGCTGGGACCCGCTGCCCGTCGTCGACCCGCTGTTCTCCCTGGTCGCCCTGATCGCCGGCGGCTACGACCTGTTCGCCTCCCCGCTGTTCACCGACACGCTGTACACCGTGATCACCCTGCTCGTGGTGTGGCCGTTCGCGCGGGTCGGCGGCTGGTGGCCGTACCTGAGGAAGCGGCTCGCCGCCCGGCGCGCGGCCGCCGGCCCCCGGGCGCCCGTTCCCGTCGAGCGGCCGCGTGCCGCGTGGCCGGAGCTGCGGGACGCCGGGCAGCACGAGGCGGCCGACGTGCTGACCGCCGAGGTCGCGGCCGGGCGGATGAACGACGTCGACTGCGCGCGCGTCACCCGCGCCTGGACGACGGGCCGTGCGGACTTCCGCGAGACCGTGCTGCGGCAGGCCGGGGCCGCCTGGACCCACCCCTCCGGCTCCCGCGACCTGCCGCGGCGCACCGGGCGCCACGACCTGCTCGCGCACCAGGTGCGCATCGGGCGGTGGGTGGCCGCCGAGCGCGCCCCGGCGGCCTACCACGACGCGGGCGCCGCGCTCGGCCTGGACGTGCTGGGCACCTCGCTGCTCGCGGTCGGCCCGTCCGGCTCGGGCAAGACGCGGACGCTGGTGGAGCCGGTCGTCGAGGCGCTGGCCCTCCAGGCGCTCACCGGGTCGTGCGCGCTCGTCGCCGTCTCCTCTGCGGGGAGCCCGCTCGCCTCCGACTCCGCCTTCGACGTGATCGTCCGGATCGGGGACCCCGCGTCGGTGCACGACCTCGACCCGTACGCCGAGTCCGACGACGCCGACGAGGCCGCCGCCGTCCTCGCCGAGGCGCTGGTGGGCGACCTCGACACGGTGGGCGCCCAGGGCGCGGCCACCGCCCTCGCCCAGCTCCTCGGCCCCTACCGGGCCGTGCACGGCCGCTTCCCCCCGCTGCCGGTCCTGCGCGAGCTGCTGGAGGGCGAGCCGACGGCGCTGTCCGCGCTGCGCGAGGCCGTGGCCGGGGACGAGGTCATGCGCCGCGAGCTGGACGCGCGCGTCCGGCAGACGGGCGCGCCCGGCGACCCGGGCCGGGCCCTCGCCGACCGGCTGGCGCTGCTGAACCGGCCGGTCCTCACCGGTTTCCTCGGCGGGAACGGCGGTGCCGACGGGAACGGCGGTGCCGGCGGGAACGGCAGTGCTGGCGGGGCACCGGGCGGAGCACACCGGGCGTTCTCCCTGCGGGCCGTCGCCCACCATCCGCTGCGGGTGCGCGTGGATCTGCCCGAGCGCGGCCACGAGGAGGCCGGCCGGCTGATCACCCGGCTGGTCCTCGCCCAGTTCCACACGGTCGTGCGGGAGGCGGGGCGCGCGCACTTCGCCGCCCTGGTCCTGGACGACGCGACGGGCGCGGTGACCACCGGGTCGGTGCGCCGGATCCAGCGGCTGCGCTCGCAGAACGCGGGCGTGCTGCTGTCGCTGCGCACGGTCGCCGACGTGCCCGAAGCCCTGCACGGCCCGCTGTACGGGGCCGTCGGCTGCCGGATGGCGTTCTCCGGGATCACCACCTGGGACGGCAGCCGGTTCGCGCAGACCTGGGGCACCGAGTGGGTGGAGACGACGGAGGTCGCCAAGCACACCGTCTTCGCCGACCAGCCGATGACCCGGGCCCTGCACGCCCTGCGGAAGCTGGTCACCGGCAAGGCCGTGACCACGGACGCGGTGACCGTGCGCCAGGTGGAGCGGGAGCGGTGGTCGGCGTCGCAGCTGGCGCACGAGGTCCCGCCGGGGCACGCGGTGCTGTCCCTGACCACCGTCGGGGGCGAGCACGCGCCGCCGCTGCTGGTGGATCTGCGCGGCTGAGCGGGTCCCCGGGTCCGCGTGGGTCCGCGCGGGCCCGCGCGGCGGAAACGAGGCGCGGGACACCCCTCCAGTGAGGCAGAATCGACATGACCGCTTCATACGAAGCGGCCAAAAGATCACCGGTCGATCGCCCGCGCGCCCGCCTCTGACCTGAAGGTCCCATGCCCCCCACGCTCGCCTCGCTCGTCCACCACTCCGCGCTGAAGCTGACCGTGCGGGCGGGCGGGGACCGTCTGGACGTACCGGTGCGCTGGGCGCACGTCAGCGAACTCGCCGACCCCGTGCCGTACATGGAGGGCGGGGAGCTGCTGCTGATCACCGCGCTGAAGCTGGACGCGGAGGACCCGGAGGCGATGCGGCGCTACGTGCGGCGGCTGGCCGGGGCCGGGGTGGTCGGGCTCGGCTTCGCCGTCGGCGTCAACTACGAGGAGGTCCCCCGGGCCCTCGTGGACGCGGCCGAGGAGGAGGGGCTGCCCCTGCTGGAGGTGCCCCGGCGCACGCCGTTCCTCGCCATCAGCAAGGAGGTGTCGGCGGCGATAGCCGCCGACCAGTACCGCGCGGTGACGGCCGGTTTCGCGGCCCAGCGGGAGCTGACCAGGCAGGCGTTGACGGACGGCCCGGAGGGCCTGCTCGCCGCGCTCGCCTCCCAGGTCGACGGCTGGGCCGCGCTCTACGACGCCTCGGGTGCCGTCGTCGCGAGCGCGCCGGAGTGGGCGGGGCGGCGGGCCGCGCGGCTCACGGCGGACGTGGAGCGGCTGCGGGAGCGTCCGGCGCCGGCCTCGGCGGTGGTCGGCGGGCCCGAGCACTCCGACCACGACGACCGGGTCGAACTGCACTCCCTGGGCACCGGCCGCCGCCCGCGGGCCGCCCTCGCGGTCGGTACGGCGTCGACGCTCGGCACGGCGGAGCGCTACGCGGTCCACTCGGCGATCGCCCTGCTGACCCTCACCACGGAACGCTCCCGCCCGCTCCAGGCGGCGGAGCAGCGGATCGGGGTGGCGGTGCTGCGCATGCTGCTGGCGGGCGAGCCGGACCACGCGCGGGCCGTCGCCGGTGACCTGTACGGGGGTCTGCTGGACGCCCCGTTCCGGGTGCTGGTGGCCGAGCCGGCCTCCGCGCGGGCCCATGCCGACGCCTCCTCGCACGCGCGCGTGCCCGGCTCCGCCGACCGGGGCGGGGACCCGCTGGGCCGGCTCGCCGAGGTCGTGGAGTCGGCGGCGGCCCGGTCCGGGGAGACCGTGCTGGTGGTGCCCGAGGGCGAGCGGCTGGTGGTGCTGGCCGCCGACGGGGGCGCGGCGGCCGCGGCCGCCGCCTCGTACGGGGCGGCGCTGGAGGACGCGCGCGCGTCCGGGGCGGAGGGCGAGGACGACGAACTGGTCGTCGGCCTGTCCGCGCCGGCCGGTCCGACCGCCGCGGCGGCCGCGTACAGGCAGGCCGAGCAGGCGCTGTCGGTGGCGCGGCGCCGGGGGCGGGTCCTGGTGGAGCACGAGCGGCTCGCGGCGGGCTCGGTCCTGCCGCTCCTCGCGGACGACGCGGTGAAGGCCTTCGCCGACGGCCTGCTGCGAGCCCTGCACGAGCACGACGCGACGGGCCGGGGCGACCTGGTGGCCTCCCTGCGCGCCTGGCTCTCCCGCCACGGCCAGTGGGACGCCGCGGCGGCCGACCTGGGCGTCCACCGCCACACGCTCCGCTACCGCATGCGCCGCGTGGAGGAGATCCTGGGCCGCTCCCTGGACGACCCGGACGTACGGATGGAGCTGTGGCTGGCCCTCAAGGCGACGGCACCGCAATAGCGCCGCGCGCCGCGCCGGCCGCACGGGCGGCCGTGTGAGGAGCGGGCGGGCGCGGGTGGCCGGCATGGAGCCGTGCGGGCACGGGGGAGCCGCGTGAGGAGCCGTGCGGGTCAGCCCGCCTCTCCCCCGACGGGGCCCGCCGCCACCTCGTGCATGGCCAGTTCGAGGAGGGCCGGGTCGGTCAGGGTTCCCGAGCCGTCCGGCGGCACCAGCCAGCGGACGCCTCCGGTCGTGCGGCCCGGGTGGGGCACGACGATCCAGGTGCCCGGGCCGGCCGTGCGGATGCCGGTGCCGATCCAGCGGGCGGCCGTGCCCGGCGGCACGAGGAAGCCCACCCGCCGGTCGCCGAAGCCGGCCAGTACGGGGCCGGGCCGGTCGAGGACGCGGGTGAGGACGTCGAGCGTGGGAAAGCCGAGTCCGCCCGGCAGGATGAGCACGTCCCAGGCCCTGCCCGCGGGCAGGAGGGCGATCCCGAGCGGGTTGCGCCTCCACTGCCGACGGCAGACCTCGGGATCCGGTGCGACGGATGCCAGCCACTCGACGGCCGTCTTCGTCCCGGCCATGGGGACCTCCCTGTGTCTCGTCGACGCGTGCGCGTCACGAGGGAGAGGGAGGTCCCCGGCCGGCATTACGCGGGTCGGGCGTCCTCGTCGGAGTGAATCGCAGTGAACCGGCGTGAACCGGCGTGAACCGGCTCACGCCGGCGGGAGCGTCAGCTGTCGAAGCCGAGCCCGAGCCGGTCCATGGTCCGCAGCCACAGGTTGCGCCGGCCGCCGTGCGTGTCCGCCCGCGCCAGCGACCACTTGGTGAGCGCGATGCCGGTCCAGGCGAACGGTTCGGGCGGGAAGGGCAGCGGCTTCCTGCGGACCATCTCCAGCGAGGTCAGCTCGGTGGGCTCGCCCGCCAGCAGGTCGAGCATCACCTCGGCGCCGAACCGGGTCGCGCCCACGCCGAGCCCGGTGTAGCCGGCGGCGTACGCCACCCTGCCGTGGTGGGCCGTGCCGAAGAAGGCCGAGAAGCGCGAGCAGGTGTCGATCGCGCCACCCCACGCGTGCGTGAAGCGCAGCCCCTCCAGCTGGGGGAAGCAGGTGAAGAAGTGTTCGGCGAGTTTGGCGTACGTCTGCGGCCGGTCGTCGTACTCGGCGCGCACCCGGCCGCCGTACGGGTAGATCGCGTCGTAGCCGCCCCACAGGACGCGGTTGTCGGCGGAGAGCCGGAAGTAGTGGAACTGGTTGGCGCTGTCGCCGAGGCCCTGCCGGTTCCTCCAGCCGATCGCGTCGAGCTGCCCGGCGCTCAGCGGTTCCGTCATCAGCGCGTAGTCGTAGACGGGCACGGTGTAGGCGCGGACCCGTCTGACCAGGTTGGGGAAGACGTTCGTGCCGAGCGCGACCTGCCGTGCGCGGACCCGCCCGTACGGGGTGCGGACGGCCATCCCCGCGCCGTACGGCTTCAGCGTCAGCGCGGGGGTGTGCTCGTGGACGCGGACGCCGAGGCGCAGGCACGCCCGCTTCAGGCCCCACGCGAGTTTGGCCGGGTGGAGCATGGCCACGCCGCGGCGGTCGTACAGCCCCGCCCGGAAGGTGGGTGAGTCGACCTGCTCGCGCACGGCGTCGCCGTCGAGGAACTCGATGCCCCCGGCGAGGCCCCTGCCCTCGATCTCCTCGTACCAGTCGCGCAGTTCGCGTGCCTGGTGCGGTTCGGTCGCCACGTCGATCTCGCCGGTGCGCTCGAAGTCGCAGTCGATGCCGTACCGGGTGATCGCCGCCTCGATCTCGTCGAGGTTGCGCGCGCCCAGTTCCTCGAGCCGGTGGATCTCCTCCGGCCAGCGGGTCAGTCCGTTGGCCAGGCCGTGGGTGAGGGAGGCCGCGCAGAAGCCTCCGTTGCGGCCCGAGGCGGCCCAGCCCACCTCGCGGCCCTCCAGCAGCACCACGTCCCGCTGCGGGTCGCGTTCCTTGGCGACCAGCGCGGTCCACAGTCCGCTGTACCCGCCGCCGACGACCAGCAGGTCGCAGGTCGTGGCGCCGGTGAGCGCGGGCTCGGGGCGGGGCCTGCCCGGATCCTCCAGCCAGTACGGGACCGGCCGCGCCTCGGCGAGCGATGTCGTCCAGTGATGGTCTCTGTCACGGCTCATGGCGCCAGGGGCCATGATGTCAACTCCCTACGGCGGGCTCTCGACGGGGCGGGAAGGCGAGGGCTTACGCCTTCTGCCTCTTGCGGCGGTTGGTGACGGCCATGGAGGTCAGCACGAGCAGGACGGCGATGAGGAACATGGCCGTGCCGACGACGTTGATCTGGACGGGCGTTCCGCGCTGCGCCGAGCCCCAGACGAACATGGGGAAGGTGACGGTCGAGCCCGCGTTGAAGTTGGTGATGATGAAGTCGTCGAAGGAGAGCGCGAAGGCGAGCAGCGCGCCCGCGGCGATCCCCGGTGCGGCGATCGGCAGGGTGACCCGCAGGAAGGTCTGCAGCGGGCCGGCGTACAGGTCCTGGGCCGCCTGTTCCAGCCTCGGGTCCATCGACATGACGCGTGCCTTGACGGCCGTCACGACGAAGCTGAGGCAGAACATGATGTGGGCGATGAGGATCGTCCAGAACCCCAGCCGCGCACCCATGTTGAGGAACAGGGTGAGCAGCGAGGCCGCCATGACGACCTCGGGCATGGCCATGGGCAGGAAGATCAGCGAGTTCACGGCGCCGCGCGCGCGGAAGCGGTAGCGGACGAGCGCGAAGGCGATGGCCGTGCCGAGCGCGGTCGCGCCGAGGGTCGCCCAGAACGCGATCTGGAGGCTGAGCGACAGCGATCCGCAGAGTCCGGAGACCCCGCACGGGTCCTTCCAGGCGTCCGTGGAGAACTGCTGCCATTCGTAGTTGAAGCGCCCCTTCGGCTTGTTGAAGGAGAACACCGTGACGACGACGTTGGGCAGCAGCAGATAGGCGAGCGTGAAAAGGCCCGCGATGACGACGAGATTCCTCTTGAACCAGTTGACGAAGGGCATTTCAGACCAGATCCTCCGTCCCCGACCTGCGGATGTAGAAGGTGACCAGGAAAAGGATCGCGGCCATGAGGAGGAAGGAGAGGGCCGCGGCCGTCGGATAGTCCAGCACCCGCAGGAACTGCGTCTGGATGACGTTGCCGATCATGCGGGTGTCGGTGGAGCCGAGGAGTTCGGCGTTGACGTAGTCGCCGGACGCCGGGATGAAGGTCAGCAGGGTGCCGGAGACCACGCCCGGCATCGACAGCGGGAAGGTGACCTTGCGGAAGACGGTGACGGGTCGGGCGTACAGGTCGCCGGCCGCCTCGTGCAGCCGTCCGTCGATGCGCTCCAGCGAGGTGTAGAGCGGCAGGATCATGAACGGCAGGAAGTTGTAAGTCAGACCGCAGACCACGGCCAGCGGTGTGGCCAGCACCCGGTCCCCCGAGGTCCAGCCGAGCCAGCTCGTCACGTCCAGCACGTGCAGCGTGTCGAGGGCGCCGACGACGGGCCCGCCGTCCGAGAGGATCGTCTTCCAGGCGAGGGTGCGGATCAGGAAGCTGGTGAAGAACGGCGCGATCACCAGGACCATGATCAGGTTGCGCCAGCGGCCCGCGCGGAAGGCGATGAGGTAGGCCAGCGGGTAGCCCAGCACCAGGCACAGGATCGTCGCGGCGGCCGCGTAGAGGACCGAGCGCAGGAACTGCGGCCAGTAGTCGCCGAGCGCGTCCCAGTAGGTCGCGAAGTGCCAGGTGACCTTGTAGCCCTCTTCGAGGGAGCCCGTCTGCACGGACGTGGAGGCCTGGTAGATCATCGGCAGCGCGAAGAAGACCAGCAGCCAGAGCAGGCCGGGCAGCAGCAGCCAGTACGGCGTCAGGCGGCCGCGCCTGCGGGGCGGCTTCTTCTGGGGCGCCGTCGGGGAGAGCGGCGGAGGCGCCTCCGTGAGCGTCGCCATCAGAGCGCCGCCTCTTCTTCCAGGCCCGCGTCGATGTCCTGCGTCGCGTCCAGTCCGAAGGTGTGGGCGGGGCTCCAGTGCAGGACGACCTCGGCGCCGGGGACCAGGCGGGTGTCGCGGTCGACGTTCTGGACGTAGACCTCCAGCTCGGGGCAGACGGCGCTGTCGACGACGTACTGCGTGGAGACGCCGATGAACGAGCCGGCGGCGATCGTGCCGGTGACGCGGTTGCGGCCCGCCGGGATCTCGCCCGCGTCGTCGGCGTGGGTGAGGGAGATCTTCTCGGGGCGGACGCCGACCAGCACCTTGCCGCCGGTGGTGGCCGGTGCGGCGCAGCGGGCCCCGGGCAGCACGAGCTTGCCGTCGCCGGCCCTGAGCACGATGTCCTCGCCGCTCCTGGAGTCGACCTCGGCCTCGATGAGGTTGGAGGTGCCGAGGAAGTTCGCGACGAACGTGCTGCGCGGGTTCTCGTACAGGTCGGCGGGCGAGCCGAGCTGCTCGACGCGGCCCGCGTTCATCACGGCGACCGTGTCGGCCATCGTCATGGCCTCCTCCTGGTCGTGCGTGACGTGCACGAAGGTGATGCCGACCTCGGTCTGGATGCGCTTGAGCTCCAGCTGCATCTGGCGGCGCAGCTTGAGGTCGAGGGCGCCGAGGGGCTCGTCGAGGAGGAGCACCTTGGGGTGGTTGATGAGGGCGCGGGCCACGGCGACGCGCTGCTGCTGGCCGCCGGAGAGCTGGTGCGGTTTCTTGCGGGCCTGCTCGCCGAGCTGGACCAGCTCCAGCATCTCCTCGACCTGCTTCTTGACGCTCTTGATGCCGCGCCGGCGCAGGCCGAAGGCGACGTTCTCGAAGATGTCGAGGTGCGGGAAGAGGGCGTAGGACTGGAAGACGGTGTTCACGGGCCGCTTGTAGGGCGGGAGGGCGGTGACGTCCTGGTCGCCGAGGTGGACGGTCCCGGACGTGGGCTCCTCCAGGCCGGCGATCATGCGCAGGGTGGTGGTCTTGCCGCAGCCGGAGGCGCCGAGCAGGGCGAAGAAGGAGCCCTGGGGGACGGTCAGGTCGAGCGGGTGGACGGCGGTGAAGGAGCCGTAGGTCTTGCTGATGCCGGACAGGCGGACGTCGCCGCCGGCGTTGGTCGTCGTCTTCATCTCGTCACGCCCCAGTGAGCTTCGCGAACTGCGCTTCATAAGCCGTCTCTTCCTTCGCGCTCAGCGAGCGGAAGGCGTGCGACTTGGCCTGCACGGCCTTGTCGGGGATGATCAGCGGGTTGTTCGCCGCGTCCTCGTCGATCTTCGCCAGTTCGTCCTTCACGCCGTCGACGGGACAGACGTAGTTGATGTAGGCGGCGAGTTCGGCGGCCGGCCGTGGCTCGTAGTAGTAGTCGATGAGCCGCTCGGCGTTCGTCTTGTGACGTGCCTTGTTGGGGATCAGCAGGTTGTCGCTGGACGTCATGTAGCCGCTGTCCGGGATCACGAAGTCGACGTCCGGGCTGTCGGCCTTGAGCTGGACGACGTCGCCGGCCCAGGCGATGCAGGCGGCGAAGTCGCCGCTGGTGATGTCCGAGGTGTAGTCGTTGCCGGTGAAGCGGCGGATCTGGCCGCTGTCGACGCCCTTCTGGAGCCGGGCGACGGCCGCCGCGTAGTCGTCGTCGGTGAACTTGCCCGGGTCCTTGCCCATGTCCAGCAGGGTCATGCCGATGCTGTCGCGCATCTCGGTGAGGAACCCGACGCGGCCCTTGAGCTTGGGGTTGTCGAGCAGGTCGGAGACGGACTTCACCTCGATGCCGTCGAGCGCCTTCTTGTTGTAGGCGATGACCGTGGAGATGCCCTGCCAGGGGTAGGAGTAGGCGCGTCCGGGGTCCCAGTCGGGGCTGCGGAACTGGCTCGACAGGTTGGCGTAGGCGTGCGGCAGGTGGGACGGGTCCAGTTTCTGGGCCCACCCGAGGCGGATGAGGCGGGCGGCCAGCCAGTCGGTGAGGACGACGACGTCGCGGCCGGTGTCCTGGCCCGCGGCGAGCTGCGGCTTGATCTTGCCGAAGAACTCGTTGTTGTCGTTGATGTCCTCGGTGTACTTGACCTTGATCCCGGTCCGCTTCGTGAACGCGTCGAGCGTCGGGTGGTGTCTGCCCGCCTCGTCGACGTCCATGTACTCGGTCCAGTTGGAGAAGCTGACGGTCTTCTCCTCCGCCGAGTGGTCCTCGGCGGACGTGCCGCCCTCGGTCTTGCCGGCCGCGGGGATCCCGCAGGCGCTCAGCGCCCCGAGACCGCCCAGCGTCAGGGCGCCGCCCGCCGAGGCGCGCAGCAGCGACCTGCGGGTCATGGCCGCCCTGCCGTTGCGGAGACTGCGCCGTATGGCGGCCGCCTGGGGCGGGGTCAGGCGGTCTGGCTCGTACTGCTCCATGCGCGTGGTGCCCTTCCGGGAGGATTCGGCCTGGTCGGCGGCCGGATTCGTGGCTGTGTGACTACCGGTCCCCGAAGACGGTGCGGTGCCAGTCCTTGCGGACCACCGCGGTGTTGTCGAACATGACGTGCTTGATCTGGGTGTACTCCTCGAACGAGTACGCGGACATGTCCTTGCCGAAGCCGGATGCCTTGTATCCGCCGTGGGGCATCTCGCTGATGATCGGGATGTGGTCGTTGACCCACACGCATCCGGCCTTGATCTCGCGCGTCGCCCGGTTCGCCCGGTAGACGTCCCGGCTCCACGCCGAGGCGGCCAGCCCGTACGGCGTGTCGTTGGCGAGCGCGATCCCTTCGTCGTCGCTGTCGAAGGGGAGCACCACGAGGACCGGCCCGAAGATCTCGGACTGGACGATCTCGCTGTCCTGCGCGGCGTCCGCGACCAGGGTGGGGAGATAGTACGCGCCGTTCTCGAGATCTCCCTGAGGGGCCTCGCCGCCGGTCACCACGCGCGCGTGGGCACGCGCCCGGTCGACGAAGGCGGCGACCCGGTCGCGCTGGACGTGCGAGATCAGCGGCCCGAGGTCGGTGCCCGGGGCGAAGGGGTCGCCGAGCCGGACGGTCTCCATGAGGGCGGCCGTCCTCTCGACGAACGCCTCGTAGAGGGGACGCTGCACGTACGCGCGCGTGGCGGCCGTGCAGTCCTGCCCGGTGTTGATGAGCGATCCGGCGACCGCGCCCTGCACGGCGGCGTCCAGGTCGGCGTCGTCGAAGACGACGAAGGGCGCCTTGCCGCCCAGTTCCAGGTGCAGCCGCTTCACGGTGGCGGTGGCGATCTCCGCGACCCGCCGGCCGACGGCGGTGGAGCCGGTGAAGGAGGTCATGGCCACGTCGGGGTGGCCGACGAGGCGCTCGCCCGCTTCCCGGCCGGTCCCGGTGACGATGTTGATCACGCCGTCGGGGATGCCCGCACGGGTCGCCGCCTGCGCGAAGAGGAGGCTGGTGAGCGGGGTGAGTTCGGCGGGCTTGAGCACGATCGTGTTGCCCGCGGCGATCGCCGGGAGGATCTTCCAGGCGGCCATCTGGAGGGGGTAGTTCCAGGGGGCGATGGAGCCGACGACCCCGATGGGTTCGCGCCGTACGTACGAGGTGTGGTCGCCGGAGTACTCGCCGGCCGACTGGCCCTGGAGGTGCCGGGCGGCCCCCGCGAAGAAGGCGGTGTTGTCGATGGTGCCGGGGACGTCGAACTCGCGGGTCAGTTTCAGCGGCTTGCCGCACTGGAGGGACTCGGCGCGGGCGAGGTCCTCGGCCTGTTCGGTGAGGACGGCGGCGAAGCGGTGCAGGGCGTCGGAGCGCTCGCCGGGGGTGGCGCCCGCCCAGGCCGGGAAGGCGGCCCGGGCGGCGGCCACGGCCGCGTCGACGTCGTCCGCCCCGGCGAGTTCACAGGTGAGGACCTCGTCCCCGGTGGCCGGGTCGATCACGGCGTGCGTGCGGCCGGACGTGCCCGCGCGGAGACGGCCCGCGATGTACTGGGCGCCGTCCGCGAAACGTTCCTGTGCGGGAAACCGGCCGAGTGGGTCCGGGGTGGTGCTTCCCGGGTTCTGCATGTCGCTCTCCTCCGCCTTCGCCCCGATGTCCGCGGGGGCGGGTGACGTAGCTCCAGCTTGATTTGAGTGCCGATCCTGACAGAGCAATAGGACTCCAACAAGTGATTCCGTTGTTGCCTTTTGGTTACGCGACGGAATCTGTCGACCAGGTGTCGAGTCGAGCCGGAAAAGGCGAGACGCCCTGTCAGTGGCGCGTGCCACAGTGGAATGCATGGCGAAGATCGATTCCCGGGAAGCCCTGATCAGGGAGGTCCGGACGGGGGCGAGAATCAAGTATCTGCACTTCTGGGGCCACCGCGCGCAGCACGACGGACAGGTGGGCGCGAGCTGCCTGAGCCAGTGGTGGCCGTCCCCGTTCACCGTGGCCGGCGTGGAGTACCGCACGGCCGAGCACTGGATGATGGCCGGCAAGGCACGCCTGTTCGGCGACGCGGAGGCGGAGCGGCGGGTGCTGGCAGCCGATCACCCCTCCGAGGCGAAGAAGGCCGGGCGGCTGGTGCGCGGCTTCGACGAGGCGGTCTGGGAGCGGGAGCGGTTCCGGATCGTGGTCGAGGGCGGCGTCCACAAGTTCGGCGCGGATCCGGAGCTGCGGTGGTACCTGCTGGGCACGGGCGAGCGGGTGCTGGTGGAGGCGAGCCCCGTGGACCGCGTGTGGGGCATCGGCCTCGCCGCGGACGACGGGGCCGCGACGGACCCGGAGCGCTGGAGGGGCCTCAACCTGCTGGGCTTCGCGCTGATGGAGGCGAGGCTGCTGCTGCGAGGGGCCTGAGAGGTCCGGGGCGGGCCCTACGGCGCCACGATGATCAGTACGGCCAGGCCCACCCCGAGGACCAGCCCGGCGGCCCCGCAGATGATGCCGGCCAGGGCCTGGCCCGGGTTCGTGGCCTCGCCCCGGTTGGCCTTGCCCCTGCCGATCAGTCCGAAGATCAGGGCGAGGACGCCCACGACGATCGCGACCGGCCAGAGGCAGAAGCCCACGGCGGCGACGATGCCGAGGACCATCGCCGTGATCCCCATGCCGTTGCTCGGGGCCGGCTGCACGCCGGGCCATCCGTAGAGGCCGGGGGCGCCGCCGTAGCTCGGGGTGGCGCCGTAGCCGGGCGGACCCGGGTGTCCGTAGCCGCCGGGATAGCCGTACGGAAGCTGTCCGGGGCCGTCGGGGGATATCGGCGGCGGCGGCACCGCTCCGTCGGCGGGCGGGGCGAAGGGGCTGGGGCCGCCCGCCGGGCCGGGCGACGCGGTACCGGGACGGGGCGGCGGGAAGGACGCGAACGAGGCGTCGCCCTGCGGGGTGCCGGCCGCGGGGGCCGGCGCCGGGCCGGGCAGCGAGGTCATCGTCTGCTGGTCGTGGACGGAGGGCGGCGCGAGGTCCTGCGGGGTGGGCACCTCGCCGGCGGCGATGATGACGCCGGAGTCGTGGTCCGGGGCCGGGGCGGGAGCGGGCCAGGGGGCGGGGCCGGCGGGGGCCGGCGCGTCCTGCGGGGCGGGCTCCGCCCCGTCCCGGGTGGAGGCGCCGGACGCGGTCGTGGCCTCGGCGGCCGGGCCGCCGGAGGCACTCCCCCCGCCCGACGCGGCCGGCTCGTCCAGGGGTGCGTGGGCGTACTGCGGCCCTTCCGCTCCGTCGGGCACGGAGCCGGGCGCGGCCCACGGGTGGTGGGACGAGTTGTCGGCCGGACCACCGGGTGCGTCGTCGGACATGCGCGGGACCCCCTCTGTCATGCGTCCCGCAATGCTAGTGCCGCGGCAGACAACGTCTGTCCGTCGAGGAGCGGCGTCCGGTGCGTGCTCCGGGGGTCCCCCCGGCCGAAGGCTGGGGGGAGTGCCGGCCGGCCGAAGGCTGGGGGAGTGCCGGCCGGCCGAAGGCTGGGGGAGTGCCGGCCGGCCGAAGGCTGGGGGAGTGCCGGCCGGAAGCCCACGTACGGGACGTACTGGGGCTTTCGGCCGGTGCGGCGAGCGGGCGTGCCGGGCGTCGCGACGGGGCGAACGTCGCCTGTTGCGGCACGAGGACCTGCCCGGCACACCCCGTCGTCCGGCCGGAGGCGGGGCGGGTGAGGCAGCGCGGCAGGGGAAGGGACGGACGGGAAACGGTCGGGCCGGCCGCGAGACCGGACCCCGACGGCACAGGTCACGACGGCGCAGGTCCCGACGCCGCGGGCCAGTCCGGGCCGGTGGCCCGCCCTCGTCCGTCGACGCCCTCGTTCCTCCCCCGAACCGTCCGCCTACGATGATGCCGTCCCACCGATCAGCCGATCATCCGCACCCCCGCCGGCCCGCGTGGCCCGGGGTGCCGTCCCGGGGAGGACCCCTTGACCCTGAACGCCTTCGTCGCCGGCCTGCCCAAGGCCGAACTGCACGTCCATCACGTCGGATCGGCCTCCCCGCGGATCGTCTCCGAACTCGCCGCCCGCCACCCCGACTCCAGGGTCCCCACCGACCCGGAGGCGCTGGCCGACTACTTCACGTTCACCGACTTCGCGCACTTCATCGACGTCTACCTCTCGGTCGTGGACCTGATCCGCACCCCGGAGGACGTCCGGCTGCTGACGTACGAGGTGGCCCGTGACCTGGCCCGCCAGCAGGTGCGCTACGCCGAACTGACCATCACCCCCTTCTCCTCCACCCGCCGCGGCATCGACGAGCGTGCCTTCATGGACGCGATCGAGGACGCCCGCAAGGCGGCCGAGGCGGAGTTCGGCACGATCCTGCGCTGGTGCTTCGACATCCCCGGCGAGGCCGGCCTGGAGGCCGCCGAGGAGACGACACGACTGGCCACCGACGACCGACTGCGCCCCGAGGGACTGGTCTCCTTCGGCCTCGGCGGGCCCGAGATCGGCGTACCGCGCCCGCAGTTCAAGCCCTACTTCGACCGGGCGATCGCGGCCGGGCTGCGGTCCGTGCCGCACGCCGGGGAGACCACCGGACCGGAGACGGTGTGGGACGCCCTGACCCATCTGCGTGCCGAGCGCATCGGGCACGGCACCAGTTCCGCGGGGGACGAGAAGCTCCTCGCCCACCTCGCCGAGCACCGCGTCGCGCTCGAGGTGTGCCCGACGTCCAACATCGCCACCCGCGCGGTCCGCACCCTCGACGAGCACCCGCTGCGGGACTTCGTCGCGGCGGGCGTCCTGGTGACGATCAACTCCGACGACCCGCCCATGTTCGGCACCGACCTGAACAGCGAGTACGGCGTCGCCGCCCGCCTCCTCGACCTGGACGAGCGCGGGCTGGCCGACCTCGCGAAGAACGCCGTCGAGGCGTCCTTCCTCGACGGGCCCGGCAAGGCGCGGATCGCCGCCGAGATCGACAGGTACACCACGGAGTGGCTCGCCCCCTGACGGCCGCCCCGCTCCCCGGCCACCACCACAATGGGCCCATGCAGACCGTGACTGCCGTGGCCCACCGCGGCGACCCCTACCGCGTCCGTGAGAACACCCTCGACTCGCTGCGTTCGGCGCTCGACCGGGGCGCGGACGCCGTCGAGATCGACGTGCGGCTCACCCGGGACGGTGTGCCCGTGCTGCTGCACGACGAGACGCTGAAGCGGCTGTGGGAGCGGGACCGGCCGTTGCTGTCGCTGTCGGCGGCCGAGGTGCGCGGGCTGACGGGGGGCGGGGTGCCGACGCTGGCGGAGGCGCTGGCGGCGACCGCGGGCAGCCGGGTGATGATCGACCTGCCGGGCACCCGGGAGGTGCGGACGGCGCGCCGGGTGGTGGACGCCGTCCGCGAGGCCGGGGCGGCGGAGCGCGTCTACTACTGCGCCGGCGCCGGCGCGATGCTCGCCGTCCGGGCCGCCGACCCGTCCGCCGAGATCGCCCTGACCTGCACGAGCCTGGCACCGCCGCGGCCCGCGCTGCTGGCGGCGGTCGGGCCCCGCTGGCTCAACTACCGCTTCTCCCTCGTCGACCGTGACCTGGTCGCCCGGATCCACCGGGACGGCCGGCTGCTGTCCGTGTGGACCCCGGACACCCGCCGCTCCATGCGCCGGCTCATCGACCTCGGCGTCGACTCGATCACCACCAACCGCATCGACGTCCTGCGCGCCCTCCGCGACGGAGGCTGACCGGCGGCGGAGGCGGACCGGCGGCGGGAGCGTGCCGACGGCGGGCGGATCGTGCCACGGCCCCTACTGCGCGAGATGTTCACGCTGCCGGCGCGCGTCGAGGGGGCCACCTACAGCGCCGGGCTCCAGCGGTTCGCGTACGGCGGCCAGGTCTGCTGGCTCAAGACGGGCGGCCGGTACGGCTACCACACGGTGATCGCCGGGACCCGGGACCTGAGCCGGACCCTGGTCCACTCGGTCAACGCGACGGACGCGAAGGGCGAGGGGATGAACCCGGTGGCCGAGCGCATCGCCCTCGCCGCTCTCAAGTAGTCGCCGGGGTCCAGGCGTGGGGGGCGGTGAGCGCCTCCAGCCGCTTGATCTTGCGCCGCACGACGTACAGCGGGATCACGCCGAAGACGCCGAACGACATGTCCAGCACGCTCCACCAGAAGGGGATGCCGCGGATCGGCCCGCAGATCAGGGCCAGCGGAATGATCCCGGCGCAGGCGATCATCGCGAACTCGACGACCCAGATGTTGCGGACCGGGTCCCGGTAGGGGCCGTGGAAGGCGACCGCGATGACGAGGTGCGCGAAGGCCAGCCAGTCGGTGCCGTAGAGGACGAAGGGGTACTCGGCGTCGACCACGTCGAGCCCCTGCCGTACCCGGGCGATCCAGTCCATGAGGGCGGGGAGGTGCTCCGGCGCGGACAGGGCCCGCAACAGGTCCTCGGTCCAGCGCAGTTCGTGCACGAGGGGGAAGGCCGTGGCGCCGCTGAGCACCAGGCAGACGACGAAGACGGCAAGCCAGGCTCGGATGCCCCGGAGAAGGGCGGCTCTGTCGCTCATGCGGGCAGCGTACGCCCACGAGTTGAACATGTTCAAAACGGGGTCGGCACCCACCGCACCGTCGAACCCGCCCCCCCTTCTCTCATACCCGGAGGGGGTATAAGCTGACCCATGCATACCCCCCTCCGGTATGCATGGCAGGCGAAGAGAGACGAGTCGGGAGCCCGGTATGAACCCCCTGCAGAAGATCGGCGCGTTCACGGCGGCACTGGCCACGGCCTTCGGCGCCGCCTACGGGGTCGGCACGGCACTCGGCCCGGCCGACCCGGGGACGACGGCCGCCGGACACACCGGGAGCCACCGCCCGGAACCGGCCGCGAGGCCCTCGGCCGGGAACCTCCTCCCGGCCGGCCTCCAGGTCTCCCAGGACGGCTACTCCCTGGACCTGGAGACCACCGCCGTACCGGCGGGGAGAAGCAGCCTGCGCTTCGTCGTCCGGGACGCCGACGGCGCCCCCGTGACCCGCTACGAGACGGCCCACGGCAAGCAGCTGCACCTGGTCGTCGCCTCCCGCGAGCTGACGACGTACCGCCACCTGCATCCCGTCCGGGCCGCCGACGGCACCTGGAGCGCACCGGTGGACCTGCCCGCCGCGGGCGGCTACCGCGTCTTCGCGGACTTCGTGCCCGCCGGTGAGGGCGAGGGCCTCACCCTCGGCTCCGACCTGACCGTCACCGGCCCGTACCGGGCGAGCCGGGCGCCCGCGCCCGCGGCGACCGCCACCGTCGACGGCTACACCGTCACCCTGGAGGGCACGCTCGCCGCGGGCGGCGAGAGCGCCCTGACCTTCACCGTCCGCCGGGACGGACGGCCGGTCACCGCCCTGGAGCCCTACCTCGGCGCCTACGGCCACCTGGTCGCCCTGCGCTCCGGTGACCTGGCCTACCTGCACGTCCACCCGCACCGGGAGGCCGAGGACGAGAAGACGTCCGGGCCCCAGGTGTCGTTCGCGGCCACCGCCCCCAGCGCCGGCACCTACCGGCTGTTCCTCGACTTCCAGGTCGACGGGACGGTCCGCACCGCGGCGTTCACGGTACGGACGGACGCCGCACCGGCACCCGGTACCGGCCCCGGCGCCCCCGAGGAGACCCCGCACGGCCACTGAGCCCGCCCGCCACCAGGGACTCCCGACAGCGGCGGGGCACAGATGTGCGACCCTTTCGGGCGTGATTGTCCTGCGACGTCTTCATGCACTGGACCTGGTGGCGATCGGTCTCCTCGCGGCCGGACTGGTCTGCGTGGCCACGGGGCTGCTCCCCACCGGCCCGGCCTCGGACGCGATGACCCGTGTCGCCCCGCTGGTGGCGTTCCTCGGCACGGTGATCGTGCTCGCCGAGCTGACCAGCCGCGCCGAGGTCTTCGACGTGGTCGCGGCCTGTATCGCCCGTGCCGGCCGGGGCAGATACCCGCTCCTCTTCCTGCTCTGCGTGGCGTTCGCCTCCGTCACCACCATCGCCCTGAACCTCGACACCACGGCGGTCCTCCTCACCCCGGTGATGCTGGCGATGGCCGCCCGCGTCGGCGTCGCGCCCCTCCCCCTGGCGATGACGACGGTCTGGCTCGCCAACACGGCGAGCCTGCTGCTGCCCGTCTCCAACCTGACGAACCTGCTGGCCGCGGACCGGGTCGCGCTGTCCCCGGCGGGGCTGGCGGGCCGCATGTGGGCCCCGCAGCTCGCGGCGATCGTGGTGACGGCGGCCTGCCTGTGGGGGTTCTACTGGCGGCGGGAACGGCGGGGCGCGCCGGGGCCCGGCGGGACGGCCGCGGGCGCCGGGCCGGGCGCGGCGCTCGCGGCGGACGTACGGCCCGAGGCCCGTCGGGACGCGCGGGGCGCGGACCGTTATGTGCCGCCCGGCCCGCACCGGCCCGCCGACCCGGTGCTGTTCCGCGCCTGCGCGCTGGCCTGCGGCGGGTTCCTGCTGGCGATCCTGGTCGCGGACGTGGAGCTGTGGCTGGCCTCGGCGACGGCCGCCGTGGTCGTCGTCGTGGCCTTCGCGGTACGCGACCGGGCCGCGCTGCGGCTCTCCCTGATCCCGTGGCGGCTGCTGGTCATGGTCCCCGGCATGTTCCTGGTCGTGGAGACCGTCAACGCCAACGGCCTGCACACCCTGCTGGCCTCCGCGACCGGTGACGACGGCGGCCTCGCGGGCATGTTCCGCGCGGCGGCGGTCGGCGCGGGCCTGTCCAACGTCCTCAACAACCTCCCCGTCTACCTGGCGGGCGAGGCGGCCGTCCCCCTGGCCAACCACGACCAGCTGCTGGCCCTGCTGGTCGGCACCAACGCCGGCCCGCTGATCACTCCGTGGGCCTCCCTGGCGACCCTGCTGTGGTACGAACGCTGCCACGCGTACGGCGTACGGGTGCCGCCGGCCCGCCTGATGGGAACGGGTGCGGTTCTCTCGGTGGCGGTGGTGACGGCGTCGGTGGCGGCACTGGCGGTCACACGGTGAGGGGCACCGGGCGGCCCGGCCCCGGGCCGAGCGCCACCCGCCCGCCCCGCGACGGAACCGGTGCCACCCGCCCCCGCCGCGACGGGACCGGCGCCGGCCGTCCCGCCCGGGCCCGGGCGTGCGCCGCCGTCACGGGCGCCGCACCCGCCGCCCCTCCCCCACCGCGGTCTCCCGGAGGAGGAGCAGGAGGGGGAGCGGAGGTCCGGCCGCGACCGCGGCGCGGGGAGCGGCCTCACCGGCGCGTGGCGGCCTCCGACGGCATGTCCCGACGGGTGGACGGTGACGGTGAGGGTGCCGCTCCCTGTGGCCACCGGAACGGCGACGACGCGGGGCCCTCCTGCGACCCGGTGCGGTCGGGGCCGGGCGTGGGCAGCGCGGTGGTGGAGCCGGGGGCCCGGGTTTCCCGGGCGAGGTCCGAGGTGGGCGCGGGTGACGTCGACGGGGTCGGCACGGCCGACGGGCTGCGCGCGGGCGGTGGGGCCATCGGCACCACCGGGGCGGCCGGCACCTCCGGTCCGCCGGAACGCAGCGGCAGGACGACGAGCGTGGCGACCGCGCAGGTCGCGCCCACTCCCACCGCGGTCCGCAGCAGCCGGCGGCGGACGGCGCCGCGCCGGACCGCCTCGTAGCGGCCGGGCGGCGGGGCGAGGTGGCCGGCGGGGGGCCGCAGGATGACGGTCAGCGGGTCGTCGGGGGCGCGCGTGCCGTCGTCGGCGTCGTCAGCGTGCGTGATCAAGGCTTCTCCCCAGGTGTGCGCGGAGCAGTTCACGGGCCGCGTGCAGATCGGCCTTGACGGTTCCTTCCTTGCGCCCGGTGAGCGCGGAGACCTCCCGGATCGGCATGTCAGCGTAGTAGTGCAGCAGGATCGGCACCCGCAGCCGGTCGGGCAGCGACTGCACGAGCAGCCGGACCGACGGGTCGGCCGGCGGGGCGGGCGGGTTGACCGCGGCCTCCACGGTCGCCCGGCGCACGGCCCGGCGTTCGCGTTCGAGCTTGCGCCAGTGGTCGCGGACCAGGTTGGCCGCGGTGACGTAGAGGAAGCCCTGTGGTTCGGCGACCGCCGTCCAGCGGGCCCAGAGCCGGGTGAACGCCTCCGAGGCGATCTCGTGGGCGGTCTCGTCGTCGTCGACGAGCCGGCGGCACCAGCCGGCCAGGCGCGGGTAGAGGGCGGCGAAGAGTTCGGCGGCCGCCCGCTCGCGGGATCGCTTCACCGTTCTCCCGCAGAGGTCAGGACCGCGAACACGATCACGTTGTCGCGGTACCCGTCCCCGGTGACCGGCCCGCCGCAGGTGATGAGACGCAGTTCGGGCCGGTCCACGTTCCCGTAGACGTCGGCCGTGGGGAACTCCGCCTTGCCGACGGTCCGTACGGCGGTGACGGCGAAGTCCGCGCTCGTGCCGTTCTCCAGGCGCGCCATGATCCCGTCGCCGGTGCGCAGCCGGTCGAGCCGGCGGAAGACACCGTCCCCGTACTTCCCGACCGTGACATGGCCGAGGATCACCGACGGCCCGGTCTGGCCGGGAGTCGGCGAGTACCGGTACCAGCCGGCCCGGTCGTCGGCGGTGACGGCGGGCACCTCCACGCTGCCGTCGGCCTGGAGACCCAGCCGTACGACCGGGGTGTCGACCCCGATGGCGGGGATCCGCAGGGCGACGGGCGCCGAGCGCCCCAGCGGGCGTACCGCTCCCGCCCGGCCCCCCGGCAGGGGAGCGGGCGAGGTGGCCGGCGAAGCGGGCGGTGCGTTCGGGGCCCGGTCGGCCGGGTGGCCGCCGGTGCAGCCCGCGAGCAGGCCGGCGCCGGCCGCGGCGAGGAAGGCGCGCCTGGAGGACGGGCTCATGCGCCGGTCGTCCTCCGGCGCCGCAGGACGTACACCCCGGCGCCGCCCACGGCGAAGGCCGCGGCGACCCCGCCGCCGATCACGCCGCCGGCGCCGGACGACGGCGCGGCCGTCGTGGCCGCGCCGGTGTCGGCGGCACCGCGGGGGACGACGGGCACCTGGCCGCGGGAGTCCGGCATCACGGTGGGCTCGGACACCGGCGTCGCCTCGGCGGGAGCCCGGGTGGGAGCGGGGACGGGGGTGGGGGCTGTCGCGGGGGTGGGGGCGGTCGCGGGGGTGGACGGGACGGGTGTCGGCGTCCCCCCGTCGGCGGCCGCGGGTCCCGCGCCGATCAGCAGGGCGGTGCCCGCGACTGCCAGGGCGCTGAGGCCGGTTCGGCGTACGAATCGCATGTGTCGCTCTCCTTCGTCGGTCCGCACGGGCTGCGTGACGGATCGAGCGGAGAGACGAGACAGCGGGGACACAGGTTGCAAAGAGATGGCAAAGTCGGGCGGCGGCGCCGACACGCGGCGCCGCCCCGGACGGGGACCCCGTCCGGGGCGGCGCGGTGCGACGGCCGAACCGCCGGAGGCCTACGCGTCCAGCGACGTCATCACGTGCTTGATCCGCGTGTAGTCCTCGAAGCCGTAACCCGACAGGTCCTTGCCGTAGCCGGACTTCTTGAAGCCGCCGTGGGGCATCTCGGCGACGAGCGGGATGTGGGTGTTGATCCACACGCAGCCGAAGTCGAGCTTCTTGGACATGCGCATCGCGCGGCCGTGGTCCTTGGTCCACACCGAGGAGGCGAGGGCGTACTCGACGCCGTTGGCGTACGCGACGGCCTGGTCCTCGTCGGTGAAGGTCTGGACGGTGATGACCGGGCCGAAGACCTCGTTCTGGATGATCTCGTCGTCCTGCTCGAGGCCGGAGACGACGGTCGGGGCGTAGAAGTAGCCCTTGTCGCCGACCCGGTGGCCGCCCGCCTCGACCTTGGCATGGGCGGGGAGGCGCTCGATGAAGCCGGTGACCTGCTGGAGCTGGTGGGGGTTGTTCAGCGGGCCGAAGAGCACGTCCTCGTCGTCCGGCTGCCCGGTCTTCGTCTCGGCGGCGGCCTTGGCCAGCGCCGCCACGAACTCGTCGTGGATGGCCTCCTGGACCAGGACGCGGGTGGCCGCCGTACAGTCCTGGCCGGCGTTGAAGAAGCCCGCCACGGAGATGTCCTCGACGGCCTTGGCGATGTCGGTGTCCTCGAACACGACGACCGGCGCCTTGCCGCCCAGCTCCAGGTGGACGCGCTTGAGGTCCCTGGACGCGGACTCGGCGACGGACATGCCGGCACGCACCGAGCCGGTGATGGACGCCATCGCCGGGACCGGGTGCTCCACCATCAGACGGCCGGTGTCGCGGTCGCCGGTGACGACGTTGAAGACGCCCTCGGGCAGGATCGAGCCGACGATCTCGGCGATCAGGACGGTGGAGGCCGGGGTGGTGTCCGACGGCTTGAGGACGACCGTGTTGCCCGCCGCGATCGCCGGGGCGAACTTCCACACGGCCATCATCATCGGGTAGTTCCACGGCGCGACCTGCGCGCAGACGCCGACCGGCTCGCGGCGGACGATCGAGGTCATGCCGTCCATGTACTCGCCGGCCGAGCGCCCCTCGAGCATCCGGGCCGCGCCCGCGAAGAAGCGGATCTGGTCGACCATCGGCGGGATCTCCTCGGACCGCGTGAGGCCGATCGGCTTGCCGGTGTTCTCCACCTCGGCGGCGATCAGCTCCTCGGCGCGCTCCTCGAACGCGTCCGCGATCTTCAGCAGGGCCTTCTGGCGCTCGGCGGGGGTGGTGTCGCGCCACGCCGGGAAGGCGGCCGCGGCGGCCTCCATGGCCGCGTCCACGTCCGCCGGACCGGACAGCGGTGCCGTCGCGTACGCCTCGCCCGTCACGGGGTTGACCACCTCGGTGGTCCGTCCGTCGGCGGCGTCCCGGAACTCACCGGCGATGTAATTCCGTAGGGTGCGCAGCCCACGCAGCTCCGTGCTCACTGCCGGCCTCCTGATGTCAGGGTCGAACTGTCCAATGACTGAGACACCCACCCTAATCGGCGCGCCGACGTTTTCAACACCCCCGATCGCGCCACCGCTGCGAAATCCGCAAGTCTCAGTCGCGTAAACAACGAATTTCATCGCCCTTGCCTTGCGCAACTGTCGATACGTCGTGCAGAGTGACCTCGTGGCCAGTCGAAGCGCAGAGCACCGGGACTCCCGCGAGTCCAAGAACGGCACCCCGCACCTGGATGCCGTCAGCCTCGGCATCATCGAGCAGCTCCAGGAGGACGGCCGCCGGCCGTACGCCGCGATCGGCAAGGCCGTCGGCCTGTCGGAGGCGGCCGTGCGCCAGCGCGTCCAGAAGCTGCTCGACCAGGGCGTGATGCAGATCGTCGCCGTCACGGACCCGCTCACCGTGGGATTCCGCAGGCAGGCGATGGTCGGGATCAACGTCGAGGGGGACACCGAGGCGATCGCCGACGCGCTGACCGACATGGCGGAGGTCGAGTACGTGGTGATGACCGCGGGCTCGTTCGACGTCCTCGCCGAGATCGTCTGCGAGGACGACGACCACCTGCTCGACGTCATCAACAAACGCATCCGTGCGCTGCCCGGCGTGCGCTCCACCGAGAGCTTCGTCTACCTGAAGCTCAAGAAGCAGACCTACATGTGGGGAACCCGATAACCGTGAGGACCCGATAACCGTGAGCACCAAGGACCTCAGCCGCACCGCGTACGACCACCTGTGGATGCACTTCACCCGCATGTCCTCGTACGAGAACGCTCCCGTCCCGACGATCGTCCGGGGCGAGGGCACCCACATCTACGACGACAAGGGCAAGCGCTACCTCGACGGTCTCGCGGGCCTGTTCGTGGTGCAGGCCGGTCACGGCCGCACGGAACTGGCCGAGACCGCCTTCAAGCAGGCGCAGGAGCTGGCGTTCTTCCCGGTGTGGTCCTACGCCCACCCCAAGGCCGTGGAGCTGGCGGAACGCCTCGCCCACCACGCGCCCGGCGACCTGAACAAGGTCTTCTTCACCACCGGCGGCGGCGAGGCGGTCGAGACCGCCTGGAAGCTCGCCAAGCAGTACTTCAAGCTGACCGGCAAGCCCACCAAGTACAAGGTCATCTCGCGCGCGGTCGCCTACCACGGCACCCCGCAGGGCGCCCTGTCCATCACCGGCCTGCCGGCCCTCAAGGCCCCCTTCGAGCCGCTCGTCCCGGGCGCGCACAAGGTCCCGAACACCAACATCTACCGCGCCCCGATCTTCGGCGACGACCCCGAGGCCTTCGGCCGCTGGGCCGCCGACCAGATCGAGCAGCAGATCCTCTTCGAGGGCCCGGACACCGTCGCCGCGGTCTTCCTGGAGCCGGTCCAGAACGCCGGCGGCTGCTTCCCGCCCCCGCCCGGCTACTTCCAGCGGGTCCGCGAGATCTGCGACCAGTACGACGTGCTGCTCGTGTCGGACGAGGTCATCTGCGCCTTCGGCCGCCTCGGCACGATGTTCGCCTGCGACAAGTTCGGCTACGTACCGGACATGATCACCTGCGCCAAGGGCATGACCTCGGGCTACTCCCCGATCGGCGCCTGCATCGTCTCCGACCGCCTGGCCGAGCCGTTCTACAAGGGCGACAACACCTTCCTGCACGGATACACCTTCGGCGGCCACCCGGTATCCGCGGCCGTGGGCCTCGCCAACCTCGACCTGTTCGAGCGCGAGAACCTCAACCAGCACGTCCTCGACAACGAGGGCGCCTTCCGCGCCACCCTGGAGAAGCTGCACGACCTGCCGATCGTCGGCGACGTCCGCGGCAACGGCTTCTTCTACGGCATCGAGCTGGTCAAGGACAAGGCGACGAAGGAGTCCTTCACCGACGAGGAGACCGAGCGCGTCCTGTACGGCTTCCTGTCCAAGGCGCTCTTCGACAACGGCCTGTACTGCCGTGCCGACGACCGCGGCGACCCGGTCGTCCAGCTCGCCCCGCCGCTGATCTCCGACCAGGAGACCTTCGACGAGATCGAGCAGATCCTGCGCGCCACGCTGACGGAGGCGTGGACGAAGCTCTGACGGCCTTCGCGGATCCCCGGCCGAGCCGGGGGGATCTTCCTCTCAGGTGATCAACACCGGCCCCGGTGCCGTCCGTTCGAGTGAGAAACGGTGGCCCGGGGCCGTGTGCTGTCCGGATGCCCGACCCGGGCTGCCTAGCGTGCCAGTGACCGATCGGCCCTGCCTTCGTTCCCCCGGACGGGGGAACGGCACGGGAACTACGGATCTGAACGAAGGTGTACGCCCATGGAGGCCCCGCCGGACAACGACGTGCTGTGGGCACACGCCCTGCACTACACGCACCCCGACGGCTCCCCCGCGCTGGGCGGCGTGTCGCTCGGCGTGCGGGAGGGCGAGATCCTCGCCGTGACCGGCCCGCGCGGCAGCGGCAAGACCGCCCTGCTGCACTGCCTGTCCGGGCTGGCCCGCGGCCAGCGCGGCGAGGTGTGGTTCAACAGCGTCCCCGTGCACACCATGGGCCCGATGGCCCGCGAACGGCTCCGCCGCGACCGCTTCGGCTGGATCGACCCGGCGCCGGCGCTCGTCCCGGAGCTGAACGTCTGGGAGAACGCGGCCCTCCCCCTGATGCTGCGCGGCACCAGCCGCCGCCGGGCCAAAATCGCCGCCCTGGAGTGGCTGGAACGCCTGGACGTCGGCGACAAGTACCGCCTGCGGCCCCACGAACTGACCCAGGCGGAACGCCAGCGCGTGTGCATCACCCGCGCCCTCGCCCCGGCCCCGTCCGTCCTCTTCGCGGACGAACCGACGGCACCCCTGCACCGGGCGGACCGCGGCCACGTGCTGCGCACGCTGACCACGGCGGCCCGCTCGCACGGCATCACCGTCGTCCTGGCCACGCACGACGCCGAGACCGCGGCCCTCGCCGACCGCACGGTCCCGCTCCTGGACGGACGCCGGGTGCGCACCGTCCACCTGCCGCCGGTCACCGAGTCGGAAGGCCGGGCGACGTGCTCGCTCTCCGCCTGACCCGCAGCGCCCGTCCGGCCGTCCAACTGCGCCGTCTGCTCGTCGCGACGGCCTCGGCCGGCACCGGCTTCCTCCTGCTGTGCACCCTCGGCCACGCCCTGAGCCACCCCGGCGCCCCGGCGGGCGCGGCGCTCCGGCTGGCCTGGTGCGCGGTCCCGCTGGCCGCCACCGTCCACTTCGCCCTCGCGGTCGCCCGCACCGACCCGGGCACCCGGCCCCGCCCCGGCCTGGCGGCGATCGGCCTCGGACCCGCCCGCCTGATGGCGATCGCGGCGGCCACGACGGCCCTGTCCACCGCGCTCGGCTCGATGCTGGCCCTGCTCGTCTTCCTCCACCTCCGCGGCGACCTCACGGGCATGCCCTTCGACGGAGCGGCGGCATCGTTCCTGGCGGCGGACGTCCCGCTCCCCCTGCCCGCCGCCCTCACCCTCGTGGCCCTGACCCCCGCGGCGGCCTCACTGGCGGTGGCCCTGACGCTCCGCCCCCGGGACAACCGGCCGGCCGGAACCGCCCGGGGCGCGAACCTGGCCCTCCGCCGCTTCACCACCCCCGCGGGCGCCCAGGAGACGTTCGGCGCGTACGGCAGGTTCGGCGCGAGGCTGGCCCGCCAAGCCGTGACCGCGCCGGCCCCGGACGGTGACGGCGACCCCCGGCACCCCGGTCGCACCGTGACCGCGCCGACCCCGGACGGCGGCACCCGGCGCACCGTGGCCACGGCCGCCCCGGACGGGGACGGCGAGGCCGGGGAGACCCCACCCCATGCCCCCGGCCACCCCCCGCACGACGCCCCGCGCCCCGACCCCACCGGCCTCCCCTGGGGCGCGGCCCTCCTCGCCGCCGGCCTCGCCGTCGAGGCGTACGCCGGCCGCACCCCCGGCCACCAGCTCACCCTCCCCGGCGGCCCCACCGGCCCCGCCGCGGTCCTGCTCGGCTGGACGCTCACCGCGATCGGCCTCGCCGTGGCCGGCCCCAGCCTCACCCACCTCTGCGGCCGCGTCCTCCAGTCGGCCCGCCCCGGCGCCCTGCGTCTCCTCGCCGGCCGCGGCCTGATGGAGGAGGCGTCCCGCATCGGCGCCCCCCTGGGGGTCCTGTGCGCGGTCGCCTCCGGCGCGTACACCATGGCCGCGCTGCACGACCCCGCCGACCCGTCCTTCGGCCCGCTCACCACCCTCGGCGCGGCCCTGGTCGTCGGCTGCGCCCTCGCCACGCTCCTGACGGCCGCCGTCGAGGCCCGCCAGGCCCGCGCCGGCACGACGGCCGCCCTGCTCCGCCTCGGCGCCCCGTCCACCGTGCTGCGCAGCGCGGCGGCGCTCCGGGCCGGCGCCCTCGCCGCGCTGTTCGTCCCGCTCACGCTGGCCGTCGCGGCCCTCGCCGCCCTCCCGCTGACCTCCTGAGGCCCGGTGCGGAGCGTCCGGGAATCCGCGCGGAAAAAAATCTTCGGCCACCGATGACTTCCGCACGGCCTCCGGGTCCTACCCACCGGAAGGACACGCACGACACCGCACGCGAGCAGCACGAGCGGCACGACCCGATGGGAGACACCCCGATGAGCACCCCCGCCTACCAGCAGATGGTCTTCGTCAACCTGCCCGTGAACGACCTGGACGCCTCCAAGAAGTTCTTCACGGACCTGGGCTATTCGATCAACCCGCAGTTCAGCGACGAGAAAGCGGCCTCCGTGGTGATCAGCGACACCATCGTGGCGATGCTGCTCACCAAGCCGTTCTACTCGACCTTCACCAAGAAGGAGATCGCGGACGCCACCAGGACCAGCCAGGTCATGATCGCGCTGAGCGCCGAGAGCCGCGAGAAGGTGGACGAACTGGTCGACCGCGCCCTGGCGGTGGGCGGCTCGCCGGCCAACGAGACGCAGGACCTCGGCTTCATGTACGGACGTTCCTTCGACGACCTCGACGGCCACACCTGGGAGGTCGTCTGGATGGACCCGTCGGCGGTCCAGGGCTGACCCGCCCCGACGGGGCACGCCCGGCACGGGCGGGTGCACCCGGCACCCGCCCAGCCGTACGACGGCACACACGACCGTACGATCGAGTCCCCCGCCGAGTTCGGCGAGGTGGTCCGCACCCGGGGCGCCCCGGTCTTCCCGCCGGCACCCGGCCTCCCCTCCCCCGACGGCCCGCCGCACCGCCGGCGTCGTGTTCCTGCCGGCCCGGCCGCCGCTGCGGAAGCCGGCCAAGGAGCGGTCGGCGAAGGGCCGTACCGCCCTGGTCGACCGGACCGAGTGGGCTCCCGACGCGCTGAAACATCTCGGCGGTCGATGATCGGGCAAAGCCAAGGGGCCGGAACCATCGACGCATTGACACTTCTTATGGAACGCTTATAGACCTGTGGGACCCCCGGGGAGGCCGTCGCCGCCGCATCGAGGGCGACATCTCCCCCTCCGCTCCCCGCAGTTGCACATCACGTAAAGGACAAACGTGTCCCCATCCCGCCGTACCGCCGCCCGTTCGGTGCGCGTGTCCGCTCTCGTCGGCGCCTCGGCCGCCCTTGTCCTCGGCGCCTCCGGCTCCGCGCTGGCCACCGGCTCCCCCGGCATCGACCAGTTCTCCGCGACCGCGTCCTGCGACGGACCGAAGGGCGTCATCACCGTCACCGACACGGACCCGACGGGCACCACGGCCGTCGTCAAGGTCTTCCTCCAGAACAACAACGCCGACCTGAAGAAGATCGGCGAACAGACGGTCGAGGGTTCGAAGAAGGGCGTCACCGTCACCTTCGCCGAGGCCTGGGAGCCGGGCGCCGAGTACCGGGTCCGCGTCGCGGCCGCCCGGGGCGGGAAGACCCTGCTCGACGCCGACATCGCGCCCAACCTGACCACCCCGGCCAAGGCCTGCCAGGCGGACGCCGCGCCCACCGCCCCGGCCACCCCCACCACGCCGTCGACCCCCTCGGCCCCGTCGACGCCCCCCTCCGACACCGCCTCACCCCCGGCGAAGTCGGCAACTCCCGTCCCGTCGGCCTCCAGGAGCGACAGCAGCACGCCCGCCGACACCGCGAGCAACGCCCCGTCGCCCGCCGCCCAGGAGGCCAACCTCGCCGAGACCGGAGCCAGTTCCCGCACCGGCCTGATCGTCGGCATCGCGGCCGTCCTGGTCCTCGTCGGCGGCGGCGCGGTCTTCCTCGGCATGCGCCGCAAGGGAACCGGCAACCGCTGACCGCCCGAGTGGCCCGCTCCGCCCCGCTCCGCTCCGACGACCGGGACGGAGCGGGCCACTCGCCGGTTCAGCCGAAGGTCGTCTTCTCCAGCCAGAACTCCAGCAGTTCACGGTCGCCGAGGACCTCCAGCCCCGGTGCGTCCAGGGGCAGTCGGCGGTAGAAGGCGAGCAGGACCGAGGTGAGCGGGCCGCGCAGCGTCACGGACGCCTTCCCGTGTCCCCGCCGCCAGACGATCCCGCCTTCGGCCAGCTCCACCCACCACTCGGCGTCCAGCCCCGTCGGCGCGTCGGTGGCGTGCAGATGGATGCTGCGGCCCCGGTGTTCCGCGGCGCACAGCTCGGCGTACGCCCGGTGCGGCAGGTTCCGCTGCACCCACTCCACGAGGTACAGCCGCTCGTCCAGCGCGTCGGCGGCGACCTCCGGCGCCACCTCGTAGGGCAGCCCGGCGGTGAGCGCGGCGTCGGCGCGGTGCACGGTGATCTCGTGGGTCATCCGGCGGGCCCAGAACCGGGTGTCGCCCTCCCCCGCCCAGCCCCACACCCTGGTGTCGGGCCCGGCCTCCCGCAGCGCGGCGACGACGCCCGCACCGCTCTCCGCGAGCCAGGCGTCCAGCGCGGCCGGGTCGACCCGGGCCCGCGGACCGCCGTGTGCGGGGATCTGCTCGTCCCTGATGTTCTCCTGCGCCCGGGTCCGCACCAGCAGCTCCACCCAGCGCAGGGCCCCGCCCGTGTGCCGGACGAGCTGCTCCAAGGACCAGTCGGGGCAGGTCGGCACGGTGGCCGACAGATCGGCACCGGAGGTCACGATGGACCTCAACTTCCCCACCTGGTGGGCGATTTCATCGCAGTACCGGTCATGCGCGAGAAGGCTCATGCACCACACCGTACGGGCGGGACGATCAGTCGAGCACGACGATTTCGGTCGCGTCGAACTCCACCCCGACCGTGTCCCCGGTCTCCGGCGCCAGCCGCAGCGCGCAGGCGGCCTCCAGACGCGGGGCGTCCCACGGCTGGAGGTGGACGGCGACGTGGGTGCCCTTGAAGGTGCGGGCGGTGACCGTGCAGGGCAGGCCCTGCCCGGCGGCGACCAGCCGCACCCCGGCCGGCCGCACCAGCAGCGTGCGGGTGCCCTGCGGGGAGCCGGCCGGCACCGGCACCTTGCCCCACGGCGTGTCCGCGGCCTCCCCGGTGACGCCCGCCTCCACCACGTTGTCGAAGCCGAGGAAGCGGGCCACGAACGCGTCCGCCGGCCGCTGCCACACCTGAAGTGGCGTGCCGGACTGGGCGATCCGCCCGTCCCGCATCACCACGACCCGGTCGGCCAGCGCGAACGCCTCGCCCTGGTCGTGGGTGACCGCGAGCACCGTGGTGCCCAACCGGCCGAAGATTTGCCGCAGTTCGACGACCAACCGCTCCCGCAGCGACCGGTCGAGCTGTCCGAGCGGCTCGTCCAGCATCAGCAGCCGCGGGCTGGGCGCGAGCGCGCGGGCCAGCGCCACCCGCTGCTGCTCACCGCCGGAGAGCGCGGCGACGGCCCGCCCGGCCGCGTCCGGCAGCCCGACCAGATCGAGCAACTCCCCCACCCGTTCACGCTGTCGTCCCCGGTCGGCGCCGCGCATGCGCAGCCCGAAGGCCACGTTGCCGCCGACGTCCCGCTGCGGGAACAGCTGGTGGTCCTGGAACATCAGCCCCAGTCCACGCCGGTGCGCGGGCACACCCGTCTGGTCCCGTCCGTCCAGCACCACCCGTCCGGTGTCCAGTGGTTGCAGCCCGGCCACCGCCCGCAGCAGCGTCGACTTGCCGCTGCCGCTGGGCCCGAGCACACACACCACCTCGTGCTCGACGACGGTGAGATCGACGGCGTCCAGCACCGCCCGGTCCCCGAACCGCACGGTCACGCCTTCGAGCTTCAGCATCAGAACTCCCCGGTACGGTCGATGGAGGTGCCGCCGGTCGATTCTGTTCGAGACGGGGGGAGGATCCGCTCCAGCACCAGCAGGGCGATCGCGCACACCAGCATCAGAATCGTCGAAAGGGCCATGGCCTGGCCGTAGTTCAGCTCGCCGGCCCGCCCCAGCAGCCGTGCCACGGCGACCGGCAGGGTCGGGTTGTCGGGCCGCGCGATGAACACCGTCGCGCCGAACTCCCCCAGCGACACGGCGAAGGCGAACCCGGACGCGACCAGCAGCGCCCGGCGCACCATCGGCAGGTCCACCTCCCGCCACACCCGCCACGGTGACGCCCCGAGGACGGCCGCGGCCTCCCGCAGCCGCTCGTCCACGGCCCGCAGCACCGGCAGCATGGTCCGCACGACGAAGGGCACGCCGACCAGCGCCTGCGCGAGCGGTACCAGGATCCAGGTGGCCCGCAGGTCCAGCGGGGGTTCGTCGAGCGCGATCAGGAACCCGAAGCCGACGGTCACCGCGGAGACCCCCAGCGGCAGCATCAGCAGCGCGTCGAACCCGCGGACCAGGCGCCCGGCGTCCCGCCGGGTCAGGGCCGCCGCCGCCAGAGCGCCGATCGTCACCGCGATCGCGGTGGCGGCGAGGGCGTACTCCAGCGAGTTCCCGACCGCCTCGATCGGCGGCACCAGGAACACATTGCCGTCGTCACTGGTCAGCGCCCGGTAGTAGGCGAAGTCGGGAGCGTCGAGGGAGCGCTGCACCAGCACGGCCGGCGGCAGCACGAGCAGCAGCGCGACCGTGCCGAGCACCCCGGCGAGCAGCGCCCACTGCCCCACCCCGCGCGGTCGCCGTGCCGTCCCCGCCGCGTCCACGAGCCGCAGCGCGCCCTCCCGCCGTCGTACGGTCCAGGCGTGCACGGCGAGGACGGCGCCGACGGCGCCGAACTGGACGATCGTGAGGACGGCGGCCGTCGACAGGTCGAAGATCTCCGAGGTCTGCCGGTAGATCTCGACCTCCAGCGTGGAGAACGTCGGCCCGCCGAGGATCTGCACCACACCGAAGGAGGTGAAGGTGAAGAGGAACACCATGAGCGCGGCGGCGGCCACGGCCGGCGCGAGGGCCGGCAGGGTGACCTGCCGCCAGGCCCGCAGCGGCGAGGCGCCCAGCACGCGCGCGGCCTCCTCCTGCCGCGGGTCGAGCTGCGCCCACAGCCCGCCGACCGTCCGTACGACCACGGCGTAGTTGAAGAAGACGTGGGCCAGCAGGATCGCCCACACGGTGGTGTCCAGCCGTACGCCCCACAGGTCGTCGAGGAGACCGCCGCGCCCGACCAGCGCCAGGAACGCCGTGCCGACGACGACGGTCGGCAGGACGAACGGGACGGTCACGACGGCCCGCAGGACCTGCTTGCCGGGGAAGGAGAACCGGGCGAAGACGTAGGCGGCGGGCAGCGCGATCAGCAGGGTCAGCGCGGTGGAGGCGAGCGCCTGCCAGGTGGTGAACCACAGGACGTGCCGGATGTCCGGCTGCCCGAGCACGTCGAACAGGCGCCCGAAGTGCCAGCCGCCGGCGGAGTGCAGTCCCCGCGCGGTGATCGCGGCGACCGGGTAGGCGAAGAACAGCCCGAAGAACGCGACGGGCAGGGCCATGAGCCCGAGCCGCGCCGCGCTCCCGGTGCGCCGGCGGCGGACGGCCGCTCGCCGCCCTACTTCAGTACGAGCGAGGTCCACGACTTGACCCACTGGTCGCGGTCCGCGGCGATCTTCGCCGGGTCCATCGTCTCGGGATCCTCGGCGGCCGGGCCGTACTCGGTGAACTCGGCGGGCACGGCCGCGCCCTTCGCCACCGGGTAGACGAACATGTTGAGCGGCATGTCCTCCTGGAACTCCTTCGAGATCAGGAAGTCGATCAGCGCCTTGCCGCCCTGGCCGTTCTTCGCGTTGCTCAGCAGTCCGGCGAACTCGATCTGCCGGAAGCAGGTGCCGGTCGCGACACCGGTCGGCGCGGTCGTCGGCTTCGGGTCGCCGTAGATCACCTCGGCGGGCGGCGAGGAGGCGTAGGAGACGACGAGCGGCCGGTCCGCCCCGGCCTTCCTGCCGCCGGCCGACCCGGAGAACTCCTCGTTGTAGGCCTGCTCCCAGCCGTCGACGACCTTCACGCCGTTGGCCTTGAGCTTCTTCCAGTAGTCCGGCCAGCCCTCGTCGCCGTACTTCGCCGCGGTGCCCAGCAGGAAACCGAGGCCCGGGGAGGAGGTGGAGGCGTTCTCGGTGACGAGGAGGTTCTTGTACGCCGGCTTCGCCAGGTCGTCGAAGCCGGCGGGCGGCGCCAGCTTGTGGTCGGCGAAGTACTTCTTGTCGTAGTTGACACAGATGTCGCCGTGGTCGACGGGCGTGACCCGGTGCTTGCCGGCGTCCAACTGGTACCGGCCGTCGACCTGGTCGAGCCCCTGCGCCTCGTACGACTGGAAGAGGCCGTTGTCGAGCGCGCGGGAGAGCAGGGTGTTGTCGACGCCGAAGAAGACGTCGCCCTGGGGGTTGTCCTTGGTGAGGATCGCCTTGTTGACGGCCTGCCCGGCGTCGCCGTCCTTGAGGACCTTCACCCGGTAGCCGGACTGCTTCTCGAAGTCGGCGAGCACGCTCTTGGAGACGGCCCACGAGTCGTGGCTGACGAGGGTGACGGTCTTGCTCCCGCTCTGCGCGGATCCGCCGTCGTCCGACGATCCGCAGGCGGACAGCATGACGAGGCCGAGGCCGACGGCCGCGGCCATGAGCGTCCTGGTGTGCACTGGTATTCCTCCTGGAGGTGACCAGGAAGAGACGCGGCCCTGCCCGGGGGCCCGCGAGGGGTTCCCGGGCAGGGCGCAACAGCTCGAGTGATGACCGAACTTCCTACCCAGAATGACCTGGGCGAGGTTCAGAGGGTCTGCGGCCCGGTTGCCGCACTCTCAGCGCTGTGGCGCTCCCCTGTCGGAATATGAAGATGTCTGGTTCGTCGTACTGTCCGAAAACAGGACAGTGCTGACGTCGGCCAGACTACCGCTCGGTGGCGGCGAGCTGACCACACGCCCCGTCGATCTCCTGACCACGGGTGTCCCGGACGGTGACGGGTACCCCGTGCGCCGCGATGGCCTCGACGAACGCCTTCTCGTCCTCGGGCCGGGAGGCGGTCCACTTGGAGCCCGGCGTCGGGTTCAGCGGGATCAGGTTGACGTGCACGGGCCGGCCCTTGAGCATGCGCCCGAGCCGGTCGCCCCGCCAGGCCTGGTCGTTGATGTCGCGGATCAGCGCGTACTCGATGGACAGCCGGCGTCCGGACTTCTCGGCGTACTCGAACCCGGCGTCGAGCACCTCGCGCACCTTCCACCGCGTGTTCACGGGGACGAGGGTGTCGCGCAGCTCGTCGTCGGGGGCGTGCAGCGAGATCGCGAGCCGGCACTTGAAGCCCTCGTCGGAGAACCGGTTGATGGCCGGCACCAGCCCGACCGTCGACACGGTGATCCCGCGCTGCGAGAGCCCCAGCCCGTCGGGCGCGGGGTCGGTGAGCGCACGGATCGCGCCGACGACCCGCTTGTAGTTGGCGAGCGGCTCGCCCATGCCCATGAACACGATGTTGGACAGCCGGGCCGGCCCTCCGGGGACCTCCCCGTCGCGCAGCGCCCGCATCCCGTCCACGATCTGGTGGACGATCTCGGCGGTGGACAGGTTCCGGTCCAGCCCGGCCTGCCCGGTCGCGCAGAAGGGGCAGTTCATCCCGCAGCCGGCCTGCGAACTGATGCACATGGTGACCCGGTCCGGGTACCGCATCAGCACCGACTCCACGAGCGTGCCGTCGAACAGCCGCCACAGCGTCTTGCGGGTGGTCCCCTGGTCCGTGGACAGATGCCGTACGACCGTCATCAGCTCGGGCAGCAGCGCCTCGCGCAGCTTCTCGCGGGCGCCGGCGGGGATGTCGGTCCACTCGGCCGGATCGTGCGCGAACCGCGCGAAGTAGTGCTGGGACAGCTGTTTCGCACGGAACGGCTTCTCACCGATCCCCGCCACCGCCTCCTTCCGCTCGGCGGGCGAGAGGTCGGCAAGATGCCGCGGCGGCTTCTTGGCTCCGCGGGGGGCGACGAAAGTGAGTTCTCCGGGTGCAGGCATAACCCTTCCAGTGTGGCAGATCCACTCGGGTGCCCCGGTCGGCTCATGCGAGGAGCCCCCGTCCTCGGGGGACGGGGGCTCGTCGCGGGTGCGGGGCGGGAGACCGTTCAGCCGGAGCCCACGAACAGCACCAGCAGCAGCCACACCACCGGTGCGGTGGGCAGCAGGGAGTCCAGGCGGTCCATGATGCCGCCGTGGCCGGGGAGCAGCGTGCCCATGTCCTTGATGCCGAGGTCCCGCTTGATCATGGACTCGCCGAGGTCACCGAGCGTCGCGCTGGCCGCGACCGCCAGGCCGAGCAGCAGACCCTGCCACCAGGCGCCGTCCTCGATCAGGAACTGCATGCACAACGCGCCCACGACCATCGCGAAGGACACCGCGCCGAGCAGGCCCTCGCGGGTCTTGCCGGGGCTGATGCGCGGAGCGAGCTTGCGCTTGCCGAAGCGCCAGCCGACGGCGTACGCCCCGGTGTCGCTGACGACGGTCAGGAGCAGGAACGTCAGGACGCGGCGCGCTCCGTCGTCCGCGGTGAGCATCATGGAGACGAACGTGGCCAGGAACGGGACGTAGAAGGCCGCGAAGACACCGGCCGTGACGTCCCTGAGGTAGCCCTCCGGCGGTTCCGTCATCCGCCAGACCAGGACCGCCAGCGCGGTCAGGGCCATGGCGACCCAGGCGCCCTCGGCGCCCCGGACGTACCCGGCGACGACCATGGCGGCGCCGCCGACCGCGAGCGGCACCAGCGGCGCCTTGATGCCCTTGCGCTCCTGGAGCCGGCTGGTCAGTTCCCACAGGCCGACGACGACGGCGACCGCGACCACGCCGACGAACACGGCCTTGACCACGAACAGCGACGCGACGATCACCGCACCGAGTCCGACACCGACGCCTATGGCCGCAGTCAGGTCACGGCCCGCGCTCTTCTTCTGCGGGACGGGTGCCGGCTGCGGTGCGTCGGGCATGGGCTCCGGATTCTGCGGCACCGCCGCAGGGGGCAGCACCGACGGGGTCTCGTCACGGAACGTCCCCACGGGGGACGTCTCGTCGCGGAACGTCCCGCCGTGGGACGTCCCGTCGCGGAACGTCTCGTCTCGGAACAAGGGGCCGCCCAGCCGAGCGGCCCCCCGGTCGTCATCCTGGTTTCCGCCATGAGCGGGTACGTCGGGGACGATGGGCATGGGGCGAGTCTGCTGCGCCTCAGGCGCATCGTACGCGGGACCCGCCGCGGCAGCCCCCTGGACAGGTCCGTGCGGGACGGCCCCGTGATCGTTGGGCCCCCAGTACCCGGCCTGTGAACCGGCACGTGGCGGAGCGCCCCAGGAAGAGTCGTTCATCAGACCTCGAGCAGCTCCGCTTCCTTGTGCTTCAGGAGCTCGTCCACCTGCGCGACGTACTTCGCGGTGGTGTCGTCGAGTTCCTTCTCCGCACGGCGGCCCTCGTCCTCCCCGACCTCGCCGTCCTTGACGAGCTTGTCGATGGCGTCCTTGGCCTTGCGGCGCACGGCGCGGATGGACACCTTGGCGTCCTCGCCCTTGCCCTTGGCGACCTTGATGTAGTCGCGGCGGCGCTCCTCGGTCAGCTCGGGGAACACCACCCGGATGATGTTGCCGTCGTTGCTCGGGTTGACGCCGAGGTCCGAGTCGCGGATCGCCTGCTCGATGTTGCGCAGCGCGCTCTTGTCGAACGGGGTCACGACCGCCATGCGCGGCTCCGGCACGGAGAACGAAGCCAGCTGGTTGATCGGCGTCGGCGCGCCGTAGTAGTCGGCCACGATCTTGTTGAACATCGCCGGGTGCGCACGGCCGGTGCGGATCGCGGCGAAGTCCTCCTTGGCGACCACGACGGCCTTCTCCATCTTCTCCTCGGCCTCGAGGAGGGTCTCTTCGATCACCACTTGCTCCTGCGTGTCTTGAGTAGGCCCGGCTGCGGTTCCTTGCGGAGGCGGCGGCCGGCTGCGTCGCGTCTTCTTCCTGCACGGTTTCCGACCGGCAGGACATTGTCCATCCCCCGGTCGGGGTCCGTCGCCCGGTCAGGCTCTGTCGTACGAACCGGGGTTCCTACGGGTCGGACCCGGGAGTTCCCCCCGGTCAGGCCCGGCTGCCTTGCTCACTCACCAGCGTGCCGATCTTCTCACCCTTGACGGCCCGTGCGATATTGCCCTCCGCCAGAAGCTCGAAGACGAGGATCGGGAGCTTGTTGTCGCGGCACAGCGTGATGGCGGTGGCGTCGGCGACCTTCAGATCGCGGGTGATGACCTCGCCGTAGCCGAGGGCGTCGAACTTGACGGCCTCCGGGTTGGTCTTAGGGTCGGAGTCGTAGACGCCGTCCACGCCGTTCTTGCCCATGAGGAGGGCCTCGGCGTCGATCTCCAGGGCGCGCTGGGCGGCGGTGGTGTCGGTGGAGAAGTACGGCATGCCCATACCGGCGCCGAAGATGACCACGCGGCCCTTCTCCAGGTGGCGCACGGCGCGCAGCGGGATGTACGGCTCGGCGACCTGGCCCATGGTGATGGCGGTCTGGACGCGGCTGTCGATGCCCTCCTTCTCCAGGAAGTCCTGGAGGGCGAGGCAGTTCATGACCGTGCCGAGCATGCCCATGTAGTCCGAGCGGGCCCGGTCCATGCCGCGCACCTGGAGCTCGGCGCCGCGGAAGAAGTTGCCGCCGCCGATGACCACCGCGATCTCCGCCCCGTCGCGCACGACGGCCGCGATCTCGCGGGCGATCTTGTGCACCACGTCGGGGTCGACACCCAGGCTGCCGCCACCGGCGAAAGCCTCTCCGGACAGCTTCAGCAGAAACCGGCCGCTCACTTTGCCGTCGTCGCTCTTCTGGGCCTTGGTGGTCATGGGAGATCCCGCCTCTTTCACGTGGTGCACATACGAAGAAGGCCACTGCCGGTGGGGTGTTCGCAACCCGTGCGCGGCAATGGCCTCCTCGTCAGATCTGCTGTCGTCCGCCACACGCCAGGTGACGGCGTCCACGGACGACTGCTGCCGACCCTACCGGGGCCGGGCGTCCGTCGCGGTACGGACTCAGATGCCGACCTTGATGCGCGCGAAGCGCTTCAGGGTGACACCGGCCTCGTCCAGGACCTTCTGCACGGACTTCTTGTTGTCCAGGGCGTACGGCTGGCCGAGGACCGTGGCGTCCTTGAAGAAGCCGTTGAGGCGACCCTCGACGATCTTGGCGATCGCGGCCTCGGGCTTGCCCTCGGCGCGGGTGGTCTCCTCGGCGATACGGCGCTCCGACTCGACGACCTCGGCCGGCACGTCCTCCTTGGAGAGGTACTTCGGCGCGAAGGCGGCGATGTGCTGGGCGATGCCCTTGGCGACCTCGGCGTTGGGCTTGTCCAGCTCGACGAGGACACCGATCTGCGGGGGCAGGTCGGGCATCGTGCGGTGCATGTAGACCGAGACGTAGCCGTCCGCGAACTGCGCGAAGCGGTCCAGGACGATCTTCTCGCCCAGGTTGGCGTTGGCCTCGTCCACGAACGCCTGGACGGTCTTGCCGGGCTCGATCTCGGAGGCGAGCAGCGCCTCGATGTCGGCCGGGGAGGTCTTGGCGACGTGCTCGGCGATCGCGTGGGCGACGGCCTGGAACTTCTCGCCCTTGGCGACGAAGTCCGTCTCGCACTTCAGCTCGACCAGGACGCCGGAGGAGTTGTCGTCGGCGACGATGGAGACCACGGCGCCGTTCTCGGCGGAGCGGCCCTCGCGCTTGGCGACGCCCTTCTGGCCCTTGATGCGGAGCGCCTCGACGGCCTTGTCGACGTTGCCCTCGGCCTCGTCCAGCGCCTTCTTGCAGTCCATCATGCCGGCGCCGGTGAGCTCGCGGAGCTTCTTGACGTCGGCGGCGGTGTAGTTCGCCATGAGTCTGTGAGTCTTTCTCGAAGTCTGGAAGATCGGAGATCTACGGGGTCTGCGGCCCACACGGAACCGTGGGACCGCGACCCACCGCTGACCTACGGGTGAACGGCGGGAGCGGACGTGATGTCACCGCTCCCGCCGTCGCACGTCCCGACGGGTCAGGCCTGCTCGCCCTCGGCGGCCGGGGCCTCGGTGGCCGGGGCCTCGGTGGCCGGAGCCTCCGCAGCCGGGGCCTCCTCGGCGGCGGGCGCCTCGGCAGCGGCCTCGGCCGGCTTCTCGGCGGCCTCGTCCGTGTTCTCGGCGGTCTCGGCGTCCGCCTTCTTCTCGCCCTCGAGCAGGTCGCGCTCCCACTCGGCCAGCGGCTCGCCGGCGGCCTTCTCGCCCTTGCCCTCGGTGGCGACACCGGAGCGGGAGATGAGGCCCTCGGCCACGGCGTCGGCGATCACGCGGGTGAGCAGGGTGACGGAGCGGATCGCGTCGTCGTTGCCCGGGATCTTGTAGTCGACCTCGTCGGGGTCGCAGTTGGTGTCGAGGATGGCGACGACCGGGATGTTGAGCTTCCGGGCCTCACCGACCGCGATGTGCTCCTTCTTGGTGTCCACGATCCAGACGGCGCTGGGAACCTTGGACATCTCGCGGATACCACCGAGGGTCTTCTCGAGCTTGGCCTTCTCACGCGAGAGGACCAGGAGCTCCTTCTTCGTCAGACCCGACGCGGCGACGTCCTCGAAGTCGATCTGCTCGAGCTCCTTGAGGCGCTGCAGACGCTTGTAGACGGTCGAGAAGTTGGTGAGCATGCCGCCCAGCCAGCGCTGGTTGACGTAGGGCATGCCGACGCGGGTGGCCTGCTCGGCGATGGCCTCCTGCGCCTGCTTCTTCGTGCCGACGAACATGACCGTGCCGCCGTGGGCGACGGTCTCCTTGACGAACTCGTAGGCGCGGTCGATGTACGACAGCGACTGGAGCAGGTCGATGATGTAGATGCCGTTGCGCTCGGTGAAGATGAAGCGCTTCATCTTCGGGTTCCAGCGACGGGTCTGGTGACCGAAGTGGACGCCGCTCTCCAGCAGCTCCCGCATCGTGACGACGGCCATGGCCGTTCTCCTCGTTTTTCTCGGTTGTGCCGCGGGGACCGGACGGCTCCCGCGCCTGACGCCCGCGATGCGCCGAGCCACGAAGGACCGAGGGGCGCAGATACCGGAATCCGACCACTGCCGGGACCCCGGTACCGGGGCGTGCGAAGTCGACCCGGTGACCCGGATCGCCAGAAGAAGTGTACGGGACCCGCGGGGTACCGGGTGACGCCGCTGTCCACAACCGGGGAGCGGTCCACAGGTCCGGACGCCGTCGGCCCGCGGGCGGGGACCCTACTCCCATGCACGTCAAGCGACTCCTGCCCCTGCTGCCGGTCCTCCTGCTCACCGCGACGGCCTCGGCCGCCGGCGCCGCGCCCGAGCCGGTCCGGGCTCGGGTTCGGGTCCCGGCTTCGACTTCGGCTCCGCCTACGGCTCCTGCTCCGAACCTGAGCCCGGACCCGAACCCGAACCCGAGCCCGGACCAGCCTCCGGCACCAACCTCGGACCCGCCTCCGGTACAGACCCCGGCCCCGCCCCCGGGCTCGGAGCCGGTCCCTGTTCCGGCGATCGCCCGGTCCTGGCCGGTGGGCGCCCGCCCCGTGGTGGTACGCGGCTGGGACCCTCCGGCCACCCCGTACGCCCGCGGCCACCGCGGTGTGGACCTGGCGGCCCCCGTCGGCGCCCCGGTCCGGGCGGTGGCGGCGGGCCGGGTGGTGTTCGCGGGCCAGGTGGCGGGCAGGGGCGTGGTCTCGCTGGAACTGACGGGCACGGGCACCCCGCCCCTGCGTACGACCTACACGCCGGTGCGCCCCTCGGTCTCCGAGGGCGACGAGATCACCCCGGCCCAGCCGGTCGGCACCCTCGCCGCCACACCCTCCCACTGCGACACCCCGTGCCTGCACTGGGGCCTGCGCAGGGACAAGGCCTACCTGAACCCGCTGTCCCTGCTCCCGGCGTGGCTGAGCGCGAGGGCCCCGGCGCGGCTGCTGCCCGTCCTGGGCGTACCGCTGCCGTAGCCCGGTGATCCGCGGCGACCGTGCCGTCCGGGGCGGCCTCCGGCCACCGGGAGGGACGGCACTCCGCGGTCGCCGGGCCGCACTGCTCATCCCGCCACCGACGGCGGGCACCAAGCACCAAGCACCAGACGCTGAGCACCAGCACCAGCACCAGCACCAGCACCAGCACCAGCACCAGCACCAGCACCGAGTGAACCCGCGGCGCGGGTCTACCCCCGAACCCCTCGCGCCACCATCCCCACCGCCGCCTCCGTCACCACGGAGGCCTCCTCCACGCCCAGCTCGAGCCTGCGCACGGCCGCGTCCACGACGCCCTGGACCAACATGGCCGCCAACCGCGGTTCCGCGTGCCCCAGCTCCGCCAGCGCTTCGACGATCATCGCCACGAGGCCCCCGTGCGCGGCCCGGATCTTCTCCCGCGCCCCCGCGTCCAGCTCGCTCGCCGAGATCGCCACGACGGCCCGGTGCCTCCGGTCCCCGACCAGCGCCAGCTGCCGGCGCACGTACGCCTCGACCTTGGCCTCCGGCCCTTCCGCGGCGGCCATCGCCGACTCGACCTCGGCCGCCCAGACGGGGAAGTCGACCTCGCACAGCTCCTCGACCACGGCAGCCCGCGACCGGAAGTACTCGTACACGGAGGAGCGCGCGAGCCCCGTCCGCTCGGCGAGAGCGGGGAAGGTCAGCGCCTCCGTACCGCCCTCGGACAACAGCGAACGGGCCGCGTCCAGCAGGGCGGCTCGCTGCATCGACCGGTGCTCGGCCACGGAGGCCGCTCGAATCCTTGGCACGTCGACCACTCTACGGACGCCGCACCCGCATGGGGAGTGGCTCCACCCGCACGACCCCGCGGCCCGCGCGGCAGCCTTGGGGCCACCGCCCCTCGCCGCGCCGCATCGGTCCGGCCGGGTCAACGGCCGAAACTGGCCAGTTTCGCGCGCAGCTGGAGCACGGATTTGGTGTGGATCTGGCTGACCCTGCTCTCGGTGACCCCCAGCACGTTGCCGATCTCGGCGAGGGTCAGCCCTTCGTAGTAGTACAGCGTCACGACCGTCTTCTCCCGCTCGGGCAGGGTGTTGATGGCCCGCGCCAGGAACCGCCGCAGCTCACGGTCCTCGGCCACCTCCACGGGGTTGTCCGCGGCGGTGTCCTCCAGGGTGTCCATGAAGCTGAGGCCGTCCCCGCCCTCGCCGCCGACGTGCAGCAGCTCCTCCAGGGCCACCACGTTGGCCAGCGACAACTGGCTGAACACGGAGTGCAGGTCGTCCACCGCGATGCCCAGCTCGGCGGCCACCTCGACCTCCGACGGAGTCCGTCTGAGCCGCGCCTCCAGGGTGGCGTAGGCCCGCTCCACGTTTCGTGCCTTCTGCCGCACCGACCGGGGGATCCAGTCCAGTGCGCGCAGTTCGTCGATCATCGCGCCCCGGATCCGGGTGATCGCGTACGTCTCGAACTTGATCTCCCGTTCGATGTCGAACTTCTCGATCGCGTCGATCAGCCCGAACACTCCCGAGGACACGAAGTCGGCCTGCTCCACATTGGGCGGCAGGCCCACGCTCACCCTGCCCGCCACGTACTTCACGAGCGGCGAGTAGTGCAGGATCAGCTGCTCCCGCAGCCGCTCGTCCCCCGTCGCCTTGTACGACCGCCACAGCTCGTCGAGTGTCGAGGGAGCGGGCGGCCGCACGCTGCCACCGTCACGGGCGGCTGGGGGGATCGCCGCCCGGTCGGACCCGGAGGTGTGCTGGGGCATTCGTCGCCTTGTGTCGTTCTGCCGTGATGTGCGTGCGGGAGTGTCTGGGTGAGCCGTCGGTCTGGTGTCGAGGGGTGCCGAGTGGCCGGTCTGTGCCGGAATCCTCGTGAGCGTAGCGTGACTGGGATGTCGCGGTGTGCGAACAGCATGCCCCGCGCTGTACGCAGATACGTTCCGCTGGGCGACCCGGCGGGGCGCGGCGGTCGCCCTGGGTGACCGGCGGACCGTGTCAACTGCGGTCAATCTCAAGGGCTTCGGCGTTCCCTCGGACGGCCGAACCCCCTCGGTCAACACGAGCGTCGCCCCGCTCGGACGGTGACCATCGCCTGGCGTGTCAACTTCCAGTCGTCGCCGTGTCGTTCGACGTAACCGAGTGCCCTGAGTTCGTACAGTCTCGCGATCGCGTCGTCCTGGGTGGTGCCGCCCTCCCGGGCGATCTCGTCGACCGCCGCCGCCCGTCCGCCGGGAAGCGCGGCCAGGACGCGCCGGGCGTCCGGCTCCAGGAGGTCGTGGGGCAGCACCGGGCCGCGCCGCTCCGGGGCCAGTTCTCCGATGCCGCCGACCAGTTCGACGACCTCCGCGGCGTCGGTGACCAGCACGGCCTCCGCGCGCAGGAGTTCGTGCACCCCCGCCGAGAGTCCGCTGGTGGCGGGGCCGGGGACGCCCATGGTGTGCCGGCCCAGCCGCTGTGCCGCCCGCGCGGTGACGAGGGAGCCGCTGCGGTGGGCCGCCTCGACCACCACCGTGCCGCCGGTGAGCGCGGCGATGACCCGGTTGCGCAGGATGAACCTGCTCTGCGTGGGATGGTCGCCCGGTGGCAGCTCACCCACGACCAGTCCCTGTTCCGCGATCCTGTCGATCAATCCGGTGTGTCCGCGCGGATAGGGCCGGTCGACCCCGCAGGCGAGCACGGCGACGGTGGCACCGCCCGCGGCGAGCGCGCCCCGGTGCGCGGCGCCGTCGACGCCGTAGGCGCCGCCGGATACCACCACCCAGCCGCGCTCGGCGAGTCCGGCGGCGAGGGTGGCCGCCATGTGCGCGCCGTACTCGGTGCAGGCGCGGGCGCCGACGACCGCGACCGACCTGAGCGCCCACATCCGCAGGCTGGGCCGGCCGCGGACCCACAGGCCCAGCGGCCGGGCGTCCCCGAGATCGTCCAGCGGGCCGGGCCACTCGGTGTCCCCCGGGCACACGAACCGCACCCCGGTCTCCCGGGCGACGGCCAGGTCCCGTTCCGGCTCGGCCCGGGCCGCCCGCGCCAGGAGCCCGGCCCATCGCTGCCCGGTCACCCCGGGCAGGGCCTCCCGGCCGGCGCGCAGCCGCCGTACCACCTCCCCGGCACCGCGCTCGCGCACCCAGCCGCCGCCGACCTCGTCGCCAGGTTCGAGGACCCGGGTGAGGAAGGCCCGCGCGAGCCGCTCCCCGCCCGGCCCGTCGGTGCCGGTCACGTGAGTGCTCCGAGCGCCATCGGCACGCCGCGCGGGACCCCCGTGCGCAGTTGCAGGGCCAGGGCTACGTCCCCCGCGTCGGGCCGGTCGTGTCCGACCAGGTCGGCGACGGTCCAGGCGACGCGCAGGACGCGGTCCAGCCCGCGGGCGGTGAGCACTCCCCGCTCCAGGCTCCGCTCGGCCTCGTCCATCGCGCCGGTCGCGGGATGCCACCGGCTGCGCAGCTCCCGTCCCGGCACCTCGCTGTTGGTCCGCCAGGGAGTGCCCGCCAGCCGGGCTCCCGCGCGCTCGCGTGCGGCCCGGACCCGGTCGGCGACGGTAGCCGTGGAGTCGCCGCCGGGGCCGCGGTGGGCCAGCTCGGCCCTGCTGACCGGGTCGACCTCCACCCGCAGGTCCACCCGGTCGAGCAGTGGCCCGGAGAGCCGGGCCTGGTAGCGGCGGATCGCCGAGGGCGGGCATTCGCACAGGGTGTCGCGCTGGGAGAACCGGCCGCACGGGCACGGATTCGCCGCCAGCACCATGAGGAACCGTGCGGGAAACCGCACCACGCCGGCGCTGCGCGCGATCACGACGTGACCGGCTTCCAGGGGCTGCCGCAGCGCGTCGAGGGCGTGGGTGCTGAACTCCGGGGTCTCGTCCAGGAAGAGGATGCCGCGGTGGGCCATCGACACGGCTCCGGGCCGGGCTACGTGGGGGCCGCCTCCCACGAGCGCCTGCATGGTGGCCGAGTGGTGCGGGGCGCAGTACGGGGGAACGTCGATCAGCGGTTTGCCCGGCGGCAGCAGTCCGGCGACCGAGTGGACGGCCGTGACCTCCAGGGACTCCTCCCGGTCGAGCCGGGGCAGCACGGCCGGCATGCGCTCCGCGAGCATGGTCTTGCCGGCGCCCGGCGGGCCTTCCAGGAACAGGTGGTGCCCGCCCGCCGCGGAGACCTCGACGGCCGTGCGCGCCGAGCGCTGTCCCACGACGTCCGCGAGGTCGTGCCCCGGGTCGTGCGGGGCGGTGCCGAGGCCGTGCGCCCCGGTGGCCGTGCCGGTGCCGGGCATCCGCAGGCCGGCCATGAGCGGGTCGGGCCGGCCCGACTCGTCCGGTTCCTCGTCGGGCACCGGTTCGTCGGCGAGGACGGCGATCAGCTGGCGCAGGCTGCGCACGCCGAGCACGGAGACGCCCGGGACCAGTGAGGCCTCGGCGGCGGCGCACTCGGGTACGACCACCTGTTCGTAGCCGGCGTCCGCCGCCGCCAGCACCGCGGGAAGGATCCCGCGGACCGGGCGGACCCGTCCGTCGAGACCCAGCTCGCCGATCATCACGATGTCGGCGAGCACCCGCGGGTCGATCCGTTCGGCCGCGCCGAGCACGGCGCTGGCGATGGCGAGGTCGAAGCCGCTGCCGGCCTTGGGCACGGAGGCGGGGCTGAGGCCGACGGTGAGCTTCTTCTGCGGCCATTCGCCGCCCGAGTTCACCACCGCCGCCCGGACCCGGTCCCGGCTCTCGCTCAGGCTCTTGTCGGGCAGCCCCACCAGGGTGAACGCCGCCACTCCGGGTTCCAGGTCGGCCTGGACCTCGACGACGACGCCTTCGACGCCCACCAGCGCCACCGAGCAGGTGCGCGCGAACCCCATCTCAGGCCACCCCCCGTGCGTGCTCGACGAGGGCGGCCCCGCGGCGGGGCAGGAGGACGCCGACCAGGTCGATGCGGACGCCGCCCGGCGGGGCTCCTCCGTGCGTCTGGATCCATCGCTCGGCGAGTCCGCGCAGCCGCTCCGCCTTCTCGGGCGTCACCCCGGCCATGGGGTGCTGGAACCCTCCGTCGCGGCGGGTCTTGACCTCGCAGACGACCAGCACGTCGCCGTCCCGCGCGACGATGTCGATCTCACCGGTCCTGCCGCAGCGCCAGTTGCGCTCCAGGACCGTCATCCCGGCCTCCGCCAGCCGCCGTGCGGCCAGGTCCTCGCCGTACCTGCCGAGTGCGCCTCGTGCCAGATCCGTCTTCATGTCGGCACCACCTCCGGCGCCAACGTTCACGCATCAGCGGGAGCCGGAAGGATCTTGGTGCACAACTCGGCGGCTGTGGACAACTCCGTCACTCGCGAGAACGGCGGTCATCCGTCCGGCAGCTCCCGCGGGAGCGACGGTCATCCGCCCGGAAGCTCCAGGTCGCTCTTGTTCAGCTCCTCGATGTTCACGTCCTTGAACGTGAGCACCCGCACCTGCTTCACGAACCGGGCCGGCCGGTACATGTCCCACACCCAGGCGTCCGCCATCGACACCTCGAAGAACACCTCACCCTGGACCGAGTGCACCTGCATCTCGTAGTCGTTGGTCAGGTAGAAACGCCGCTCGGTCTCGATCACGTATTTGAACAGACCGACGACGTCGCGGTACTCCCGGTAGAGCTTCAGCTCCATCTCGGTCTCGTACTTCTCGAGGTCCTCGGCGCTCATGGCATGTTCCCCTTCAGCCGTGCGATCCCCCCATTGTGCGCCAGTCCCGAGAGCCGCTAGACGATTTCCGTGTCAAGGGTTACGGGCCGGGCCGGGGGACCTTCGTCGAGCAGTTCGCTCAGCAGCCCTGCGAGTCTGGTCGGATACACCGTCTCATGTGCCCGGGCCAGTTCCCGACACGTCCACCAGCGCGCTCCGGAGACGCTCCGCCGCTCCAGTTCGGTGAGGGCCGTCGCCCGGGGCTCCACCCCGGACGCATCGGCCGTACGGGCCAGGTAGTACCACTCGTCCTGGTCCCAACGGCGGCCCGCGAACGGGAAGGAGCACCTCCGCCGCCACAGCACCGGGCCGAGCTCGACGTCGGTGATGCCGGTCTCCTCGGCCAGTTCCCGCAGCGCGGCCTCTTCACGGGTCTCGTCGCCCTCCACGCCGCCGCCGGGCGTGAACCACCAGTCGTCGGCCGGGTCGTCCGGCTCATGGCCGTGGAGCAGCAGGATGCGGTCCGCGGGGTCGAGCAGCACCACCCGGGCAACCCTGCGCAGTCCGCCCTCGTGCGAGTCGACGCCCGTGTCCGTCGCCTCAGCGGGCACCGGCGGGCTCCGGACGGGTGGCGGCGCGGCCCCTGGCGGCGCGCTTGGCGATGGGGCCGTAGGCGCCGCCGCCGAGGACGAGCACCGCGCCGGCCGCGATCAGCCAGCCGATCGTGCGCAGCGGCCCCGGCTCGGAGAGCGTGCCCAACGCCTCGAAGCCGGTGGGGCGCTTGAGCATGCCGTCCGCGGGCCATACGACGGCATCCACGCGGGCCTTGACGGACCCGCGGGACACCGTGCCGCTGGCGGCGTCGGTGAGGTGGGCGGTGGAGTCCAGGGAGCCCTGGCGTTCGTCGCCGAGCAGGAAGAGGCGGCCGTCGGGGACCTTCACGGTCGGGAAGTTCGTGATCTCGGCGAGGCTGCCCTCGGGCAGGTACGGTTCCTCGATCTGCTTGCCGTTGACGGTCAGCTTGCCGTCGGTGCAGCAGGAGACGGTGTCGCCGCCGACCGCGACGACCCGCTTGACGACGGGCGCGTTGCTCGCCCACGTCTTGTCGGTGAAGACGACGACATCCCCGCGGCGCACCTCGTCGCCGTCCACGACCTGGGCGAGGACGCGGTCCCCGGCGGCGATGGTCGGGGACATGGAGCTGGTGGGCACGGTGTACGGCCGGTAGATGAGCGCCGCCCAGCCGAATCCGCCGAGAAACAGCGCGAGGCCCAGCGCGACGGCCACACCGGACAGCACGTGTCCGGTCCGCCCGCCCGCCGGGCCGCTGCTGGTGCCACCGCCGACGTGCGGGGCCGTGCGTGTCGTGCTCTCGCCACCCATGGATCGGCACCCTACCCGGCGGTACGAGGCCGGGTCAGCCCCTCGTCCCCGGCCGGGGCCGGGGCTTGGGAAAGGGTTTGCCGAGCGGATCAGCGGCACCTGGGCAGATCAGGGGCCCGGCCGCCCCGGCGGATCCCGGCCGATCAGCGCGTCCCGGCGGAAGCAGGTGTCGGCCCGAAACAGGTGCCGACCGAAGCAGGTGCGTCCGGATCAGCGCGTCCCGGACCGAAGCGGGGCCCGGCCGGGTCAGCGGGTTCCGGCCGCCCCGGCGCGCCGACGGCGCCAGAGGGCCACCGGTACGACACCGGCCAGCGCGACGCTCTGCGGGGCGACCGTGAGGGCGGTCGAAGCCGCCGAGCCGGCCTGGAGGCCCTGCTGGTCGAAGGTGTCCGGCACCGGCAGCGTGCCCCAGCGGTTGATCGGCCAAGCCTTGACGATGGCACGCCCGACGACCTGGTCGACGGGGACCATGCCGTGGTTCTTGTCGGACTGGTTGTAGCGGGAGTCGCGCGAGTTCTGGCGGTGGTCGCCCATCACCCAGATGAACCCCTTGGGGACCTTCACCGTGAACTGGCCGCCCTGGTCGTCCATGCTGCACGGGGTGTTGCCCGGGTACACGTACGGCTCGTTCAGCGCCTTGCCGTTGACCCTCAGGGGGCCGGTCTTGTTGCAGGAGACGGTGTCTCCGCCGACCCCGATCACCCGCTTGATCAGGTCCTTCTCCTCCACCGACGGCATGAGGCCGATCCAGCTGAGGAAGGTCTGGATCGCGTTCGGCTCGGCGGTGGGCTCGCCCGCGAGCCAGGCGTCCGGGTCGTGGAAGACGACGACCTCGCCGCGCTCGGGCTCGGAGCCGAACCACGGGGTGAGCTTGTCGACCAGGACGCGGTCGCCCTCCTGGAGGGTGTTCTGCATCGAGTCGGAGGGGATCGAGAACGCCTGCACGAGGAACGTCTTGATCAGCAGCGCGAGGACGAGCGCGATGCCGATCAGGATCGGCAGTTCCTTCCAGAACGAGCGCGGCTTCTTCGCCCTGGGGGCCCCGTCACCGGAACCCTGCCCCGTCACGGGGGGCTGCCCGTCCCCGGGCCCGCCGTCCCCGGCCGCCGGGAAGTCATTCCCGGAGGTCACGGCGCCGTCCGCGGCCGGGCCGGCCTCGTCCACGGGGTGTCCGCGGTGCTCCTCGCCGTCGTGCCCGGACCGTGCGCCAACCGCCACATCCCCCACGCCAACTCCTCACTCTGTGCCGCTGCCTGCCCCACATACGGCGCAGGCCCACTACTCCCATAACGAGCGGGAGTTCCGCAGGGCTCGGGAGTCGGATCGTTCCGTTCGGATCGTCGGGGGCAACCCTATGCGACCCGTCGGACTGCGCGGCCGCCCCGGACGCCGAGTCGGTCACGGAGGAAAAGGTTTGCGGTTCCTTGAGGGAGTTCCAGTGGCCCAGCGGCCAGGCGATCACCATGGCGCGCCCCACCACTCCGTCCTCCGACACCGTGCCGCCGTAGTCCGTGTCCTGGTGGGACCGGGAGTCCGCGGAGTTCTCCCGGTGGTCGCCCATCACCCACAGGCGTCCCTCGGGGACGGTGATGTCGAAGGGCGTGAGCGAGGGGGCGTTGGCGGGGTGGAGGTAGTCCGCCTCGTTCAGGGGAACGCCGTTGACGGTGACCCGCCCCTGCGCGTCACAGCACTGGACGTGGTCGCCGCCCACGCCGACGACCCGCTTGATGAGGTCCTTCTCGTCGTCGGACGGCAGCAGACCGATGAAGGTGAGCCCTTCCTTGATCTGCTTGACGACGACGGGGTCGTCCTTCTTCGTGGTGGTCTGCTCGTCCTGCAGCCAGCCGCCGGGGTCCTTGAAGACCACGACGTCCCCGCGCTGCGGCTTGGAGCCGAACCACGGGGTGAACTTGTCGACGAGGACCCGGTCGCCGATCTGGATCGTCTGCTCCATGGAGCCGGACGGAATCACGAAGGCCTGCACCAGGAACGTCTTCAGGACGAGCGCGATCAGGACGGCGACCCCGACGAGCAGCGGGATCTCCCGGACGGCGCTGCGCCTGCGCTTGCGCTTGACCTTGCGCTGGAGCTTGCGCCGCTCCGCGCGCGTGCGGCCGCCGGCCGGTCCGGCGGCGCGCCGGACACCGGTGGGCAGGAGGTTGTCCGCGGCGCTGTCGGACGCGCCGCGGGGCTTGCCGCGGTTACCCATGCGCGCCCGCCGGGTCCGGCTCGGTGCTCGCCTCCGGCACGCGCGCGTAGCCGCTCGGGCGGTGCAGACGGGTGAGGTGGGCGAAGGGCCAGGCGATCCAGTCGGCACGGCCGATCACGACGTCCACGGGGACCATGCCGCCGCCCGGCGAGCCGAGGTGGTCGCGGGAGTCGCGGGAGTCGCTGCGGTGGTCGCCGAGGACGAACAGGGTGCCCTCGGGCACGACCACGTCGAAGGGCACCGTGGACGGACTGTCGCCCGGATACAGGAACGTCGACTCGTCGACCGGCCGGCCGTTCACCTGGATCCTCCCCTCCTTGTCGCAGCAGACCACGTGGTCTGCCCCCACACCCACAACGCGCTTGATGTAGTCGGCGTCCCCGAAGTATCCGGTGCCGTCGAACACGACGACGTCCCCGCGCCGCGGCTCGGCCCCGAAACGGTACGCCAACCTATTTACGAGAACGCGGTCGCCGATCCTCAATCCGTTCTCCATGGATCCGCTGGGAATCTGGAACGGTTTCACCACGAAGAGGTTGAGGAGCAGCAGGAACAACAGGCAGATCAGCAACGTGAGACTGATCCGGCCGCCCGGCAGCCATTCCGTGATCCGTGCCACGAACGCGAAACGCGACCGGTCCTCCGGTCCCTCCGGGTCCGGGATCGCTCCGGGATCGGAAGGGCGGGAGGAGCGGTCGCGCTCCGTCGGCTGAGCTTCGGTGTCCATCGGAGCCAGATGCTATCCGGCCCCGTCATGAACTCCTGAAGGCGCTCAGTTGTCGCGCTTCTCCTTGATCTTCGCGGCCTTGCCGCGCAGCTCACGGAGGTAGTAGAGCTTGGCGCGACGCACGTCACCGCGGGTGACCAGCTCGATCTTCTCGACGATCGGGGTGTGCACCGGGAAGGTGCGCTCGACGCCGACGGAGAAGGAGACCTTGCGGACCGTGAAGGTCTCGCGGACACCGGCGCCCTGGCGGCGGATGACTACGCCCTTGAACTGCTGCACACGGGAGCGGTTGCCCTCGATGACGCGGACGTGGACGTTGACGGTGTCACCCGGGCGGAAGGCCGGGACGTCGCTGCGCAGCGACGCGGAGTCGACGGTGTCGAGCAGGTGAGACATTTCGTCTGCTTTCCTCGTTGATGCCACAGGTCATCAACGGAAACTAGGAGTTCTGAAGGGGAGTGGTGCGCGTCGGGGCGGGCGTCGTGTCCCCCCGTGGCAGGGGCGCACGCCGGACTGCGCACAACAGCGACCTATTGTTCCACGCCGTCGGTCCTGCGCCAAAATCGGCCGTACGGCTCACCCTCGGGGTCGGGTGACCAGCCCAGGATGGAGAGCATCTCGCGGTCCTTCTTGTCGAAGGCCCGGGGATCGCAGCGTTCGATCAGGTCGGGCCGGTTGGCCGTCGTGCGCCGCAGGGCCTCGTCGCGGCGCCAGCGTGCGATCTTTCCGTGGTGGCCGCTGAGCAGCACCTCGGGGATCTCCCGGCCGCGCCAGGCGGGCGGCTTGGTGTAGACGGGGCCCTCCAGGAGGGAGGCCATGGCGCCGGGCGCGAAGGAGTCGTCGCGGTGGGACTCGGCGTTGCCCAGCACGCCGGGGAGCAGCCTGGCCACGGCCTCCGTGACGACCAGCACGGCGGCCTCGCCGCCGGCCAGGACGTAGTCGCCGATGGAGACCTCGTAGACGGGGATCCGGGTGGCGTACTCGTCGACGACGCGCCGGTCGATGCCTTCGTAGCGGGCCGGGGTGAAGATCAGCCAGGGCCGCTCGGAGAGTTCGACGGCGAGTTCCTGGGTGAAGGGCCGGCCGCTCGGGGTGGGGACGACGAGCGCGGGGGCGTGCGCGCCCCGCTCGTAGCCGTCGGCGAGGACGGTGTCGAGGGCGTCGCCCCACGGCTCGGTCTTCATGACCATGCCGGGGCCGCCGCCGTAGGGGGTGTCGTCGACGGTGTTGTGGCGGTCGTACGTCCACTGCCGCAGGTCGTGCACCCGGACGTTCAGCTGTCCACGCGCGCGTGCCTTGCCGACCAGGGAGACGTTCAGCGGGTCGAGGTACTCGGGGAAGATCGTGACGACGTCGAGGCGCATCAGGAGCCGTCCCCGGTCCCGTCGGCGTCCTCTCGCGCCTCCTCGTCCCGTGCGGAGGCGGTCTCGTCCTCGTCGCGCGCGGAGGCGATCTCGGCGCGGTCGTCGATCAGGCCGGGCGGCGGGTCGATGACCGCCCGCTGCTCCTCCAGGTCGATCTCGACGACGATCGCCTCGACGAAGGGGATCATCACCTCGCTCCCGTCGGCCCGCTCCACGATGAAGAGGTCCTGGGAGGGCAGGTGCGAGATCTCCGTGATGCGGCCGACCTCGACGCCGTCCTTCGTCACCACATCCAGGTCCATGAGCTGGTGGTCGTAGTACTCGTCCTCCTCCTCGGGGAGCTCCCGGGGGTCCACCTCGGCGATCAGGAGGACGTTGCGCAGGGCCTCGGCCGCCGTGCGGTCGGTGACCCCCTCGAAGCGCAGGAGGAGACGGCCGCTGTGCACCCGGCCTGTCTCGATCGTGAGCGGACCCTTGGCGGCGGGGTCCGTCGCCAGTACGGCGCCGGGGGCGAGCCGCAGTTCCGGCTCGTCGGTGCGGACCTCCACGGTGACCTCGCCCTTGATGCCGTGGGCGCGGCCGATCCGTGCGACTACGAGCTGCACTGTCGAAGATCTCCTGTCGTACCTGTCGTACCTGTCATGCCTGTCATGCCTGTCATGCCTGGCGTTCGTGTGCGCCCGCCGTAACGACTGCGGGCCGGGGACGGCCCAGTGGCCTTCCCCGGCCCGAGCCGGTGCTGCTGATGCGTCAGCGGACGTGGTCGACGTCGACGAGGTCGACGCGGACACCGCGGCCGCCGATGGCGCCCACGACGGTGCGCAGGGCGCGTGCGGTGCGGCCGTTGCGGCCGATCACCTTGCCGAGGTCGTCCGGGTGGACCCGGACCTCGAGCACTCGCCCGCGGCGCAGGTCGCGCGAGGCGACCTGCACGTCGTCAGGGTTGTCGACGATGCCCTTCACGAGGTGCTCAAGCGCCTCTTCGAGCATGCTGCTCAGGCCTCGGTAGACTCGGACTCAGCCGCGGCCTCGTCCTTCTTCTCAGCCTTCTTCTTCTGGGTGATGGCCTCACCCTTGCCCGTGTCCTCGCCACCGAGGGCCTCGAACGACGGACGCGCCTTCTTCGGCTCGGCGACGAGCAGCGGAGCCGGGGCGGGCTCGCCCTTGAACTTCTGCCAGTCGCCGGTCTTCTTCAGGATGGCGAGCACGGGCTCGGTCGGCTGCGCGCCGACACCCAGCCAGTAGGCCACGCGGTCGGCGTCGACCTCGATGACCGACGGGTGGTACGTCGGGTGGTACTTGCCGATCTCCTCGATCGCACGACCGTCACGACGGGTACGGGAGTCGGCGACGACGATGCGGTAGTGAGGCGCACGGATCTTGCCCAGACGCTTCAGCTTGATCTTGACTGCCACGGGAGTGAGTTCTCCTGGATTGACGTGTTTGGGCACGGCGAGATTGCCGCGTGGGGTTGCGGTACCCGAGTGCCCGATGGACGCGTCAGCCGGAGGAGAGAGGGGTCCTGTGCGGCTGTCGAGTACAGCTGACCATTCTGCCACACCCTGCGGGCCCTCCTGAGCCGCGGGTGCGCCGGGGCATGCCGCGGGAGCACCCGGCGCCGCGACGGCCGTACGTCGGGTGCGCGCCGCGCCGCGGGGAGCCGTCGGGTGACGGCTCCCCGCGGCGCCTGTCGAACCGGCAGCCACGAGATGCCGGTGCGTCCGCGCCCGCGGTCACGCCGCGCCCATGACCTCCGGGATGCGGAACGGCTTGCCGCAGCCTCCGCACACGATCGGGGCCTGGGCCAGGACCGACGGAACGACCCGGACGTTGCGTCCGCAGTCGCAGACGGCCTTGACGCGGACGCCGCCGCCGGAGGAGCCGTGCCGGGCGGCCGGGCCGCGGAAGGCACGGGTCGTCTCGGCGGTGGTGGCGACCACATGGGCCTTGAGGGCCCGCTGAAGGCGCTCGATGGTCGGGCGGTAGCGCCGCTTGGCCTCGGGGTTGAGGACCACCAGCGAGAAGCCGCTGCTGGGATGCGGTTCCTCGGGATGGTCCAGGCCCAGTTCCTCGGCGATCGCGAGGAACCGGCGGTTGTGGTAGCGGCCGGCGCGGGAGGTGTCGCGGACTCCGCGGGCGGCGGCGATGCCATGGACTGCCTCATGAAGCAGTCGCTCGAAGGAGAGTTCGTGACCGCAGGCGGACGACGACTCCCCGATCAGTGACTCTGGCGCGGCAAGGTCCGGCAGCTCGGGGTGGTACCGCTGAATGTCGGCCCACGCCTGTGCCAGCTCTGCGGCGAGAACAGGTGGTGTCTGTGTCGTGCTCACGTAATGACAACGAGCGGGGGTGCCGCTGTGTTCCGATTCCGGGGCATCCCAAATAATTTGCACGTACCCGTCAGTTTCCACTCATGCGTCCTGACGAGGGCGGGTGCGCTGATCTGCGGAGAAGCCTCACAGCTCCTACCAAGCCGGTGCGTAGCCCCACGTACGCCCCGCGCCTCGTGTCATGTCCAGGGCCGGGGAGGGAGTGTCCGGCCGAGGCGCAAGAGACGTTTCGGTCGCCCTCGGAACGGAGGGCGTCGACTCAGCAGGCGCGCGCGACGACGGCGACGTTACCGGGCGCGTCCTCGGCCTCGGGCACCGACCCGTCCTCGGGGACCAGACACCGTACGGTCGCCGCGTGCTCCGCCAGCGCGTTCTCACCGTCCGCGCCGAGGGTGGCCCAGGGAATGCGGGCCCAGCCGCCGGCGGTGGTCACCTCGACGGCCTCGCCGAGCGTGGACACGCCCGTCGTGCGCGACGCGCGGCGCTCGCGGGCCTGGCCGGGCAACAGGGCCTGGTCCTCCTCCAGAACGGCGGGCAGCCGGCCGGCCAGTGCGTCCAGGGCGACCTGCTCCTTGCCCCCGGGGATGCGCCGGACCAGCATCGCCGTGCCGTTCTCCAGGTCGCGCGGGCCGATCTCGACGCGGACGGGGACGCCCTTCAGCGCCCCGTCGACCGCGCGCCGCCCGAACGGGGTGTCGGTGCGGTCGTGGACGCGGACGCGGATCCCGGCCGCTCCGAGACGGTCGCCGGCCTCGCGGGCCTTGGCCGGAACCGCCTCGTCGCCCTTGATCGCGAGGACGACGGCCTGGACCGGGGCCGGCCGGGGCGGGACGCGCAGCCCGTGGTCGTCGCCGTGCATCGTCACCAGGCCGCCGATCATGCGGGTCGTCGAGCCCCAGAAGGTCTGCCGGACCAGTTTCCGCCTGCCGTCCTTCGACAGGAACGAGGTGGTGAAGGCCTTGGCGAAGTTCTGGCCCAGCTCGTGGCTGGTGGCCATCTGGAGGGCTTTGCCGTCGCCCGTCATGCCTTCGAGCGTCAGGGTGTCGATCGCGTCGGCGAACCGCTCCCCGGCGGTCCTGCGGCCGGGCACCACGTCCATGGCCAGGACGTTCACCATGAAGTCCTCGTAGACCCGGCGGTGGACGCGCGCGGCGAAGTCCCGGGCCTCCTCGTACGTGGCGTGCGCGGTGTGGCCCTCCTGCCACAGGAATTCCGTGGTGCGCAGGAACAGGCGGGGCCGCAGCTCCCAACGCACCACGTCGGCCCACTGGTTGATGAGAAGCGGCAGGTCGCGGTAGCCCTGCACCCACTTCGCGAAGTACTCGTTGGCGATCATCTCGGAGGTGGGCCGGACGACCGCGGGCTCCTCCAGCTCCTTGCCGCCGCCGTGGGTCACCACGGCCGGCCCGGGCGCGAAGCCCTCGACGTGGTCGGTCTCGCGCGCGAGGGAGGACCGCGGGATCAGCAGCGGGACGTACGCGTTCCGGGTGCCCGTCTCCTTGATCCGGGCGTCCGTCTCCGCCTGCATCCGCTCCCACGGCCCGTACCCGTACGGCCGGATCACCATGGTGCCGCGCACCGGTGCGTTGTCAGCCAGTTCCGCCTTGGCGATCAGGTCCTGGTACCGGCGGGGGAAGTCGTCCGCCCTCGGGGTGAGGACGGGCGCCTCTGCCATGGCGCGACGGTACGGGTCCGCGTTGCCGGAATGTGAAATCTCGCCACACGCGCGGGCGGCGCGCAAGCGGGCCCCCGCAACCTCTGGACGCCGGGTCGAGTGGGGAGTTACCTGGCATACGGGAGGGAGTGCGGGCGCACTGACGGGGGCCACCTGAACGGGTACTGCGGCAAACTCTCGGCGGATTGGGGCGCTTATCCATGACACCTACGCTCGTGCGGGAGCACCTGCCTCATGCGGGGCCCGCGCTCCGCGTCGACCGCGGTGCACGCGCGCGTGACTGGTCCGAGATCCAGGAGCGGATGCTGGTTCCGCTCTACGAGGCCGTCTACGAGCGACTGGGAGTGGGGTCCGGCACCCGTCTCCTGGGCCTCGGCTGCGGTTCCGGGCTGGCCCTGCTGATGGCGGCCTCCAGAGGCGCGGTCCTCACCGGCGTCGAGGCCCGGGCCCCGGAGCGGCTGGCCCTCGCCCGGCAGCGCCTGACTCCGGAGGCGGGCGGCACGCGCGCGGGGGGCGGCACGCGCCTCGTGGAGGGCTCCCCCGGCGACGCGGCCGACACGGCCGACGCGGAGAAGCCCGCGTACAACCTGGTGACCGCCTTCGAGCCCATCGGATGCCTCGCGGGCGACTCGGAGGGGCTCGGCGAGCTCCTCGCGGCCGCCACCCCGCTGGCGGAGCGCGGAGCACCCGTGGTGCTGGTGGGCTGGGGTCCGCCGGAGCGCTGCGCGACCTCGTCCGTGGTGCGGGTCGCCACCCGGCTGGCCGATCCGCTGCGGGCGGCGGGGAGTTGGCGCCCGGCGCTGCGCGACGACCTGGAGGAGGTCGCCCAGCGGGCCGGCCTCCGGCCCGACGGCTCCGGCCGGGTGGCCTGCCCGTTCGGGTACGCGGGCGTGGACAGCGCCCTCAAGGGCCTGTTGTCCACGGGCCTGTTCGACGCGGCGATCTCCGCGACGGACCGGGCGCAGGTGGACAAGGAGGTGACCGAGGCGCTCCACCCCTACCGGCGGGCGGACGGCACGGTGTGGATGCCGAACGTCTTCCGGTACCTGATCGCCCGGATCCCCTGAGACCCCGGCCCTCCTGCGCCCCCGGCTCCGCCGGACCCTCGTGCCGCGGGTGCTACGTCTCGGTGTCCTTGGTCAGCCTGGTGATGCCCGCGATGCGGTACGCGTCCGCCTCGTCCAGCGTCTCGTTCTCCAGCAGCGCCCGGGCGAGGGCGTCCAACTGGCCGCGGTGGTCGCGGAGTTTGCGGCAGGCCTCCTCGTAGCACTCGTCGACCACGCGCCGCATCTCGTCGTCGATGGCGTCGAGGGTCTGCGGTGCGGCGGAGAGCCCGTAGGCCTGCTGGGCGTCGCCGGGCAGGGCCGACATGCGGCCGACGCGCTCGCTCATGCCCCAGCGGCCGACCATGCCGCGCACGATGCCGGTGACCTGTTCCAGGTCGTTCTCGGAACCGGTCGTGATCATGTCGTAGACGACGTGCTCGGCCGCCATGCCGCCGAGCGCGCCGATGACCCGGCCGCGCAGGTACTCCTCCGTGTACGCGTACCGGTCGGCGTCCGGCGTCGACAGGGTCACGCCGAGGGCGCGGCCGCGCGGCACGATGGTGATCTTGCGGACCGGGTCGGCACCGGGCTGGAGCATCCCCAGCAGGGCGTGCCCGCTCTCGTGGTACGCCGTCCTGCGCCGCTCCTCCTCGGGCATCACCAGGGAGCGTTCCGCGCCGAGCTGCACCTTCTCCAGCGCCTCCGACAGGTCGCTCCGGGTCACCTGGTCCTGCCCCCGCTTGACGGCGAGGAGTGCCGCCTCGTTGGCGAGGTTGGCCAGTTCGGCGCCGGTCATGCCCGGGGTCGTACGGGCCACCTGGGCGAGGTCCACGTCCCGGGCGAGCGGGATCTCCCGGGTGTGGATCGCGAGGATCGCCTCACGGCCGCCGCGGTCGGGGGGCGAGACGTTGACGATCCGGTCGAAGCGGCCCGGCCGGGTGAGGGCCGGGTCCAGGACGTCGGCGCGGTTGGTGGCGGCGAGGACGATCACGCCCTCGGAGCCGGAGAAGCCGTCCATCTCGGTCAGGATCTGGTTGAGGGTCTGCTCGCGCTCGTCGTGACCGCCCATGGCCGAGCCGCCGCCGCGGGCCCGGCCGATGGTGTCGATCTCGTCGATGAAGATGATCGACGGGGCCACCTTGCGGGCCTCCGCGAACAGCTCCCGCACCCGGGAGGCTCCGACGCCCACGATCATCTCGATGAACTCGGACGCCGACGCGGAGAAGAACGGCACCCCCGCCTCCCCTGCGACCGCCCGCGCGAGCAGCGTCTTGCCGGTGCCGGGCGGGCCGGCGAGCAGCACGCCGCGGGGCATCTTGGCGCCCATCCTGCGGTAGGCGTCGGGGTTCTTCAGGAAGTCGACGACATCGCTCAGCTCGCCCGCGACCTCGTCGATGCCGGCCACGTCGTCGAAGGTCGTCCGTTCCTGCCCCGGCTCCAGCTCGACCGGCCGGGGCGGCGCCTTGCGGCCCAGCATGCCGCCCGCCCCGCCGAAGCCCGAGCGCATCCGCCGGGCGATGAACACCCACACGGCGACGAGCAGCACCATCGGGGCGAGCGCGATCAGCAGATTGGCGAGAAGGCTGCGCTGGCGGACGACCGGCTCTGCGGTGACGGTGACGTCGTTCTCGGTCAGGTTCTCCCAGAGCCGGTCGTCCGCGAAGGTCGGCCGCTCGGTGCGGAACTTGGTGTACGTGCCGTCACCCTGCGGTTTGTCCCGCTCCTTCCGGAGCTGCCCCTGGATCGCGTCGCCCTTGGCGTAGATCTTGCTGACGTTGCCGGCGTCGACCTGCTTGCTGAACTCGGTGTAGGAGATCGTCGGCTCGTCGCCCTTGTTGTAGAGCGACAGCACGAGCAGCGCGATCAGGAAGACGACCAGTGCGGCGAGGATCAGGCTCCACCAGCCGCCGCGCAGCCGTCGTCCGCCCGACGGCGGCTTCGGCGGCTCCTCCGGGGCGCCCTCGGTGCGCCAGGGCTTGTCGGGCGACTTCCGTGGCGGCGCAGGGTTGCTCATATCGGGACGTTACGACACACCGCAGCCGTCAGCACCCGCGGGGAACGCGAAGGGGGCACCCGTCTCGGCACGAGAGGGCGTGCGAAGGGGGCGCCCCCTTGGGAGGGGGCGCCCCCGACGCCGTACGGCCGTGATCAGCCCATGAACTTCTTGAACTCGTCGGGGAGCTCGAAGTCCTGCCCGGCCTGCTGGCCCGGCAGGCCGAGGGCGCCGCCCTGGGCCCCGGCGGCCCGGCGGGCGGCCTCCTCCTGCTCCTGCTGCTTGCGCTTCATCGGGTTGCCGGAACGCTGCTTGCCCTTGGCCTTCTTGGGCTGCTTCCGGGCGCGGCCGGGGCCGCCGCCCATGCCCGGCATTCCCGGCATCCCGCCGCCCTGGGCCATGCGGGACATCATCTTGCGGGCCTCGAAGAACCGCTCGACCAGGCCCTTCACGGCGCTGACCTCGACACCGGAGCCCTTGGCGATACGGGCGCGGCGCGAGCCGTTGATGATCGTCGGGTCCTGGCGCTCGCCCGGGGTCATGGACTTGATGATCGCGGCCGTCCGGTCGACGTCGCGCTCGTCGATGTTCTGGATCTGGTCCTTGATCTGGCCCATGCCCGGCAGCATGCCGAGCAGCTTGGAGATCGACCCCATCTTCCTGACCTGTTCCATCTGGGACAGGAAGTCGTCCAGGGTGAAGTCCTGGCCCTTCTTGGACGCCAGCTTGGAGGCCATCTTCTCGGCCTCTTCCTGGCTGAACGTCTTCTCCGCCTGCTCGATCAGGGTGAGCAGGTCACCCATGTCGAGGATGCGGGAGGCCATCCGGTCCGGGTGGAACGCGTCGAAGTCGTCGAGCTTCTCGCCGTTCGACGCGAACATGATCGGCTTGCCGGTGATCTGCCGGATCGACAGGGCGGCACCACCGCGGGCGTCGCCGTCGAGCTTGGAGAGCACCACGCCGTCGAAGCCGACGCCGTCGCGGAAGGCCTCGGCGGTGTTGACGGCGTCCTGGCCGATCATCGCGTCGACGACGAAGAGGATCTCGTCGGGCGAGACGGCGTCGCGGATGTCCGCGGCCTGCTGCATCAGCTCGGCGTCGATACCGAGCCGGCCGGCGGTGTCCACGATCACGATGTCGTGGACCTTGGACTTCGCGAAGTCGATGGAGTCCTTGGCGACCTGGACCGGGTCACCGACGCCGTTGCCCGGCTGCGGCGCGTAGACGGCCACGCCGGCCCGCTCGGCGACGACGCTGAGCTGGTTGACGGCGTTGGGGCGCTGGAGGTCGGCGGCGACGAGCAGCGGCGAGTGGCCCTGCCCCTTCAGCCAGTGGCCGAGCTTGCCCGCGAGGGTGGTCTTGCCCGCACCCTGGAGACCGGCCAGCATGATCACGGTGGGCGGGGTCTTGGCGAAGCGCAGGCGCCGGGTCTCGCCGCCCAGGATGGTGACGAGTTCGTCGTTGACGATCTTCAGTACCTGCTGGGCCGGGTTCAGCGCCCTGGAGACCTCGGCGCCGAGGGCACGCTCCTTGACGTTCTTGATGAACGTCCGCACGACCGGCAGCGCCACGTCGGCCTCGAGGAGGGCGATGCGGATCTCGCGCGCGGTGGCGTCGATGTCCGCCTCGCTCAGACGCCCCTTGCCGCGCAGATTCTTGAAGGTCGCTGAGAGGCGATCGGAGAGAGTATCGAACACGGCGGCGTCGGTCCTCGGAGTCGGGGGCAGTGTGAGCGTCTTCCAGGGTATCCGGCCGCGCAAGACAGTCGTCCCACCCGAGGCGTCCACGCGTCTCCGCCCGCCGCGTCCGGCGGGCGGGGACGGCGTCGCGCGTCGCGGGGACGGCGGGGCGTGCGGGACCGCTCGCGCAGGCGTCGCGGGGCGCCCCCGCCCCGGCGGGGGCACCCCGTCCGGCGCCCGGGGACGCCCGGGTCACCCCCGCAGCATCTCCTCCAGCTTCCGTGCCACGGAGGCCGCCTCGTCGCCGGGGAGCGGGCTGCCGGCGTGACCGGTGACGTAGAACGCGTCCACCGCGTTCGCGCCCAGCGTGCTGACGTGCGCGCTGCGCATCCGCACGCCCGCGTCCTCCAGTGCCCGCCCGATCCGGAACAGCAGGCCCGGCGCGTCCTGCGCGCGCACCTCGATCACGGTGGCCAGGTGGGAGGCCGCCGGGGCGACGGTCACGCGCGGCGGGGGCGCGACCACGCCCCGGCGCCGGGGGTAGGCCGCGTCGCGTTCCGCGAGCCGGCCCGCGATGTCCAGGGAGCCGTCCAGGGCGCGGACCAGATCGGCGCGGAGCCGGGCGGCCTGGGGCAGGGAGCCGTACTCCGCGGCGACCCGCCAGTTCAGCAGCAGGACGGACCCCTCGACGCCGGACGGCAGCTCCAGCGCCCGCAGCTCCGCCGTGCGCACGGTCAGCCGGTGCATGGCGAGCACCCCGGCCACCGCGGGCAGCACGCCCGGCTGGTCGGGTACGGCGATGAGCAGTTCCACGCCGAGCGGCTCGGGATCGCCGGCCGGCTGCTCGGCGGGGTCGGCCGGGGGTTCGGTCTGGGCGCGCAGTGACAGGACGGGGCCGCCGGTGGCGACCGCCTCGATGGCGAGCCGTTCCTGTCCGGCGGTGGCCGCGGCGGCCTCGGGCTCCTCGGGGACGTCCCCGGCGAGCACCGCCGAGACGCGTCTGACCAGGTCGGCCACGAGCGAGCCGCGCCAGGTGGACCAGGCGGCCGGGCCGGTGGCCAGCGCGTCGGCCTCGGTCAGCGCGTGCAGCAGTTCCAGGGTGCCCTGGGAGCCGACGGCCTCGGCGACCGAGCGGACGGTGGCGGGGTCCTCCAGGTCGCGGCGGGTGGCCGTCTCCACGAGCAGCAGGTGGTGGCGTACGAGGGTGGACAGGACGGCCACGTCGGTGCGGTCGAAGCCGATGCGGGCGGCCACGTCCTTGACGATGATCTCGCCGGCCACGGAGTGGTCGCCGGGCCAGCCCTTGCCGATGTCGTGCAGCAGGGCGGCGACCAGCAGCAGGTCGGGGCGGCTGACGCGGCGGGTGAACTCGGAGGCGCGCACGGCGGTCTCGATGAGGTGCCGGTCGACGGTCCAGATGTGCACGGCGTTGCGCTGGGGGCGGCAGCGCACCCGTTCCCAGTCGGGCAGCAGCCGGGTGACCAGCCCCTCGGCCTCCAGTGCCTCCCAGACCTCGACGGTGGGCTGTCCCGAGCCGAGCAGGGTGACGAGTTGTTCGCGGGCCTCGGCGGGCCAGGGCGTGGGAAGGGGGCGCACGGTCGCGGCGAGGCGCCGTACGGCGTGCAGGGAGAGGGGGAGCCCGGCCTGGGCCGCGGCGGCCGCGGCGCGCAGGGGCAGCACGGGGTCGCGTTCGGGGCGCGCGGCACGGGCGAGCACCACCTCGCCGTCCTGCTCGACGACCCCTTCGGCCAGCGGCGACCGCTCGGGCGCGGGCTTGCCGCCGCCCAGCGCCCTCCCGTCGCCCGCCACCGCCCTTCTGAGGAAGTCGCTTCGCTCCCTCGCCAGTTTGCGCAGCCGGGGCCGCATCGAGCGCGATCTGAGCACGCGCCCCACCTCGCGCCAGGTGACGTCGCTGGCGTACGAGATGACGCGCGCGGCCTCGTACACCTGGCGCAGCAGGGTGTCGGCGTCGAGGAGGCCCAGTTCGGCGGCGACCTGGTCCTGTTCCTGGAGGGCCAGCCGGTCGGTGGCGCGGCCGGTCGTCAGGTGCAGGGCGTCGCGGACGTCGAGGAGCCGGCGTCGGGCGTCGTCGAGGCCCTCGCGGGGCGCGTCGGCGAGCCAGGAGGCGGCGACGGCGCGCAGCGCGGTGGCGTCGCGCAGGCCGCCGCGGGCCTCTTTCAGGTCGGGCTCCAGCAGGTACTGCAGCTCGCCCTGGCGTTCGGCGCGCTCGGCGCACAGCTCCTGGAGTTCGGGCAGCCGCTTGGGCGCCTGGTTGCGCCAGTCGGCCAGTACGGCCGTCCGCAGTCCCGCCGTCAGTCCCGGGTCGCCCGCGAGGTGGCGGGCGTCGAGCAGGCCGAGCTGGACCTTGAGGTCCTCGCCGGCGGTCCTGCGGGCCTCGGCCGGGGTGCGGACGGAGTGGTCGAGGGCGAGGCCGAGGTCCCAGACGGGGTACCAGAGGCGGTCGGCGAGGGCGGCGACCGCCTGCGGGTCGGCGCCGTCGTGCAGCAGGAGGAGGTCGAGGTCGCTGCGCGGGGACAGCTCGCCGCGGCCGTAGCCGCCGACGGCGACCAGGGAGACGCCCCGCAGTTCCTCGCTGCCTGCGGTGAACAGGCCGGCCAGCCAGTCGTCGGTCAGTTCGGAGAGGGCGCAGCGGCGCGGCGGCCCGGACCGCGCCCCCTCGGTGAGGAGACGCAGCCGGGCCGCCGCATAGCCGCTGGGTCCCGAGTCCTCTGCATCCTTGCGCATGTCCGTACTCGTCACCCAGTGGCTCCTGTTCCGTTCTGCTGTCAGAGCGCGTCCGGGCCGCGCTCGCCGGTGCGGACCCGCACGGCGGTCTCGACCGGGAGGGACCAGACCTTGCCGTCACCGATCTTGCCGGTGCGGGCCGCCTTGACGATGACGTCGATCAGCTGTTCGGCGTCGTCGTCCTCGACCAGCACCTCGATGCGGATCTTGGGGACGAGGTCGACCGTGTACTCGGCACCGCGGTAGACCTCGGTGTGTCCCCGCTGACGACCGTAACCGCTGGCCTCGGTGACCGTGAGGCCGTGGACGCCGAAGGCCTGGAGGGCTTCCTTGATCTCGTCGAGCCGGTGCGGCTTCACGACGGCGGTGATGAGCTTCATGCGTCCACCTTCTTGCTGGCAGTGTCGGCCACCGGGCCCGTGACGTTGGTCCGGGCGGCACCGCCGCCCGCACCGCTGAAGTCGTACGCGGTCTCGGCGTGCTCGGCCTGGTCGATGCCCGCCACCTCGTCGTCCTCGGGGACCCGCATGCCGATCGTCCTGTCGAGCAGGAAGGCGAGGACGGCGGAGACCACCAGCGAGTAGCCGAGGACCGCGAAGACACCGGCGCACTGCTTCCAGAACTGGTCGAGACCGCCGCCGTAGAAGAGGCCCTGGACGTCGGACTGGCCCTTGCCGCTGGCGAAGAAGCCGATCAGCAGGGAGCCGACGACTCCGCCGACCAGGTGAACGCCGACCACGTCGAGCGAGTCGTCGTAGCCGAACTTGTACTTCAGGCCGACGGCCATGGCGCACAGGACACCGGCGATGGCGCCGACGGCGATCGCGCCGAGCGGGGAGACGGCACCGCCGGAGGGCGTGATGGCCACCAGGCCGGCGACGGCGCCGGAGGCGGCGCCCAGCGTGGTGAACGCGCCGTGGCGGATCTTCTCGTAGATCAGCCAGGCCAGCATGGCGGCGGCGGTGGCGACCTGCGTGTTGACGAACATCAGCGCGCCGACGCCGTCGTCGTTGCCGAGCCACGAGCCGGCGTTGAAGCCGAACCAGCCGAACCACAGCAGACCGGCGCCGAGCATGACCAGCGGGAGGCTGTGCGGGCGCATCGGGTCCTTCTTGAAGCCGATGCGCTTGCCGATGACCAGGATCACGCCGAGGGCCGCGGCACCGGCGTTGATGTGCACGGCCGTGCCACCGGCGAAGTCGATCACGCCGAGTTCGAAGGCCCAGCCGCCGGCGCCCCACACCCAGTGGGCGACCGGGAAGTACACGATCGTGACCCACAGGGTGATGAACAGTGCCCAGGCGGAGAACTTCACGCGGTCCGCGAGCGCTCCGCTTATCAGGGCGGGCGTGATGATGGCGAACATCAGCTGGAAGACCAGGAAGACGAAGACCGGGATGGTGTAGCCGTCCCACAGCTCCGTCAGGCCGATGTCGCTGAGGCCGACCCAGTCGGAGTTCCAGCCGATGACCGAGCCGGAGTCGGTGCCGAAGGCGAGGGAGAAGCCGTAGAGCACCCACAGGACGGTGACGATCCCCAAGCTGATGAAGCTCATCATCAGCATGTTCAGGGTGCTCTTGACGCGGACCATGCCTCCGTAGAAGAAGGCCAGGCCCGGGGTCATGAGCATCACCAGGGCGGAACAGATGAGCATGAAGCCTGTGTTCGCGGACGACAGTGTGGGTGCGTCCGCCGCAAGCGTGATGGCTGGTGCCATCGGCGTCTCCTCGTCGTTGGTACGGCCCCGTGCGGGCGAAGCCAGAGCGGGATTGAGGGGTGGGCCGGTTATGCGCCATGAGATTGACGCAGCGCCGTTTCGGTGGACGCCCCTCGTTGTTTCGCCGCCGTGACGAAGGCACCTTGCGCGTTACGCCTCGATGAACTGACTGATGCTCCCCGAGTGGATCGTTATCGTGGCGCAACCTTCTTCGGAGCAACGCGAACCGGCCGCGGTCGGCCTTCCGACGACCTGGCACGGGGGAGCCGAGTCGGGCGGTTCGGGAAGGCCGGCCGCGGCCGGGGTCCAGGGGTTTCGCCGGGTCTCAGACCGCCTCCGCGGTCTCCGGAAGCTCCACGGCGAGCCGGTCGGTGAGATCGACGACCTCGGTGAGGTCCCCGAAGTCGCGGACGGCCGTGTCGACGGTCTTTCGGATACGAGTGTTGACCCGCTCGGAGCGCACTTTTTTCGCCGCCTCCATGGCCTGCTCGGCGAGCACGGCGCTCTGCTCGGGCTCCCGGCGCAGCAGGTGCACGGTGGCCATGCCGATGAGGTTGAGCGCGTAGGACCGCTGGTGCTCGGCGTCCTTGGCGAAGAGGTCCACGGCCTTCTGCATCAGCGGCTCGGCCAGCGAGGCGTACGCGGGGCTGCGGCCGGCCACGTAGGCCAGGTCGCGGTAGGAGTGGGAGTTCTCGCCGTACAGCTCGGCCTCGGAGAAGAAGCGGATCCAGTCGGGGTCGGGCTCGTCCCAGTCGTCGGCGTCGGCGAAGGTGTCCTCGGCCATCCTGACGGCCCGCTTGCACCGGCCGGGCTGGCCCATGTTGGCGTATGCGCGGGCCTCCATCGCATACAGCATCGACTGGGTGCGCGGGCTCGCGCAGTCCCGGCTGCCGTACTGCGCGAGGTGGATCAGTTCCAGGGCGTCCTCGGGCCGGCCGAGGTGGATCATCTGCCGGCTCATGCTGGACAGCACGTACGAGCCGAGGGGCCGGTCGCCGGCCTCCTTGGCGGCGTGCAGCGCGAGGACGAAGTACTTCTGCGCGGTGGGCTGGAGCCCCACGTCGTACGACATCCACCCGGCCAGTTCGGCCAGTTCGGCGGCGACCTTGAAGAGTTTCCTGCCGGTGGCCTCGGGCTGCGGTTCCTGGAGGAGTTCCGTCACCTCGTGGAGCTGGCCGACGACCGCTTTGCGGCGCAGTCCGCCGCCGCACTGGGCGTCCCACTGGCGGAACATGGCGGTGGTGGACTCCAGCAGCTCCAGTTCGGGCCGGGAGAGCCGGCCACGGGCGCGGCTGGTCGGGAGGGAGTCGGTGTCCTCGTACGCGGCGGGCGGGGAGGGGACGAGCCAGCGCTGCATGGGCTCGATGAGGGTGGGGCCCGCGGACAGGGTCAGCGAGGATCCGAGGAAGCCGCGCCGCGCCAGCATCAGGTCGCTGCGCGAGAACTCGCTGAGCAGGGCCACCGTCTGCGGGCCGGTCCAGGGCAGGTCGACGCCGGTCGCGGAGGGTGCCTGGCGCGCGGTGCGCAGGCCGAGGTCCTCGACGGAGACGACGCAGCCGAACCGCTCGGAGAACAGGTCGGACAGGATGCGGGGGATCGGCTCGCGGGGGTTCTCGCCGTCCAGCCAGCGGCGCACGCGTGACGTGTCGGTGGAGATGTGGTTGGCGCCCAACTGGCGTGCCCTGCGGTTGACTTGGCGGGCGAGTTCGCCCTTCGACCAGCCGCTGCGCACGAACCAGGAAGCGAGCAGGCCGTTCGGGCGCTTGTCCGCGTGCACGGCGCTCCCCGCGCCCGTCCCGCCTTCGCCGTTGCCGCTCACTGGAACGCCCCCATCCCTGAGACCACTTGTCGCTACTGATGCGCCAAGCCTTATCAGAATGCCGGTAAATACGGCCCGCCGTCCGGCGGTTCCCACCCTTCGAACAGGAAGCCGACTTGCCTCCGGCATACCCACATGAGCGTGCGCCCACGGGCCTCGCACACTCAAAGTAGTCCTACGATCACGCCCTCAGCCACGGCGGTCCCGGAAACGCCACCATTCGCCACCCCTACGAATGAACTCACGGTGGCGTGCAGGCGATTCACTTGACAGAGGACGGTCGGGGCGGGTGGAACGGTGCACTCAGGGGCGCGCGCCACCCGCCACACCACCCCGGACGCTTCCAGGCGCTGTCTGGAACGGGCAGCAGCGGGAAGGCGTCAGCACACAGAGTCACGTCGTGCGTCCTCTGCGTAACCATCGACGCGTCGGACCCGTTGGAGGGGGCATGGGCTTCACGATCGGCGGCATCCGCGAGATCCGCTCCGGCACACGCAGGCGCGGTCGCTCGTCCGAGTGCACCGCGGTCGCCGAGTTCACCGGACTGTGGGGCTGGGACGTGGTGCCGGGCGCGCGCGCCGCGGCCGGCGCCTGTTCCTGCGGCCGCGGTGACTGCCGCCGGCCCGGCGCGCACCCCCTGGCCTTCGCGCCCCGGGTGCCGGCCGGCGCCACCCTCGACGACGTGACGAGAACCTGGGCGGACTTCCCCGGCGCCGCCGTGATGCTGCCGGTCGGCCGTGCCTTCGACGTGATCGAGGTGGCCGAGCCCGCCGGGCTTCGCGCACTGGTGCGCCTGGAGCGCATGGGCCTCCCGCTCGGACCGGTGACCGCCACCCCCGAGGGCCGCGCCCAGTTCCTGGTCGCCCCCGGCGCCGCCGCCGACCTGTCCGGCCTGCTCTACCGCATGGGCTGGGACGACCCGGCCTCCCTCGACCTGCGCGGCCTCGGTCCCGGTACGTACATCACGGCGCCGCCCTCCGACCGCGGCGGCCTCGGCCCGGTGCGCTGGCTGCGCCCGCCGGCGCTGGACTCGGCGACCAGGCCCCCGGCGGCCCGGCTGCTGCTCGGCACGCTGGCGTACGTGGCACACCGCTCACGCGCCTGAGGCCTCTCGTTCGGATCACGCCGGGCTCGCGGGCCCCGGCTCGGGGCCGGACTCACGGCGTACACAGCGAAGCGCCCGTCCCCCGACTGCACCTCGGGGGGCGGGCGCTTCTTCGTCACCGGTGACCGCGTCGGGGTCCCCGGTCACTCGCCGATGAGAGCGTCGACGAACGCCTCCGGCTCGAACGGCGCCAGGTCGTCCGCGCCCTCGCCGAGCCCGATGAGCTTGACCGGCACGCCCAGCTCGCGCTGGACGGCGATCACGATGCCGCCCTTGGCCGTGCCGTCGAGCTTGGTCAGCACGATGCCGGTGATGTCGACGACCTCGGCGAACACCCGGGCCTGCACGAGGCCGTTCTGCCCGGTGGTGGCGTCGAGGACGAGGAGCACCTCGTCGAGCGGGGCGTGCTTCTCCACGACTCGCTTGACCTTGCCCAGCTCGTCCATGAGGCCGGTCTTGGTGTGCAGTCGGCCGGCGGTGTCGATGAGGACCACGTCGACCCCCATCTCCTTGCCCTCCTTGACCGCGTCGAAGGCGACAGAGGCGGGGTCACCGGCCTCGGGACCGCGCACGGTGTGGGCGCCGACACGCTCGCCCCAGGTCTGGAGCTGGTCGGCGGCGGCGGCGCGGAAGGTGTCGGCGGCGCCCAGGACGACCGTACGGCCGTCGGCGACGAGCACGCGCGCGAGCTTGCCGGTGGTGGTGGTCTTGCCGGTGCCGTTGACGCCGACGACCATCACGATGCCGGGCTTGCGGCCCTCTGGCTCGGTCTTCACCGTGCGCTCGACCTCGGTGCCGACCAGCTTGAGCAGCTCGTCGCGCAGCAGGCCGCGCAGTTCGTCGGGCGTGCGGGTGCCGAGCACCTTCACGCGCTCGCGCAGCCGTTCGACCAGCTCCTGGGTGGGCATGACGCCGACGTCGGCGGTGAGGAGGGTGTCCTCGATCTCCTCCCAGGTGTCCTCGTCGAGGTGCTCGCGCGAGAGCAGCGTGAGCAGGCCCTGACCGAGGGCGTTCTGGGAGCGGGAGAGGCGGGCGCGGAGGCGGACCAGCCGCCCCGCGGTGGGCTCCGGGATCTCGATCCGGGGAGCCTCGACAACGGGAGGCTCCTCGACGGTGGTGGGTGCGCCGCCGCCGAGGTCCACCTCCTCGATCGTGCGGCGTGGTTCTTCGCGCGGCGTCTCGGCCTCGTCGCCGACGTGCGGCTCGGCCGGAGGCGCGGTGATGTCGGGCGCGGCCGGGGGCGGCGGCGGCAGCGGCTTCTTCCGCCGGCTGCCGACGATGAGCCCGCCGAGCGCGACGAGCACGACCACGGCGATGACTACAGCAAGGATGACGGTTTCCATAACAACGCCAGTATGCGTGACCCCCTCGTCCGGGGCGGGTGACGGCCCGCCCGTTCCTCAGCCGATCAGCCCGCTCTCGTCGGCGCGGCTCGCGCCCGGAACCGCGGGCGCGGACGGCGCTCCTCGACCTCGGCGGGCGTGTCCTGGGCGCAGCGGCGCGCGGCGAGCCGGCACAGGTCGTCGGGGTCGAGCCGGAGGGCGGTCCGGCCCGCCGGCGGTCTCGTCCCGCGTCCGTCGGCGGGCGGCACGACCTGGAGGAGGGCCGCCGCGGCCTGCGGCTGTTCCGCGTGAGGCGTGCCGCCCCGGCTCATCGGGTGAGCCGGGGCGGCACGCCTCACGGGTGTCGAGGAGAAGGGCAGCGGGGACTTGGCCCGTCTCCTCGGGTCCAGGGGCCTCGGTACGAGGCTCAGCCCATCTCCTCCAGCGACTTGCCCTTGGTCTCCTTGACGTAGCGCAGGACGAAGGGGATGGAGAGCGCGGCGAAGACGGTGTAGATCACGTAGGTCGCGGAGAGGTTCCAGTCGGCCAGGGAGGGGAAGCTCGCGGTGATGGCCCAGTTGGCGATCCACTGGGCGGCGGCGGCCACGCCGAGCGCGGCGGCGCGGAGCTTGTTCGGGAACATCTCGCCGAGGAAGACCCACACCACCACGCCCCACGACAGGGCGAAGAAGAGGACGAAGACGTGGGCGGCGATCAGGGCGACCCAGCCCTGGGTGGCGGGCAGCTTGCCGTCGACCAGGTCGAAGGAGAACGCCCAGGCCTCCAGGGCCAGGCCGATCACCATGCCGACGGAGCCGATGAGGGCGAGCGGCCTGCGGCCGACGCGGTCCACGAAGATCATCGCGATCACGGTGCCGAGGATGTTGATGATCGACGTGGTGAAGGAGTAGAAGAACGAGTCCGTCGGGTCGACGCCGACCGACTGCCACAGCGTCGAGGAGTAGTAGAACGCGACGTTGATGCCGACGAACTGCTGGAAGACCGACAGGCCGATGCCGATCCAGACGATCGGCTTGAAGAAGAAGGAGCCGCCGAGCAGGTCCTTGAAGCTGGACTTGTGCTCGCTGTGCATGGCGTGCTCGATCTCGGCGATCCGGGCGTCGAAGTCGACGTCCTCGCCCTCGACCTCCCTGAGGATCTCGCGGGCCCGGTCGCGCTTGCCCACGGAGATCAAGAAGCGCGGGGACTCGGGGATCGCGAAGGAGAGCAGGCCGTACAGGACGGCCGGGACCACCATGACGCCGAGCATGACCTGCCAGGCCTCCAGGCCCATGATCTGCCCGCGCTGGTCGCCGCCGGCGGCGTTGAGCAGACCCCAGTTGACCAGCTGCGACACGGCGATGCCGATGACGATCGCGGCCTGCTGGAAGGAGCCGAGGCGGCCGCGGTAGGCGGGCGGGGCGACCTCGGCGATGTAGGCCGGGCCGATGACCGAGGCCATGCCGATGGCGAAGCCGCCCACGACCCGCCAGAAGGCGAGGTCCCAGAGCGAGAAGGGCAGCGCCGAGCCGACGGCGCTGATCGTGAACAGCGTGGCGGAGATCTGCATGCAGCGGATGCGGCCGATGCGGTCGGCCATCCGGCCGGCGGTCGCGGCGCCGATGGCACAGCCAATCAGGGCGATCGCGATGACCTGGGCCAGGGCCGCGGAACCGACGTCGTAGCGGCCCCGGATCGCCTCCACGGCACCGTTGATGACCGAACTGTCGTAGCCGAAGAGGAAGCCGCCCATCGCGGCCGCCGCGGCGATGAAGATGACGTGCCCGAGATGATCGGGGTGAGCCGTCCTGGCTCCTGGCTGAGGTGCCTGCGCTGTGCTGGTCACGTGTTCTCCTCGGGCCGCCCGGCAGCGCTGCCGGGCGTGGGGGGCGAGCCGTTTCAGGTGAGGGTTCCCGTGGCATGCGAAACAACACCACTCATACCTGAAGGCAAAAGCAACGTTGCAGAGACTATGCCTTCAAGTTTCGAAGTCAATAGTTCGACTGCTGTGAGCTTTTCCCCATGTGAGCCAAGGGTTGTGTTTACTTCTTGAAGTCTTGAAAAGACGCTGGTCACACTAGATGTAGGCCGCACGATGTTTCAGCGAAGGCGCTGGGAGATGACCTTCGACACACCGTCGCCCTGCATGGACACGCCGTAGAGGGCGTCGGCGACCTCCATCGTGCGCTTCTGGTGCGTGATCACGATCAGCTGCGAGGACTCCTGGAGCTCCTGCATGATCCGGATCAGCCGCTGGAGGTTGGTGTCGTCGAGGGCCGCCTCGACCTCGTCCATGACGTAGAAGGGGCTGGGCCGGGCCTTGAAGATCGACACGAGCATCGCGACCGCGGTCAGCGACCGCTCGCCGCCCGAGAGCAGGCTGAGCCGCTTGACCTTCTTGCCGGGCGGCCGGGCCTCGACGTCCACCCCCGTGGTGAGCATGTTGTCGGGGTCGGTCAGGATCAGCCGTCCCTCACCACCCGGGAACAGGCGGCTGAACACGCCCTCGAACTCACGGGCGGTGTCGCGGAACGCCTCGGTGAAGACCTGTTCGACGCGCTCGTCGACCTCCTTCACCACCTGAAGAAGGTCGGCGCGCGTCTTCTTCAGGTCCTCCAGCTGCTCGCTGAGGAACTGGTGGCGCTCCTCCAGCGCGGCGAACTCCTCCAGCGCGAGCGGATTCACCTTGCCGAGCTGCTGGTACGCGCGTTCAGCCGCCCTCAGCCGCTTCTCCTGCTCCGCCCTGACGAAGGGCCGGGGCTGGTTGCGCGGGTCCTCGGGGTCCTCCGGCAGCACCTCGCCCTCGGCGGGCGGCGAGGGCGGCACCGGCTGGTGCGGACCGTACTCGGAGACCAGTCCCGCCGGCTCGACGCCCAGCTCCTCCAGCGCCTTCGTCTCCAGCTGCTCGATGCGCAGCCGCTTCTCGGCGCCGAGGACCTCTCCCCGGTGGACCGAGTCCGTCAGCTTGTCGAGTTCCGCCTTGAGGTCGCGCCCGGTGGTCCGCGCGGCGGCCAGCTCCTGCTCCCGGCGCGCCTTGGCGGCGTCGGCGGCGACCCGCTCCCGCTCGGCCCGGCCGAGCGACACCTCGACGTGCGCGAGCAACTGCCGCGCACCGGCGGCGACGGCCCCCGCGACGGCGGCCTCGTGCCGCAGCCGGGCCCGGCGCCGCTCGGCACGCGCACGTGCCTCACGTTCCGCCCGCGCGGCCCGGTCCAGCGAGTCCGCCCGCCCGGCGAGCCCCTTGACCCGCTCCTCGTGCGTGCGGACCTGGAGGCGTGCCTCCATCTCGGTCTGCCGCGCGTTCGCCCCGTCGGCGGCGAGCCGGTCCCGTACGGAGGTGTCGGGCTCCTCCTCCACCGGCATCTCCTCGGCGACGGCCAGCCGCTCGGCCAGTTCCTCGGCCTCCGTCACGGCCCGGTCGAGCGCGTCCTGCGCACGGGCGGCCGCGGCGGCGGACCGCTCGGCCTCCCCCGCGGCACCGCGCGCCTGCCCGGCGAGGCGCCCGAGCTGCTGGGCGACGGCCGACTTCTCCCGGTCGGCGGCCCGCCGCCGCTCCCCCAGCTCCTCGACCGACGCGGCGCACTCCCGGCGCCGCTCCCCCGCCGCCCGCTGGGCCTCGGCCAGCTCCTCGCACCGCACCGCCAGCTCCTCCAGCTCGGCGGCGGCCTCGTCGACGGAGGCCTGCACCTCCAGCAGACTGGGCGCCCCGGCGGACCCGCCCTGCGCGAAGTGCGCGCCGAGCAGATCCCCCTCGGCAGTGACGGCGGTCAGTTCGGGCCGCGCGTGGACGAGTTCCTCGGCGTCCTCCAGCGTCCCGACGACGACCACGCCCCGCAGCAGCCGCCGTACGGCGGGCATCAGTTCGGCGGGGGCACGGACCAGGTCCGCGGCGAGGGGCCGGCCGGCCGCGGCGGGCCCCACGGCCCCGGCGCGGGCGGTCCCGCCGTCGGCGGCCGGCGGCACGGCTGCGGAGGCGCCCCCGCCGGTGTCGGCGTCCGTGGCTCCGGCCGGGGCCGGCGTGCCGGCGGCGGGTCCGGTGCCGGGGTGCTCCGCCGGGCCGGCACCGGTACCCGGCGCCCCCGGCCCTTCGTCCCGGCCCGACGACGGCCCCGTACCCACCGGTCCCCCGGCGGCGCCGCGCTCCGGATCCGCGGTGCCGGGCCCCGCGGAGGGCTCCTGCGGTGCGCCCGCCAGCAGGAGTGCCGCCCGGCCCGCGTCCTGTTTGCGCAGGAGGCGGAGGGCCTCGGCGGCGGCGGACGGGGTGGTGACGGCGACGGCGTCCGCGGCGGCGCCGAGGGCCGCGGCGAGCGGGACCTCGTGTCCGGGGGCGACGGTGAGGAGTTCCGCGGCGGGGCCGAGCAGGCCGGTGAGGCGGTCCTTCGCGTCGAGGAGCGCGCCCGTGCCGTCCTTGCGGCGCAGGCCCATGGCGAGGGTGTCGTGGCGGGCCTGGGTGGCGGCGCGCCTGCGTTCGGCCGCGGTGACCGCCTCGCGGGCGGCGGTCGAGGCGGTCTCGGCCTCGGCGAGCCGCCGCTTGGCCTCGTCGTGCCGCTCGCCCAGTTCCTGATCACCCGCGTCCAGCCCGTCGACCTCCGCCTTCAGGGCCTCGTACTCCTCCTGCGCCGTGACCGCCCGTTCCTGCGCCTCGTCACGGGCGGCGGCCAGGCGGTCGATCTCGGCCTGGGCGGAGGCGGCGCGGGAACGGGCGGCGTTGACCTGGCCGTGCAGCCGGGCGAGTCCCTCGCGCCGGTCGGCGATCGCGCGGGCGACGTCCTTCAGCCGCCGTTCCTCGACCGCCAGCTCCCGCTCCAGGTCGGCGCGGTGGGAGACGGTGTCGTCGAGGGCGTACCGGGCCGCTTCGAGGGCGGCCTCCAGTTCCGCCTCCTGCTCGCGGACGCGTTCGGCCTCGCGCTCCAGGTCCTCGGGGTCGCGGCCGCGCCGCTCGTCGACCGGTGCGGAGGTGGCGCTCTGCACGCGGGCGTCGGCCAACGAGACCGTGCCGCGGACGCGTTCGGCGAGCTGGGACAGCTCGTACCAGGTCTGCTGGGCCCGCTGGAGCCGGGGCGCGAGCCGCCTGACCTCGTCCTCCAGCAGGGCCTCGCGCCGGAGGGCCTCGCGCAGCTCCCGCTCGGCGGCGTCCTTGCGTTCCTTGAGGGCGGCCTCGTCGGCGATCTCCGCGGTGAGCGCCTCACGCAGCCCTACGAGGTCGTCGGCGAGGAGGCGCAGGCGGGCGTCGCGCAGGTCGGCCTGGATGACGGCGGCGCGGCGGGCGACGGCGGCCTGCCGGCCCAGCGGCTTGAGCTGTCTGCGCAGTTCGTCCGTCAGATCCTGCACGCGCGCGAGGTTGGCCCGCATCGCGTCCAGCTTGCGGAGCGCCTTCTCCTTGCGTTTGCGGTGCTTGAGGACGCCGGCGGCCTCCTCGATGAACGCGCGGCGCCCCATGGGGTCGGCGTGCAGCACGGAGTCGAGCTGGCCCTGGCCGACGATGACGTGCATCTCGCGGCCGATCCCGGAGTCGGACAGCAGGTCCTGGATGTCGAGGAGCCGGCAGGTGTCGCCGTTGATCTGGTATTCGCTGCCGCCGTTGCGGAACATGATCCGCGTGATGGTGACCTCGGCGTACTCGATGGGCAGGGCCCCGTCGGAGTTGTCGATGGTGAGGGACACCTCGGCGCGGCCCAGCGGGGGGCGGCCGGTGGTGCCGGCGAAGATGACGTCCTCCATCTTGCCGCCGCGCAGCGACTTGGCGCCCTGCTCGCCCATGACCCAGCTGAGCGCGTCCACGACGTTGGACTTGCCCGAGCCGTTGGGTCCCACGACACAGGTGATGCCCGGTTCGAACCGGAGTGTGGTCGCGGAAGCGAACGACTTGAACCCTCGGAGGGTCAGGGCCTTGAGGTGCACGCCGCTGGACTTTACCGCCCGGTGATGTCTCACTCCATGAACCCGCGGTTTCACCCGGGAGGGCGCAGGGCAGACCAGACGTGAAAAGCGGTGAAAGGACGCACGGGGAAAGAAAGAAGGGACGCCGAAGCGTCCCTTGCAGACTCTCTTGCAGACTTGGCGGTCCGAGGCGGTTTCATGAGCCGCCCGACCACTGCGTTTGCTGTTGTGGAGCAGTGCAGCGATCAGGTGAGCGCAGGCTCCGCCTGGTGTGCGTCGATGCTCTCCATGAACCTGTCGTGAGACGCGGCAGCCGTCAGAGCGTCGTTCTCGGCCTGGATCCGTCCGAGCTCGTTTTCCAGGTCCTGGACGCGCTGCTGGAGCCGTCGCATCTCGGCGAGGAGTCGCGGGTCGGAGCCGCCGACGTAACCGAGAAGCGCCTTTGCCATGATGGATGGTCCTCCACAATGAGTGACCGACCGAAGCGGTGTGGGTCGTGAGGGATTCGCACCCGCGGTGTTGACCGGATCTTGCTGGTGTTGCCGTTCATCCATGCCAAACAGCTAGGTGCGGGGGGTGCTTTCAGCGTCTCACCAAAAAGTTTGACGGTCAACACGATCACGCCCCGTATCGGCGGGCAACCCTTGCGTGCGCGGCGCGGAACGGCGGCGCGACGACTCCTCGGGACCCGCAGGGCGTGGCGATCATCCTTGCGTGCGAAGCCTGTCGACGCAAGCGATTCTCGGCACCACCTGCCTCTTTCTGTCGGGCGCGGCCGCCGGAGGCACTCCCCTCCGTGTCGGCGGGGCGGTTTCGCGCGCGATCGTCAGCGGATCGCGAAGCCGTCGTAGCCGCCGCGGGGTGTGTCCCATATCTCTGTGACTCCGTCCACGCGGCCGGGCGTGTCGTCGCCCTGGAGCCAGTCGAGCAGTCCTTCGCAGCCCTTGCGGGGGCCCTCGGCGACCACCTGGACGCGTCCGTCGGCCAAATTGAGAGCAAAACCACTCAGGCCGCCGATCTCCAGCGCCTTCGCCCGCGTGAACCAGCGGAAACCCACGCCCTGGACGTGTCCGCGCACCCAGGCGACCAGCCGTACATCCTCGCTCATGGAGGCAACCTAACCAGGCGATGTCACTGGGGACACTTCCTCCCCCAGCGGCATGCGGTACCGTCCCCACCCAATGAATCTCATATGAAACTCACTCGATCGAGTGAGTCAGGTTGACCATGAGGAGTCATGCGCCCCAGCGGCGCCGGTCGACCACGGGGGCCCGCGGACACCAGGAGACCGGGGACTCCGCCCGGACCAGTTGGACGAGGAAGGCCAGAACATGGGACGCCACCGACGCTCCGCCGCCGGCCGCGCCACGGCGCCCGGCCACACCGACGGCTCCCACCCGGAGGGTCGCTCGCGGCGGGACGTGTACGGCGGCGACCACCCCACCCCCACCCTGGGCATCGCGCCCTACCTGAACCCGGAGGCGTACGCCGAGACGGTCGCCCGGAGCCAGGAGTACCTGTTCGCCCCGGAGGACGACCGCGCGGCCGCCGGGGACACCGCGGTCTTCGCTTCGGACGGGTTCACGTCGGACGACTTCCCGGCCGACGGCTTCACGGCCGACGGCTTCACGCCGGGCCGCGGCTCGGCACACGGTGCCGGTGGTCGCGGCGGTGCGGGCCGCCGCCGCAAGCGGAAGGCCGTGACGCCGGTCAAGACCGGCCTGCTCGGGATGTCCGCGGCGGTCGCCCTCGGCACGGTCGCGGTGGCCACGGGTGTGGTGCCCGGCCTCGACAGCTACCGACTGGGCGGGGGCGGTGGCGCGGGCGACCGGGTCCAGGCCGCCGACTCGCCCACCAACTCAGCCTCCGAGCAGGGCGGCACCTCCGGCTCCGCGGAGACCGACCGCGACAGTACGTCGACCAGCCGCGACGCCGGCCGCGACGTCTCACCCTCGGCCTCCGCCCCGGCCTCGGCCACGCCTTCCCCGTCGGCCTCGAAGGCGTCGCCGAGCGCATCGGCGACCACCGAGAAGCCCAGCGCCCCGACGCCGACGAAGAAGCCGGAGAAGACACCTTCCAAGGCGGCCACGAAGGCCCCGGCGAAGTCGTCCTCGTCACCGGTGACGGTCTCGGCGGAGATCCAGGCCGCGGCCGAGGTGCTGAAGCTCGTCAACGAGGAACGGGCCAAGGTCGGCTGCAGCGCCGTCTCCGCGAACAGTTCGCTGGCCGACCTCGCCCAGAGGTTCAGCCAGGACATGGCGGCGCGCGGCTTCTTCGACCACACCGACCCGGACGGCGCCACCCCGTGGGACCGCGCCGGGAAGGCCGGCATATCCGACCTCGGCGGCGAGAACATAGCCCGCGGCCAGGCCGACGCGGCGGCGGTGATGGAGGCCTGGATGAACAGCCCCGGCCACCGCGCCAACATACTCAACTGCGACTTCAAGACCCTGGGCGTCGGCGTGCACCTCGGCCCCGGCGGCCCTTGGTGGACGCAGGACTTCGGCTACTGAGACGCGCCGGGACCAGCCCGGTCGTGGGCCGACGAAGACCGGGCGGCCGGAACCCGGGCCGAGCCCGTCGCGGCTAGGGTCTTTCGTTTGGATCAGGCCGGATCAGGGAGCGGGGCCTGGTGCCGTTCATCGCAAGGCGGAGGAGGGCGCCATGGCGGAGCCATG
>NZ_JBIRNP010000014.1:0-166265 GCF_044331705.1 Streptomyces sp. NPDC017202 | reverse complement strand
TGCCGGAGGGACAGCGCGCCGAGGCCGGGCGCTACCTGCTGCATCCGGCCCTGCTGGACGCCGCCCTGCACACCCTCCTGCCCGGCGTCGTCGACCAGGACCGGGAGGCCCTCGTGCCCTTCGGATGGGAGGGCGTCACGATCCACGCGGTGGGCGCCGGGACGGTCCGGGTGCGCTTCTCCCTCGACGCCGCCGACTCCGTCGCACTGACGGTGGCGGACGGTACGGGTGCCGCGGTGGCGTCCGTGGAGGGCTTGACGCTGCGGCCGTTGTCGGCGGAGGCGCTGCGTGCGGCGGCGGCCCCGGGCGGCCCGGACGGCCTGTTCGCCGTGCGGTGGAAGCCCGTACCGGTCGGCACGGCACCGGCCCCGGACGGGGCCGAGGTCGTGGAGGTCGTCTCCGGCGGGCGGTCCGCGCCCGAGGTGCTGTACGACACCCTGCACGGGATCCAGGAGTTCCTGACCGACGACAGCAAAGCGGACAACACCCTGGTCGTGGTGACCCGCGGCGCCGTCGCCCTCGACGGCGAGGAAGTCGCGGATCTCGCCGCGGCCGGCGTCACCGGACTGGTGCGCGTGGCACAGACGGAACACCCCGGCCGCATCGTCCTCGCCGACCTGGAACCGGACACCGACCTGGACACCGAGACGATCCTCGCCACCGGCGAACCGCAACTGGCCGTACGTGACGGAGTGACGTACGTGCCCCGCCTGAACCGCGCCACCGGCGAACCCGGTGAGCGGACGGTGCGCTGGGACCAGGGCACCGTCCTCATCACGGGCGCCACCGGAACCCTGGGCGCGGTACTGGCCCGCCACCTGGTCACCACCCACGGAGCACAAAACCTGCTCCTGGTCTCCCGCCGCGGCCCGGACGCACCCGGCGCCACCGAACTGAAGGACGAACTGCTCGCCCTGGGAGCCGAGGCCACCCTCGCCGCCTGCGACGTCTCCGACAAGGACTCCCTGGCGGACGTCCTGGCACGGATTCCGGCCGACCGGCCCCTGAAGGCCGTCGTCCACACGGCCGGAGTCCTGGACGACACCGTGCTCACCGACCTGACCCCCGAGCGCCTGGACGCCGTACTGGCGGCGAAGGCGGACGCGGCGTGGCACCTGCACGAGCTGACGCAGGACCTGGAGCTGTCCGCCTTCGTTCTCTACTCGTCGATCGCGGGCCTGATCGGCAATGCCGGCCAGGCCAACTACGCCGCCGCCAACACCTACCTGGACGCCCTCGCCCAGCACCGCACGGCCCTCGGACTGCCCGGCGTGTCACTGGCCTGGGGCCTGTGGAACCAGACCAGCACCATCAGCGGCGAACTCGGCGACGCGGACCTGCAACGCATCAAGCGCCTGGGGCTGCTGCCCCTCGCCACGGACGAGGCGATGGCGCTGTTCGACTCCGCCGTGGCGGGCACCGAGCCGGTCCTCGCCGTCAGCCGCATCGACACCGCTGCCCTGCGCGCACAGCACCAGGCTCCCACCCCGCTCCTTCGCGCTCTGGTCCCGGCAGGTCCGCGACGCGCGAACGACACGCGGAGTGATGCCGCCGCCTCGCTGGCCGAGCGCCTGGGCGCCCTGTCCCGGGAAGAGCGCGAACAGGCCCTCGTCGACCTCGTCCGCGCGCAGGTCGCCGCGGTCCTCGGACACGCAGACGCCGGTGCCGTCGACCCCCGGCGCGCCTTCCAGGAACTCGGCTTCGACTCGCTCACCGCCGTCGAACTGCGCAACCAGCTCAACGGCGCGACCGGACTGCGCCTGCCGAGCACGCTGATCTTCGACCACCCCAGCCCCGCCGCCCTCGCCACGCACCTGGCCTCCGAGCTGTTCGGTGAGGAGGAGTCCGTCGCCGTCACCGCGGACTCCGCCTCCATGGAACCGATCGCGATCGTCGGCATGGCGTGCCGTTACCCCGGCGGGGTGTCCTCCCCGGAGGACCTGTGGAACCTGGTCTCCGGCGAAGTCGACGCCATCAGCGAGTTCCCGTCCAACCGCGGCTGGGACATCGAGAAGCTGTACGACCCGGACCCGGAGCAGTACGGGACGTCGTACGTCCGCGAGGGCGGCTTCCTGCACGACGCGGACCTCTTCGACCGCGAGTTCTTCGGCATGTCACCGCGCGAGGCGACCGCAACCGACCCGCAGCAGCGCCTGCTGCTGGAGACCGCCTGGGAGACGCTGGAGAACGCGGGCATCGTGCCGGCCACCCTGCGCGGCAGCCGCACCGGCGTCTTCACCGGCGTGATGTACCACGACTACGCCACCGCCACCGGGACCGTCCCGGAGGAGCTGGAGGGCTACCTCGCCGCCGGCAGCGCGGGCAGTGTCGCCTCCGGCCGGCTGTCGTACACCTTCGGTCTCGAAGGTCCGGCGATCACGGTCGACACGGCGTGCTCCTCCTCGCTGGTGGCCCTGCACATGGCCGCGGGTGCGCTGCGCAACGGCGAGTGCGACCTCGCGCTCGCGGGCGGTGCCACGGTCATGGCGACACCCGCCACGTTCGTGGAGTTCTCCCGTCAGCGCGGGCTGTCCGCCGACGGCCGCTGCAAGTCCTTCTCCGACGACGCCGACGGCACCGGCTGGTCCGAAGGCGTCGGCCTGCTGCTGGTGGAACGCCTCTCCGACGCCCGCAAGAACGGCCACCAGATCCTGGCGGTCATCCGCGGCACGGCCGTCAACCAGGACGGAGCCAGCAACGGCCTCACCGCACCCAACGGCCCCTCCCAGGAACGCGTCATCAAGCAGGCCCTGGCCAACGCCGGCCTGAACACCGACGACGTCGACGCCGTCGAAGCCCACGGCACCGGCACCCGCCTCGGCGACCCCATCGAAGCCCAGGCCCTCCTCGCCACCTACGGCCGCAACCGCACCACCGACAAACCCCTCTACCTCGGCTCCCTCAAGTCGAACATCGGCCACTCCCAGGCAGCCGCCGGCGTCGGCGGCGTCATCAAGATGATCGAAGCCATGCGCCACGGGACCCTCCCCCGCACCCTGCACGCCGACAAGCCGTCCAGCCACATCGACTGGGACGCAGGAGCGGTCGAGCTGCTGACCGAGGCACGGGAATGGCCCGCCACCGACGGCCGACCGCGCCGCGCGGGCATCTCCTCCTTCGGCATCAGCGGCACCAACGCCCACGTCCTCATCGAGGAACCCCCGGCCGCCCCCGCGAAGCGGGACACCACCGAACGTGGCGAACTGCCGCTGATTCCGTGGGTGTTGTCGGGCAGGAGCGCGCAGGCGGTCCGCGACCAGGCCGCCCGCCTGCTCACCCACCTGGAGACCCACCCCGCACTCGCCGCACAGGACATCGCCCTGTCCCTGGCGACCGAACGCGCCGCCTTCGACCACCGCGCGGTGGTCACGGGCGCCGACCGCACCCAACTCGCCGACGCGGTAAGAGCGCTGGCAGAAGGCACCGGCACCCGGCCGACCCAGACACACCGCCCCGGCTCCACGGCTTTCCTGTTCACGGGGCAGGGAGCGCAGCGGCTGGGTATGGGCCGCCAGCTGCACGCGGCGTTCCCGGTGTTCGCGACCGCCTTCGACGAGGTCGCCGCCGCCCTCGACCCCCACCTGCCCCGCCCGATCAGCGACGTCATCACCGACGGCGACCACCTGGACCGCACCGAGTTCACCCAACCCGCCCTCTTCGCCATCGAAGTCGCCCTCTTCCGCCTCGTCCGCTCCTGGGGCATCACCCCCGACCACGTCGCCGGCCACTCCATCGGCGAACTCGCCGCCGCCCACGCGGCCGGCGTCTTCTCCCTGCAAGACGCCGCACGACTGGTCACCGCCCGCGGACGCCTCATGCAAGCCGCCCGCGAAGGCGGCGCCATGGCCGCCATCCAGGCCACCGAGACAGAAGTCCGCGCCTCCCTCCTGCCCCACGGCGAGGAACACATCGCCGTCGCCGCCGTCAACGGCCCCCGCGCCACCGTCGTCTCCGGCGACCAGGACACCGTCACCAAGGTCATGGAGGAATGGCAGGCCAAAGGCACCCGCGTCAAACGCCTGACCGTCTCCCACGCCTTCCACTCCCCCCACATGAACGACATCCTCGACGCATTCCGACAAGTCGCCGCCACCGTCACCTACCACAAACCCCGCATCCCCCTCGTCTCCACCCTCACCGGACGCATCGCCACCGCCGACGAACTCACCGACCCCCAGTACTGGACCGACCAGATCCGCGGCACCGTCCGCTTCACCCACGCCCTCACCACCCTCCACGAAACCGGCACCCGCGTCTTCGTCGAGATCGGCCCCGACGCCGTCCTCACCGCCCTCACCCGCGACACCCTCGACGACACCACCGCCCTCCCCCTCCTGCGCCGCGACCACGACGAAACCCACACCCTGATCTCCGGCGTGGCCCAGGCGTTCGCCGCGGGCGTGCCGGTCGACTGGTCCGCCTTCCTCGGCCCCCGTACCACCACCCCGACGCCCCTGCCCACCTACGCCTTCCAACGCGAACGCCACTGGATGGAGCGCAAGGACGCCGTCCCGGCCGACGAGGCGCGCGGCTGGAGTTCGCTCGGTCATCCGCTGCTCGCCGCGAAGGTCGAACCGGCGGGGAGCGAAGGGGTGTTGTTCAGCGGCCGGGTCTCGGTCGAGACGCATCCGTGGCTGGAGACGCACGCCGTCCTGGACGCCCCCGTCCTGCCCACCGCCGCACTCGTGGACCTCGTCGTGCGCGCCGGTGACGAGGTGGGCCTCGGCGCGCTCGACACCCTCACCGTGCACACCCCGCTCGTGCTCCCGGCGCTGACCTCGACGGAGATCCAGCTCGCCGTCGCCGGCCCCGACGGCTCGGGTCTGCGGGCCTTCACGCTGTACGCCCGGCCGGCCGACGAGGGCGCTCGCTGGACCACGTACGCGGAGGGCGGCCTGTCCGTCGCCGCCGCCCGGCCGGTGCGTGCCGTCGGCGACGGCAGCGGTACGGAGGTGGCGCTCGCCGACGAGCTGCTGCCGGACGCCGTCCGCTACGGACTGCACCCGGGGCTGCTGGAGGCGGCCCTCCGTGCGGCGGAGGAGGCCGACGCCGTCGCCCCGGCCCGTCCGGGCACCGTTCTCGTCCCCGCCGAATGGCACGACGTGCGGCTGCACGCGAGTGGTGCCACGGTCGTCCGTGTCCAGTGGCAGGCCGTCGACGAACGCACCCTGGCCGTCCGGCTCACCGACGCCGCGGGCGAGCCGGTCCTCACGGTCGGCCGACTGGTCTTCCAGGACGTGCCGTACGACCGGTTCACCGCCGCCGGCCGGGCGGCCCTGCCGCTGTACCGCACCGAGTGGGGCATCGCCGAGCTGCCGACGGCCGAGGCCCCCCTGCGCTGGGCCGACCTGGGCCCGGACGGCGGCGACGGCACCGGCACCGCCTACTCGACCCTCTCCGAAGCGGCGGAGGCCATCGCGGCGGGTGCCCCCGTCGACGCCTTGCGCGTGTGGGCGCACGACGAGTCCGGCACCGACGTGGTCGACGCCCTGCACCGGCGCACCCGTGACGCCCTCGCCCTGGTCCGGGAATATCTGGCCGACGAGCGTCTCGGGGACGTCCCGCTGGCCGTGGTCACCCGCGGTGCCGTCGCCGTCGGCGGCGAGGAGGTCGCCGACCTGGCAGGTGCCGGAGTCCGGGGTCTCCTGCGCTCCGCACAGGCCGAGGCACCGGGCCGGATCTTCCTCCTTGACCTGGAACGGTCGGCGGGCGGCGAGGGCGAGCCGCTCGCGTCGGACGCGCTGCTGTCGGCGGTGGTCGCCGCCGACGAGCCGGAGGCCGCCGTACGCGACGCCGGGATCCGCGTGCCGCGCCTGCGCCGCGTCGACTCCACCGCGGCCGCCCCGTCCGTGCCCCCGCGATCCGATGCCGACCTGCCCGTCTCCGCTCGATCCGATGCCGACCCGTCCGTCGCCGCTCGATCCGGTGCCCGCCCCTCCCGTCCCGGCTTCGACGGGTCACCCGAGGGGACCGTGCTGATCACCGGCGGCACCGGAGCCCTCGGCGCTCTGGTGGCCCGCCGTCTGGTGGCCGAGCACGGCGTACGGCACCTGCTGCTGCTCGGCCGGGAGGGCGCCGCGGCCCCGGGCGCCGAGGCCCTGGTCAAGGAGCTGACGGGAGCGGGTGCCACGGTCACCGTCACGGCCTGCGACGCCGGGGACCGCGCCGCGCTGGCGGCCGTCCTGGACGGCATCCCCGCCGAGCACCCCCTCACCGCGGTCGTCCACGCCGCGGGCGTCCTCGACAACGCGCTGATCGCCGACCTGGGCGCACCGAGCCTGGCCGGGGTCCTCGCGGCCAAGGCCGACGCCGCCTGGCACCTGCACGAACTGACGCGGGACCGGGACCTGTCCGCCTTCGTCCTGTTCTCGTCGAGCGTGGGCGTCCTCGGCGGGCCGGGTCAGGCCAACTACGCCGCCGCCAACGCGTTCGTCGACGCCCTGGCCGGCCTGCGCGCCGCCCAGGGCCTCCCGGCCACCGCGATCGGCTGGGGCGTGTGGGACCCCGCCGAGATCGGCGGGGGCATCAACGCCGGCCTCGGCGAGGCGGGCCACAAGCGCTACACCAGGGAAGGCTTCCGGCTCATCCCCGCGCAGGAGGGCCTCGGCCTGCTCGACGCCGCGCTCGCGGAGGGCGCGGCCCACCTGGTGGCCCTGCCGCTGGACCTCGCGGCCCTGCGGGCGCACGGCCGGGTACCGGCCGCGCTGCGCGACCTGGTCCCCGCGCCGGGCCGCCGGGGCGCCGCGCACGGCGCGGACGCCACGGGCGGTGCCGCGGGCCTGGTCCCGCTGGAGCAACGGCTGGCCGCCCTGCCCGCCGAGGAGCGCGAGCAGGCCGTGCTCGACCTGGTGCGCGGTGAGATCGCGGCGGCGCTCGGCCACGCCGGGGCCCATCAGGTCGCCGCCCACCGGGCCTTCCAGGACCTCGGCTTCGACTCGTTGACCGCCGTCGACCTGCGCAACCGGCTGACGACGGCCACCGGTCTGCGGCTGCCCTCCACGCTGGTCTTCGACCACCCGAACCCCGAGGCGCTCGCCGCCCACCTGCTGGGCCGGCTGGACGTGGGCGACGCACCGGGCGGGACCCCCGCCCTGGCGGAGCTGGACCGCCTGGAGGCGGCACTGCTCGGTGCGGACGCCCCCGACGACGAGGAGACCCGCTCCGCGGTCACCGCCCGGCTGAAGGCGCTGCTGGCGCGGATGACGGCGGCGGAGACACCCGAGGACGACGCGGCGGACGTGACCGAGTCCCTCGAGGCCGCCACGGCGGACGACCTCTTCGCCTTCATCGACACCCAGCTCGGCCGTTCTGCGCACTGAACTTCGGCGGGGGCGCCCCACCGGCGCCCCCGCCCGGACTGAGGAGAGACGAACCAGCATGGCCACTGAGTCCAACGACCGGGCCCGGCAGACCCCCGCCGCCAAGGGACAGACCAACGAGGAGAAGCTGGTCGAGTACCTGAAGTGGGTGACCGCCGACCTGCACAAGGCCAAGCAGCGGATCACCGAGCTGGAGAGCGGTCAGGACGAGCCCGTCGCCGTCATCGGCATGGCGTGCCGCTACCCGGGCGGGGTGACCTCGCCCGCCGAGCTGTGGAGGCTCGTCGCCGACGGGGTGGACGGCATCACCCCCTGGCCCACCGACCGCGGCTGGGACATCGAGGGCCTGTACGACCCGGAGCCCGGCAGGGCGGGCAAGTCCTACACCCGCGAGGGCGGATTCCTGGACGGGGCCGCCGAGTTCGACGCGGCCTTCTTCGGCATCTCACCGCGCGAGGCCCTCGGCATGGACCCGCAGCAGCGCGTCCTGCTGGAGACGGCGTGGGAGGCGCTGGAGAGCGCCGGCCTCGACCCGGCCGCCCTCAGGGGCAGCCGCACCGGCGTGTTCGCCGGCCTGGTGGAACAGAGCTACCTCGACCGCGAAGGCCCCGAGGAGCTCGAGGGCTACCTCATGACGAGCAAGCTCTCCAGCGTGGCCTCCGGCCGGATCGCCTACACCTTCGGCCTGGAGGGCCCGGCCGTCTCCGTCGACACGGCCTGCTCCTCCTCGCTGGTGGCCCTGCACATGGCGGTGCAGTCGCTGCGCTCGGGCGAGTCCACGCTCGCCCTCGCGGGCGGCGTCACCGTCTCCGGTTCCCCGAGCGGCTTCGTGGACTTCTCCCGTCAGCGCGGGCTGTCCGCCGACGGCCGCTGCAAGTCCTTCTCCGACGACGCCGACGGCACCGGCTGGTCCGAGGGCGTCGGCATGCTCCTCGTCGAGAAACTCTCCGACGCGCGGAAGAACGGCCACCGTGTCCTGGCGGTGATCCGCGGTACGGCCGTCAACCAGGACGGGGCCAGCAACGGTCTGACCGCGCCCAACGGTCCGTCCCAGGAACGCGTGATCAAGCAGGCCCTGGCGAACGCCGGTCTGAGCACGGCCGACGTCGACGCCGTCGAAGCCCACGGCACCGGTACCCGCCTCGGCGACCCCATCGAGGCCCACGCGCTGCTCGCCACCTACGGTCAGGGGCGTCCCGCCGGGCGCCCGCTGTACCTGGGCTCGCTCAAGTCGAACATCGGCCACTCGGTCGCCGCGGCCGGAGTGGGCGGCGTGATCAAGATGATCGAGGCGATGCGGCACGGGGTGCTGCCGAAGACCCTGCACGCGGACAAGCCGTCCAGCCACGTGGACTGGGACGCCGGTGCGGTGGAGCTGCTGACCGAGGCACGGGAGTGGCCCGAGGTCGACGGCCGGCCGCGCCGCGCGGGCGTCTCCGCCTTCGGCGTGAGCGGCACCAACGCCCACGTCATCGTCGAGCAGGCCCCCGCCGAGGACGCCCCGGAAGCCGACCCGGCCGAGTTCGCCCTTCCCGTCGTTCCCTGGGTGTTGTCGGGCAGGAGCGCGCAGGCCGTCCGCGACCAGGCAGCCCGCCTGCTCACCCACCTCGACACCCACCCCGCGTTCGCCGCACAGGACATCGCCCTGTCCCTGGCCACCGAGCGAACGGCCTTCGAGCACCGCGCGGTGGTGACAGGCGCCGACCGCACCGAACTCATCGACGCCGTCAAGGCATTGGCGCAGGGCAGCGGTGCGGAACCGTCACGGGTACGTGACGCGAGTGGGACCGCTTTCCTGTTCACGGGGCAGGGAGCGCAGCGGCTGGGTATGGGCCGCCAGCTGCACGCGGCGTTCCCGGTGTTCGCGACCGCCTTCGACGAGGTCGCCGCCGCCCTCGACCCCCACCTGCCCCGCCCGATCAGCGACGTCATCACCGACGGCGACCACCTGGACCGCACCGAGTTCACCCAACCCGCCCTCTTCGCCATCGAAGTCGCCCTCTTCCGCCTCATCCACTCCTGGGGCATCACCCCCGACCACGTCGCCGGCCACTCCATCGGCGAACTCGCCGCCGCCCACGCGGCCGGCGTCTTCTCCCTGCAAGACGCCGCACGACTGGTCACCGCCCGCGGACGCCTCATGCAAGCCGCCCGCGAAGGCGGCGCCATGGCCGCCATCCAGGCCACCGAGACAGAAGTCCGCGCCTCCCTCCTGCCCCACGGCGAGGAACACATCGCCGTCGCCGCCGTCAACGGCCCCCGCGCCACCGTGATCTCCGGCGACCAGGACACCGTCACCAAGGTCATGGAGGAATGGCAGGCCAAAGGCACCCGCGTCAAACGCCTGACCGTCTCCCACGCCTTCCACTCCCCCCACATGAACGACATCCTCGACGAGTTCCGACAAGTCGCCGCCACCGTCACCTACCACAAACCCCACATCCCCCTCGTCTCCACCCTCACCGGACGCATCGCCACCGCCGACGAACTCACCGACCCCCAGTACTGGACCGACCAGATCCGCGGCACCGTCCGCTTCACCCACGCCCTCACCACCCTCCACGAAACCGGCACCCGCGTCTTCGTCGAGATCGGCCCCGACGCCGTCCTCACCGCCCTCACCCGCGACACCCTCGACGACACCACCGCCCTCCCCCTCCTGCGCCGCGACCACGACGAGGCCCGGATCCTCGTCCAGGCCGTCGGTGCCCTGCACACCCAGGGCGTCCGGGTGGACTGGACGGCCTTCTTCGCCGGTACCGGTGCCCGCCGCATCGAGTCGCCCCTGCCCACGTACGCCTTCCAGCACGAGCGGTACTGGATCAAGCCCGTCGCCGGTGCCCTGGACACCGCCGGCCTCGGTCTCCGGCCGGGCGGACACCCGGTCTTCGGCGCCCAGGTGGAACAGGCGGACGGCCGGGGCGCGCTGTTCACCGGCCGCGTCTCGGTGCGCAGTCACCCGTGGCTGACCCGGTACACCCTCCTCGGAGCGACCGCGCTGCCGCCGGAGGCCCTGGTGGACGCCCTCGTGCGCGCCGGTGACGAACTCGGCACGGGCGCAGTGGAGTCGCTGGTCCTGGACCTGCCGCCGGCGCTGCCGGAGGACGGCAGGCTCCAGCTCCAGCTGTCCGTCGGGGAGCCGGACGCGGACCTGACGCGGGCCTTCACCCTGTACGCCCGCCCCGACGGCGGCGACCTGCCGTGGTCGGAGTGCGCGCGGGGACGGCTGGGCCACGGCGGCTCCAGGGCGCCGTTCGGCCCCCCGGCCGCGTGGCCGCCCGCCGAGGCCGCCGCGCTCGCCCTCGGGGACACCGACACGGACCGGGGCGTCACCGCCGGCTGGCGGCTCGGCGACGAGGTGTTCGCCGACCTCGTCCTCGACGAGGCGCTGCACGGCGAGGCCGCCGACTTCGGCCTGCACCCGGAGCTGCTGCGCTCGGCCCTGTACGCCGCGGCGCTGACCGGCCCGCACGGGGAACGGGACGACGAGACGCTCGCCGTCGAGTGGAGCGGCTTCCAGCTGTACGCGACCGGTGCCACCGCCCTGCGCGCCCACCTGGTCCCGACGGGCGAGCACACGGTCGCCCTGCGTCTCGCCGACCGCGCCGGCCGGCCCGTGGCCTTCGCCCGGGCCGTGACCAGCCGCTCCGTGGACGCCGGGCGGGTGCGCGACGCCCTGGCCCGGGACGCCGACGCGTTGTTCCACGTGCGCTGGCAGGCCACCCCGCTGCCCGTGCCCCCCACCGCCCCGGCCCTCGCCGTCGTCGGCGAGGACTTCGACCGCCCCACCGCCGCCCCCGCCGGCGAGGGAACCGGCCGCACCGGCCGGGAAACCGAGCGCACCGGTGGAGGAACCGACAGTCTCAGCCTGGCCGAGGCGGCCGGGCGGGCCGGGCGCGGCGAGGCCGACGCGGTCGTGGTGTTCAGGCCCGCCGTCGACCCGCGGGGCGCGGACGTCGTGGCCGCCGTGCACGCGCACACCCGTGCCACCCTCGATCTGGTCCAGCGGTGGCTGGCCGACGAGCGGCCCGGCGCCGTACCGCTGGTCGTGGTGACCCGGGGCGGTGTGGCCACCGGGGACGAGGAGTTCCTCGACCCGGCCGGCTCGGCGGACTGGGGTCTGCTGCGCTCGGCGCAGTCGGAGTCCCCGGACCGGATCGTCCTGGTGGACGCCGACACGGACGATCCGGACGCCCTCGCCGGCCCCCTGGCCGCGGTGGTCGCCTCCGGCGCCGCCCAGGCCGCGATCCGCGACGGCCGCGTCCTGCTGCCGAGCCTGCTCCGTACCCCCCAGGCCCCTCGTGCTCCCCGTGCCGAGGACGACGGCGCCCGGCGCTGGAACCCCGAGGGCACGGTCCTGATCACCGGTGGCACCGGCAGCCTCGGCGCCCTCTTCGCCCGCCACCTGGCGGGCGAGCACGGGGTGCGGCACCTGCTCCTGGTCAGCCGGCGCGGGCCCGCCGCGCCGGGCGCCGAGGACCTGCGGGCGGAACTGGCCGGGCTGGGCGCCACGACGACCGTCGTCGCCGCCGACATCGCCGACCGTGCCGCCCTGGCCGCCGTCCTCGACGCGGTGCCCGCCGAACACCCGCTGACCGGTGTCCTGCACCTGGCCGGTGTCACCGACGACGGCCTGGTCGGCGACCTCACCCCGGAGCGTCTCGACGCCGTGCTGGCGCCCAAGGCCGACGCCGCCTGGCACCTGCACGAACTGACCGAGCGGCTGGACCTGTCGGCCTTCGTGCTGTTCTCCTCCGTCGCGGGAGTCATCGGCGGCGCCGGCCAGGCCAACTACGCGGCGGCCAACGCCTTCCTGGACGGACTCGCCGCCCTGCGCGCCGCCCGGGGCCTGCCCGCCACCTCCGTGGCCTGGGGGCTGTGGGCCCAGGACTCCGGCATCGCCGGCGACCTCGACGAGGCCGACATCGCCCGCATCACCCGCGCCGGCTTCGGCGTCATCTCCCCGCAGCAGGGCCCCCGGCTGCTGGACCTCGCCCTCGCCCTGCCGTACGCCGCCCCCGTCGTCACCCCGCTGGACCTCGCCGCGATGCGGGAGCGTCCCGCGCAGGTGCCGTCGCTGTTCGCCTCCCTGGTGCGCAGGCCGGTGCGGCGCGCCGCCAACAACTCCGAGCGCACGGCGGACGGTCTGGCGCGGCGCCTGGCCGCGGCCGACGAACGCGAACAGCTCGCCCTCGTCCTGGAGGTGGTGCTCACCGCCACGGCGGCGGTCCTCGGTCACAGCGACCCGTCGTCCCTCGCCGTCGAACAGCCCTTCAGCGGGCTCGGGTTCGACTCCCTCACCGCGGTGGAACTGCGCAACCGCCTCGCCGCGGAACTGGACCTGCGCCTGCCCGGCACCCTGGTCTTCGACCACCCCACCCCCCGCGCCCTGGCGGAGTTCCTGCGGACCGCCCTGACGGACGGCGCGGACGGCACGGGCGACGGCACGGCCGCGTCGGCGGCCGGCCGGGAGGGGGAGGACCACGCGGCGGAGATCCGCCTGGACGAGGCGATCCGGCCCGCCGCCGAGGTCGTACGGCAGGTCGACGACCCGGCGGAGATCTTCCTGACCGGCGCCACCGGCTTCCTCGGCGCGTTCCTGCTGCGCGACCTGGCGCGCGCCACCCGGGGCACCCTGCACTGCCTGGTCCGCGCGCGCGACGCGGCCGACGGCCTGCGGCGGCTGCGCGAGAACCTGGAGTACTACCGCGTCTGGGACGAGGTGGACCCCGCCCGGATCAAGGTGGTCGTCGGCGACCTCGCCGAGCCCCGGTTCGGCCTGGGCGAGGAGGAGTTCGACGCCCTCGCCCGCACCGTCGACGTCGTCTACCACGGCGGTGCCCAGGTGCACTGGCTGCACCCGTTCGGCACGCTGAAGGCGGCCAACGTGGGCGGCACGCGGGAGGTCCTGCGGCTCGCGGCACGGCACCGCACCGTTCCGGTCCACTACCTGTCCACGACCGGCGTCTTCGCGGGCCAGGAGACGGGAGGCCGTCCGCTGAAGGTGGACGACCCCACCGGGCCGGCCGAGGCGCTGCCCAGCGGCTACCTGCGCAGCAAGTGGGTCGCCGAACAGGTCATCGGCATCGCCCGCGACCGGGGTCTGCCGGTCTCCGTCTACCGCGTGGACGTCGTCTCGGGCGACCAGGTCAACGGTGCCTGCCAGACCCGCGACTTCGTCTGGCTGAGCCTGCGCGGGCTGATCCAGGCGGGCGCCGTCCCGGCCGGCCTGGACGTCGCGGTGCCGCTCACGCCCGTGGACTACGTCAGCTCCGCGCTGGTCGCCCTGTCGCTGTCGGGGCGGGTCCGTCCGGGCACCTTCCACCTCTACAACCAGAGCCACATGACCTTCGCCGAGTTCGTCACCGAACTGAGGGCACGGGGCCACCGCCTGGAGGAGCTGGACCGGGACTCCTGGAGCGCCCTGGTGCGGTCGGACCCCGACAACGTGATGCTTCCGCTGCTGGAGGCCTTCGAGATGATGGCGAGGGGCGACGGGACCTTCTACCCGCCGGTCGACACGAGTGTGGCCGAAAGGGCACTGGCGGACACCGGGATCGAGTGCCCGAAGATGACGGTCGACCTGTTCCGGCGGTACGTCACCTTCTTCACGGAGGCCGGTTTCCTCCCGCCGGCGGACACAGCCGCACAACCGGTGGACGCGGCCGCACAACCGGTGGACGCGGCCGCGCGCCTCTCCGCCCGCCCCTGAACCATCGCCCAGCCGTTCGCGACGACAAGCGGCTGCCGCGCCCCGCACCGCATCGCCGGGCGGGGCGCGGCGGCCGCTGGATTGGACCCGACATGTCCGTAGTGGAGAGCCGCTGGCTGCGGCGGTTCGCAGGCGCCGAGGGCGGTGGGGGCGGCGAGAGCGGCCGGCTCCAGCTGGTCTGCTTCCCGCACGCGGGCGGCGCGGCCAGCGCCTACCTGGGCCTGACCCGGGCCCTGGCACCCGACATCGACGTGGTGGCCGTCCAGTACCCGGGGCGGCAGGAGCGCCGACTGGAGCCCGCGCTGACCTCCCTGACCCATCTGGCGCGGGCCGTCGCCGAGGAACTGGCCCGCGTCCCGCAGCGCCCGTACGCGTTCTTCGGCCACAGCATGGGCGCGGTCGTCGCCTACGAGACGGCCCGCGTGCTGGCCGAGTTCGACCTGGTCACCCCGCGGCGGCTGATCCTGTCCGGGCGCGGCGCCCCGAGCATGGAGCCCCGGGCGAGCGACCGCCTGGAGGGCGACGCGGCCCTGATCGCCGAGATCCGCCGCCTGGGCGGCACGGGCAGCCGGGTCCTGGACGACCCCGAGCTGCTGGAGATGGTGCTGCCCACCCTCCGCGCCGACTACGCGGCCCTCAGCCGCTACCGCTGGCTGCCGGGACCGCCCCTCGACATCCCGCTGACCGTCATGGTCGGTACCGCCGACCCGGTCGTCCCGGTCGACGACGCCCGCGGCTGGCTCGCCCACTCCACGCGCCCGGGCGAGCTCCTCACCTTCGACGGCGGCCACTTCTACCTCGACACCCGGCTCCCGTCGGTGGCGGAGGCGGTGCGCACCCTCCTGGGACAGCCCACGACCGTGTGAACGGCCCACGCACCGGAGCCCCTTCCCCGAAGGGGCGGCCGGCCGGCACCGCCCGACACGGGTCCGCCCGACACGGGTCCGCCCGACACGGGTCCGCCCCTGGTGACTCGCCGGGGGCGGACCCGTCGCCTGTCGAGTCGCCCACCGGACGGCGAAGCCGACGAACGCGGTCCACGCCGAGGGCTCAGTTTCCTTTGATCCTGGCCGAAGTCCCGTCCGGGGCGAACGAGTCGTGGAAGGTGAAGGCGTGCGGCGCGGAGCCGTGGTCGTGGAGGTGCTCCAGCCGGGAAACCCCGTCCTGCCAGGTGGGTGTCACGCCGTCGGAGACCCACCAGAAGACGTGATTCGGGTGCCCCGTCCTCTCGAACCAGTCGTGACGCCTGCCCAGCGCCTCACGGTGCGGACCGGTGTGGACGGCGTCGAAGGCGGGGCGCAGGTCGGTCCAGAGGGAGAGGGACGCGGCCAGGGCGGTGGTTTCCGGCGTACGGCCCTTGGCGTACCAGGCCGGTACGGCGAACTCTCCCCACGCACCCCAGTCCGCCTCGAAGAGCGCGCCCCGGTCGCCGTCCGCCGCTTCAGCACGCGCGAGGTACCCGGGGTGCCGGCTGATCTCCCGGTAGACGGCCTCACCGATGTCGTAGAACTCGCGCGTGAGAGGGGCGGGATCGGCGAGAGGTGATGTCAGGACGCCGAACGTGTACAGCGCGAGATGGGGCATGCGTCTCTCCCTGGTCGGGGGTGCCTGGTGTGGACCCGGTGCGGTGGCTCACGCAGGGGGGGCGAGGGTTCGTGGGGCGTGCCCGACTCGTCCCGCCGCGGGTGGCTCAGCCCGAAGTGACTCCCGTGCGACCGTGGGCGGTCGCCGAGGACCAGGTGAAGGTAGCTGCCTCTGCGGGCCATGTCGAAGTTGCGTTTTCCCTGTCCGAGTGGCCTCTTGCACCGGCTCTTCGCCCCGGCCGTCGCGGGGGCCGGGGCGGTGACGGGCGGGGCGGGCTGTGGGGTAAGCCGCGCGTGCGGAACGGCGTGAACGGCGTCGCGCCCGGCGTCTTCGTCCTCTTTCCGGCCGTCACGGTCACGGACTTCCTGGCCTCGCGTCGGAGGCGCGGGCGTCCTCACCGAGGTGCCTGCCGCCTGGGCGCCGGACGGCAGCGCGGGATCGCCGAGGATGATCCCGGCCGGCCCGGGGTGCGTCGCGCTACGGGCGCCGCGCTGCCGCCGGGGCGCTGATCGGCCCCAGGGCGGCCTTCACGGTGTCCGCGAGGGCGTGCGCGTCGGCTCCGGCCCGCGAGCGCAGGTTGACGCCGTACGCGAGGAGCGCCAGCAGGTCGGCGGAGGCCCCCGGATCGACGCCGACGGCGAGCTGCCCCTGTTCCTCGGCGGCGACCAGCGCCGCGTACATGGCGTCGCGCAGCTGCTGGTGGTGCCGGTCGAGGAGGGCGCGGACCCCGGGGTCGTCGTTCTCGGTCCCCGCGTGGGCGTTGGAGACCATGCAGCCCCAACGGGCGTACGCACCCGAGCAGCGGGCCGAGATGAGCCCGGTGAAGAACTCGGTGATGGCCGGCAGCCCCCTGCCGTCCTCGGCGAGGCGCTGGAACACCGGCTGGGAGCGCTGCTCGAGGTAGCGACGCAGGGCAGCCCGGTACAGCGCCCGCTTGTCACCGAAGGTGGAGTAGAGGCTGGAGCGGTTGACGCCGGTGGCCGTCACCACGTCCTGGATACCGGTCGAAGCCATGCCCTGCCGCCAGAAGAGCCGCACCACGGTCTCCAAGGTCACGTCCGGATCGAAGTGCTTGACGTCGGACATGCTTCACCCCGCTGTCTTGAAATGGGAATTCCAAGATAGCGGGCAGGGGTCGCCGCACACAGCTCCTGCGGGGTCCGCCGAGGCCGGCGGCCGTCCGGGTTCGTCCACCGTCCCCCGCCCTCGCCCCCGCCCTCACCCTCGTCGGCCACCGCCCCTTCACCACGCTCCGAACCGTCAACTACCGTGCCACCACTGGCACATGCCCTCGCACGACGCTATCTTGAAACGCCCATTCCAAGTTACGGTGGGCGGGTGCGCCGGCGTCCGGCGCCCGTGGAGACCCGCGCCCGCCACAGCCCAGGAGGACCCGCCCATGACCCTCAACGCCGAGTTGCGCGGCTTCTACGAGGCCCGGCATCAGCAGATCCCCGCCGAAGTGCGGGCGGTCATGGAACGGGCGGGGGAGGAACTCGCCGCCTCCGGCCAGGCCGAGCGCGCGCTCACCGTCGGGGCGCACGCCCCGCGGTTCACCCTCCCGTCCGCGACCGGGCGGACCGTGTCCCTCGACGCCCTGCTCACCGACGGGCCCGTGGTCCTGACCTTCTACCGCGGCGCGTGGTGCCCGTACTGCAACATCGCCCTGCGCTCGCTCCAGCAGCACCACGCGGACATCACCGGTCGCGGTGCGCGACTGGTGGCCCTCTCCCCGCAGATCCCGGACGAGTCACTGTCCCTCACCGAGAAGCACGGGCTGGCGTTCGACGTCCTGAGCGACGTCGGCTCCGACACCGCGAAGCAGTACGGGCTGGCGTTCGACCTGCCGGCCGACCTCGCGGCCGTCTACGACAAGTTCGGCTTCGACCTCCAGCGCGTCAACGGCGGCCACGCCCGCACCCTGCCGCTGCCGGCGACGTACGTCATCGACCGCGACGGCACCATCCGCTGGGCCTTCGTCGACACGGACTACACCGCCCGCGCCGAACCGGCCGACATCCTGGCCGCCCTCGACGCTCTCGCCTGAACCGACCACCACCGCGGCCCAGGAGGGCGCGTGTGGGGGGGGGCAGGGGGACGGACGGCAGACGAGGGCGCCGTCCGCCCCCTGACGCATCCCGCGACCGGCGCCCGGGGGCACCCGGCGCATGGCGCCCCATCCACCCGAACAGAACTGACAGAACGTCAGAACATCTGAATGCCTGAACGAGCTTCATGAGCACGGCGTTTGACGCAGACCGCGGGACCGAACACCGAGTCGTCGCGCCGGACCACCAGCGGATCACGGACGTCCTGGCTGATAGAAGCAGGAAGCGCGGGAGCCGGTGGACCGCCGTCAACCGGGTCGCGCTTTTCAGGGGTGGCGGCTGCGCCCGAGCGGCGTCCGCGGCGCTGCTCGACCGCGTGCAGTCCCGCGTGGACGGCCTCACCGCGTCGCCCCGGCGGGAAAGCCGGGACAGCGCCGCCGGCGCGCTCGGCCCGAGGCCGAAGGACGTCACCGTCACCGACGAGGGGCTGCGGCTCGCCCTCACCGGCGACGCGGCCACGCCGGGCGGGAGCGGCTCCTGAGGAGATGACCGCGGTCGCGCGGCGGGAGTGTCCGGCCCCGGTCACGCCTCACGTCGTCACGCCCCACGCAATACACAACCAAGGTGTACAGTTTAGCTGCAGAAAGCGCTCGGTCCGAGAGGAATCCCGTGAAGCTCACCAAGCACGCCCACGCCTGCGTCACCGTCGAGAAGGACGACACCCGTCTGGTGATCGACCCCGGCACCTTCACCCCGGACGCGGCGGCCGCTGTCGCTCGGGCGCAAGCGGTCCTGATCACCCACGAGCACTTCGACCACTTCGACGAGAAGCTGATCGCCGCCGCACTCGCCGACCGGCCCGAACTGCAGGTCTACGGCACCGCCGCCGTCGCGGCGGCCCTCGGCGGCCAGGACAGCCGCGTGCACACCGTCGCCGCCGGCGACACCTTCACCGTCGGCTCCATCCCCGTCGCCGTGCACGGGCACCGCCACGCGCCGATCCACGCCGACATCCCGTGCCCCGACAACGTCGGCTACCTCCTCGACGAGGGCACTCTCCACCACCCCGGCGACGCCTACTGCGCGCCCGACGTCCCCGTGCGCACCCTGCTGCTCCCCACCAGCGGGCCGTGGACGAAGCTCGGTGAAGCCGCCGACTACGTCCGCGCCGTCAAGCCCGAACACGTCATCCAGATCCACGAACTCATGCTCAGCGAACTCGGACAGCACTCCGTCGCCAACCTCCTGGGCGAGAACGGCCTGACCGGCACCGCGATCCAGCGCCTCGCGCCGGGCACCACCGTCCAGCTCAAGAACCAGTAAGGCCCGGTAAGGACCGGACTCCCCGACGAAGGAGCGGCATGCGCTTCGCGACCATCCGCACCGGCGACACCCTCACCGCCGCCCGTATCTAGAGCGACCGCGCCGTCCTGGTCGACGCCACCGACCCTCCGGCCAACACCAGCGGCCTCTCCCCCACCCACCTCCGCCCGGCCGCGGACACCTCGTCGCCCACGAGCGCCGTCGATGTGCACCCGCACCGCGCCCGTGATCAGCCCGCTTCGGTCAAGGCCGCGTGCGCGGCGGCGAGGATCTCCTCGGAGAGCGGGGAGCCCTTGGTGGCCCGGGACAGGACCAGCGCACCGAACAGGGTGCAGAGGCGGGCGATGCCGTCCTGGTCGTCACCGGCCAGGAAATCGACGAAGTCGGCCACCCCCTCGGCGTAGACGCGACGGGCCTCTCGCGCCCCGCCCTCGCGCGCGATGTCGGTGGCGAGCGCGGCGACCGGGCAACCGTCCGCCGGGTCGTCGCGGTGCTCGACGGAGAGGTAGGTGTCGATGAGCGCCTGCTGGGCGGCGGCGCGCTGACCCTCGTACCGCTCGAGTCCGGCGCTGTGGCGTCGGGCGAGCTCGGCGAAGGCGTGGGCGGTGGCCTCGTCGACGAGCGCCTCCTTGGAGGCGAACTGCTTGTAGAAGGCGCCGTGAGTCAGACCGGCCGCCTTCATCAGGTCGGCGACACTGACCTGCATGCCCTGCTCCCGGAACAGCCGGGACGCGGTGTCCACCACCCGCCTGCGGTTTTCCTCCGCCTGCGCCTGCGATACGCGGCCCATGACCACCTCCCATTTGGATGTCGACTGGCATCTATCATAGGCCCGTGTTTAGATTGTCTTCGTAATCTAAAAAGTTGCGGGTGGCCGACGGCGCCCGCCACGACCAGGAGTGAACATGGAACTGAAGAACGCGGTCGCAGTCGTCACCGGCGCCAACCGGGGCCTCGGACGGCACCTGGCCGCCCAGCTCGTCGAGCGCGGCGCGAAGGTGTACGGCGCGGCCCGACGCCCCGAGACGGTCGACGTGCCGGGCGTCGTCCCGCTGCGGCTGGACGTCACGGACGAGGCGTCGATACGAGAGGCCGCGCGCGTGGCGTCCGACGCGACACTGCTGATCAACAACGCGGGCATCTCCACCGGCGCGACGCTGATCGGAGGCGACGTGGCCGAGGTGCGCCGGGAGATGGAGACCAACTTCTTCGGCCCGCTCGCCGCGACCCGCGCCTTCGCCCCCGTGATCGAGGGCAACGGCGGCGGCGCCGTGCTCAACGTCCTGTCCGCCCTGTCCTGGTTCCATCCGGCAGGACTCGGCTCCTACGCCGCGTCCAAGGCCGCCGCCTGGGCGCTGAGCGACGCGACCCGTGAGGAGCTGGCACCGCGCGGGATCACCGTCTCGGCGCTGCACGTCGGCTACATGGACACCGACATGGCCGCCGACGTCCCCGCCGACCAGAAGGTCTCCGCCGCCGACGTCGCGGCCCAGGCCCTGCAGGGCGTCGAGACCGGCCTGCCCGAGATCCTCGCCGACGAGACCAGCCGGTACGTCAAGCAGAGCCTGTCCGCGGCCCCCCAGCCGAACGCGGGCTGACGCTCACCCCTGCACCCCGGCGCGACCGCCCTCCCACCCCTCACGCAAGGACATCTCGTGCGTTGCACGACCTTCGGCCACCGGACCGGACTGCGCGTCTCCGAGTACGCGCTCGGCACCGCGAACTTCGGCACCGGCTGGGGCGCAGGCGCCGAGCCCGACGAGGCACGCCGGATCTTCGACCGGTTCGCCGAGGCCGGCGGCACCTTTCTCGACAGCGCGGACGGCTACCAGTTCGGCGAGTCGGAGGAACTGACCGGAAAGCTGATCTCCGCCGACCGCGACCACTTCGTCCTGGCCACGAAGTTCACCCTCGGCGCCGGCCCGCAGCCGGACATCTCCAAGACCGGCAACAGCCGCAAGAACATGGTCGCCTCGGTCGAGACCGGCCTGAAGCGCCTGGGCACCGACTACATCGACCTGCGCTGGGTGCACTTCCCCGACGAGCTCACTCCGATGGAGGAACTCCTGCGCGGGCTCGACGACCTGGTGAGCGCCGGCAAGATCCACCACGCCGCGCTGTCCAACTTCCCCGCCTGGCGCGTCTCGCGCGCGGTAACCCTCGCGGACCTGAAGGACTGGGCCCCGATCGTGGGCATCCAGCACGAGTACAGCCTCGTCGAGCGCACCGCCGACCGTGAGCTCCTGCCCATGGCCGAGAGCCTCGGGCTCGGCGCAGCCCTGTGGTCCCCGCTCGGCGGCGGACTGCTCACCGGCAAGTACCGCAGCTCCGCCGAGGGGCGCCTGAGCGACCTGGGCATGGTCATCCACACCGAGAGCACCGGCCAGAAGACCGCCGTCGTCGACACCGTCCTGGCGATCGCCGAGGAGACCGGCGTGACGCCCGCCCAGGTGGCGGTGGCCTGGGTGCGCGAGCGCGCCGCCCGCTCCGTGGCCACGCTCGTCCCGATCATCGGCCCGCGCAGTCTCTCCCAGCTCGACAGCTACCTCGGCGCCCTCGACGTCCGGCTGACCGACGCGCAGTACACCCGCCTGGCCGAGGTCAGCGCGGTGCCGCTCGGTATGCCCCACGAAGGGATCGCCGCCACCCTGGACCGCATCCAGGGAGGCGCCGCCGACCGCGTCACCACCCCGGTCGTGCCGATGGCCTGACGGGGGAACGCGGCTGAGGACGAGGTGCGCCCGCGCCGCAGCCGGGAGAGCAGCACAAACCATCTCGTACGGGGAGAAGCCCGGGGCGAGCGGAGACCCCGGCCTTTCACGGACGGGAAACGGAACGGAGACGACGATGAAGGCTTTCATGGTCGAGAAGTACGGCGACCAGGCCGGGATGCGCGCCGCCGAAACACCCGACCCCCAGGTGGGTGCCGAGGACGTCCTGGTCAAGATCCACGCGGCGGGCGTGAACCCGCTGGACATCAGGATCCGCAACGGAGACTTCAAGGCGTTCATGCCCTACCGCCTCCCGCTCGTCCTGGGCAACGACCTCGCAGGGACGGTCGTCCGGGTCGGCCCGTCCGTCACCCGCTTCACGGTGGGCGACGAGGTCTACGCCCGGCCCGACAAGGACCGCATCGGTACCTTCGCCGAACTCATCGCCGTCCACCAGGACGACCTGGCGCCCAAACCGGCCACCCTCACCATGGCCGAGGCCGCCTCCCTCCCCCTGGTCGCCCTGACCGCATGGCAGGCACTGGTCGAGCGGGCCCGCGTACAGCCGGGCCAGAAGGTCCTCGTCCACGCGGGCGCCGGCGGCCTCGGCTCCATCGCCGTCCAGCTGGCCAAGGCGCTGGGCGCGCACGTGGCCACCACCGTGAGCACCGCCAAGGTCGACCTGGCCAGGGACCTCGGCGCGGACGTCGTCATCGACTACCGCACCCAGGACTTCGAAGAGGTCCTCGACGGCTACGACGTCGTCCTCGACAGCCTCGGCGGCAAGAACCTCGCCAAGTCCCTGCGCGTTCTCAAGCCCGGCGGCACGGCCATCAGCGTCGCGGGCCCGCCCGACCCGGCCTTCGCCCGCGAACTGGGCGCGAACCCGATCCTCCGCCTGGCCATGACCGCCCTCAGCTTCAGAACCCGGCGCGACGCCAGGCGCCACGGTGTGACGTACTCGTTCCTGTTCATGAAGGCCGACGGCGACCAACTGCGCGAACTCACCCCCCTCATCGACACCGGGAAGATCCGCCCCGTCGTCGACCGCGTCTTCCCGTTCGAAGAGACCCTCCAGGCCATGGAACACGTCGAGAAGGGACGGGCCAAGGCCGGCAAAGTCGTCGTCGCGATGGCGTAGGGGCGAAAACGAGTCCCAGGCACCGGTCACCTCCGACAGCGACAAGACCCCGCGCACCCCGCTCCCCCGCCACACCATCTCAGGACCCGGCCATGAGCACACCGTCCAGTTCACCCGCCCCGATGTCGTACGAGAACACGCCGAACCGCTCCGTGTCCGTGCGTGGCGTGCCTTCGTCCACCGGCGGCTCGGTCCGGACGAGGGCGTACCCCTGATCCTCCTCAACCACCTGTCCGCGGTCCTGGACAACTGGGATCCCCGCGTCGTCGACGGACACGCCGCCCGGCGCCCCGTGATCGCCTTCGACAACCGCGGCGTCGGCGCGTCCGGCGGCTCCACACCCGACACGATCGAGGCGATGGCCCGCGACACCGTGCTGTTCATCCGGGCCCTCGGGCACGACAGGGTCGACCTGCTCCGCCTGTCGATGGGCGGTTTCATCGCCCAGGTCATCGCGGCAGAAGAACCCGATCTCGTCCGCAAGATCGTCCTCGCGGGCACGGGCCCCGCCAAAGGCCCCGGCATCGACAAGGTCACAAGCCTCACCGTCAAGGACACCGTGATCCTGGACACACGAGACACCGGATCCTGAGGATCTGAGAACGGACATCTCGCGGCCATGAAGCACTGTCCGCCGGAGTTCAAGGCGGACGCGGTCGCGCTGTACCAGTGGCGGCCCGAGGCGACGATCCGGCAGGTCGCTGCCGATGTTCTGACGGGCGCTGTCAGACCTCCGGCCGGATCTTGCCGCCGATGTGGGCGAGGCGGATCGTGCGTTCCTCCGGGACCAGGCGGAAGTGGACGCGGCCGGCGCCCGGCGTGAACCGGGCGTGCAGGTCGAAGGTGCGTGTTTCCCCGTCCAGGTCGGTGAAACGGCACACGCGCTTACGGGTCTCGCCCTCCGGGCTGACCTTGCTCCGCCACTCGGGTTCGGCCATGGTCGTCGGATCCCACGCGGCGACGGCTTCCTCCAGCCGTTCCAGGGCTCGCCGTACGGGCACCACCCAGTGCGGGTTCAGGCCGCCGAGCTGGCCCTCGACGCGCGGCAGGAAGGTGAGGTGCGGGTAGAGGTCGGCCCGGCTGTCCCAGATCCGCAGGCCGGTGGTGACGCTCTCCCTGCGCGCCTTCCGGATCCACTCCAGATGCCCGTCGAGATGCGGCTCGGCAGACAGATGCCGGACGTCGACGGTGTCATGTCGCATCTCCAGCGTGCCATCGTCGTCCTCGACGAGCTCGGCGCGCTCCAGTGCGACCTGGTCGGTCTGCCAGGGACGGGCCACCGGAAGGCTGACGGCGATGCCGTCCATGAAGTGCGCGGCGCCCAGGCCGAGGACGACCTCGCCGTGGTGGCGGTACTCCAGATGGTCGGCGGCATCCTCTGCGGGGAAGACGCTCCGCACGGGAGAGCGGCCTTGTAAGGCCCGCAGTCGCTGCCAGAGGGCACGGTTGCGCGGGCTGGCGCCGATCCACTTGTTGACGGGGTAGCCCTCGGCGATCTCCAGCGCCTTGACGTCCACCTCGCTCACGAGGGTCGCGCCTCCTGCGGCCGCGGCGGCACGGACGACGGCCACGAAGTCGGCCATGGCCCGCTCGGCCCGTGCCGGGTCGCAGGCCGTCCCCCAGGACTTCTCGTTGAGAAACAGCAGTGACACGCTTTCCCCTCCCTCTGTGTCATCCCGTGGCGTCAGTCCAGCAGCCGGTCGAGCGAGTTCTCCCATTCGTCGAAGAAGCCCTCGGGCCACTGCTCGAGCATGCCGTCCTTGTCGATGCGCGGGGTGACGACCTCGGTGCCCGCCCCATTGCCGCTGAAGTAGTGGACGACCGCGTCCTGCGGCTGGAGGACGCCCTGTTTCACCGCGATGCGGACGCCGTTCAGCACGTGGTCGCTGTGCGTCTCGACGATCAGCTGGGCGCCGGTGGCGGCGGCCGCGGACAGCAGTGCCGCCATCCTGCTCTGCCCCTTCGGGTGCAGATGGGCCTCGGGGTTCTCCAGCAGGATCAGGCTCTCGGGCGTCGCGGTGAGGCAGGCGACCACCACGGGCAGCGCGTAGGTGAGACCGAAGCCGACGTTGGTGGGGCGCCGGCGGCGGGTGGCGTTGATGCCCGCGGTGCCGCCGAAGCCGTAGGAGAGGCGGACCGAGTCGGTGCCTTCGATGGGGTCGGTCTCGATGTTGACGCCCGGACACAGCTCCTGCATCCAGGCGATCGTCTGGTCCAGGAGCTGGGGAGACGTGGCGCCGCGATGGCGGAGTGGACCGTCGGGCACCTCCATGGGTACGTCCTGGTCCGTGTGGTGACGCAGGTAGTTGACGGTGTGTTCACCACGTACGCCGAGGAAGCCTCGCGCGACGGCGATCTGGTGGGAGCGGGGGTAGGTGACCGCCGGGGTGATGCGGTCGGCGTGCAGGTATTGGAACGGCTGCTCGGCGAGGTGCGCGCGGACCGATCCCTCCGCCAGCGGCATGACGTCCCGGTCGGGGTGGCGGACGTCGTACGCGGCGGCCCAGGTCCGCTGCTCGCCGTCCTCCTCGATGACGAAGCCGACGAGCGGCTCACGGACGGAGGGGAGTTCTTCCACCGGCCCGAAGTCCTCGTGCAGAACGTCCTGTGCGGTTCCCAGGGTCACGAGGTCACCGTTGAGCAGCAACCCGCCCCCGGCACGTCTGGTCCGGATGAGCATCTGCGTCTCGTACGACTGTCGCAGCAGCCCGAGCGCCTGCAGGACACTGCTCTTGCCCGAGGAGTTGAGACCGGTGAGGAGCGTGAGCGGGCCCAGGGGGAGTTCCAGACGCCGGAACGCCTTGAAGTTGATCAGCGTGATGCGGTTGATCACTGCCCGGCCCCGCTCCGTCCCTCGCCGAGCTCCTTCTCCAGAAGCTCCTTGACCGCGTCGAACCGCTTGCGGACCTTCCTGGCGTCACCGGTGCCCACCGAGATGGCACGTTCGAACTCCACGTCCTCCATCAGCTCCGCGAAGGCGTCGAGGACGTCGGTCTGCCGCAGCACCTCGCGCTCGTCGTCGCCGAGGCTCGCGAGATTGACGGCGACCGCCTCGAAGAGCGCCTTGTTGATGGGTGACTTGCGCTGCTGGTTCCGGCGGTACTTCCGGAAGGCGTGGGGGCCGAAGACTTCCTCGGCCGCGAGCATCGCCGTGAGGAACTCGGTCCGCAGCCGGTTCTCCTCCGCGCTGTCGAGACGGTTCACCTGGTGCATCGCCTCGGCGAGGAACGCGTCGAAGTCACCGGGCTTGTACGCGTGCGGAGAGGTCATCCGGAAGGCCAGGAAGCGAAGGACCATCTCCCGGTCGGCCATCCGGTCCCCGACGACGCTGTAACCGGTGGCCCGCCGGAACTCCTCGGTCTCCGCGAGCTCCGCGAGGAGCGTACGCGCCCGGCCCGAGATGAGCGCGTGCCGGATCTCCTGCCGGGTGAGGGGCTCGCCTCCGGTGTTGATGCGCGCGAAGACGTTGAACATCACCGGCTCGGGGGTACCTCGCCGGATGACGTGGACGACGACCTCGGTCTCACGCAGCCGGATCTGGAGTTTCCCGGACAGGTTCGCGAAGCCCGTGCCCTCGAAGTTGCGCAGGTACTCCAGGCCCGTCAGTTTCAGCGGGTCGGCGCCGACCGCCTCGGGCTCCACGAAACGCGCGATGGACGTGAGGCGCTGAATGCCGTCGACGATGGCCCAGCTGCCGTCCTTCTTCTCGGCGGCGTAGAAGGACGGGATGGGAATGCGCAGCAGCAGAGACTCGATGAGCCGGGACTGCTTGCCGTCGGTCCAGATGCCCGCCTTGCGTTGGAAGTCCGGGGCGAGGTCGATCATCTCGTTGCGCAGCCGGGACAACAGCAGATCGACGGTCGTCGTCCGGGTGTCGATGTCGATGTGCTCGGGGTCGAAGGGAGAGGTGATCTGCTCGATCACCACATCCTCGGCCTCCTCGCGCTCGATGTCGGTCGGCCGGCCGTCGGTGGTGACCTCCACGGAGAACAACGGGGATTCAAGCTCCCCGGCATCGGCCGCGGCGTCCTGGTACCGCTCGAACACCGACCGTTGGTCCCGTGTACGCCCCTGGCTCTCCTCCAACGCCGCCATGTCCTCTGGTCGCCCTCCCCCTCATGCCGTACGCGATCACCGTGTCCGCTGCGATCACCCTCACCCTACCGTCCGTGATCCCGCGGTGACGCCGGATCGATCAGAGCAGTGGGGACGGGGGTTGAGCGGGACGGCACCGGGCGGTCGGGCTCCTCGTCCCCGGTCTCGGGTTCCCCGGCGGTGGACGAACCGTCGACGAGAAGCTCTCCGCCCCGGTGCCGGAGGCCTTGGACGGGCGGGCAGATCACGGCCAAGCCGGCCACGCCCGCTGCCGCGAGCAGATCCGGGACCGCTCCCCCGCCCGGGAAAAGGAACGCCTCGGCAATGAGCTCCACGGTCACCGCGAGTCTGCCCGCGCCGGCCGGCAGGCGGCTGCCGAGCGGCTCGGCCACGGCACCGGCCGCGTCGGACTCGGGCCCGTCCGCGAGGAGCCGGGCGTCGACGATCACCAGGCTGTCCCGCCTGTACCGCGCACGGCAACTGTGCCGCAGGGTTCCGGCAACGAGCCGGGACAGGTAGCGCAGGGCGCTGTCACGATCGGCTACTTCGCCGAGGCGATAGCGCTGATCGGCGTCGGCGAGTGCCGCGACCAGCTGTTCCGTGCCCGCCCGTACCCGCTCGCGGGTGGCAGGAGGCATCATGCGGGTGCCGTGCCGGGCCTGACCGCGCAGGGCGTCGCGGAGGCGGCCGAACTGCCTGCCGTGGACGTCGAAGCGCGGAGTACCGGGACCGACGCCGGGACGGTCCCTGGGAGGTGCCGGGAGTGCCGTCTCCGTCGGCGTCACCACTGCTGCGGCCGTGGTACATCCGGAGTTCCCGTGGGGGTGTCCCGGGCGATGAGGCCGGTGAGTCCGTCACCGTCGATGTCCCAGGACGAGGCGATCCGCGTCCAGGACCGGCCGCCAGTGGCGATGAGGTACTCGGACCGGAGCGTGTTGCCGAACCGTCTGGGCAGGGACTGAACCGGTCCGGGACCGGTGGAGGCTCTGTGCGTCGGCTCCAACTCCCTCTGGGGGGCTGGTGTCGAGCGTAGTGGCTGGTCTCGGGCTCGTGGGGTGGGATGTCGCCGATCGCTGTGTGGAGATGCCGGTTGTCGAACCGGTCGGCCTCCCCCAGCCTTCGGCCGGGGGTGCCCCCACCGCGGTGGCGAGTTCGCCACGGCTGCGGGCCCCGCCACGAGGACGGAACCCGCAGCCGGTCGTTCGCCGGACAGAGGTCAGCCGCTGACCGTGATGTTCGAGCTTCCGCTGCTCCGGTATCCCTCGGTGGCCATGATCATGTAGTACTTGAACTGGCCCATGTTCATACCCGCGCGTGCCCAGGCGTCGAAGTGGTTGCCGGTGGTGATGGTGCCGGAGCCGCTGGTCACCTTCGACTGCCGGACGCTCCAGTACTGGTCGAAGGTGCGGGTGCCCTCGACGGAGGGGGCGTTGTACCGCGTCGTCCTGTAGATGTCGTACGTGCCGCCGTCGCTGTGGACGGTGCCCCTGTACTCGCCGGTGGGCCGGTAGTTGCCCCAGTTGTCGACGATGTAGTACTCCACCAGCGGGTTCGATGTCCAGCCGTAGAGGCAGCCGTAGCCGTTGCCCGACGGGTTGAAGTAGCCGGTGTAGCGGACCGTCCTGCGCCCGCCGGTGTTCCAGCCCTTGCCGGCGACGAAGTTGCCGCAGTTGGTCCACCGGGTGCTGTAACTGCCGCCACCGTTGAGCGTCATGGAGACGGAGCCACCGCCGTCGGTCCAGAACGAGTAGTACATGCCGTCGTAGCCGGTCTGGTTGGTGGTGATGGTGGTGGCGGCGTGAGCGGTGCCGGGCAGCAGCAGTCCGGACGCGGTGGCGAGCGCTGCGGCGCCGGCGCCGCCGAGGAAGCCTCGCCGGCTCAAGCCGCTGAAGGAAGCGGGGTTCTGCTGGATCTGGTCCTTCTGCATGCGTCCTCCCGATGAAGGCTGGTGGGGGGGCAGGCGGCTTCTGCTGCCCGCGGCCTTGCATGGAACACGGCGGGGATCGCCCCACGTCGTGCCGCAACGACCGACCGCCCTCCCCGGTCACATGACGCGAGGGGAACGACGGTCTCCTGTCGTTCGGTGGCCACAGTTTTCGTAGAGCATCATGACCCTGTCAACACTTTCGGCGTTCTTTCGGAAACATCGCTTTCACCAGAAGAGGTCTTGGCGAGTACGTCTTCGCTGCTCAAGCCATCCCTCACGCGAACCTTCGCGAGGGATGCAATGAGATGAGAAAGGGTCGCAACGAAAGCGTGTACGCGATATCCGAATCTTTCGAACGAGCGTGGACGCGCCTGCGGTGGCCCCATGGGGAACGACTGCGCGCGAACGGCCTCGCGGGGCTTTCGACATGTGTCCCACCGCACGGTGGTCCCCGCACCCCGTCTCGCGGCACGGGCAACGCGTCGGCCCGGAGGAAGGAGGTCCGCCCTCGCCGTGTCCGTCAGCGGCTCCGACGACCCGCTCGTGATGGTCTGACTCCGCGGCCTGCGCGCCGTCGACCCCTTGAGCAGGAAGCCGCCGGCGCCGGCCTTGGGCGCGGCGTAGACGTAGTGGTCGAGGTCGTATGTGGTGAGGATGATGACCCGCGTTCCGGCCGCCGAGGGCGCCCCGACCCTTTCGATCGTCGGCTTCGCCGTGTCGGCCGGCAAGACGGCCGACTCCTGGGCTGCTCCCGCGCAGGTCGACGCGCCGGCGTCGGAGGGCAACCCGGTCGCGAGTCAGATGCTCTACCGCTTCGACTCCGCGAGCACGAAGCAGCAGATCACCGCCGACCGGAAGAAGCTCGCCGACTCGGTGGGGTCCGGGGCACTGCTGGGTACCCGGTCCTGGCTGGACATCAAGCGCGCCGCTGATCAGGGTGCGGCGGCGACCGTCCCGTTCGTGATGGCTTTCGGCGCGCTCGGCATCGTGATGTCGGTGATCATCGTCAGCGGTGTGACCAGTGGCGCGGTCGGCACCAGCCTGCGCAGGATCGGCATCCTCAAGGCCATCGGCTTCACTCCGCTTCACTCCGCGCGAGGTCGTACGCGCCTACGCGGCCCAGGCGCTGATCCCGGCCGTCGTCGGCATCACCCTGGGTGTCGTCCCGGGAAATCTCCTGGCCGTGCCACTGCTGTCCGACATCGAGTCGGTGCACGGCGGCGTCTCGCTCTCGGTGGCCTGGTGGGTGGACGTCGCCGTACCGGCCGCCGCCCTGGTCGTCGTGGGGCTCGCGGCGCTGATTCCCGCGCTGCGGGCCGGAAGGCTGCGTACGGTCGAGGCCATCGCGGTCGGCCGGGCGCCGCGCACGGGGCGCGGCCAGTGGGCGCATCGGGCGATGGGGACACTGCCGCTGCCGCGGCCGGTGACCTACGGTCTCGCCACCCCCTTCGCGCATCCGGTACGTACTCTCGCGATGCTGCTCGCGGTGGCGTTCGGTACGGTCGCGGCGACGTTCGCGGTGGGGCTGACCTCGTCCCTGAACGCGATCGGCACCTCGCAGGACCCCGAGAACCGTGCCGCGGTCACGGTCGCGACGACCAAGGTGAGGGAAGTCGCTCCCCCGCCGCCGCCTCCTGTGGGGGGCGATGCGGTTGGCTGTGAACGGCTTCTCCGGCTCGGAGAGATCGTCGAGGACGAAGTCCAGGACGCCTGCGGCGGGGCGGCAGACGACCGTGCGGACCCCGGGTCACTCGCCTGACGCTCCGTCGGGACCAGCGTCGAACGAGCGTCATGACGGTTTCCCGTACGCCCCGCGGCGCAGGGACAACGCGTCCGCCCTCTCGCACGACGCTCACAAAGCCGCAGGTCGATCCCTCTCCCCAGTCCCCCGGCATGCTCCACGTCGTGTACTGCGGGAAACAGGTCGAGTGCATCGGCCACGCCGAGAAACCCGACAGAACTGCAGGTCAGATCCCCTTCGCCCCCCGGCTCCAGGATCGCCACGCGCTCCACGTGGTGCGTCATCGGAAAGGTGTCCCGGCAGGATGGATCTCGCACAACACCAGGTCAGGGGCCGTTTTCTGCTCCGCCGAAGCGCCCTTCGTGCGCACGGAGCGTCAAACGGGCGTCACGCCCAAGGGCTACGTCCTGGTCGGTCATTGCCGGGGATTTCAGGACCCTGCCGGTACAGCCAGCCGCTTGGCCTCCACGGCCCGGGGCCGGACCGCCCGATGAGCGAAGTGGTCAGTTGTCGGGTTTCTTCTTCGAGCGCCAAGGGGCGGCGGCCTGGGTGGGGCGAGCGCCGGCCTCGATCTGCTGGGCGTACACGGCGTTCGTCACGAGCTCGCGCGCGTATGCGGCGTCCAGCCGGCCAGGGCGGAAGAGGATGCGGTACATGATCGGCGCCACGACACGGTCGATCAGCAGTTCCGTCTCGGGCACCGGCTCCCCCCGCTGCACCGCACGGGCCAACACGACGTCGATCTGCTCCGCGGCATACGCCGAACACTGACCGGCATGGGTTCCGTCGGGGTCGCCGAGCAGGGCGTCCCGGATGTAGGCGCGCCCGGGCGGCGAGGCCATCTCGTCGAGGAACTGTTCCGCCCACGCGTCGAGATCGGCCCGCAGGCTTCCGAGATCGGCCGGATCCGTTTCCGGGCGCAGTCGTTCGACGGCCACGTCGGACAGGAGTTCCTGCAGGTCGCCCCAACGACGGTAGATCGTGGAGGGGGTCACGCCCGCCCGAGTGGCCACCATCGGGACCGTGAGCGCGTCGCGGCCCACCTCCCCTACGAGTTCACGTACCGCCGCATGGACGGACTCCTGGACGCGTGCGCTGCGCCCGCCGGGGCGGACCATGGGCCTGGGACTCATGCGATCCACCTTAATGCGATTTTGTTGCTTCTAGGCGGTGGCCGGCGTCGGCGACCCGCGGGGCCACCCACGTGTCCGGGTGCCCGAGCACGGCGGACGCCCCTGCAGCGACGCGACCGCATGCCGGCCGGAACGTCCGCCTTCCCTCAGGCGGCGATGGGAGCAAGCCGCCCCGCGCCGGCCACCGACTCCTCGTAGACCCGGCCCACACGGAGCACCGTCGCGTCATGGAAGGGGCGCGCCATCAGCTGCATACCGATCGGCAGTCCGGCGCGGTCGTGACCGACCGGCAGGGTGAGGGCCGGGACGCCGGTGATGTTGGCCGGGGCACAGAGGCGGACGTAGCTGTCCGACACGGCCTCGGTCGTGCCGTCGGCCCACTCGACGGCTTCCTGCCCCGCCTCGGCGGCGGTCATCGGCACCGTCGGCGCGGCGAGGACGTCGATTCCGTCGAACATGCGGGCCCAGGCGTCTCGCATCATGGTGCGGGCCCGCTGGGCGCGGAGGTAGTCGCCCGCAGAGGTGAGTTCGCCGGCCTCCAGCAGGATGCGGACGTCCGCCGCGTACAGGTCGGGGGTGGCCCGCAGCGACCGCTCGTGGTAGGCGGTGGCCTCGGGAACCATCAGCCCCCACTGAACGGCCTGGATGTAACGCGCCATCGGGATCTCGACGTCGACGAGCTCCGCCCCCAGCTCCGCCAGCCGCTCGATCGCGCCGCGTACGGACTCCTCGACCTCGGGCGTGACCCGGTCGAAGTAGTGGTTCCGCGGTACGCCGACCTTCAGTCCTCGCAGGTCGCCTCCCGGGAAGCGGTCCGGCATCGGGCCGGACACGCTCGCCGGGTCGCGCGGGTCGTGGCCGGCGGTCGCCGACAGCACCAGCGCGACGTCCTGGACGGTGCGGGTGAGAGGGCCCACGTGGTCCAGGGACCAGGACAGGGAGGTCACGCCTGTGCGTGGGACCAGGCCGTAGGTCGGCTTGAGGCCCACCACGCCGTTCAGGGCCGCGGGGACCCGGATGGAACCGCCCGTGTCCGTGCCCATGGCGAACGTCGCCCCGCCGGCGGCGACAGCCACCGCCGAGCCGCCGCTCGACCCGCCCGCAACCCGGCTGTGGTCCCAGGCGTTGTTCGTCTGCGGAGTGGTCAGGCCGTAGGCGAACTCGTGCGTGTGCGTCTTGCCCAGGAGGACGGCCCCGGCGGCGCCGAGCCGTTCGGCCACCCGGCTGTCGCGTTCCGCCACGTGTCCTGCCCGGACGTGCGAGCTCGCCGTGGTGGGCATCCCCTCTGCGTCGATCAGATCCTTGAGCGCCATGGGGATCCCGTGCAGCGGCCCGCGCGGTCCGCTTCCGGAGATCTCCCGTTCGGCGCGGACCGCTGCGGCCAGGGCCGCGTCGGCGGCGACGGTGACGTAGGCGCCCAGCCGTCCTTCGACGGCGGCGATACGGGCGAGCACCGATTCGGTGAGTTCGACGGGGGACAGCTCCCGTGCGCGCACCGCACGGGAGGCTTCGGTCAGCGACAGCTCAAACGGTTGCATCGGCGTCCCCCTGTCCGGCTCGGTAGGAGGACGCGGGAGGGGTCTCGCCGAAATCGAGCTCGCGCAACGTGCTGATCACGGAGTGGATGTGGTTGGCCGTCATGGCCACTCCTTCGTGTCGGCCGTCCCCGAGGGGGAGCCCCGCCCGCAGCGCCCCTCGGGCTGCCTCTTGGGGGGTGAGTTCGCCGGTCATGGCTTCCTTCCGGATCTGTATGGCGCGACGGGCCGGGGCTCGTACAGGACCTCCGGCCACCGTAAAAGCGAATCGTTTGCTTTAGTCGATCGTAGGGCCTACGGTGACTTAAAGCAAACGATTCGCCTTTAGCACGGGAAGGACCCTCATGCGGAGCGTCCCCGCGGGCCTCGCGCCTCCCCGCACCTCCCCATCCGGACGCCTGCCGTTCGCATTGCACGCCTCGATCCTGATCGCGCTGCTCGCCGCATCCAGCGCGCCGACCCCGCTGTACCCCCGCTACCAGGCTCAGTGGCAGTTGTCGTCCCTCGACATCACCGTGGTCTTCAGCGCCTACGCTCTGGCGCTCCTGATCGCACTGCTGACGACCGGAACCCTTTCCGACCATGTCGGACGCCGCCCCGTGCTCCTGGGCGCGCTCACGGTCCAGGTCGCCTCCATGGCACTGTTCGCGACGGCCGGCGGCCTGACCACCCTGATCGGCGCCCGCGTGCTGCAGGGCATCGCGACCGGCGCGGCGACCAGCGCAGCAGGTGCGGCACTCCTCGACCTGGAAGACCCCGCCCGGCCGGGTCGCCCCGCTCTGGCCAACAGCATCGCGCCGGTGACGGGCATGGCGGCCGGCGTCCTGGCAGCCACCCTCATGGTGCGCTTCGCCCCCGCTCCGGCGATCACGGTGTACGCGGTCCTGATCGCCGTGTTCGCCGCGCAGGCCATCGCCCTTGTCCCGACGTCCGAGACCGTCCGCCGCCGTCCCGGAGCACTGCGCTCGACGCGGCCCCACCTGGCGCTGCCGTCGGCGGCCGCCCACGCTCTCCTGCGCAACGGCGCCGGCGTCGTCGCCGTCTGGGCACTCGGCGGCTTCTACTCGTCCCTGGGACCGGGCTTCACACGGCTCGTCTCCCCCGGCGGACCCGAATACGCCGGCGGCATGGTCTTCTTCACGCTGACGGCCGTCGCCGCCCCGACGGTGTACTTCACGCGCAGGATGCGTGCCGACGTCTGCGCTCTTCTCGGGAGCTGCGCGGTGATTCCGGCGGCCGTCCTGACCCTGGGTGCCCTCCATCTCGCCGGCCCCGTACTTCTCTTCGCCGGGGCGGCGCTGGCCGGGTTCGGCTTCGGCGCCGTCTCCCAGGGTGCGCTGCGCGCGGTCGTCGACTCGGTCCCGGCCCGGGAGAAGGGCGGCACGCTCGCCTCCTATCACGTACTCAGCTACCTGGCGATGAGTCTGCCCGCCATCGGCGCCGGCGCCCTCACCGCCGGCTTCGGGCTGCGTACGGCAGCACTGGCCCATGCCGGCTGCGTGGCCGTACTGGGGACCGTCGCAGTCGCGACGCTGACCGCGCCGCTGCGCAGTCGGCGCCGGACACCGTCCCCGGACTCCCACTCCCGCCCGGCAACGGGCAACCACACCTCCGCCTCACCCGACACACCCGCTCCAGACGTCTCCGTCCTCGCGACCCATGACAGGTAAGGAAAGTCGCCGTGTTCACCTCATCGCAAACGACCAAGTCCACTATTTCCCCCGCCTCTTCCTGGACGGTGGGCAACCACACCGTACGACGCATCGACGAAGTGGCCCTGCCCGCCCGGACCGGTCCGTGGCTGCTGCCCGGGGCAACCACCGACCTCGTGAGCCGGACTCCCTGGCTGAGCCCCGAGTTCGCCGACGAACAAGGCGTCCTGCGCCTGGCGAGTCACAGCTTCGCCGTCGAGGTGGACGGCATGCGGGTGCTGGTGGACACCGGCATCGGAAACGGGAAGCGGCGCGCCAACCCCGCCTGGCACAACCTGAACAGCGACTACGAAGCACGGCTACGGGCGGCGGGCTTCGCGCCGGAGAGCGTCGACGTCGTGGTCCTGACCCACCTCCACGCCGACCACGTGGGGTGGAACACGCGTGCCGAGGGCGACGCCTGGGTGCCCACCTTCCCGAACGCGCGCTATCTCACCTCACGCACCGAGTGGGACTACTGGGCGGGTGTCGACATGGAGGAGGCGCGTCGGCAGATGTTCCGGGACTCGGTCCATCCCGTCCGGGAAGCAGGTCTGTTCGACCTCATCGATGTCGCGGACGAGGGCACGGACGTCGCGCCGGGCATCCGTCTGCTGCCCACCCCCGGCCACACACCGGGGCAGGTGGCGGTGGAACTGAGCAGCCGTGGCGAGACCGCGTTGGTCACCGGCGACAGCATCCACCACCCGGTCCAGATGGCGCATCCGGAGCTCTGCAGCTGTGTGGACGTCTCTCCCGAACTCGCGGCCAGGACCCGGAACCAGGTGCTCGGCTCACTGGCCGGTACATCGACTCTCCTGCTCGGGAGCCACTTCCCGGCGCCGACCGCCGGACACGTGCTACGCGAGGACGGCGGGTACCGACTGGTCCCGGCTCCCTCAGGGGTCACGCCCATCGGCGGCTGAAGCGGATCGGAGCACCCGGGACGTGCCGCGTACCGAGTCGCACCGAGTCCGTGCGGGTGACGTCCTGGGCGTCCGCGACCGGACGGCCCGGGAGCGGCTGTGAGACTCCTCCGGCATGCGCTCCGTCGTCACCGATGGGGCCGGACGACGTGATGACCGGTCACCGGCTTGCGCCCTTTGCGTGAGCCGGCTGTCGGCTGTCCCTCGTGGGCGACAGTCACGCCGCCGCGTCGCGAACGAGGGCAACCTGCCGGCCCCACTCGCCCCTCGCCGGCCGAGCAACGCGGCTCTGCTTCAGTCTCACGAATCGAGCGTCATTCGAGCGTCAGCAATGATGAATGCACGTCGCCGACATCATCCGTACGAACCCCGCCACACCCTGTAACCGCAGGTCAGGCGAGTTTGAACAAGCAGTGGGTCTACCCGACCCGCTGTACGGAGGAAAACAGGTCGAGCGGCCCACCTGGGCCACGCAACCGCAGGTCAGACGCCCTTTGCGGCAGGCTCCAGAATCGCCACGCACTCCACGTGGTGCGTCATCGGAAAGATGCCGGCTTGAGCGGGTCTCGGGAAAGGCCAGGTCAGAGGCCATTTCTCGGCTCGCTGTCCCGCCTGCGGGAGACCGGAGCGTCAAACGGGCGTAAACGGTCGACAGCCCATCCCCGCGCGTACGGCCGCCCCCTCTCTCATCCCGCCCTGCCCCTCGGGGCCTCGTCGGCGTCGCCCCGTGCCCGTGAGGGTGAGCGCTCCGGCGCCTGCGCGCCCTGTGCCGCGGCGAGCGGGCCCAGATGCTGTGCGGCGCTGTCCAGCAGTCCGAGGTCGGCCTTGGTGTGCGCGATGGCGGCGTCGATCAGGACGGCGACCAGCGGCTCGTCGGCGTGGGCGCGGCGCTGCTGCGCCAGGCCCGCGAGCTCGGACAGGTACGTCTGCCGCTGCGACTCGATCAGTGTGGCCAGGGCCTGCGGGCCCAGCGCGACAGCACCGAGGAGCTTCAGGAACAGCTCGTCGCGGAAGCCGCCGACACGCACCCAGGCGGTGGTCGCCCACGAGCGCAGCTCGGCCTCGCCCGCTTCGGTGAGTGTGTAGAGGTTCTTGTCGGGCCGGTCGGTCTGCGTGACCTGCGAGCGCGAGACATAGCCGTCACGGACCAGCCGTTCGAGGATCTGGTAGAGGTGACCGATGTTCAGACCGCCCCACTGCGGGCCGACGGCCTCCTCGAACCGGGCCTTGAGTTCGTATCCGTGATTCGGTCGCCGGGTCAGCAGCGCGAGCACGGCGTGGTGGAGCGGCATACACGTCCCTTCTACATTGTGACAACATACCCCTGAATTGTCGCAATGTATGGGCGGCGATGTACGTGCGCGATGTACGAGGGCGAGGCTGCATACATGGCTGTGAGCGTGACGTTGCGCGGGGTGAGCCGCCGGTATCCCGGCCTGACCGCTCTGGACGAGATCGACCTGGAGGTCGCGGCCGGCGAGGTGGTGATGCTGACGGGGCCGTCCGGCGCCGGCAAATCCACCGTCCTGCATGTGACGGGCGGCATGGACCAGCCCGACGAGGGGCACGTCGAGATCGACGGCACACCACTGATACCCCGGGACCTGGACCGTCACCGGCGGCGTGTCGGCTTCGTCTTCCAGCGCTTCCACCTGCTGCCCGCGCTGACCGCGCTGGACAATGTGCTCGCCCCGGTCCTGCCGCGCAGAGTGGACTTCGACCGGCGTGCGCGCGGCATGGAGCTGCTCGAAGCCGTCGGCCTGGGCCGGCGGGCCGACGCCCTGCCCTCGCAGTTGTCGGGCGGCCAGCAGCAACGCGTCGCCGTCGCACGCGCGTTGATCAACCGGCCGGGACTGTTACTGGCCGACGAGCCCACGGGCAACCTGGACAGCGTCATCGGGCGGGAGATCGTCGACCTGCTGATGTCGCTGCGCGAGCGCTACGGGATGACGATGCTGATCGCCACGCACGACGCCGAGGTCGCCGCGGGCGGCGACCGGGTGGTGCGACTGCAGGACGGCAGGATCACCTCGGACCAGCGGATCACACCGTCCGGCGACGTGCTGCACCGGCTGGGGGGCCTGCGCCCGTGATGGCGATGATTCTCGACCAGCTACGGCGGCGGCGCGGGCGCGCGCTGGCCCTGGCCGCCGGAATCCTGGTGGCGGCGACCAGTTTCACCCTGCTGACCGCGACGGTGAGCACGAGCCAGGCGACCACCGTGGGCACGGTACGGAAGAACGCACGCTCCGCGTACGACGTCCTGGTACGCCCGCCCGACTCGCAGACGGACGTGGAGCGGCAGAGCGGTCTGGTCACGCCGAACTTCCTGTCCGGCACGTTCGGCGGCATCACCGTCGACCAGTACCGGCGCATCCGCGGCATGGCCGGGATCGACGTGGCCGCACCGGTCGCCAACATCGGCTATCTCATGGTGGCGAGCACCGTCACGGTGGACGTGTCCCGCTTCCTGGACGGGAAGGCGTCCCGGCAGATCCTGCGCATCAGCCCTACGCTCACCTCCGGACTGGGCAGCTACCGCACCTCGGACGAGTACGTCTACCTCACCCGCTCCCCCCTGACGTCGGGATCGGAGTCGGACGGCCTCTTCGAGTCCGACACCCTGGAGACGGGTGCGGCCGACAAGAGCACCCAGCGGTACCGGATCAAAGGGAAGTACGACGTCTGCTTCTACTTCAACCAGGACAAGACCCAGCAGACCGAGTTCAACCTGGATCTGCCGTTGAAGCCGAACATCATCGCCGAGGACCTCAGGGACAGGTCGCCGTTCGACCCGGAGCTGAGTTCGCGGATGAACTGCCAGTCCGGTCAGGACAAGGCCACGATCGACGTTCCGGTCAGTTACCCCGTGCTGCTGGCCGCCATCGACCCGGTGGCCGAGGACCGGCTGGTGGGCCTGGGCGACACCATCGTCTCGGGCCGGATGCTCACCGAGCAGGACAAGCCGTGGAGGGTGTCGGGCGCCAAGAGCGTCCACGGACAGCACGACTCCTACATCCCGGCGCTGCTCAGCGACACCCCGCTGACCACCGGCACGCTCGACGCCACGGTCGAGCGGCTCGACGTCGGCGACCCGGCCGAGCTGCCCTCGAAACTGGGCAACCCGACAGCCGCCGGCTTCGTCCGAAACCTGCACGGCACCACGGTGGGCACGACCCGCGTCGACCTGGGCAAGGGCTACCGGAAGGCACTGACCGAGGACTCGTTCGACACCGGCAGCTACTGGACGGTCGGCCCGGTCACCTACCGCCGGACCCCCGACGGAGGCCTCGCCGCGCAGCCGCAGCCCCCGCAGAAGCCCAGCCTGTGGATCACCAACTCGAACCGGCAGCCGTTTCCCAACGTCCCCGAGGAGAACCACCAGGGCACCCAGTACCGGAAGGTGACCAGTCACGCCGCCACGAGCTGCATCGGACTGGGCAGGTGCGACGGCGTGGACTCCGGACGCCTGCCCAATCCCTTCGTCCACCTGGTCGGCCGCTACGACACCGGCAGACTGCCCGGCTTCTCACCCCTGTCCGACACCCCGCTGGAGACCTACCAGACGCCGCAGGTCACCGGTGCGGACAGCGCGACCCGAGCGAAGCTTCACGGCAAGCCCCTGCAGCCCGACCGCAACCTGGGCGGCTACGTCAGCCCGCCGCCCACCATGCTGACGACGATGGACTCCATCACCGCGCTCACCAAGAGCCGTCGGGTCCCGAGCCTCCAGGACAAGGCGCCGGTCAGCGCGATCAGGATCCGGGTGGCAGGAGTGACCGGCGTCGACACCGCCTCCCGGGCACGGGTGAACGCGGTGGCCGGGAAGATCCGGGCCACCTACCCCCGGCTCCAGGTCGACGTCACCGTCGGCAGCTCGCCTGCACCGCAGACGGTGGCACTGGGCGACTCGGCACAGGTGACGGAGCGTTGGGTCGCCAAGGGCGTGGCACTGCGCATTCTCCGGGCGGTGGACACCAAGAGCGCGGTGCTCTTCGTGCTGGTCCTCGTCGTGTGCGCACTCTTCCTCGGCCAGGCCGCGCTGGCTTCGGTGCGCTCACGTCGCACCGAGATCGGCACGCTGCGCTGCCTCGGCTGGAGCGGTGGCGAAGTACTCCGCCTGGTCCTCGGCGAACTGGCGCTGATCGGCCTCGCCGCCGGAGCCGTGGGCACGGTGCTCGCGTACGTGCTGGGCCGGGTGCTGGGCCAGCCCGAAGCCGGCGCCAAGTCGCTCCTCGTGCTCCCGGTGGCGCTCCTCCTGGCCACGGCGGCGGGCCTGATCCCCGCCTGGCTCGCCACCCGGCTGGGACCGATGGAAGCCGTCCGGCCCCCGGTGACGGCGGCCCGCCGCGCGCACCCGGTGCGTTCGGTGGCCGGACTGGCCATGCTCAACCTGCTGCGGGTGCGGGGCCGCACGCTGCTGGGTGCGACAGGGCTGGCGCTGGGAGTGGCCGCCTTCACCGTGCTGCTCGCCCTGACGCTGGCCTTCCGGGGCGAGGTGGCCGGGTCGCTGCTCGGCAGTGCCGTGGTGGCGCAGGCGCGCGAGGCCGACTACCTCAGCGTCGCTCTCTCCCTGCTGCTGGGCGCCGCCGGCGCCATCGACGTCCTGGTCATCTCGCAGCGCGAACGCGCCGCCGATCTCGCGGTGCTGCGGGCGACCGGCTGGACCAACCGCGAGCTGGCGAAGCTGACCCTCTACGAGGGAATCGGACTGGCTCTGCTGGGCGGCCTGTCCGGTGCGGTGGCCGGTCTGGCCGGGGTGCTGACCCTCGGCCGGGGCGTGCTGCACGGTCACCTGTTCCCGGTCGCCGGCGCCGCGCTGCTGGCCACGCTCGCGGCGACCGCCCTGGTGGTGGCGGCTCTGACGGTGCCGATCCGGGGGCTGTCCCGGATCGCCCCCGCCCACCTGCTCGCCGCCGACTGAGCCGAGCCGCCGCCACCGCCGGCGGCTTCGCCGGCGGCTTCGCCGGCGGCTTCGCCGGCGGCTTCGTACAGCGGAAGACCCCGGCCGTGTTCACGGGCCGGGGTCTTCCGCTGTCGACGGACGTCCGCGGTCGTGCCCTCCCCTGTCAGCGACAGCCCTCCGCATCGGCTCACGTCGCCGGACACTCATCGGTGGATCCGTTGCCGAGGAGGGCCGCCGGCCAACAGACGCCCACCCGCACGGCATGTCGGACCGGGGTGAACGAGCCGCCCGCGGGCTCGGACCTGTCGCCCGCCACCCGCCGGGTACGGCCGGGAGCCCATGGCCCCGGCGTAAGCGCCGCACCGTGGGCACGAAGATCCGGTCGTCGGCGAACTGGTCCTGGACCGGGACACGCTCACCGCCAGCACCGATCCCCACCAGCACCTGACCGTCTGGACCGGCGCCCCGGGCTCCCCCGCCCACGAGCGGCTGCGCCTCCTGGCTTCCGTGCCTCGCACACGCCTCCCTCCGGCGCCTTGGCGTGGAGACGATCGAATCAGGACGCATACACAACCTGACACCTCATCAGATCGAGCGTCGCATGAGCGTCACGGCTGCTCCGCGCGAACCCGGCGAAGCTCGGGGGCACCCCGTGCCGGCCATTCCGGCGATGATCGGAACCCCAGGTCCAGGACCAGTTCGCCGACGCGTGGCGTGCTCCACCTCCTGCACTTCGGGAAACAGGTCGAGCACACCCGACCGCACCGGAGCGGCCTAGGAAAACCGCAGGTCAGAGCCCCTTTGCGGCAGGCTCCAGAATCGCCACGCACTCCACGTGGTGCGTCATCGGGAACAGATCGAACGCCCGCAGGGTCCGCACCCGGTACCCCCCGTCGCGGAAGTACGCCAGGTCGCGGGCCAGCGCGGCCGGGTCACAGGCCACGTAGGCGATCTTCCGTGCGCCCAGGGAGGAGAGGTGCTGGACCGTCCTGCGTCCGGCGCCCGCCCGCGGCGGGTCGAGGACGATGAGGTCGACCTCGCTGATGCCCGTCCGCGGGAGCACGCTCTCCACCTTGCCCTGCTCGATACGCACACGGTCGAAGCCGGCGAGGTTGTGCCGGGCGTCCTCGACGGCGCGCTTGCCGGACTCGATGCCGAGGACCGCGCCCTTGTCGCCGATGCGGTCGGCGAGGGCGCCCGCGAAGAGGCCGACGCCGCAGTACAGGTCGAGCGCCATGTCGCCCTTGCGCGGCAGCAGACCCTGCATGACCGCCTTGACGAGGGTGTCGGCGGCCTGCGGGTGGACCTGCCAGAAGCCGCCGCTGCCGACGCGGTAGGTCCGGCCGTCGGCGCGCTCGCGCACGAACGCGCGGCCGTGGACGCGGTGGATGCCGCCGTCGTGCTCCTCGACGCGCATGACGGAGACGGGCCGGTCGAGCTCGACGAGGGGGAGGCGGGCGCCGGGCCGGGGTTCGAGGATCACCATGCGGTCCTGGGAGCCGGTCGCGGCGATGGCGTCGACGGACGCCATCCCGGACCAGTCGCGGCTCTCGATGCCCAGCTCGCTGACGCCGGGCGCCGCGATCATGCAGTGCTCGACGGGCTCGACCTCGTGGGAGCGGTGGCGCCGCAGTCCGGCGTTGCCGTCGGCGTCGACCGCGTACTGCACGCGCGTCCGCCACTGCGGCACCTGGCCGGCGGGCAGCTTGTCGCCCTCGGCCGGCATCACCGTGCCGTCCCAGCCGGCCTCCTCGGGCGTGAGGCCCGCGAGCCGCTTCAGCTGCTCGGCGATCACCTCGCCCTTGAGGCGGCGCTGGGCGCCCGGCTTGGCGTGCTGCCAGTCGCAGCCGCCGCAGCGGCCGGGTCCGGCGTACGGGCAGGGCGCCTCGACGCGGTCCTTGGACGCCTCCAGCACCCGCACCGCGTCCGCGCGCAGGAACCGGGCCCCCTCCTCGCCGTCGGTCACCCGGGCCACGACCCGCTCGCCGGGAAGCGTGTGCCGGACGAACAGCACCTGTCCCCCGTCGGTACGGGCGATGCAGTGCCCGCCGTGCGCGACGGGGCCGACCTCGACCTCGTACTCCTCGCCGACCAGCGACCTCGCCTGCGGGTCCGCCTGCGACTTCTTCGTTTCTGCCTGCATGGCGGGATGACTCCACTACGTCGAACGAGGTACGGCCGGACAACAGCCCACCAGTCTACGTGGCTGTCGTCCGGCCGCTCACCATGAGCAGGTCAGGCCTGCGGGCCCGCGGGGCCCTCGCCCGGCGCACCCGGGGAGTCGGCGGAACCCGTGCCCGACGGCTCCTTCGCGCGCCCCTCGTGGACCGGGCCGCGCCGTACGGAACCGGGGGCGTTCCAGTCCTGCCGCCTGCGGGCCCGCTTCTTGGCCACCTCGGAGGACTGGAGCTGGTAGGGCACCGAGGTCACCATCACGCCGGGCGTGAACAGCAGCCGGCCCTTGAGGCGGAGGGCGCTCTGGTTGTGCAGCAGTTGCTCGTACCAGTGACCGACCACGTACTCGGGGATGATCACCGACACGGCGTCCCGCGGCGACTCCCGGCGCAGGCTCTTGACGTACTCGATGACCGGCCGCGTGACCTCGCGGTAGGGCGAGTCCAGGACCTTCAGCGGTACGTCGATGGCGCGCCGTTCCCACTCCGCGCGCAGCGCCTTCGTCTCGGCCGGGTCGACGTTGACGGTGAGCGCCTCCAGGGTGTCGGAACGCATCAGCTTGGCGTAGGCCAGGGCGCGCAGCGTCGGCCGGTGGATCTTGGAGATCAGCAGCAGGGAGTGCACGCGCGAGGGGCGGACGCTGTCGTCGCTGGGGCCCTCGGGTGCGGCGAGTTCCTCGGAGACGCCGTCGTAGTGGCGGCGGATCACGGTCATCGTGCCGTAGAAGATCACCATGCCGAGCAGGGCGACCCAGGCACCGTGGGTGAACTTCGTGATGAGGACGACCACCAGGACGAGGCCGGTGAAGAACGCGCCGAAGGTGTTGATCGCCCGGGAGCGGACCATGTGGCGGCGCTTGGCCGGATCGGTCTCGGTCGCCAGGTGGCGGTTCCAGTGCCGGACCATGCCGGTCTGGCTGAGCGTGAAGGAGACGAAGACGCCGACGATGTACAGCTGGATCAGCCGCGTGGAGTCGGCGCCGTACACGATGATCAGCAGGCTCGCCGCGCCCGCGAGGAGAACGATGCCGTTGGAGAACGCCAGGCGGTCGCCGCGGGTGTGCAGTTGGCGGGGCAGGTAGCGGTCCTGGGCGAGGATCGAGCCGAGCACCGGGAAACCGTTGTAGGCGGTGTTGGCCGCGAGGAACAGCACCAGCGCGGTCGCCGCGGCGAGCACGAGGAAGAGGAAGCTGCCCTTGCCGAAGACGGCCTCGGCGACCTGGGTGATCACCGGGTTCTGGACGTAGTCGGCGCCGACCGCGACACCGTTGTTGAGCAGGTCGGCGGCCGGGTGCTCGGCCATGCGGACGTCGGTGACCAGGGCCAGCACGATGATCCCGCAGAACATCGTGACGGCCAGCAGACCCATCGCGGCCAGGGTCGTCGCCGCGTTCCTGGACTTGGGCTTGCGGAAGGCGGGCACGCCGTTGGAGATCGCCTCGACGCCGGTGAGCGCCGCGCATCCGGAGGAGAAGGCCCGCAGCATGAGGAAGAGCAGGGCGAAGCCGGCGAGGCCCTCGTGCTCGGGCTTGATCGTGTAGTCGGCGGTGGGCGCGCGCATGGTGTCGTCCAGGACCAGTCCCCGGAAGGCGCCCCACGCGATCATGATGAAGACGCCCGCGACGAACACGTACGTCGGAATGGCGAAGAGCTTGCCGGACTCCTTGACGCCGCGCAGGTTCATCAGCGTCAACAGCACGACGACGGCGACCGCGCAGGCCACCTTGTGCTCGACGACGAACGGGATCGCGGAGCCGAGGTTCTCGATGCCCGAGGCGATGGACACCGCGACGGTCAGGACGTAGTCGACGAGCAGGGCGCTCGCCACGGTCAGACCGGCCTTGGCGCCGAGGTTGGTGGTGGCCACCTCGTAGTCGCCGCCGCCGCTCGGGTAGGCGTGGACGTTCTGCCGGTAGGAGGCGACCACCGTGAACATCAGTACGACGACCGCGAGCGCGATCCACGGGCTGAAGTGGTACGCCGACACGCCCGCGATGGACAGGACCAGCAGGACTTCCCCGGGCGCGTAGGCCACGGAGGACAGCGGGTCGGAAGCGAAGACGGGCAGGGCGATGCGCTTCGGCAGGAGCGTTTCCCCGAGCCGATCACTGCGCAGTGCGCGCCCGATCAGGATCCGTTTGGGCACGTCGGTCAGTTTGGACACAACTGAGCATCGTAGGCCTTCGAACAGGGGACCGCCCACTCTCCCCCGGGGTCAGCCGGGTGATACCGCGTCCCTGCCGCCCCATGGACACTCTCCGTCTGCCTCACGGGTGAAATCGGCCACGGCGCGGCTGCGGATTCCGCGGCCGTCCCGACCCCCATGCCTATATGACAATTCCCCTTCCCTGCCGCCCTCTGGAGGTTCCATGCACACGACCGCGGAGCTGATCGGCGCCGCCGGCACCCTGGTCGGCCTCGGAATCCTCACCCTGTTCAGCCTGTGGAGCATCAGCCGTCGCTGACGCCGGGAACCGTGCACGGGGGTGCCCCCCCGCGGACCGCGCGTGTGTAGCTTGGTCGGCGGTCTGAGACCCTGTTACAGCCAAGCCGGCAACATTTGACCTCGGAAGGACGGTCGTGCACATCGTCATCATGGGCTGCGGCAGAGTGGGTTCCGCTCTCGCCCAGACCCTGGAGCAGCAGGGGCACACGGTCGCCGTGATCGACCAGGACCCCACCGCCTTCCGACGTCTTGGCTCCTCGTTCGGCGGCCGCCGGGTCACCGGGGTCGGCTTCGACCAGGACACCCTGCGCGAAGCGGGCATCGAGGAGGCCGGGGCCTTCGCCGCCGTCTCCAGCGGCGACAACTCCAACATCATCGCCGCCCGCGTGGCCCGCGAGATGTTCGGCATCGAGAACGTCGCCGCCCGCATCTACGACCCCCGCCGCGCCGAGGTCTACCAGCGCCTGGGCATCCCGACGGTGGCCACGGTCCGCTGGACCGCCGACCAGATGCTGCGCCGGCTTCTTCCCTCGGGTTCCGAGCCGCTGTGGCGCGACCCCACCGGCGGCGTCCAGCTGGCCGAGGTGCACGCCTCCGCCGCCTGGGTCGGACACAAGATCAGCAAGCTTCAGGAGGAGACGGGCGTGCGCGTGGCGTTCCTGACCCGCCTCGGTGAAGCGATCCTGCCCACCTCGCAGACGGTTCTGCAGGAGGGCGATCTGGTGCACGTGATGATGCGCACCGACGACGTGGAGAAGGTCGAAGCCGCGTTCGCCGAGGGCCCGAAGGAGGACGGTCACTGATGAGGGTCGCCATTGCCGGAGCCGGCGCAGTCGGCCGCTCGATCGCGGGCGAGCTGCTGGAGAACGGCCACGAGGTCCTGCTGGTCGACAAGGCGCCGACCGCCATCTCGGTCGAGCGCGTCCCGCAGGCGGAGTGGCTGCTGGCCGACGCCTGCGAGATCACCTCCCTCGACGAGGCGGCCCTCCAGCGCTGCAACGTCGTGATCGCCGCGACCGGCGACGACAAGGTCAACCTGGTCGTCTCCCTGCTCGCCAAGACGGAGTACGGCGTACCGCGCGTCGTCGCCCGCGTGAACAACCCGAAGAACGAGTGGCTCTTCAACGAGTCCTGGGGCGTGGACGTCGCCGTCTCCACGCCGCGTCTGATGTCCGCCCTGGTGGAGGAGGCGGTCAGCGTCGGCGACCTGGTCCGCCTGCTCCGCTTCAGTCACGGCGACGCCAACCTCGTCGAACTGACCCTCCCCGAGGAGTCGGCCCTGGCCGGCACCCAGGTCGGTGACGTGGAGTGGCCCGAGGACACCTCCCTGGTCACGATCATCCGCGGCACCCGCGTCCTCACCCCGTCCCGCGAGGACTCCCTGGAAGCAGGCGACGAACTCCTGTTCGTGGCAGCCCAGGCCCAGGAGGAACAGTTGGAGGACCTGTTGTCGGTCCGCCGCGAGGACATCAACGGCTGACCCTGCCCTCCCGCCCGGGCGCGACGCCGACCCTGCCGCGGCCGTTCGGTGTCCGGGCGACGGCCCGTGGACCTGTGGACAGCAGCGTTCGGAGAGGGAAGCGGGGGTCTGGGGGGGGCGGCAGCTCCCAGGGACGGGAGGGGAAGGGGCGGCGGGGGCGAGAAACCCCCGCCGGAACTACCCGTCCCGCCGGTGCCGCGGGCCGGCCTCCGCCGACTCGTGCGAGGCCCCGGCCGCCCTCGCCTCCGCCGCCTTCTCCTCCGCCTCCATCTCGGCGAAGACGTCGATCGGCGCGGGCGCCTTCGCCAGGAAGACCCACGTCAGCCAGACGGCCAGCAGGAACGGCGGGATCTTCAGCGCGATCAGTACCCAGCCCAGCTGCGTGGTGTCGGCCCACCAGTACAGCGGGAAGAGAATCGCGCACTTGGCGAGGAGAATCAGGCCCCAGGCGTAACTGGCCTTCGCATACGCCTTCTTGCGGCCGGGGTTGCGGGTACGCCAGGAGAGGTTCTCCTTGAACACCGGCCCGAGGATCAGCCCGAGCAGCGGCATCCCGCACAGGGTCGAGACGATGTACGCCAGCGACAGCCCCAGCGTGTAGAGCATGCCGGGCAGGTAGAAGTCCTTCGCGTTGCCCGTCATCATCGCGAACACGACACCGAAGGCGACGCCGAAGACACCGCTGAAGGCGTGCTTCACGGTGTCCTTCATGGCCAGGCGGACCACGACCAGGACCAACGACACCGCCAGTGCGGCGATCGCCGACATGTGCAGATCTTTGTTGATCGTGTAGATCGTGACGAACAGCAGGCCGGGCACCACCGTCTCGACCATGCCCCGCACCCCGCCGAACGCCTCGAACAGCGCGGCCTCCGTCACCGCCCGGGCGTCGTCCTGCTGAGTGTCTTCGGTCGGCTTGTCGAGCGACGTCACCGGCTACTCCCTACCAAGGGGTCTCAGTTCGTACTTGGGGTTGAACAGCACCCGGCGGCCCCGGCTCATCGAGATCCGGCCCGATGCTATGAGCCTGCGCCCCGGCTCTATACCCACGATGGAGCGTCTGCCCAGCCACACCACGTCCAGCGCGGCGGAGCCGTCGAACAGCTCGGCCTCCAGGGCCGGGACTCCGGCCCGCGGTCGCAGGGTGACCGTGCGCAAGGTACCAGTAACCGTGACTATCTGGCGGTCCTGGCAGTCTCCGATCCGCGTACAGCCGGCGGTCTCGGCATCCTCCCGCAGCTCCTCGGACTCCAGGTCCTCCTGCGAGGAGGAGAGCCGATCGAGCATGCGCCGGAACCGGCCCACCGGCTTCTCGGAACGAGGAACAGCACTCATATCTGAAGGGTACCGGGAGGCACCACCGGGCCCGTACCCGCGTTCCGACGCCCGCCTTCACCCCCGCACCCCGCCCCGCCCCCGGACCTGCTGCGGCTCACTTCTCGAACCGGTACCCCATCCCCGGCTCCGTGATGAAGTGCCGGGGATGCGACGGATCCGCCTCCAGCTTCCTGCGCAGCTGCGCCATGTAGACCCGCAGGTAGTTCGTCTCCGTCCCGTACGACGGGCCCCACACCTCCTGGAGCAGTTGCTTCTGGCCGACCAGGCGGCCGGTGTTGCGCACCAGCACCTCCAGCAGGTGCCACTCGGTGGGCGTGAGCCGTACGTCCTTGCCGTCCCGGCCGACCTTCTTGGCGCCCAGGTCGACCGTGAACGCGTCGGTCTCGACCAAGGCCTCCGACTCCGCCCCGCCCGCGGGTTCGGCACGGCGGACGGCGGCCCGCAGCCGAGCCAGCAGCTCGTCCATGCCGAAGGGCTTGGTGACGTAGTCGTCGGCGCCCGCGTCGAGCGCCTCGACCTTCTCGTCCGAGGAGTGCCGGGCGGACAGCACCAGGATCGGCACCCGGGTCCAGCCGCGCAGGCCCCTGATCACCTCGACGCCGTCCATGTCGGGCAGCCCCAGGTCGAGCACGATCACGTCCGGGTGGCGGGCGGCGGCGAGCCGGAGGGCGGCGGTCCCGTCATGAGCCGCGTCGACCTCGTAACCGCGGGCCTTGAGGTTGATCACGAGGGCGCGCACGATCTGGGGTTCGTCGTCGATCACGAGCACCCTCGTGGGGCTCTGGGCGGTGCCCCCGGTCGAGCTCATGACGCCTGCCTCTCGGTTGGTGCGGGGTGGTCCGGGAAGGGGCCGGCGGTGGGGGGTACGAGGTCCGTGGACCTCCCCGGCCGGGCCTCGCCCCGGTCCTCGGCCGCACGCACGGTGAGCACCATGGTCAGTCCCCCGCCCGGGGTGTCCTCGGCGTGGAGCGTCCCGCCCATCGCCTCGGCGAAGCCGCGCGCGACCGCGAGGCCCAGGCCCACCCCCGCTCCGCGCGGAGCGTCACCGTACCGCTGGAAGGGCTCGAAGATCCGTTCCTTGGCCTCGTCCGGGACACCCGGCCCACGGTCGACGACCCGGACCTCGACCCGGTCGGCGAGCACGCTGGCGGCGACCAGCACGGGGACTCCGTCCGCGCTGTACTTCACCGCGTTCTCGACCAGGTTGGCGACCGACCGCTCCAGCAGCCCGGCGTCCACGGCGACCATCGGCAGCGTCTCCGGGATGTCCAGCGCCACACTGTCCTCCGGAACACCGCCGAGCGCCATCGGCACCACTTCGTCCAGGTCGGTCTCCCGGATGATCGGGGTGACCGTGCCGGTCTGGAGCCGGGACATGTCCAGGAGGTTCCCGACCAGGTGGTCGAGCCGGTCGGCGCCGTCCTCGATGCCCTCGAGCAGCTCCGCCCGGTCCTCCTCGGACCAGGCCACGTCGTCGGATCTGAGACTGGACACCGCCGCCTTGATCCCGGCCAGCGGGGTGCGCAGGTCGTGGCTGACGGCGGCCAGCAGTGCCGTACGGATGCGGTTGCCCTCGGCGAGCGCGCGGGCCCGGTCGGCCTCCTCCTGGAGGCGCCGCCGGTCCAGTACGACGGCCGCCTGCGCGGCGAAGGCGGCCAGCACCCGCCGGTCCTCAGCGGGCAGCAGCCGCCCGGTGAGCGCCAGCGCCAGACGGTCCCCGACGGGCACGTCCACATCGGCGTCCTCGGGCCGCCCCACGGGTCGCCCCGTGCCGGCCCGGCCCGCGCAGATCCAGGGCGCCGTGTCGTCCGCGCGCTCCAGCAGGGCCGCGGACTCCATGCCGAAGGTCTCCCGGACCCGTTCGAGCAGCGCCTCCAGACTGGTCTCGCCGCGCAGCACATTGCCCGCCAGATAGGAGAGGATCTCCGACTCCGCCCGCAGCCTGGCCGCCTGATGCGTGCGCCGGGCGGCCAGGTCGACCACCGACGCCACGGACACCGCGACCCCGACGAAGATCACGATGGCGACGATGTTCTTCGGGTCGGCGATGGTCCAGCGGTGCAGGGGCGGTGTGTAGAAGTAGTTCAGCAGCAGGGAGCCCAGGGCCGCCGAGGCCAGCGCGGGCAGCAGGCCGCCGAGCAGCGCCGCCGCCACCGTCACCGTCAGGAACAGCAGCATGTCGTTGGCGAGGCCGAGGTGGACCGCGCTGAGCAGCACCGCCATCAGCGCGGGACCGGCCAGCCCGACCGCCCAGCCCCAGCTGATCCGGGCCCGCCCGAGCCGGGCGCCCCGGGTCACCGGCAGCCCCCGCCCCTTGGCCGCCTCCTCGTGGGTGACGATGTGCACGTCGAGATCGGGTCCCGACTCGCGGGCGACGGTGGCACCGACGCCGGGTCCAAGCACGTACTGCCAGGCCCTGCGGCGGGAGGAGCCGAGGACGATCTGGGTGGCGTTGGCGCCCCGGGCGAAGTCGAGCAGCGCGGCCGGGATGTCGTCGCCGACGACATGGTGGAAGGTGCCGCCGAGGTCCTCCACGAGCGTGCGCTGGACCGCCAGTTCCTTGGGTGAGGCGGAGGTCAGGCCGTCGCTGCCGGCGATGTAGACGGCCAGGACCTCTCCGCCGGCGCCCTTCTCCGCGAGCCGGGCCGCGCGCCGGATCAGCGTCCGCCCCTCCGGGCCGCCGGTCAGTCCGACCACGATCCGCTCCCGCGACCCCCAGATCGCCGACACCCGGTGCTCGCTGCGGTACTGCTTCAGATACTCGTCGACCCGGTCGGCGACCCACAGCAGGGCCAGCTCGCGCAGGGCGGTGAGGTTGCCCGGCCGGAAGTAGTTCGACAGGGCGGCGTCGACCTTGTCCGGTGAGTAGACGTTGCCGTGCGCCATGCGGCGCCGAAGGGCCTGCGGCGACATGTCGACCAGCTCGATCTCGTCGGCGCGGCGCACGAACTCGTCCGGGACCCTCTCCTGCTGCCGCACCCCTGTGATCGACTCCACGACGTCACCGAGGGACTCCAGATGCTGGATGTTGACCGTGGAGATCACGTCGACGCCCGCGGCCAGCAGTTCCTCCACGTCCTGCCAGCGCTTGGTGTTGCGCGACCCCGGAACGTTGGTGTGGGCCAGCTCGTCCACCAGGGCGACCCGGGGGCCGCGGGCGAGCACCGCGTCCACGTCCATCTCGGTGAAGGCGCCGCCCCGGTACTCCAGCCGTCGGCGGGTGATCTCCTCCAGGCCGTGCAGCATCACCTCGGTGCGCGGCCGGTCGTGGTGCTCGACGAAAGCCACCACGCAGTCCGTGCCCCGCTCCACGCGGCGGTGGGCCTCGGACAGCATCGCGTAGGTCTTGCCCACTCCCGGTGCCGCGCCGAGGTAGATCCGAAGCTTGCCGCGCGCCATGGCCTCATTGTCTTCCGGTGTCTCCTGCGTGCACAGCGTCGACCTTACGGCCAACGAAACGGACAAAGGGGGCGAGAGGGAGGGCGCGGGACCGCTTTGACGCAACCCTGACGCGGTGGACTCTCCGCAGGTCGACCCGGCCATACACCCTCCCCCTCACTCCCCCGCCGTTCCCCTCACCGCTACGAGGAATGCGGGTCCACGCACAACGACTCCGTTCTCGTACATGAACACAGAGTGCCCTCGTGAACCAGGCGTTGAGCGGAGACCGTAGGTACAGACCAATGAGCCGTCAAGGGTGCGCGCGCACGGAACAGGGCCGCACCCCGTCAAGGGTGCGGCCCTGTTCCGTACGACTGTGACGCGGTACGGCTGCTAGCGGACCTCGGTGATCTCCGGTCCCCGCTGCAACTGACCCATGCCCCCGGAGAAGCGGGACCCCGCGTCCTCCTGCTGGACGCTCTCCGGAACCATCTGGGCGTCGTTGGGCAGCTTCAGGACGATCGGGTCGCGAGGCGCCATCGGGCCCTCACCGCGGACCACGACGGTGTCCCGGAAGATCTGCTCCAGCAGGCCGGCGGCCTGCGGCTGCACCGCGCCCTGACCGGAGATCACGCCGCGCAGGAACCAGCGGGGACCGTCCACGCCGACGAACCGCACGACGTGGAAACCGCTCGTGCCGTCCGGCAGCTGCACCGGCACCTGCGCCCGCAGCTCCCAGCCCAGCGGGCCCTCGACCTCGTCGATGATGCCGCCCTGCTGGGTGATGCCGGAGGCGATCTCCTCGCGCACCTCGCCCCAGATGCCCTCGCGCTTGGGGGCGGCGAAGGCCTGGAGCTGGATGGCGCTGTCGCGCAGGACGACGGTCGCCGCGACGATCGCGTCGCCCGCGACCTCCACCCGCAGCTCCATGCCGTCGACTCCGGGCACGAAGAGGCCACCCAGGTCCACGCGGCCCTCGGCGGGGTCGCGCACCTCCGAGCTGTCCCAGGGACCGTCGGGCCTCGGCTCCGGCTCCAGCCTCACGCGCTCGCGCCCGCCCTCAGCCTCGTCCGCCTCAGTGTCGACACTGTCGACGACCTGCTCGGCCTCGCCGGCCGCGTCCTCGGCGGCACCCTTCTTCTTGCGACGTCCGAACACGTCACTGTCCTTCCCGGTCGGATACGACCGAAGCGTATCGATTCCCACCCGTCGCGCCGCCCACGGCGGCTTGACCGTCTGTGCCGCTTCCGCCGTCCACGGCGGCGTGGCCACCGGTGGACCCGAAGCCCCCCTCGGCCCGCGCCGAGTCGGGAAGTTCCGCGACCTCCTGGAAGCGGACCCTCTCGACCTGCTGGACAACCAGTTGGGCAATCCGGTCGAAGCGCTCGAACCGCACGGACTCGCGCGGGTCGAGATTCACCACGATCACCTTGATCTCCCCACGGTACCCGGCATCAACCGTCCCCGGGGCATTCACGAGAGCGACGCCGCATCGGGCGGCGAGCCCCGACCGGGGGTGCACGAAGGCCGCGTACCCCTCGGGCAGCGCGACGGACACCCCCGTGGGCAGTACGGCCCGCTCCCCCGGCGCCAGTTCACGGCTCTCGGTGGTCCGCAGATCGGCCCCCGCGTCACCGGGATGCGCGTACGCCGGAAGCGGTACGTCGGGATCGACGCGCCGGACCAGCACGGGCACGGGTTCACGGCTCACGGGTTCACCTCGAAGGCACGGCCGCGCCGGACCTGGTCCGGGTCGCTCATGGCGGCGTCGATCTCCTCCCGGCGGCCGTGCTGGACGAAGTGCTTGACCTGGACCTCGACGAAGAGCGCGTCGGCACGGACGGCGACGGGCCCCTCGGGGCCTCCGATACGGCCGGTGGCCGTGGAGTAGATCTTCCGTCCGGCCACGGCCGTCACCTCGGCCTCCAGGTACAACGTCGTACCGACGGGGACGGGCCGCACGAAGTCGGTCTCCAGCCGTCCGGTCACGGCGATCGTCCGCAGCAGCCAGTTCAGCGAACCGAGCGTCTCGTCGAGCGCGGTGGCCAGCACCCCGCCATGCGCCAGACCCGGCGCTCCCTGATGAGCGGGCTGCACGGTGAACTCCGCGGTGACGGTCACTCCCTCACCGGCCCGCGCCTCCAGGTGCAGCCCGTGCGACTGCCCGCCGCCACATCCGAAACACTGTTCGTAGTGTGCGCCGAGGAGCTCGCCGGGCGCGGGCGCGTCGGGGTGCCGGACCGGTTCGACGGCGCCGGCCGGAGGCTCAAGAGCTGCGGAAGTACCACTCACAGCCGCAGACCTTACCCGCCCTCCCGCCACCCACCACCACCCCGACCGACAGCACCACTCACCGCCCCTTTCGTCCCTCCCACCACCCGCCGCCGCCCGCCGCCACCCTGGGCCGGGCACGGTCCGGACACCGTGCCAAGCTTGTTTCATGCAGCTCTCCGCCACTCCGTACGACGAACGCCTCACCGCCCCCCGCTCCTGGTGGGCCATCTCGTTCCTCGTGGGCGTCGCCCTCGCCCTGATCCTGCTGCCGTTCGGCACCCTGCCGCTGCTCGGCGGCCTGGTCGGCGGCACCGCGGTCGCCGCCGTCGCTGCCAGTTCGTACGGCTCGCTCCGCATCCGCGTGGTGGGTGACTCCCTGATCGCGGGCGAGGCGAAGATCCCGGTCGCGGCGCTGGGCGAGGCGGAGGTGCTGGACGCGGAGGAGGCGCGGGCCTGGCGCACGTACAAGGCCGACACCCGGGCGTTCCTGCTGCTGCGCGCCTACATCCCCACGGCCCTGCGCGTGGAGGTCACCGACCCGGCCGACCCGACGCCCTACCTGTACCTGTCGACCCGCGACCCGCAGCGGCTGGCCGAGGCGCTGCGAGCGGCACGGCAGCCGGCGGCATAGGCGCACCGCCCTGTGAGGTCGCCGGACCCGGTGGGCGGGAGGTCGCGGCGCGGGCAAAGGTTTCGCCCCGGCCGTGCAAAGACTTCACTCAGCCGCCGAGCTCGCCGGGTCTGTCCCCGAGCGGGAGCGGATCCTGCGGCTGCTCCAGAGGCGGCAGGTCGGGCAGCGCGTCCCACGGCACCTGCATCCCGCGCAGGTCGGCCCGGACCTTGGCGGCCAGTTTCTTGGTCTCCCGGCGGTTCATGAGCGCGCCCACGGCGGCACCCACCAGGAAAGGCATGAGGTTCGGCAGGTCGCGGAGCGTGCGCTTCATGACCTGCTGCCGCAGCTCGCGCCTCATGTGGCCGCCGAGCGCCGAGTTGAACGAGGTGGGCTTGAGCACGTCCACACCGCGCTCGCCCGACCAGGAGCGCAGATACGCGGTGCTGCGGTCCACGAGGTTCCCGGCGGGGCGTACCCCGTAGACCTCGTGCAGTTCGGCGATCAGCTTCAGCTCGATCGCCGCCACGCCGCTGATCTCCGCGGCGATCTCGGCCGGCATCGCGGGCGGTACGGGGAGCATGGCCGCCGCACCGACACCGGCACCCACGGTGGACGTGGCCTTCGCCGCGCCCGCCACGAGCTTGTCGGCGATCTGCTCCGGCCCGAGCCCGGGGAACTGCCGGCGCAGCGTCCGAAGATCCCGTACGGGGATCCGCGGGGCCATGTCGATGATCCGGTCTGCGAGATGGGCGATGCCCGCCCTGGCGCGGCCGCCGCCCCTGCGGGCGCCTTCCTTGGCCAGGTCCACCGCCTTGTGCCGGATCGCCGCGGCCCGTCGCCGGGCGACGGGCGCGGCGCTCTGGGCCGGCGCCGGGAGATCGCCCCGGCCACCCGCCGCGTCGAGCGAGGCCGATCCCGCAGGGAGAACTCCCTTGCCGGATGGGCCTCGCTCGTCGTCACGCACGCCGTGAGGGCCGTCGGACGGCCCCTTGTCCGCTCCCGAAAGGGGGAAGCGGCGCTTCCGAGGAGGGGTCGAGCCGGTCACGGCCGACCCGCCCTCAGTCGCAGTCGCGGCAGATCGGCTGGCCGTTCTTCTCGCGGGCCAGCTGGCTGCGGTGGTGCACCAGGAAGCAGCTCATGCAAGTGAACTCGTCCTGCTGCTTGGGCAGTACCCGGACAGCCAGCTCCTCGTTGGAGAGGTCTGCACCGGGCAGTTCGAGGCCTTCCGCGGCCTCGAACTCGTCGACGTCGACCGCGGAGGCGGACTTGTCGTTCCGCCGGGCCTTCAGTTCTTCAAGGCTGTCGGAGTCAACGTCGTCGTCGGTCTTGCGTGGGGTGTCGTAATCGGTTGCCATTTCGCCTCTCCCCCTCTGGGTTTCTGCGGTGTCTCCAGCGCACGTAACGCGTGAGAGGCCGGACTTGTGCCCGCCTCGAGGCGGAGATTTTGCCTCACATCAAGGTCTGTTACTCAATCGACACCCAACCGGACTCCTCACGAGTGATCGGCTTGGATGGCGATCGGGACCGTACACGGTCCGAATGCCGCACCACAAAGGCGCCTCACCGTGTACTTCCCGTGATCAGGACCCCTGAAAACCCGGAGTTTCCGGGCTTTCCGACAGCATCCATGATCACGGAGAGTAGATGACCGGAAAATCGTTCTTGTGATCGATCACACACGGGAAAGCCCGGTCGAGGCCCAAAAAATTTCGCGCAAAGCGAACAAGCCCATGTGTGTCGCGGCCGGGTCTCACAGCGGCAGACTGACTCGCATCACGAGCCCTCCTCCCTCGCGCGGCTGGGCCGCGATATGGCCGCCGTGCGCCCGTGCCACGGAGCGCGCGATCGACAGGCCGAGCCCGACACCCTTGTCGCTGCCCGTACGCTCCGTGCGCAGCCGCCGGAAGGGCTCGAAAAGGTTGTCGATCTCGTAGGCGGGGACCACCGGGCCCGTGTTGGACACGACGAGCACCGCCTGACCGTGCAGGACCTCGGTGGTCACCTCGACCCAGCCGTCCTCGGGGACGTTGTAGCGCACGGCGTTCTGCACCAGGTTAAGCGCGATCCGCTCCAGCAGTACGCCATTGCCCTGGACGACCGCGGAATCCCGCTTCCCACGGATCCGTACACCCTTCACCTCCGCCTCGCCGTGCACCTGGTCGATGGCCTGCCCGGCGACCTCGGCGAGGTCGACCGGCTTGCGCTCGACGATCTGGTTGTCGCTGCGGGCGAGCAGCAGCAGGCCCTCCACGAGCTGCTCGCTGCGTTCGTTGGTCGCCAGCAGCGTCTTGCCGAGCTGCTGGAGTTCCACCGGCGCGTTCGGGTCGGAGAGGTGGACCTCGAGGAGCGTGCGGTTGATGGCCAGCGGCGTTCTCAGCTCGTGCGAGGCGTTGCCCACGAAACGCTGCTGAGCGGTGAAGGCCCGCTGCAGCCGCTCCAGCATGTCGTCGAAGGTGTCGGCCAGCTCCTTCAGCTCGTCGTCCGGCCCGTCCAGCTCGATACGGCGGGACAGGTCCGAACCCGCCACGGAGCGCGCGGTGCGCAGGATCCGCCCGAGCGGGGCCAGCACCCGGCCGGCCATGGCGTAGCCGAACGCGAAGGCGATCACCGCGAGTCCGAGCAGGGCCAGCAGCGAGCGGCTGAGCAGGTCGTCCAGCGCGTGCTGGCGCTGCTGGTTGACGCACTCGTTCATCGCGCGGTTGAGTTCGCTGGCGGTCGGCTCGTTGGGAAAGTTGCAGATGTCGCTGGCGACCTGCCCGATGAGGATCTTGAAGGGCAGCTCGCTGCCCACGTTCAGCGCGTGCGCCGCCAGCAGGTAGATGATCGACAGCAGCAGGATGCCGGCGATCAGGAACATCCCGCCGTAGAGCAGCGTGAGCCGTATCCGGATGGTCGGGCGCAGCCAGGGGAAGGGGGCCTGCGGCCGCCTGGGGTCCCAGGTGGGCTTCGGGGGCGCCTGGGGAGGCGCCGGAGTGGTGGCCACGGGATCAGATCCGGTATCCGGAGCCGGGAACCGTGACGATCACCGGCGGTTCACCGAGCTTGCGGCGCAGGGTCATGACGGTCACGCGCACGACGTTGGTGAAGGGGTCGGTGTTCTCGTCCCAGGCCTTCTCCAGGAGTTGTTCCGCGGAGACGACCGCGCCCTCGCTGCGCATCAGGACCTCCAGGACGGCGAACTCCTTGGGGGCGAGCTGCACCTCCTTGCCGTCCCGGAAGACCTCGCGGCGGTTCGGGTCGAGCTTGATGCCGGCCCGCTCCAGCACGGGCGGCAGCGGCAGGCTGGTGCGCCGGCCCAGGGCCCGCACGCGTGCGATCAGCTCGCTGAAGGCGAAGGGCTTCGGAAGGTAGTCGTCGGCGCCGATCTCCAGACCCTCGACGCGATCGCTGACGTCACCGGAGGCCGTGAGCATGAGCACGCGGGTGGGCATGCCCAGCTCGACGATCTTGCGGCAGACGTCGTCGCCGTGCACGAGCGGGAGGTCACGGTCGAGGACGACCACGTCGTAGTCGTTGACGCCGATGCGCTCCAGGGCGGCCGCACCGTCGTACACGACGTCGACGGCCATGGCCTCCCGGCGCAGTCCGGTGGCCACCGCATCGGCGAGCAGCTGCTCGTCCTCGACGACGAGTACGCGCACGTCGCTTGTCCTTCCTGTGTCCACCCGCGTAGCGCGCTGTGGGCGCACGCGGGCAGGGGGTTCGGTGAGTGTGGGCTTCCATCCTGCCCTTTTCGGCCATAAGTCGGCGGTAAGGCGGGTGCGGGGCCGTGAGGGGCAGGTGTGAAGCCCGGGAATGCCGGATTTTCTCGCCGGGTTGAGGTTTCTGCGGGAGGGAGCGGGGGGAGGACGGCTTTACACCCCGCGATCACGCTCTGCATGTGCCGCAGCACCATGCGGCACTCCGCGATCCGCTTTCCGCAGAGCGGGCGTGGGTGTCCGGCACCGTCGCCGCCCGGCCGGGCAGCGCTGGGCACCTACTGGAGACGTGATCGCCCCTTCCCAATCGGCACACCCCCGTGCCACAGACCCACGACCAAGGACGAGGGGGCGCAGCATGGACGCATTCACCGCAGGACTTCTGCAGCGCATAAGGGCGACCGAGTCCGATCTGACGCGGGCTCGAAGCGAGGGCGACGACTTCCTCGTGGAGGTCGAACAGGGCGAGCTCGACGACCTGCGCCGGCTCGCCGCCGAGCACGGTGTGCAGGTCGGCGCGACAAGCGTCTGAGCCGTTCGCACGCACGACGGAGGGGCCCCGGCGAATCCAGCGCCGGGGCCCCTTCGTGCGTCCGCGGGGCGTCCGGCCGGGCATGCGGCCGGACGCCCCGCGGACGCGTCGTCGTGCGTTCGGCGGGCGCGCCGCCGTCCGTTCAGTCGTGCCAGGCGCCGAAACCCTCCAGGAGCCGCTGGAGGGGCTCGAAGACACCCGGCGTCGCGGCGATCGCCAACTCGCGCGAGGGGCGTTCTCCGGGGCGTCCACCGGTCAGGGCGCCCGCCTCCCGGGCGATCAGGTCGCCCGCCGCGAGGTCCCACGGGTGCAGACCGCGCTCGTAGTACCCGTCGAGCCGGCCGGCGGCCACGTCGCACAGGTCGACGGCCGCGGAGCCGCCGCGCCGGATGTCGCGCAGCAACGGGATCAGCTGCCGGGAGACGTCGGCCTGGTGGGTGCGGACCTCGGTGACGTAGTTGAAGCCGGTGGAGACCAGCGCCTGTTCGAGCGGGGCCGGCGGCCGGCAGGTGATGCGGCGTTCGCCCTCCCAGGCTCCGGTCGCCCACGCGCCGCCTCCGCGCACCGCGCGGTAGGTCTCGCCGCGCATCGGGATCGCCACGACGCCGACGACGGTCTCGCCGTCCTGTTCGGCGGCGATGGAGACGGCCCAGGTGGGCAGGCCGTACAGGTAGTTCACGGTGCCGTCGAGGGGGTCGATCACCCAGCGGATGCCGCTGCTGCCCTCGCTGGAGGCGCCCTCCTCGCCGAGGAAGCCGTCGTCGGAGCGGTGTTCGGAGATCAGGCCGGTGATCAGTTTCTCGGCCGCGATGTCCATCTCGGTGACGACGTCGATGGGGCTCGACTTGGTGGCGGCGACCGCGAGGTCGGCCGGCCGGCGGTCCCGCAGCAGTTCGCCGGCCCGGCGGGCGGCCTCCTCCGCGAGTTCGAGCAGTTCCCGGTGCAGGGGGTCGGTCACGGTGCTCCTCACGCGTACGGGCTGTCGGCGCCCGCCGCGGCGGGCCTGGGGGCGCGGGACGGGCAGCAGCCCACCGGGCAGACGTTGTGGCTCGCCCCGAGCGTGCCCAGGGCGCACGGGGTGACGCCCCGGCCGCTCTCGGCCGCGGCACGCTCCAGCACGAGGTCGCGGACGGCGGCGGCGAAGCGCGGGTCGGCGCCGACGGTGGCCGAGCGGCGCACCGGCAGGCCCAGCTCCCCGGCCTTGGCCGTGGCCTCGGTGTCGAGGTCGTACAGGACCTCCATGTGGTCGGAGACGAAGCCGATGGGGGCCATCACGACGGCCGACGCCCCGGCGGCGTGCCGCTCCTCCAGGTGGTCGCAGATGTCGGGCTCCAGCCACGGGATGTGGGGGGCGCCGGAGCGGGACTGGTAGACGAGCTGCCAGGGGTGGTCGACGCCGGTGCGCTCACGGACGGCGTCGGCGACGAGCCGGGCCACGTCCAGGTGCTGCGCGACGTACGCCCCGCCGTCGCCGTGGCCCTCCTCGGGGCCGGAGGTGTCGGCGGCGGCCGTCGGGATGGAGTGGGTCGTGAAGGCGATGTGGGCGCCGTCGCGGACGTCCTCGGGGAGGTCGGCGAGGGACCGGACCACGCCGTCGACCATGGGCTCCACGAAGCCCGGGTGGTTGAAGTAGTGCCGCAGCTTGTCGATCTTCGGCAGGTCCAGGCCCTCGGCCTCCAGCGCGGCCAGCGAGTCGGCGAGGTTCTCGCGGTACTGGCGGCAGCCCGAGTAGGAGGCGTAGGCGCTGGTGGCGAGGACGAGGACGCGGCGGCGGCCGTCGGCGACCATCTCGCGCAGGGTGTCCGTGAGGTACGGGGCCCAGTTGCGGTTGCCCCAGTAGACCGGCAGGTCCAGTCCGTGGTCGGCGAAGTCCCGGCGCAGGGCGTCCAGCAGGGTGCGGTTCTGGCCGTTGATGGGGCTGACCCCGCCGAACAGGAAGTAGTGCTGACCGACTTCCTTGAGGCGTTCCTTGGGGATGCCGCGCCCGCGTGTCACGTTCTCCAGGAACGGGACCACGTCGTCCGGGCCTTCAGGTCCGCCGAAGGAGAGCAGGAGCAGGGCGTCGTAGGGGGTGGCATCGAGCGCGTCTGGCATGTCTCGATCCTGCCACCCGTCGCCGACAGCCCGGAAACTCCGGGTGTCGTGGCGGGCGACTCCCCTGAAGGGGAACGCGCGCGGGGGTGCGTTAGGGTTACCTAACTCGTAAGCTGTATCGGCTGCGTACACGCCTTACCGGGTGGGCAGCGCACTCCCGCATGTCCTGCCGAGCCCCGCAGCACCCCCCTTCCTCGCGCCGTGCCGAGCCGCCACGCACGCGTGACCGGACCCGACGGAGATCTCCGTGCCCAGCTCCTACCGCGCCCTGTTCGCCGCCCCAGGCTCGAGGGGTTTCTCCGCCGCGGGGTTCCTCGGCCGGATGCCGCTGTCGATGATGGGCATCGGCGTGGTCACGATGGTCTCCCAGCTCACCGGGCGCTACGGCCTCGCGGGCGCCCTCTCGGCGACCATCGCGCTGTCGGCGGCGGCGATCGGGCCGCAGATCTCCCGCCTGGTGGACCGGCACGGGCAGCGCAGGGTGCTGCGGCCCGCCACGCTGGTCGCGCTCGCCGCCGCGGCGGGGCTGCTGCTGGCGGCGCACTTCACGTGGCCGGACTGGGTGCTGTTCGCGTGCGCCGCCGGGATCGGTACGGTTCCCTCGCTCGGCGCGATGATCCGGGCCCGCTGGGCGGCCCTGTACCGGGGCACCCCGCAGCTGCACACCGCGTACTCCTTCGAGTCCGTGGTGGACGAGGTCTGCTTCATCTTCGGCCCGATCATCTCCATCGGCCTGTCCACGGCCTGGTTCCCGGAGGCCGGCCCGCTGCTGGCGGCCTGCTTCCTCGCCGTCGGCGTCTTCTGGCTGACCGCGCAACGGGCCACGGAGCCCGAGCCCCACCCGCGCGACCACAAGGGCGGCGGTACGGCGATGCGCTCACCCGGTCTGCAGGTGCTGGTGGCGACGTTCGTGGCGACGGGGACGATCTTCGGGGCGGTCGACGTGGTCACCGTCGCGTTCGCCGACGAGCAGGGGCACAAGGCCGCCGCGAGCGTCGTCCTGGCGCTGTACGCGGCCGGTTCCTGTGCGGCCGGTCTGGTCTTCGGCCTGCTGCGCCCCCAGGGGGCCCCGGAACGACGCTGGTTGCTGGGCGTGTTCATGATGGGCGTGAGTATGATCCCCCTCCTACTGGTCGGGAACTTGCCGTTTCTGGCCGTGGCGCTCTTCGTCGCGGGCCTCGCCATCGCTCCCACGATGATCACGACGATGTCCCTCATCGAAGAGCACGTACCACGGGCGCAGCTGACCGAGGGCATGACCTGGGTGAGCACCGGGCTCGCGGTCGGGGTCGCGCTGGGCTCCTCGATCGCCGGCTGGGTCATCGACACGGCGGGCGCGCGGGCCGGGTACGGGGTTCCGGCGGTGTCCGGGGCCGTCGCGGTCGCGGTCGGTTTCCTCGGGTACCGTCGGCTCAGCAGGCCGGCGCCGGGTCGTGGAGGCACCGTTGAGCAGCACAGCGAGCGGGAAGAGCGGCACGTGGCGTAACTGGGGCGGCAACGTCGTCTCCCGCCCCGCGCGGGAGGTCACGCCCGCCTCCGTCGACGAGCTGGCCGCGGCCGTGCGCCGGGCGGCCGAGGACGGGCTGACGGTCAAGGCGGTCGGCACGGGCCATTCCTTCACGTCGATCGCGGCGACGGACGGTGTGCTGATCCGCCCTCACCTGTTGACCGGTATCCGCGACATCGATCGCGAAGCGATGACCGTCACGGTCGAGGCGGGCACCCCGCTCAAGAGACTCAACCTGGCGCTGGCGCGCGAGGGGCTGTCGCTCACCAACATGGGCGACATCATGGAGCAGACCGTCTCGGGGGCCACCAGCACGGGCACCCACGGCACGGGCCGCGAGTCGGCCTCCATCGCCGCGCAGATCAGGGGCCTGGAGCTGGTCACGGCCGACGGCTCGGTGCTGACCTGTTCGGAGAAGGAGAACCCGGACGTCTTCGCGGCGGCCCGGATCGGTCTCGGCGCCCTCGGCGTCGTCACCGCGATCACCTTCGCCGTGGAGCCGGTCTTCCTGCTCACCGCGCGCGAGGAACCGATGCCGTTCGACAAGGTCCTCGCCGACTTCGACGAACTGTGGGCCGAGAACGAGCACTTCGAGTTCTACTGGTTCCCGCACACCGGCAACACCAACACCAAGCGCAACAACCGCAGCGCGGGCCCGCGCAGGCCGGTGGGGCGACTGGCCGGCTGGTTCGAGGACGAGTTCCTCTCCAACGGCGTCTTCCAGGCGGCCCAGTGGGTGGGCCGGGCGGTGCCGGCCACCGTCCCGGCCATCGCCGAGGTGTCCAGCAGGGCGCTCTCCGCGCGCAGTTACACGGACATCCCGTACAAGGTCTTCACGTCGCCGCGCCGGGTCCGGTTCGTGGAGATGGAGTACGCCGTGCCGCGCGAGGCGGTGACCGAGACGCTGCGCGAGCTGAGGGCCATGATCGAACGCTCTCCGCTGCGGATCAGCTTCCCCGTGGAGGTGCGCACCGCGCCGGCCGACGACATCACCCTGTCCACCGCCTCCGGCCGCGACAGCGCGTACGTCGCCGTCCACACGGCCAAGGGCGCGCCCTACCGGGGGTACTTCACCGCCGCCGAGCGCATCTTCACCGCGCACGGGGGCCGGCCGCACTGGGGGAAGATCCACACGCGGGACGCGGAGTACTTCGCCGGGGTCTACCCGCGGTTCGGCGAGTTCACGGCACTGCGGGACCGGCTGGATCCCGACCGGCGCTTCCAGAACGACTACCTGCGGAGGGTCCTGGGGCAGTAGCGGACCCGCCGGCACGGGGGCCGCGACGTCGATCCCGCCCATGCGGTGCCCGCGGCCCGAGGGACGCTCAGGCCGGTCCGTCCCCTCGCCCGCCGCCTTCTCACCCTCCGGCGGCCGCGTGACGTACGCCACGTCCAAGATCACGGAAAGCGCTTGCAGAATCAACAAGTCGCATTCCTTGCCAGAAGTTGGACGGCGCGCCAATCCACGCACGTGGCCCGAATGGAGTACTGTGGCGAGCCCTGGGTCCGGTCTCCCACCAGGATGTCCGGAGCCTTGACGGACAGCCAGGAGGGGGCCGGTCGCACAGGGTTACGGAGTTGATCACTCAGCGTGGCGAATTGATAACCGTGCCATAACGGCGATCAAGGGTCCGCGCGCGACACGCCGGGCAACTCGGCAAGGTTGTGGCAGGCTGCACCCGGGCAGGCCACACTCGACTAGCGGAAGCAGCGACGCACGTGACGTCGGCAGGCACCACCCGGGAGGTCCCCATGCCCGAACTGCGTGTCGTGGCCGTCTCGAATGACGGCACACGGCTGGTGCTGAAGGCTGCGGACAGCACGGAGTACACGCTTCCGATCGACGAGCGTCTGCGCGCCGCCGTCCGCGGCGACCGTCCCCGCCTCGGCCAGATCGAGATCGAGGTGGAGAGCCATCTCCGCCCCCGTGACATCCAGGCGCGTATACGTGCCGGCGCGACCGCGGAAGAGGTCGCACAGATGGCGGGCATCCCCGTCGACCGCGTACGCCGCTTCGAGGGCCCCGTGCTGGCCGAGCGCGCGTTCATGGCCGAGCGCGCCCGCAAGACCCCCGTTCGCCGGCCGGGTGAGAACGCCGGACCGCAGCTCGGCGAGTCCGTGCAGGAGCGACTGACGCTGCGCGGCGCCGACAAGGACACCGTGCAGTGGGACTCCTGGCGCCGCGACGACGGCACCTGGGAGGTCCTGCTCGTCTACCTGGTGGCGGGCGAACCGCACTCGGCGAGCTGGACGTACGACCCGCCGAGGCGGCTCGTCCAGGCCGTCGACGACGAGGCGCGCTCGCTGATCGGCGAGTCCGACGACCTCGCCGCGCCGGAGCCCAGCTTCCCGTTCGTCCCGCGCATCGCCCGGCTGCCCCGCGACCGCACGATGGACCGCGCTCTCGACCGGGCGAGCCTGCCCGCGCAGCCCTCCGAGCCCTCCGAGGAGAGCACCGGCGAGCGCGAACGGGACTCGCTGACCAGCCTGCTGGAAGCGGTGCCGAGTTTCCGGGGCGACATGGTCGTCCCGGAGATCCCCTCCGAGGAACCGGAGGAGCCCGCGGACGAACCGGACGTCGAGGAGCCTCCGGCGCCCGCCGCGTCCGCCGGTTCCGCCTACGCTGACGTCCTCATGCCCCGCTCCGTGGGCAGCCACCGCGATCGGCTCATCGGTTCCACGGACCGTCAGGCCGAGGCCGACGGCGTCCGTCCCGGCCGCCGCGCGGCGGTGCCCAGCTGGGACGAGATCGTGTTCGGCACCCGCCGCAAGAAGCAGGAGTAAGCAGGAGCACGGGAGCGGGCCGCCGCACGGCGGCCCGATGGCGGTGGCCGACGCTTCGCCGGAACGGTTTCGCACACGGGTTCATACGTACGGAGGGGCCGCACCTGTTCGGTGCGGCCCCTCCTTCCTTTCCTCGCTCCCTTGTCACGCTTCCCTGCCGCGTGCGACGGAGCTACCGGGGGTCGGGTCCGACGGCGACCGGCCGGGACGGGTCCGAGGACCACTCCGACCAGGAACCGACGTACAGCGCCGCCGGAATCCCCGCGACGGCGAGCGCCAGCACCTCGTGGGCGCCGGAGACGCCGGAGCCGCAGTACACGCCCACCTCGCCGCCGTCGGTCGCCCCGAGCGACGTGAAGCGGTCCCTGAGGTCGTCGACGGGCAGGAAGCGGCCGTCCGGGCCGACGTTGTCCGTGGTCGGCGCGGAGACGGCGCCCGGAATGTGTCCGCCGACCCGGTCGATCGGCTCCACCTCGCCCCGGTACCGCTCGCCCGCGCGCGCGTCGAACAGCACGCCGGAGCGGGCCAGCGCCGCCGCCGCGTCCGCGTCGAGCAGTCCCGCGGCGGCCGGCCGCGGCTCGAAGTCGCCTCCTCCGGGCGCCGGGACGTCGACCGACAGTTCTCCCCGCCACGCCGTCAACCCGCCGTCGAGGACCCGCACATCCGGGTGACCCGTCCAGCGCAGCAGCCACCACGCGCGGGCCGCCGCCCAGCCCTGTCCGCCGTCGTACACGACCACCGGCCGGGCGGCCGACACACCCGCTCGGCGCATGGCGGCGCCGAACTCCGCCAGGTCCGGCAGCGGATGGCGGCCGCCCGCGCCGGGCGCCCCGGCCAGCTCCCGGTCCAGGTCGACGTAGACGGCGCCCGGCACATGCCCGGACGCGTAGGCGGCACGGCCGTCGAACGGCGGCTCTCCGGCCGCCTTCGCCACGCTGAGCTGCCAGCGGACGTCCAGCACGACCGGCGGGTTCTCCCCCGTCAGGGCGCTCGCGAGTTCGGGTGCGGAGATGATGGCGTTCATGGCCCCATCCTCGCGCACGGGGTGGCCCCGCCGTCCAGGTCCGGCTACTCTGCTCGGCCGGACGGGCCCGATCACCCGGCGTACGGGACCGGGCACATGCCGTACAGCCGATCGACGTCCTTCGGCAATCGCACGAAGACGGATGAGGAACCGCACACCGGGCGTCCTCCCGACACGCCCGCCGCAGCACGGCGGCGCGCCCGGAGCGTTCGGCACCGCGGGTGGTGCGAACATCGGCCCCGGGGTGCGGAAGCGACGCGGCCACCGCGAGTGGCCGAGAAGAGAGTGACGATGCCCGAGGCACGTGGGCCGGCCGGCCTGAACGGCGAAGCGCACACTCGGTACGCACCCGGCACACCCTGCTGGGTGAGCCTGATGGTGCACGGGTTGACGGCCACGCAGGAGTTCTACGGCGAGCTGTTCGGTTGGACGTTCCAGCCCGGACCGCATCAGCTCGGCCCGTACGCACATGCCCTGCTCGACGGCCGTGAGGTGGCCGGCGTCGGCCAACTCCCCCCGGACCGCAACCTCTCCGTGGCCTGGACGCCCTACCTGGCTTCCGACGACGTGGACACCACCGCCGAAACGGTACGCCTGAGCGGCGGCACGATCGGGGTCGGTCCGCTGGACGCCGCCGACGCCGGACGCCTGGCCATCGGCTCCGACCCGGTCGGCGCGGTCTTCGGCATCTGGCAGGCGACGGCCCACCTCGGCACCGGCATCACGGGCGTGCACGGCACGCCCGCCTGGAACGAGCTGCTGACCTTCGAGTCGGCGAGCGTCGTCAAGTTCTACGAGACGGTGTTCGGCTACCGCCGGGAGGCCGTGGTGGCCGACGACTTCGACTACGTCACCCTGAACGCCGCGGAACGTCCGGTCGCCGGAGTCCACGGCCTGGGCAACGCCCTGCCCCGGGACCGCGGACCGCACTGGATGACGTACTTCCAGGTGGACGACGTGGACGAGGCAGTCGCGCGGGTCGTCGGCCTCGGCGGCCGGCTCCTCGCGCCGGCCCGGGACGGCGCGCACGGGCGCGTGGCGACGGTCGCCGACCCGGAGGGGGCCCGCTTCGCGCTGACGCAGGGGCCTCGCTGACGTGAACGGGACCAGACCAGCGGTCGCACCTCGACGCGCATCTGGGCGTGGCTCGGGCCGATCCCGTCTGGCGGTACTCGCAGCCCGTACTGAGCCGGCTTGAGAACGCGTGAGGCGGGTGCCGGACCAATCTCACCCAGGCCGTCAGCCGCCATCCGCGACCGGAACAGGCAGCGAGGGGAGTAGTTGACGTCGTCATGTCGGCGCGGCGCTTCCCGAGTGGGATGAGCCTGACGGAGTAGGCGAATTCCAACCTTCCCGTCGAATCGGCGCGCTCAAGGCAGAGAACGACAAGCGATGGCAGCGTACCCAGAGATGACACGCGGGCACCGATTGTCACCAAGTAGTCTTACTCGGGCCGAACCGACTCCATCGAGGCGGTTCTGGCGCCACGCAACAGCCCGGCAGCGTGTCATTGCCGTTCCCCGTTGGTCAGCGCGACAGCCACGGCCACGCCGGTCTCCCCGGAGCCGCGGGAGATGACCCGTTCGGATTCCGGGCACGGTGTCCATCGGACAGGGGGACGGAGTGAGGGAGAGCGCAGCGTCAAAGGGCGGAAGTCTTCCGGCGACGGCAGACTTGTCACTTGATGACGACCGGCTCCTACTGCGGTACATCCCCTGGGGGGATTCGACCGGAACGTCGGTGCGGGAAAAGCTCGGTGAAGCGCACCATTTCTTCTACGACAGCCCGGAGTGCTCCGAGCGGATCCCGGTGCCCGCGGCACGACAGCATCCCGTGCCGCAAGCGCATGACGGCGGCACCGGAAGCAAGCTGCCCGGCGGCATCTACCTCTTCGAGTCACGAGCCGACCGGACTCTCGTGGGGTTCGCGTTGAGCAAGGGTGAAACCGCCGTCGCTTCCCAGTTGAAGCGTCTGCGTGACGTGGACGACGGTCACCTGCTTCACCAGGCCCTTCTTCAGTACAAGGTCTGGCACGCCGCTGTCCGTGACGAGGTCACCCCCACGTTCGCCCTCGGTGACCTCGTCCGCCTCGCAGGCAGGCGGGAGACCTTGACCGTGGTCAAGGCGACGCCGATACGGGACGGAAGCGTCCAGTACAGGTTGCAGGACGCGACCGGCGGTCGCCGCATGGCGTTCGAGGAGGATCTCGAGGCGCTTCCGCCCAGCACGGACGATCCCGAGGACTGGATCCTCCGTCCGCCCGCTCCTGCCGACCGGACCGCGCTCGCGCTCACTCTCGCCAAGCTGAGCACGCCGCTCACGGATGTCGTGTACTCGTACCAGTCGAGCCGCACACTGTTCCGGCCCTACCAGTTCCGGCCCGTGCTCAAGCTGATGAGTTCGGAACGCCAGCGGTTGCTGATCGCCGACGAGGTCGGGCTCGGCAAGACCATCGAGGCCGGCTTGATCTGGAACGAGCTGGAGCAGCGCACCCATCTGCGGCGTGCCTCGGCACGGCGCGGTGGCACGCACTTCCGGGGACTCGTCGTGTGTCCCGCGGCGCTCGTCACCAAGTGGCAGCACGAGATGCGCGACCGTTTCGACCGTCACCTTCGCGTCCTCGACAAGGAGGGCATGGCGGAGTTGGTGGAGCTGTTCCGCAGCGGCGACACCAGCGAGCCGTTCGCCGGAGTGGTGTCTTTGGAGCGGCTCCGGCGGGCCGGACAGCTCGATGAACTCGCCTCCCTCCAGCCCCGGTTCGATCTCGTGATCGTGGACGAGGCGCACTACCTGCGCAACGCGAGCAGCCGGAGCCATGCCGCCGCAGCCCTGCTCGCCGACTGGGCGGACGCTCTGATCTTCCTCTCCGCCACTCCGCTGAACCTGGGCAACCAGGACCTCTACAACCTCGTTCACCTTCTCGACGAGTCGTCCTTCCCGGACCCCAGGGTCTTCGAGAACCAGCTCGAGCCCAACCGCCATCTGAACGCGGTGGCCGTCGGTCTCACCAACGGCGACGCGGACACTCCGGACGGCGCCCGGGCGCTGCACTCGCGGCTCATGCGAGTCCAGACGTCCTCGTACGGCAGGATCACCGCTCACCGACCGGAGTTCCGGCGTCTCCGGGAGCTTTTGAACACCGGCGCTCCGCTGTCTCCCCAGCAGCGCGCCGAGGCGCGGCGGTGCATCGCCGAACTCAACGCCCTGGCGGGTGTCGTCAACCGTACGCGCAAGGCCGATACGCCCGACCGCAAGGCCCTGCGTGAGGCTGAGGACGTCGCGGTCCGTTGGACCTCCCAGGAACGCGCCTTCTACGACGACCTGCACACCTGGTGTCTGCAGCGCGCCGCCCGCAGCGGGACCGCCGCCGGTTTCGCCGCGCAGATGTGGCTACGGCAGGCGGCCAGTTGTATCCCGGCCATGCAGCAGCGGCTACGGGAGCGTTTCTCGCCCCGGCCGGCCGAGGACGAGGCCGTCGAGGAACTCCTCTACGAGTCGGAAGTCGTCGACGACTCCGAGGCCGCCCCGAACGACAACGCCTCGAGGTCGTCCGCCTCCGCCGACAGAATCGCCCGCGAACTGGCGGAGCAGGCCGACGACCTCTCGACGCTGCACTCCCTGCTGCGGCAACTTCCCGTGGACACCAAGTTCGAGCGGTTCGCGGAGATGCTGCGCGGCGCCCGCGCCAAGGGCATGCGGCAGGCGATGGTCTTCTCCTTCTTCACCCGCACCCTGGACTATCTGGAGGAGAGGCTGACCCCTGAGTTCAAAGTCCGGGTGATGCACGGGAAAACCCCGCCGATCGAGCGGGAGCGCATCATGAAGGACTTCCGTTCCGGCGCGTTCGACCTGCTGCTGGTGAGCGAGGTGGGCAGCGAGGGCCTGGACTTCGAGTTCTGCAACGTCCTGGTCAACTACGACCTGCCCTGGAACCCCATGCGGGTCGAGCAGCGCATCGGACGCCTCGACCGGTTCGGCCAGCAGCACGAGAAGATCTTCATCTTCAACATGCAGGTCCCGGGCACCATCGAGACCGACATCTTCCAGCGCCTCTACACACGCATCGGGGTCTTCCAGGACTCCATCGGGGAGCTCGAACCGATCCTGCGCGGGCGCCTCAAGGAGTTGCACCGCATCGTCCTCGACCCTCACCTCACCCCGGAACAGCGACGCCGCCAGGTCGACCGGATCGCGGTCGCGCGGGTGGACCGGGAGAAGGACCTGGAAACCCTGAACGACGCCCAGGCGCTTCTCACCGGCTTGGACGGCCTGCTCATCGAAGGCTTCGACGAGAGCAGTCCGGGCCGGGGGCGCTACCTGGGCCCCCAGGAGATCCGCGGACTCGTCGAGTGCTTCCTCAGGGACAGCGGGTACGGCCTGCTGCGCGAAGTCCCCCACGAGGACGGCCTGGTGGACATCACCGGCAGCGGCGACCTGCTCAGGGCGATGTACGCGGCGATGGACGCGGGCGCCTTTCCCCAGCCCCGCGGCGATCTGCTGGCCAGGCTCAAGAGCGGTTCACCGATGCAGGCCTGCTTCACCGCGAGCGCCTCGTCGGCGAGCGGGGTCCCGTTGCTCAGCGTCCGCCATCCGCTGGTACGCACCGCCCAGTGGTGGTACGACCAGCATCCCGAGCTGCTCCTGCGCTACGGGCGGGTACGACTGCCCGGCCTGCCACCCGGCTCCCGGTATCTGGTGGAGGTCCGGCTGGCGCGCACGGACGGCACTCGTTCGCGTCGGGAGCTGTGGACCACCGCGGTCGACGTCCGGACGATGCGAGAGGTTCCCGAGGTCGGGACGGCGCTGCTGACCTGCCTCGCCCGCGGTGAACTCACCGGCGCCGAGGAGCCGCTGCCCGTCGGCATCGACGCGTCGCTCGCCGACACGCTGGAGGAGGTGCAGGCCCTCGCGGCCCTGCAGGAGCGCACGACCAAGCGGCTCTACGAGGCGGAGAACACGCGGTTCGCCGAAGGCCGGCGGGCGACGGTGAGCGACACCTTCCAGGTGAAGATCGCGGGAGCCCGTCGTCTCGCCCACGAGGTGAACCACCACTCCATCCGGCGCCTCCACGAGAGCCGGGTGACGCACCTGGAGACCCGGCGGGACGCCCTTCTGGCGCAGATGGAGCGGGACTCCCGCTTCAGTCTGTCCACCGAGACGGTCGCCCTCGTCCTGGTCGAGGGAAGCTGACCGGCCGCCGGTCGGCGGCCAGGCGTGGTGCGGGCCGCCAGCCGGTGGCCAAAGACGTGCTCCGGGCCGCCGGCCGGCGGCAGGCCCAGGCCATGGGTCCGCGATTCACTGCCACGGGTGGGAGTACAGGTCGGTGAAGGAGACATGCCCGTGCTCCTGACCGTCCCTTCGCACCCGCGTCAGACGGATGGCGCCCTGCTCTCCCGCCCGGAGCACGGGCCACCTCTCCACTCTGAACGTCATGGGCCGGGCGGTGGAGTCGTGCACGACCATCTCGCCGTTGAGCCGCAGCGCGAGCGAGAACGCCGTCCTCGGGTGGAGTACGACGGGGAGATACGGCAGCGCACTGCCTTCCACCGAGAAGTCCATCGGTTCCCCGTCCACGGCCGACGCCCGGATCCGGGCTTTGGTGATCAATCGGACGTCCGGTGTCCCCCTCCAGTGATGGGCCAGCTCCTCACGGCGCATCACCTGGTGCGGGGTGTAGAGGGGCTGGAAGGCGGGATAGAGCAGTTCGCTGTGCCGGCGCCCGTCGGGGTCGTCCCACTCCAGCACCAGGTCGAAGCCTGGCCGGGGAAGGTTGAGCCGGTGGTAGTTGTGCACCACCAGGCCGGTCACGACCGACTGCTCAGGTGATTCCAGCGCCCTGTCGAACTCCACCTCGGCATGGGGGAAGTTCTCCTCGAAGGCCTGGCGCACCAGAGGCACCTGGGACATGCCGCCGGCGAGCAGCACGTGCTGCACGTCGGTCGCCAGTTCCGACAGCGGCATACGGGCCAGACGCGCGATGTCGGGCGTCGTGCGCCTGCGCAGCCGCGCTTCGCACAGGGCGGCCCTGACGTATTCCAGGGCTTCCGTCATCTGCGGCCAGAACGCCTCCTCCAGGCGCCGGCGCGTGTAGGTGAGCAACGGCAGGTCGGTGTATCCGCCGCCGACCGGCACCGCCTGTTCGTCGTACCGCGTGTCCGAGAGCAGCACCTTGAGCCGTCGGGCGGCCGCCAGGAGCAGCGCCCTGAGGGTGGCGGGATCAGGCATCCGGTCCACCGATATGCCCATGGCCGCCAGGTCCTGTTCCAGGTCCCGGGCGATCCGGAGGTCCAGAGCGTCACCGGCCTTGGCCACACCGCGTGCCGAGAGCACGGTGAGTTCGGGGGCGCTGTCCTGGAGCGACTCGGTGACCTCGACCACGGCGATGTCGAGGGTGCCGCCGCCGAAGTCGAAGACCAGTGTGGTCCCGTCGGGCCGCTCCTCGCCGAGTTCCCAGTAGAGCCCGTCCGACCAGGCGAGGCCGGCGGCCACGGGCTCGTCGACGATGTCCCCGACAGCCACCGGAATGCCCGCGGCGTTGGCCAGGGCCGCGAGCCGCCTGCGCTGAGGCCCGTCCCAGATGGCGGGGCAGGCGAGGCGGAAGTGTGCGTCCTGCGTGTCCGCTCCGGCGGCCTTGGCGCGTAGCAGCACGTGCTTCAGCAGTCGTTCGATCAGGGTGTCCGCCGAGTGCCGGATCGTGGCAGCGGTTCCTTCACGTCCCTGCAGCGCGTCGGGCGTCAGGCCGAGGGTGATGCACTGTTTCACCGACCGCAGCGCCGAGGCTCCGGCCGCCGCCTCGGCGCCTTCGCCGAACAGGAGCTCGCCGGAGGCCGAAAGGGCGATCACGCTCGGCATCCAGGACGTGCCGTGCCCGATCGGCACGTTCTCCGGTGAGCCGCCGGGAAGCCGCTGGCTCACCAAAGTGGTCGCGGTACCGAAGTCGATGCCGATCAAGGGCTTGTCGTGCTGCACCGATGTCCTCCATGGACACTGGCTGCCGGGATTCTCGGTCCCGGCAGCGGAAATGAACTGTCTTGCCTACTGCTCGACCCCGCGGACGATGGCCTGTTCCAGCACGACGGGCTCGGGCTCACGCGAGCCCTGCCATACGAAGCCGGGCCGCTCCACCACCACACGTGCCGCCGGTCCGCCCGGGGCCCGGTGCATCACCGGGTCGTAGTCCGTCTCTTCTCCGAGTGCTCCCCTGTCCAGCACCCCCGCTGCCGCCGCGCGGGCCAGGGCCCTGCGGTACAGAGCGTTCGCCGGCCCGGTCTTGTCGTCTTCGTGGATCGCCTGGTCCGCGACTTCGGTGAGCACCGCGGCGAGCACGCGCAGCGTGTCGATCCTGGCCTGCCGCAACTGCGCCTGCGACGCTCCGCGCGCGGTCTGCCGGGACTGTCGCAACTCGTCGTCCCGCCGACGGAGCTGACGTGTCATCGCCTCCACACGCTGCTCCGCCTCTTCCAGGCCCTGCCGAGCGGACTCCGCCGTGGCCTCGGCGGCGCGGGCACGTGTCTCGGCCTCGGCGCGGTGCTTCTCCTCGTCCGCGATGCGGAGCCGCAGCCGATTCGCCGTCGCTTCCGCCTCGGCCAGCGCGTCCGAGGCGTCCCGGCGCTGCCGCTCGGACTCGGTACGGGCCGTCGCGACATTGCTTCGTTCCTCCTCCAGCAGGCGCTTGAGGGCCTCGATCTCGACCTGCGGGTCCCGCTCGGTCTCCTGCGCCGCTTCCGGTGCCTCGTCCGGGACGTCCTCCGTCACCTCCTGGACGGGTTCGTCGCTCGCGAGCTCGGCGCTGTCGGCTTCGCCGGCCTCCGCGCCGGTGTCGCCTTCCTGCTCGGCTTCCGTGCACTCGGGCTCCTCCGCGGACACCGGGGGCGCCTCCGGTGCGGCCTCGCCCTGTCGGCCTCCCGTCGCCCTCTCACTGACACCCGTGCCGTCTGTCTCCGCCGCGTCGGCGGCTTCGGCCGCCGCGGCGGCCTGGGCGGCTCGGGCTGCTTCTCGCAGCTCGGCGGGAATGCCCGAGTGGTCGGCGACATGCTGGGCCCACTCCCGCACGAGTCCGTTCCGCTGCTCCTGGATCCGGGGATCCGCCAGCAACACGCAGGCCCGGAAGACCATCTCCTCCACGAAGTCCAGCCACGGAAGGTCGTCCTCCTTGGGCCTCCTCATCAGCACCCTCTTCAGGAGCTCCCTGGCTCTGGCAGCCAGAGGTGCCAGCAGTTTGTCCTGGTCCGGCCGCCCGGCCTCGCGGTCGGAGGTCTTGGACAGCGACAGTTCGAAACACTCCATCCCGGTGCGCAAGGTGTCCCAGGCGTACTCGCCGTTCACGGCCTTGGCCGCCCTGTCCGCCGCAAGGCTCTTGGCCGGCATCGCCGCGAGGGGAACGAGTAGCGGGAGAAGTTCGAGACGTGACGGGATCTCCGCGGACTTCACAGCGTCCAGGCCGGGGTCAGTAGCGGGAAGTACCGCACGGTTTCTGGCACGCGACATCTCGGTGATGTGCTGGACCGCGACCAGCCGGACCTCTTCCGGTACGTCCTGCGGACGGGGCTCCGCCCAGCCCTGGGGCCAGTCGGTCACGGGTACGCCGAGCGCGTGCGCGGCGAGCTGTTCGTAGGGCGACGTCAGCTCGCCGAGCCCGACGGACACAGCCGCGGACAACCGCCTCGTCGCGGCCGTGTTCTTGCGGGGCATCCCCGCCAGCTCGCGGAGCGCCTCGGACGCCGACCGCCGCCGACCACGACGCGGGGTCGCTCCTGCCTTCCCTTTCCAACTCACGCAGTACTTGCCATGTGTACGAACAGCAGAGTCGGCACGGAGTGACTCGCGCACCGCGTTCCACTCGTGGGGCGGCATTTCCACGCCAAGTCCCATGCTCTTCACACGCTCCCGGAGCGCGGCGACGGTGATCGTCTCGCCCAGGTCACGGAGCAGTTCGACCAGCACCTCGACGGGATTGTTCTCGAAGTCCGCCTGGAGCGCGGCAAGGTCGGTGGCGGCCCGGTACGGGATGGTCCCCGGAGTGAGGCTTCTCACCGACTCCGGTACGGGCACCGGTAGATGCTCACGCTCTCCGCCTTCCCACTCGACGACGACTTCCGTCTCGTCCAGTGCGCGAACGGTACCTACACGACGTACGGCACTGCCGTCACATTGCTCAATCAAAGATCCGATTTCCACAGCGCGAAACCCTATAGGCCGTCGCGGCAGTCCTCCGCCGCCGTCACTTCGGCAGGCGGGCGCCCGGTGCCCGCCTGCCGCGGGAAGCGTGGGGGCGTCGGCGGCGCGGCAAGCTCCGTCGCGAGCTTCTCGACGGCCGACCGCCAGGCGCACACCTGGGCGCGGGTCGGGCCGAGTTCGTCGTGGTGGTACTTGCAGGCCGCGCTGAGGCGGTTCCAGAGGGCGTGGGCGCGGCGGGCCGGGGCAGGGCTGGCGTAGTGGTGCAGGCAGAGCAGTTTCGCGCGCATGCTGCGGAGTTCGCCGAGTCCGGCCTCCTCGGTCGCGAGGGCCGCGTCGACGGCCGCTTCCAGGGCGATGCGGAGGGCGTAGGCCGCGCCGCGGTCGCGGCCCGCCGGGGTCAGCGGGCCCTCGGCGTCCGGGCCTTCGGTGAGGAGGTCGTCGGCGGTCACGAGGAGTGCGGTGACGGTGTCGACGCCGGTGCGAGTGGCGGGCATCAGGCGTTCACCTCCGGGGTGCGGATCCGGGCGGCGAGGGCCTCGACCCTCCGGACGAAGGCGATCGGGTCGTGTGGGAGGAAGCCGCCGGGGTGGGCGCCCTGCTGGCACTGGTGGATGAGGGTCGTGCTCTCGTTGCCGTAGAGGGTGCGCAGACGGCTGCGGACCTCCTCGTCGGGGTGGACGAGGCCGTCGTCGAAGAGGGCGAGGGACGCGAGGGGGATGAGCCGTTCGGTCGCGTCGATGGCGGACTGGAGGTGCTCGGCGGGCTGCCCGGTGCGGTTGCGGCGGAGCCAGGCCGCCTCGACGATCGCCGTCGCCAGGGCCTCGCGGCACAGGGACGGCAGGACGTGGCGCAGGGCCGCCTCGGAGCAGTTCTCGGTGTGGGCGAGGGCCATGGCGTTGTCGACGGCCTCCTTGACCGGATCGGTGTCGGTGGTGACGTGCACCTTGGACTGCTCGCCGCGCTCCACCTTGAGTACGGTCACGGGCAGGCCCTGGCTGCGGAAGGCGTGCGGGAGCCGGGTGTCGTGGGTGAAGACGACGACCTGCCGGTCGTGGCCGAGTTCGTCGAGCACCTGGGCCAGGCCGTCGACCTTCGCCGGGTCCATGGACTGCACGGGGTCGTCGATGACGACGAAGCCGAAGGGGCTGTCGGCCGTGGCGGTGCGGGGCAGGAAGAGGGAGAGGGCGAGCGAGTGCAGTTCGCCCTGGCTCATGACGCCCAGGGCGGAGGCCTCGGTGTCGTCGACGGTGACGTCCATGATCAGCTTGCGGACGGTCGCCTTCTCGCTGCCGTGCATCCTCACGGGTTTCAGGTCGATGCTGCTCTGCCGGCGCAGCTTCTCCCAGATCCGCTGCGTGTGGCCGGCGAAGGCGTCGACGCGCAGGTCGCGGATCTCGGTCGTGAGCTTCTTGATCCAGTTGAGGGCGGCGTTGATCGCTGTCCTGCGGGGCCCTGCGGCCTCGGCCTCCCGGGAGAGCTTCGTCCACTCGGCGAGCAGGCCGACGACGGCGTGCCAGCGCTCGTCCATGGCCGCCAGTTCCCGGCGCGCCGCGCCGGCCACGATCGCGCACGCGTCCGTCAGCGTCACGGCCGCCTTCAGCGCGTGCTCGGCGAGTTCGGCGGGGTCGGTGATCTGCCGGCAGTCGCCCCAGGCCTGCCACGGTTCGGCGAGCGCGGCCGGGGTCTGCCGGGGCGGGGCGACCAGGTCGTGCAGGGCGCGCGTCGCGGTCCGCAGGCGGGCCTCGGCCCCGCGTACGGCCTCGGCCTCGCTCAGGAGCGCGGCGATCTGCGCCTCGGCGCGCGCGGCCCACTCCCGGTCCAGGACCTGTTCCGTGCCGCAGACCGGGCAGGCCGTGTCGTCGGCGTGACGGTCGCTGTGGCCGAGGGCCGCCTGGAGCAGTTCGGCCCTGCTGTGGGCGTCGGCGGCCGCGGTGCCCTTCAGGTCGTCGACGTCGGCGACGGCGCTCCGCAGCGCGTCGACGGCGGCGCCGATCCGGTCGAGGTCGGGGCTCTCGGTCTCGGCGGCGGCCTCCAGCCGTGCCTCCCGCAACCGTCCCTCGTCGGCCGTGGGCGCGCCGGTGATCAGCGCGTCGAGCACGGCGTGGTCGGGTCCGTCCTTCTCCTCCATCGCCACGAGGGCCTTGAGCGCCCGGTCGTCGTGCCCGACCTCCTCCAGGGCCGCGTGCAGGAGCGGCTTCTTCTCCTTCGCGGCGTTGACGACGGCGTCGAGTTCCTTCTTCGCTGCCGTCAGCCGTCGCGCGGCGGCGTTGAGGTGGTCGAGGCCGAGGATCGCGGCGATGTTGTCGTACATCTCGGACGGCTTGCCGTTGATCAGGTTGTCCAGGTCGGCGTACGACAGGAACGGGCGGTGGGCGCGGGTCGCCTGCTCCCAGCCGGCCTGTTCCAGCGGCACGGTGCCGTGGCCCGGCCGCCTGAGCACAGCCTCGGAGTCGGTGAAGGCGTCGCCGGTCCAGGTGCGGGTGAGGGTGCTCGGCGACGGGTCGCCCTCGACGGTCAGTCTGGCCTCGACGACGGTCCGTTCGCCCTGGTGCAGGTTGCGCCAGCGGACGGCGTGGCTCGGGTGCTGACCGGAACAGTGGGCGTTGGTGCCGGTGAACAGGGTCTCGACGGCCTCGGCGATGCTCGACTTGCCGGAGCCGTTGCGTCCGACGACGAGGGTGACGCCGGGCTTGGGCTTCAGCTTGAGCAGTGCCTTCGAACCGACGCCGCGGAAGCCGGTGACCGCGATGTTCCCCAGGTAGACGGGTCCCGCGGAGGCGCGGGTGCCGCCTTCGGCGCCCTCGGGGTCGCCGAGTGCCTCGCGGACGAGGGCCTTCGCCGGGGCGGACAGCTTACGGTCACCGGCCAGGCGGGCCTCAACGAGTTCGGGCAGGGGCAGTGCGTTGTCGGGGGTCCGGTCCGTCGCGTCGTCCATGGTGTCTCCCGTGATGTCCGTGCGGAGAGGGAAAGGGGCGAGCACCGACAGGCACCGGGGGCGGCCGAACCGCTGGGGTGCCTGTCGACGGACAGAACCGTAGGCGCGGGTGGGAGCTGTATAGCGTCTCCTTTCTGATAACAGCGGTTATCAAGGCAGTTGACGACAACAAGGTGATCGTTCGAGGCAGGGAGAGTGCCGGTTCACCCGCCTCGATGATCAGTGGGTTCGTCCCCGCGTCTCACCGATCCGCCTGTCCGACTCGGCGGCCGGCGCGGCCTGCTCGCGCACACCGGGGTCATAGCCGTTCCACTCCCGCAGAGCGGCACGTACCTGCTCGTACTCCGCCCAGACGGTCTTGCCCGGGCCGTCCGGGCGCGGGTGCCAGTCCCAGCGGGTCGCGAGCTGCGTCACGAGGAGCAGCCCGCGGCCGGTCTCCTCGACGCCGGCGGCGTTCTCCGGGAGGGCGGGGCGGCGGGGATGGCGTTCGGCGCGGGTGTCGGTGACCTCGACGCGTACGGTGTGGCCGTCGGGGGTGGTGCGGAGGCGGAGGTGGAAGTCCCGGCCGGGAACGTGGCCGTGGCTCACGGCGTTCGCGGTGAGCTCGGCGACGATCAGCACGATCGCGTCGTGCGGATCGGTGCCGTACGGGATGCCCCACGCGTCCAGGCGGACGGCCGCGAGGCGGCGGGCGAGACGGGCTCCACGCGGTGTGGAGGTGAAGCGCATCCCGAAGGCGGGACCCGGTGGCGGGGACGCCTCCAAGGGGGCGCAGGGGGTGGCGGGTCGGGTGGTGTCGGTGGGATTGATGGGTTTCGTCGTCACGCCCCTCACGGTCCCGTCGGTCGCGTAGCGTGACCAGTGGTGACGCAGCGACAGGGGGCAGCTGTACCCGTGTTGTACGCGCGTGTCGGAGCTGCGCGCCGTGACGGCGTTCCTTGCGGGGGCGTTGAGCGAGAGAAGGCGGTGGTGGACATGGCGGAGCGCGCGGGTACGGAGGCCGGGGCCGAGGTGGTTCCCGGGGAGCGTGAGCACGGCGAAGGCAACGGCGGCGGTGCGGGAGCGGCGGTCGTGAGTCTCGGTGACGGGTGGGAGAACGACAGCGGGGCCCGGCGGCGGCCGGAGGACGAGGCCGGACGGGGTGTCGTGGTCGCGTTCGGACAGACCATGAAGACGCTGCGGGTGCGGGAGGGGCTGGAACGCGAGGAGTTCGGGAGGCGGATCGGGTACTCGGCGTCCACGGTCGCGTCGTTCGAGCAGGGGCGGAGGATTCCGACACCCCGGACGATCGAGCGGGCGGACGAGGTGCTGGGGGCGGGCGGGTTGCTGTGCCTGTGGAAGGAGCAGGTGGAGCGGGCGCAGTATCCGGTGTTCTTTCAGGGGATGGCGGTGCTGGAGAAGGAGGCCGTTGAGCTGGTCGCCTACGACACCCTGGTGGTCAAAGGGCTGCTTCAGACCGAGGAGTACATGAGGGCGCTGCTCGCCATGAGGCGACCGCCCCTGGACGAGGAGACCATCGAGCAGCGAGTGACGGCACGGTTGGCCCGGCGGGACATCTTCGATCGTCGGCCTGCCCCACTACTGAGTTTCGTCCTCGACGAAGCAATCCTGCGGCGCCCTTACGGAGGCACGTCCGTGCTGCGCGGGCAGTTGGAGCACCTGCTGCTGATCGGGCAGAGGCGCAACGTCGAGATCCAGATCATGCCGGTCAACCGTGAGGACAATGCTGGCGTGAACGGACCGTTCACCGTTGTGACTCGGAAGGACGGCAAGAAATTCGTGTACGCCGAGGCACAAGGAATCGGCTCTCTACAGACCGACCCGGAGCAAGGGGTTCTAGCCGCCGCCCGTTATGGGATTATCCGATCACAGGCTCTCAGTCCGCGAGAGTCACTGGAGCTCATCGAAGGGTTGCTGGGATCGCTATGAACAACGCTGAGTCCTCGACCGTCGCCTCCGACCTCGCTTGGTTCAAGAGCAGCTACAGCGGAACCGAGGGCGGTGATTGTGTAGAGGTCGCCCCTGCTACGGCGGTTGTGCACGTCCGGGACTCGAAGGCTGAGGCCGGTCCCCTGCTCACAGTCTCGCGTGACGCGTGGGCGGGATTCGTCGGGTTGGCCTCGTCGGAGCGGCGCATCTGACGCTCGTACGGTCGTGAGGGTCTTGCCGACCGGAACTCTGGTCGGCAAGACCCTCCTTGTACCTGTTGTCCTGCTCCTAGGTGGGGCCTACTGGGTGCCGAGCCAGCTTTCGAACAGCATGAGATGTTCGCCCACGGCGCCCAATGAGGAAGGACTGTTCTCGTACTGCTTAGAGAGCGCCACTTCATAGACCTCGTACGCCGCTTCCGCCTCCCTGCCGGCAGCGTCCACGGCCGCGAGCGTCTCAAGCGCTTCCTTGATGTTCCCGTTCTCGGCGCTGGTCACGAGCCTGGGACAGAGCTCCTCGGCGATGTACTCGCACAACTCCATGAGATGCCGCCCCGCGCGGGTCGCCCGGTCTCGGATGACGTCCGTTCGTGCTTCGTGAAGGGCATCGTCAAGGTCGGCCTCGTCATCTTCGTCGCACCAGATGTGCCGTGCGGACGCCTCTCGTTCTTCAAGTTCCCGTTGAGAGTCACGCAGCAGCTCTTCCCAGGTGAGGGTGGGATGCGCTGACTCTTCGGCGGACAACTCCGGCAACGTCTCAATCTCCGCCGGATCCGGAAGCGTTGTGCCGTCTCCGTCTCGGAGCGCTCGGAGCAGGAGGGCCTGGCGAAGTACGGGCAGCAGCCTGTCGCCGTTAGTGGCTCCGCGAATCTCGTACGTCGAGCGCTGCACAGCTGAGTAGTCGCAGTCCGCGATGTACCCGTCAAGCTCCCATCTGAGCTCAGAGACGGAGGGAGAAATATGCCGAATCTCATCGAGCAGTTCCTCGCAGGCGTCCCACAGACGCTCGGTGATCCGGCGCACCTCCTCCGCCTCACGCACCTGCCGCTCCAGTTTGGCAACAAGCTCGGCTAGCTCACTCACAGTAACCCCCAAGATCAGACGTCCGTTGGAACCACTTCAGTCGTTCGGCGTACCGTTTACGGACCACTCGTTGGCGAAGTGTTCCATCTGGCGGAGGACCAGGTCGATGGCCTCCTTCTGCTGGTCCGGCGGGTAGTTGTTGCGGGCCAGGAGGCGCTTGATAGTGCTGCGCAGGCGGGCGCGGACGGACTCACGGGCGATCCAGTCGGGCTTGAGCTGGCGGCGGACCTCGGCGACGAGTTCGCGGGCGATGCCGGCCAGGACCTCGTCGCCCATCAGGGAACGGGCCGTACCGTGGTCGGCGACGGCGTCGTAGAAGGCGAGTTCGCGCCAGTTCAGGGGCGGGTCGAACTTCTCGCCCCGGTTGGCGTCGGCCATGACGTCCTTGGCCATCTCGACCAGCTTGGCGATGAGTTCGGCGCTGGTGTACTGCTGGCGCATGTAGCGCACCATCAGGTCCTGGAGGCGCTCGGAGAACGTCGTCTGCCGGACGATGTTGTGCCGGGTGACCTCGCGCATCTTCCGCTCGACGAGCCTCCGCAGCGCCTCGGCCGCCAGGTGCGGGGTGTCGCTCTGCTGGAGCTGGGCGACGAGTGCGTCGGTGAGGTGGGTGAGGTCGGCGGTCTCCAGTCCGGCCTCGGCGAACAGGTCCGTCACTCCACCCGTCTCCACCACGGACGACGTGAGCTGGGAGAGGTACAGCTCGACGTCGCGGGCCACGGGGAGGCCGCGTGCCTCGCGCTCCATGGCGTCCAGCTTGGCCATGTAGGCGCGGACCTCGACGAAGAACTGGATGTGCCGCTTCCAGGCCGGCGCGTCCGCGAACCGCTCCCCCACCTCCTTCGAGCTGCCCGCCAGCGCCCAGAAGCGCTCCAGCCGGTAGGCGTGGTCGCGGAAACGGCGGCCCAGGGTCTGGCGCGGGTCGTCGAGCAGGTCGGGGTTGTTGCCCTTGGTGCGGGGATCGCGCAGGTGGTTGGCGGTCTTCAGGGCCGCGTCGACGAAGGCACGGGGGCCGGGGCGGTCGAGCAGGGGTTCCCACTCGAAGCCGCGCAGGATGCCGGTGAGGATGTCGTACTCGTTGCGCAGCTCGTCCAGCGCGCGCTCGACGTCCTGGCCGAGGGTGCGGTCGCGCTGGTCGGCCTCGGTGTACTCGGCGATGGCCCGCTGGAGGTTCTCCGTCAGCGGGGCGTAGCCGACGAGGAGGCCGTCCTCCTTGCCGCGGAAGCGGCGGTTGACGCGAGCCAGGGCCTGCATCAGATTGGCGCCCTTGAGCGGCCGGTCCAGGTACATGGTGTGGATCGGCGGGGCGTCGAAGCCGGTCAGCAGCATGTTGTTGACGATGAGCAGTTCCAGCTCGTCGTCGGGGTTCTTGGCCCGGTTGATGACGGCCTTGCGGCGGCTGTCGGTCAGCGCGTGGTCGAGCAGGGCGTCCGAGTCCTTGCGGGAGTTCGACGAGAAGACGATCTTCATCGTGCCCTTCTCGAACTCGTCGCTGTGCCACTCGGGACGCAGCTCGCGTAGGGCGTCGTAGACGCGGACGCAGATCTCGCGGGTCGCGCACACCACCATCGCCTTGCCGGGCGCCCCGCCCGACTCGGAGGCACCGACGAACGGCTTCATCCGCTTCCGGCGTGCCTCCCAGTGCTCCACCAGGTCGGCCGCGAGGTCCCGTATCCGGGCCGGGGCGCCGTACATGGCGTTCATCGTCGCCACGGCCTGTTCGACACGGCGGCGCTCGGTGTCGTCGAGGCCGTCGGTGATGCGGTCGGCCTCCTCGTCGATGGTGGTCGGGTCGACGTCGCGGTCCAGGACGAGCTGAATCACGCGGCTCTCGTGGTAAACCTTCACGGTCGCGCCGTCGTCGGCGGCCCGCTTGAGGTCGTAGACGTCGATGTAGTCGCCGAACACCTCGCGGGTGTTGCGGTCGGCCTCCGAGATCGGCGTTCCGGTGAAGGCGAGCAGTGTGGCGTGCGGGAGCGCGTCGCGCAGGTGGCGGGCGAGGCCGTTGAGGTCGTCGTAGTGGCTGCGGTGCGCCTCGTCGACGATGACGACGATGTTCCGGCGGTCGGAGAGCATCGGGTGGTCGGTGCCCGACTCCCGCTCCTCCTTGGTCCTGCCGAACTTCTGGAGCGTGGTGAAGAGGATCCCTCCCGTCCTCTTCGCCGCGAGCTCCTCCCGGAGTTCGGCGCGGGTGACGACCTGCTTCGGCGTCTCCGGGAGGATCTCGCTCTCCTGGAACGTCGAGTAGAGCTGGTCGTCGAGGTCCGTGCGGTCGGTGACGACCACGACGGTGGGGTTCAGCAGGGCCGGGTCCCGCATCACCATGGTCGTGGTGAGGACCATCTCCTCCGACTTGCCCGACCCCTGGGTGTGCCAGACGACGCCGGCCTTGCCGTCGCTCGCCGAGGCCGTGCGGACGGCGTCGGCGGCGCGGGTGACCGCGTGGTACTGGTGCGGCTTCGCGATCCGCTTCATCCGCTTGGACGGGACGAAGTTGATGAAGGAGTGGACCAGTTCGAGGAAGCGGGACTGGGTGAACAGGCCGTGCAGCGCCAGGTTCTGCCCCGACTCCGAGAAGCCGTCGGCGGTCAGCGGGTCGACGCGGGCGCCGAACTCGTCCGTGTTCCACGGGGCGAAGTGCTCGTACGGAGTGAACGGCGTGCCGTACTTCGCGGTGATGCCGTCGGAGAGCAGGACGACCGTGTTGTAGCGGAAGGCGGTCGGGAACTCCTGGACGTACCGCGCCACCTGGGCGTGGGCGGTCTGGAGCGTCGCGTCCTCGTCGCCGGCGCGCTTCAGCTCGATGGCGGCGAGGGGCAGGCCGTTGACGTACAGGATGACGTCGAAGCGGCGGTTCCTGTCGCCGTCGATCACCGTGACCTGGTTGAGGGCGCGGTAGGTGTTCGCGTCCGGGTCGTCCAGGTCGAGGAGGCGGATGGTGGGGTTGTGCTCGGCGCCGTGGGAGTCGGTGTAGGTGACCGAGCGTATGCCGGTGGTGAGGTGGCGGTGGGCGGCCCGGTTCTCCTCGTAGGTGTCCTGGGAGCCGGGGGTGGCAGCGGTCGTCACGGCATCGTGGACGGCGTCCGGAGGCAGCTCCGGGTTCAGGCGCTCGATCGCCTCCTGGAGGTCCGGGTAGAGGATCAGGTCGTCCCAGGACTTGCGGTGCCCGGAGCCGGGCGCGAACTCGTTGCCGGAGGCCGACTGCCAGGCCAACTCGGCTAGCTCGTCGAGGGCGAGCAGCTCCCAGTCGGCTTCGGTGGGGCGACTGTGGGTTCTGTCGTGGGGCTCGGTTCCACCGTAGGGCATCGTCATGTGGCGTCCTCGACAATCTTCTCGGCGTCCTTGACGCGGAGGCGGCCGGACATGAGTTGGGGGAGGAGAGTGTTACGGAGGGTGGCAAGGGCGCGGTTCTCCTCCTCGCGGGTGCGCTGCAGCCGGAAGAGGTCGCGCACCTCGGTCGTGAAGTTCCGCATGGCGTCCGTTGCCGGAATCCGAAGTAGCTGCGATTGAGCCCTGTCCCGGTTGAGGCCCGGCACAGCGGAGTCGGAGTTCATGTGCTCCAGCCCAAGGCTCCTCAGGGCGAAATATAGGTACTCCAAGGACGCCCTGCCGTTCTTACACTCCACGTAGAAGGTGGTGTCGATGGGGAAGAAATCCACCTCTGACCAGTAAACGGACCCGACGGTCCCCTTGCGGCCGACGATGATTCCCGGCCCCTTCACCAAGGGCTCGTCATGAGAGCCGCTGATACCCCCGCTGCCGAAAACAGGAATCTCACCCGCAATACGGCGTGCCGCGGGAAGAGACTTCCCGTACTTGAGTTCGGCCAGGTCGCCTACGGTCACCTCTTCATCGGCCGATCCACGGAGAAGCCGGAACTTAGCCGAGCACAACTCCAGGGCCGTGGTCGCGATGCGCTCGTTGACGGCAATCTTGTCGTCCAGTGCTCCCAGCACAGAGCCGATTCGCCGCTGTTCTACGACGTCCGGTACCAGTGGAATGCGCAGGTCGCGCACCTGGGCTACACGCAAGTGGGCCACGGTCGACCCCGAGGCTTGAGAGTGCAGGAGTTCTTGAACGGCGGGACTCAAGAGGAAGTAGTGGAGAAAACGGGAGTCGGAACGCTGCTCGTTCGGCCGTAGCAGCATAGTCCGCTGCCCAAGACAGAGGCGCATCCCATCTTCGACACGGCCGACTCGCCCCACGGGGGCCTCGCGGGTGAGAACGATGTCTCCCACTTTCGGCACCGCGCGAGCTGTCCACGTGGCAAAGGTCTCACCATTCACCGGCTTGGCATCCGATAGCCGGATACGTCCGTCAATGATATTAGGAGTGCCAATGGCAAATCCCGCGATCTCTTCGCCGGGAGTGGCCTCGGGCGGCGTACGGTTTTTGCAGTCCACGACCAGGTCGCAGAGGCCGGCAAGGGTCAGAACCGTCATCGGACGTCCTCCAACTGCTCGCGCACCATCTTCTCCAGTTCTGCCGACTTGTCGAACAACTCGTACAGCTCCTCAGTCAGCTTGCTGATCCGCTCAGCGACAGCCTCCGCGTCCTCTTCCTCCGCCTCCACGGCCCCCACGTACCGGCCCGGCGTCAGCACATACCCGTGCTCCCGCACCTTCTCCAAGTCGGCCGAGTAGCAGAAGCCCGGCACGTCCTTGTAGGTCAGCCCCGCCTCGCGCGCCGACGCCGTACCGCGCCACGCGTGATAAGCGTCGGCAATCTTCCCAAGGTCGGCCTCTGCGAAAATGCGTTCCGTACGGTCGGCCATCTCGCCCATCGTCCGAGCGTCGATGAACAAGATCTCGCCCCGCCGGTCATCCAACCGCCGCGCCCCCTGCGGCGACTTGTCCTTGGACAGGAACCAAAGGCATGCCGGGATCTGCGTCGTCCGGAAAAGCTGCGAAGGCAACGCCACCATGCACGCCACCAGATCGGCTTCGATCAGGGCCCGCCTGATCTCGCCCTCGCCACTGGACTGGGAGCTCATCGAGCCGTTCGCCAGGACGATGCCCGCCGTTCCCCTCTCCCCCAGCTTGGAGATCATGTGCTGGAGCCACGCATAGTTGGCGTTGTTCTTCGGCGGAACCCCGTACTTCCAACGCGGATCGGTCTCGTCCCGCGCCCAGTCCTTGATGTTGAAGGGCGGGTTGGCCATCACGAAGTCGGCCTTGAGGTCCGGGTGCTTGTCGTCGGCGAAGGTGTCGCCCCAGCGGGCGGCGAGGTTGCCGTCGATGCCGTGGATGGCGAGGTTCATCTTGCCCAGGCGCCAGGTGCGCTCGTTGAGCTCCTGACCGTAGACGGAGATGTCGGTCTTGTGGCCGCGCCCCCGGTGCGCCTCGATGAACTTGGCCGCCTGCACGAACATGCCGCCCGACCCACACGCCGGGTCGTACACCCGCCCCTCGTACGGCTCCAGGATTTCCACGATGAGCCGGACGACGGAGCTCGGCGTGTAGAACTCGCCGCCCCGCTTGCCCTCCGCCCGCGCGAAGTTGCCGAGGAAGTACTCGTAGACCTCACCGAGCAGGTCCTGGGCCGGCTTGTCCCCGCTGCCGCCGAAGCGCGCGTCGCTGATGAGGTCGACGAGTTCACCGAGGCGCTTCTGGTCGACGCGGTCCTGGTTGAAGATCTTGGGGAGGACGCCGGTGAGGGCGGCGTTCTCCCGCATAATGGCGTCCATCGCCTCGTCCAAAAGCTTGCCGACGCCCTGGGCCTTGGCGTTGGCGGCGATCCAGGACCAGCGGGCGGTCTCCGGGACCCAGAAGACGTGGGCGCCGGTGTACTCGTCGCGGTCCTCCAGGAAGTCGGCGATCTGCTCCTCGGAGATGCCGTCCTCGGCGAGTTCCTTGGCGAGCTCGTTGCGGCGCTCCTCGAAGGCGTCGGAGACGTACTTCAGGAAGATCAGGCCGAGGACGAACTCCTTGTACTGGGCGGCGTCGATGGAGCCGCGCAGCTTGTCGGCCGCCTTCCAGAGGATGTCCTGGATCTCCTTGGCGGTGGAGGCGCTGAACAGCTCCGCCTGGTCGGCGGGCTTGCCTTTGCTTGCAGCCATCAGGTGGCCGTCTCCTTCGGTTTCAGTGGGCGTCGGTGTGCGGAAGTGGCTGGATGGTGAGCGTGCCGTCGGCCATGCCGGCCGCCATCACGCGGGTCAGGTCGTCGAGCGCGGCGCTCTGCTCGCGCAGCAGCGCCGCCCGGGACTCGATCTCGGTGAGGACGGCCTCGTACAGGTCGGCCTCGGCGCTGCTCAGGTCGGGAATCACCAGGTCCTCGATGCGGCGGGAGGCGCGCACGGCGCCGCTGGTGCGGGCGTGCTCCCCCGCCGCCGCCCGCAGCAGCGCCGCCAGCACCCGGGGTCGTACCGGCGGGTCCGCGTCGGGATGCACGCGCAGGATGCGAGCCGGGGCCGCGACCAGCGAGACGCCCTCCGTGTCGACGTACACGCCGAAGTGCGGGTGGGCGGTGACGACGAGGTCCCCGGGTTCGGTGAACTGGGCGTGCTCGTAGGCCGTGAGGAGGATGCCCCGGTCGATGCGGCGGCCGCCGACGCGGGCGGTGCCGAGGATCTCCTCGGGGGTGAGGACCGTGTAGTGGCCCTCGGGGGTGAGGTGTTCGGGGGCGAAGCGGTGGCCGGGGCGGCGGCGCAGGCGGCGGGCGCGCAGGAGGCGGCCGACGGACGTACGGCGTACCGGCTGGTTCTCCGGGCGCAGTTCCGCCTGGGCGTGCAGCCGGAGTTCGCCGGCACGCGCACGTTCGTGGAGCTCGCCCAGGCGACGTTCCAGGTCCGCGATGACCGCCGGACGTTCCACCACCGTCCGCAGGTGCCGGGACGCGGGCGTGCGGTGCTGCGGGGTGAACGCGGCACCGGGACTGCCGTCCAGGTCGGTGCCGTGGACGATGGCGGCGTGGCGCGGTTCGTGACGCCGGTCGGAGGTCCATCCCGAGGCACGCCAGATGGCGATGTCCTCGGCGAGCGCGTCGAGGACGGGCTCGGTCAGCGGCCTGGCGGAGTAGTCCGCGAGGAGAACGAGACCCGTGCGCTGCTCCTCGGGGACGCGGGCGAGGACCCAGACCGCCGTGCGGTAGCCGGGGCGGTAGGCGTAGGCGCCGTCGGGGAGGCTGATCGCCGCCTTGAGTAAACCGGGCTTGAGGAAGGAGCGGCGCAGGCGGTCGGCGTCGCCGTGCCGGGCGAGGGGGCCGGTGAGGACGTCGGCGGGGCCGAGGACGACGGCGGTGGCTCCGGTGTCGAGGTAGTCGGTGAGGGCGGCGACCTGGTCCAGGACCGTCTTCGCGTCGCGGGTCTCGGCGGCCTCGTATGGCAGCGCGCAGACGAGGAGGTGCGGGTAGCCCCACTCGTCGGCGGTCAGTTCCTCGCCCTCGACGACGTCGAGGCGGAACTCGTACACCCCGCGCACCAGCATCCGCCGGCGGACCAGGCGCACCCGGGCCGGGTCGGGGTCGGCGGCGAGGTAGACGTGGCCGGAGTCCTCGGCGGCGCGGTCGTGGAGGGCTGCCGGGAGGTCACCGGAGCAGGCGTGCGGGACGGCGATCACCGCGCCCTCGTCGAGGGTGTCGACACCGGAGAGCGCGGCGAGGGCGCGGACCACGGCCGGAGTGGGCCCGTCGGTGGCCGGGTCGTGGGAGCCGAGGCGGTGGCGGGCCTGGAGGATCCAGTCGAAGGCCTCGGCGGGGTTGTAGGCGGCGTCGATCAGTTCGTCGGCGAGGTGGGCGAGGGCCGGGCCGGTGCGGTCGGGATCGGGCAGGGCCCGCAGTTCGGCGAGGAGGAAGCGGTCGTCGGGGTCGAGGTCGGCGGCCCGCTCCAGGAGCGTGCGCCAGGGGCGGCCGTCGGCGACGGGGGCGTCGAGCTGCTGGTGCAGGCAGACTAGGGAGGTCAGCGCGCCGAGCAGGACGGACGCGGACAGGACCGGGGTGCGCCAGGCGGCCAGGGTGTGCAGGGCGAGCTCGGCGCGGAGCCGGCGGGAGTCGGTGTTGCCGCGGCCGGTGGAGGCGAGCCAGTCGACGACCGCGCGGGCGTCGAACAGGGGACGTCCGTCCTCGTGGGCGACGGGCGCGGGGAAGTCGGGGTGGCGGCGGGCCCAGGTGGTGGGGACCGGGCGCTTGACCTGGGCGAGGGCGGCGATCTCGGCGTACGTGATCCGCCAGGCCGGGGATTCGGGCAGGATGACGGAGGGCGTCTTCGCGGTCGTGTGCGTCGTCATCGGACGTGTCCCCCCTCTCCCCCGGGTCACCGAGGCCGGCTTCCTCGACTCGCTGTCCACCCCTCTTCCGTGGGGCGGACGTCAGCAATCTATAGCGAGGCCGGAAGACGGACAGAAATCCATCTGATAATACGGGTTATCAGCGATCTCCTCACCGCATCACCGGAACGGCGGGCACCTTGTGACCAGCAAGCGCCACGACGCCGAACCGGAGGACCACCCCGATGAGCCACCCGCCCTCGACCCCGCCCAGCACCCCGCAGCCCGCCGGCTCCGGGAACGCGCCGAGCTGGGGCGCCGTACCGCCGATGCCGGTCCCGCCGGCCGGGGCCGGGCAGCCTCCGGCGGGCATGCCCGCGGGGCCGAAGCCCTCGCGCCGCAAGGCCTGGCTCACCCACGGAGCGACCGCGCTCGTCGCCCTCGTGATCGGCGCGGGCATCGGCGGGGACGGGGAGTCCGGCGGCAAGGACGACTCCGCCGCTCCCGCCCCGGCCGTCACCGTCACCGAGACCGCGGCCGCGGCCGTGCCCGCCGAGGCCGGCGAACCGGAGCCGGCCGTCACGGTCACCGAGAAGGTCACGGTCACGCCGAAGCCCGCCAAGAAGCCCGGAGCGCCCACCACGGTCGAGGGCGACGGCCAGTACCTCGTCGGCGAGGACATGCAGGCCGGCACCTACAAGACCGCCGGACCCGACAAGGGCAGCGTCATCGAGAACTGCTACTGGGCGCGCACCAAGAACGCCTCCGGGGAGTTCGACGCCATCATCGCCAACGCGAACCTCCAGGGTCAGGGCCGGGTGACGGTCAACAAGGGCGAGTACTTCGAGACCAACGGCTGCCAGGAGTGGACCAAGGTCGGCTGACCGGCCGCCGCACACGCCGCCGCCGCGCTCGTGGGGGGACGCGGCGGACCCGGGGCGGGCGGTCCGCCGAGAACGGACCGCCCGCCCCTCCCCCCCCCTCTTCCGCCACCCGTTCGATGTGAACAGGAGGGTCCGTCGATGGGCCGCCGTTCCCCGCTCGCCCACGCGCCCCGCCCCGCTCTCCGGGGTCCCCGGCAAGTCCACTTCGACGGCGCGGTCAAGGCCGCCGCCCGGACGCCGGTCGTCCTCGCCACGGACGCCTCCGTCGCCGGCGACAAGGTCGGCACCGGCTACCTCGCCACCACCGGCGAGACCGGACTGCGCGCCCACGCCTACCCGCAGTACCTCACCACGCCCCGCGTCCGCGTCGTCGTCACCGAACTCCGGGCCGTGTACTGGGGACTGAGGCGGATCCTCACGGCGCACCCCAGACGGCCCGTCGAGGTGCGCGTCGACAACCTCGACGCCCTGGACCTCCTGCACGAGTGGCAGGGCGGCGGCTACCGGATGCCGGACGGCTACGGGACCCGGCTGCGCTCGCAGGGCCGCACGCCCAGCCTCGTCAAGCTGCAGATGTACGCCGAGTACACGCCCGGCTTGACCTTCGTCCACGAGAAGGCCCACGTCGGCAACCCGCTCAACGAGGCCGCCGACTCCCTGGCCAAGCTCGGCCTGCGCTCCCTGCGCGGCAGGGTGCCGGCGGCCGAGATACCCCGGCTGGTCCCGCTCTGGGCGAACGGGGCGCTGGCCGAGTACCGGCGGGGCCGGGGCTGAGCCCCGTATCCGCTCGCCGCGCCCTCCGTCCGTCACATCTCCGTTCCTCCACGCCTCCGCACCTCGATACCGAGAGGTAGTTCCGCGATGTCCTCCCCCGAGCAGCAGCCGCACACCCCTCCCCCGGCCACGGCTCCCGGGACGGGCCAGGAAACGGCCGAGGAGCCGGCGCCCGCGCTCGCCGAGCCGTTCCCCGCCCTGCCCGACCACCCGCCGGCCGCGTCCGCCTCCCGCTGGTCGCGGCTGTCGCGCGGCGCCGTCCTCGCGATCGGCGCCGGACTCGGAGCCGCCGTGGTGGGCGCCTGCTGGGCGGGGGTGTCGTTGGCCGACGGCTCGGAAGAGACGTTCGGCACCGACGGGACGCTCACCGTCACCGGGATCGGCGCGGGGCTCGACTCCGGCGACCTGTGCACCGGAACGGACGGCTACTCCGACATCGACTTCGGGGCCCAGGTCAGCGTCACCGACGCCGCCGGGACCCTCGTCGCCAAGGGCAGTCTGGGCATCGGTCAGAAGACCGATCTGGGCTGCGAGTTCCCCTTCACGGTCGACGACATCACGCCGGGCTCGAAGTTCTACACGGTCGAGGTCTCCCACCGCGGCGGTCTCACCCAGACCGAGGACGAACTGCGCGCGGGCGGCCTCGCGTTCACCCTCGGCGACTGAACGGCCGAACGACTCGAGATGACTTTTCCGTATCTTTCCCGTGCATCCCCACCTCTTCAGAACCTGCCACTGGACGATGTGCTTCACCGCCGTGTCGGCCCGCAGGACACCGTGGGCCCAGCGATCACCGTCGAAATGGAGAACCTCAGTGACCACTTACGCCGACCCGCTCGTCGACGGCACGCCCCCGATGAGCGAGTACGAGAGGCAGGTGTGGGACGCGCTCAACGAACACTGGCAGCGCCGCAACGACCGCCGCAGTCTGCCGAACTGGGCGAGCAGTGCGCTCAGTCGCACCGGTGAGGTCACGGGAAACGCCGCGCGACGCGTCAGGAACGCCGTGCCGGACGCGGTCGCGGAACCGGTCCGTCGCGCGGGCGACGCGGTCGCCGACACGGCCCTGCGGCCGGCGCTCGCAAGTGCGGCGGCGTTGCTCGAGCTGGTCAACGACAAGGCCACGGATCTCAACGACCCGAAGAACGTCGAGGAGATCGCCCGCAAGCAGGGTCTCGACATCGACAGTTTCACCGAACTGCGGGAGCAGGACCTCAAGGTCTGCGATCGCCTGCTGACCCGCAACACCCTCACGTGGCGGGCCGTCGGCGCGGCCGAAGGCGGTGCCATGGGCCTGCTGGCCATGGTCCCCGTCGCCGGTATCTTCACCGCGATGACGGCGGACATCCTGGTCGTCCAGGTCCTGAGCACGTCGATAGCAGCGCGCATCGCGTACTCCTACGGCTACGACGCGAAGGACCCCGAGGAGCAGGACTTCATCCAACGCCTGGTCCAGCAGTCCTTCATGGCACAGGCGGCCAAGGCCAAGCCGTTGCGTGATGTCGCGCGGGCGGCGGACGCGGTCAAGGGGCGCGTGAACTGGTCACAGAAGCTCCGCAACGACCACCGCCTCCTGGCCGCCCTCGAGAAGTTGATGAAGCAACTGGGCCCGGCCGGCTCCAGGGTTCCCGTCAAGAACGTCGCCAAGGTCGTGCCGTTCGTGGGTGTCCTCATCGGTGCCGGCATGAACTCCGCGGTCCTCGGCAGGGTGGCCGCCGAGGCCCAGCGCTACTGCCAGACCCGGTTCCTGTGCGACAAGTACGGGCTGCCGCTGCCGGCCGCACTGGCGACCGGCCAGGACGACGCCTCCCGGACCGACGTCCCGTAAGTGACGGCCGCCGGGTCCACGGTGCGGCCCCCGTGGTTCCCTCCTCCCCTCACAGACGAACGTCCGGGCTCCGTCAGGCCGTGCTTCGCCGTGCCGCTGAGACGTGCCGGCAAAGGCTCTGCCGAGAGATTCCGCGCTCCTTGTGCCGGTTCCCGTGGGACGGCAGGGCTCTCGCCTTCGGTCCCTCGGGGCCTGACGAACCGTGGGATCGCCCCGGTCGACGCTCCCGAAACCGTGGTCGGCGGTCGGAGTCACGGGAGAAGATGGCCCGTATGAAGGATGAAGGCTCCCCGATCGACCCCACCAGGCCGAGCATCGCCCGCGTCTACGACTACCTGCTCGGCGGCAAGGACAACTACGCCGTGGACCGACAGGTCGGCGACGTGTTCAAGCGTGATCTGCCCGGTTCGCTGGCGATCGCCTTCGCCAACCGCGCGGCTCTGACCCGGGCGGTCCGGGAGATCGCGACGACCACCGGCGTACGGCAGTTCATCGATCTCGGGAGTGGTCTTCCGACCGCGGACAACGTCCACCAGGTCGCGCAGCGGCACGCCCCGGAGTCCCGCGTCGTGTACGTCGACATCGACCCCCAGGTGCTGGTCCACGGGCGCGCCCTGCTGGAGGAGAACGACCGGACCCGGGTGGTCCCGGCCGACGTGCGCGACCCGGAGGCCATACGCACGCACCCGGAGACCGTGGAGCTGATCGACTTCGACCGGCCCGTCGCCGTGATGTTCAGCGCCATCCTCCACCACGTCAACGACGAGGAGGACCCGGCCGGGATCGTCCGCTACTGGCGCGACCGGGTGCCCTCCGGCAGCTACTTCTTCGTCAGCCACTTCCGTTCCGGCAACAACCCCGAGACGGAGGAGGCCGAGCGGGTCCTCCAGCAGACGTTCGGCCGCGGGCGGTGGCGCACCGACAAGGAGATCGAGGCCCTCCTGGACGGCCTGGAGATCCTCGCCCCCGGCATAGTCCCCGCGTCCCGCTGGCGGCCCGAGGTGATCGACGGTCCGTGGGGCGGCGAGGGCGAACGGGAACTCACCGTCTGGGAACGCCTCATCGCCGCCGGACTGGCCCGTAAGCCGTAGGGCGACGCCCGCCCGTCGGCCTGACGGCGACCGCGGGTGCGCGGTCAGCCGGAGTTGACCGGCAGCACGTCCGGGGACAGGACCGCCGCGCGGGCCGACGCGGCCGTCATGCGGCGGCGGTGGTGGCGCCGGCACAGGACCTCGTAGCCGACGGTGTCCGCCTGGTCCACGTCGCCGATCACGACCTGCGCGCCCTCGACGACCATCACCCCGCCGACCGTGCGGGCGTTGTGCGTGGCGCGGGCGCCGCACCAGCACAGGGCCTCGACCTGAAGGACCTCCACGCGGTCGGCCAGCTCGACGAGCCGCTGGGAGCCGGGGAACAGCTTGGAGCGGAAGTCGGTCGTGATGCCGAAGGCGTAGACGTCGATCTCCAGGTCGTCGACCACGCGCGCGAGCTGGTCTATCTGCTCCTCCGCGAGGAACTGCGCCTCGTCCGCGATCACGTAGTCGGCGCGGCCGCCGTGCGAGAGGTGGTCGACGAGGTAGCCGTACAGGTCCTGGCCGTCCTCGACCTCCACCGCGTCGGTGACCAGTCCGAGGCGGGAGGAGAGTTTGCCCTCACCCGCGCGGTCGTCGCGGGTGAAGATGATGCCCTGGAGTCCGCGCGCGGAGCGGTTGTGCTCTATCTGGAGAGCCAGCGTGGACTTCCCGCAGTCCATGGTTCCGGAGAAGAACACCAGCTCGGGCATGGGGAGTCGAGCACCTTTCGGTGGGATGTCGGTGGCGTGGTCGGGGCGACGGTCGTCAGGAGCGTACTTCGAGCAGCGGGACGAACTGCTCGGCCGGGGTCATGGAGCCGTGGTTGCCGACCATGGCCGACTCCTTCGGTTCGCGCTCCGAGGCGATGAGCAGGACGTCGTCCCGGGCGGCCGCGATCACGTCGCCGAGGCGGGCGTACACCCGCTCGTCGATGTGCGGGCCGAACCATCCCGCGGCGATCGCCTCGTCCCGCGAGGCCACCCAGAACTGCTCGCCGAGCACCTCGCGCCAGCAGGTCAGGACGTCGTCCTCGGCGCCCGGCACGGCGTAGACATGGCGGGCGCGGCCCTCGCCGCCCAGCAGGGCGACCCCGGCGCGCAGCTCCCAGTCCGCGTCGAAGTCGATGCGGTGGTCCTCGTCGAAGGGCACGTCGACCATGCCGTGGTCCGCGGTGACGTAGAGCGCGCTGCGCGGCGGGAGCTGCTCGGCGAGGCGCTGCACGAGGCGGTCGACGTACATGAGCTGGCCGCGCCAGGTGTCGGACGCGACGCCGTAGCGGTGGCCGGCGCCGTCGAGTTCGGCGTAGTACGTGTAGACCAGGGACCGGTCGCCGGCCGCGAGCTGCTCGGCCGCGAAGTCCATGCGCTCCTCGCCGGTGAGGCGCCCGTGGAACGTGCCGCCGCTGAGGGCGACCTTGGTGAGCGGGGTGTTCTGGAAGTGGGGCGAGGACACCTGTGCGGTGTGCACGCCGGCCGCGTCGGCCAGCTGGAAGACCGTGGGGTACGGCTGCCAGGCGTGCGGCGGGGTCCACGGCTGCCAGCGGAGCTGGTTCATCAGCTCGCCGGTGGCCGGGTCGCGGACGGTGTACCCGGGCAGGCCGTGCGCGCCCGGCGGGAGGCCGGTGCCGACGGAGGCGAGCGACGTCGCGGTGGTCGCCGGGTAGCCGGCGGTGAGCGGGCGCCCGGTGCCGCCGCGCGAGCCAGCGAGGAGGCTGTGCAGGTAGGGCGCCTCGTCACGGTGGGTCTTGAGCTGCTCCCAGCCGAGGCCGTCGATCAGGAAGACGCAGTTGCGGTCGGCCGGGGTGAGTTCCGCGATGGCCGCGGTCGTGCCCGGGACGCCCATGCCGGCGGCCAGCGTGGGCAGCAGGTCGGCGAGGGAGCCGGAGCCGTACTGGGGGACGGGTGCGGAGGAGACGGCGAGGGGTTCCGGGTCGTCCCAGACGGCGGGCTGGGCCATTACGCGGTCTGGTCCGCGGTCGCCTCGGAGAGGGACTGCGCGAAGACGAGGGTCTGGCGCACCGTCTCCGGGCCGTCCCCGGCCTCGCTGACGCGCAGGCTGAGGTCGTCCGCCGTCGAGCTTCCGGTGTAGCCGTGATCGGCGTCGCAGTTCGGGTCGCCGCAGGCGGCGGGCTCGAGGTCGATGCGGGAGACCGCACCCCAGCCGATCGTCAGCACGACCTCGCGCGGCAGACTGCCCGGCGTGTACGACTCCGGGTTGGCGACCACACGGCTCAGCACGACCGACGAGATCCGGCCGAGCTTCACGGACTCGGTGGACGTGGTGGCGTACGGCGTCGGGGAGGTGGAGTCGGCTGCCTGCTCGTCGGTGTGGCTGACGATGAAGCGGTTGTCGGTGAGGACCAGCACGGTCACGTGCCGGCGGACTTCGTTCTGGTCGAACGTGGTTTCCTGGTGGACCAGGTACGACCGGATGGGCTCGCCGCCCACGGCGGCCTCCACCGCCTCGGCCACGAGGGCCGGGTAGTAGCCGCTGCGCTCGATCGCCGCACGCAGCCCCTGGGTCGTCGTACTGGTCTTGGCCATGCCCTCCATCCTACGGGGACCCACTGACTGCGAGGGACCGGTCACGGCCGTCTCAGTAGACGGGGAGTGTCCGCGGGCCGAGGTCGTCGCGGGCGGGCGGGGGCGCGAGGCGGACGGAGGCGCCGAGAACGCTCAGGCCGTGCGGGGCGACGACGACCGGCTCCAGCGTCACCGCGACGACCTCCGGGTGGTCGTCGACCAGGCGGGACACCCTCAGCAGCAGCTCCTCCAGCGCGGGGGTGTCGACGGGCGTCGAACCCCGCCAGCCGAACAGCAGGGGTGCCGTCCGGATCGACCGGACCAGGGAGGTGGCGTCCCGGTCGGTGACCGGGACCAGGCGGTGCGCCATGTCGCCGAGCAGCTGCGAGGCGGCGCCGGCGAGTCCGAACGACAGGACGGCTCCGGCCGCCGGGTCGATGACCGCCCGGACGACGGTGTCCACCCCGCGCGGAGCCATCGCCTGGACCACCGGGCGCAGCTGCTGCGGAGCCCCGAACAGCTCGGTCAACTCGGCGTACGCCCGGCGCAGTTGCTCCTCGTCGGCGAGGTCGAGGCGGACGCCGCCCAGGTCGGCGCGGTGGCGCAGGTGGGGTGCGGTGGCTTTGAGGGCGACGGGGTAGCCGAGGGCGCCGGCGGCCCGTGCGGCCTCGTCGGGGGTGGGTGCGGGGGTGGCCCGGCGGACCGGGACGCCGTACCGGCCGAGCAGCTCGCAGGTCTCGTCGGCGCCGAGGGTGAGGCCCTGTCCGCTCGCGAGAAGCCTGCCGATCAGCGCGGCGGCGCCCCTCTCGTCGATGTCCTCGTGCTCGGGCACCTTGCCGGGTTCGGCGGCCTCGCGCCGCCACTGCGCGTACTTCACCGCCTCGGCGAGGGCACGGACCGCTCGTTCCGCGGCGGGGTAGGCGGGGATGAGGTGGGCGCCCTCGGGGGCTTCGGAGTGCTCGGCGGGTTCGCCGGACACGGCGGGTTCGCCGGACACGGCGGCGGGAGCGGGGGGTGTGCCGGTCGGCGTCGCCGACGCGGCCGTCGCCGAACCGGGTCCGGTCGCCCCGGTCATCGTCGTCCCGGCCGCCGCCGTGGCCGGGGTCGCCGTACGCGCGCGTGGGGCGGTGCTCGTCGCGGCGGACAGGGCCTCCGCGAGGCCGCCCAGCTCCACGTGCACCACGAGCACCGGCTTGGCGGGACCGGCGGCCGCGGCCGAGCGCAGCGCCTGCGCCAGTTCCGCGTCGTCGGGGGACGCCTCGCCGATGGCGGGGATCGCGGTCACCACGACCGCGTCGCACGTCTCGTCGGCCAGGGCGTGCGCCAGTGCGGCGTGGAAGTCCTCCGCCGACGCCTCCGTGGTGAGGTCCATCGGCGGCTGCGGGCGCAGGCCCTCGGAGAGGCACGCGTCGTACGTGAGCAGCCCCAGCGACTCCGAGTTGCCGAGGATGGCCACGCGCGGTCCCCGTGGCAGCGGCTGGCGTGCCAGCAGCAGGCCCGCGTCGACCAGTTCGGTGATGGTGTCCACGCGGATCACCCCGGCCTGGCGGAGCAGGGCGGACACCGTGGCGCGGGGCAGCCGCGTGGCCCGTACGGCGTGGCCCTGGGGGGCCGAGCCGGCGCCCTGGACCACCACCAGCGGCTTGGCCGCGGCGGTGCGCCGCGCGAGCCGGGTGAACTTGCGCGGGTTGCCGATGGACTCCAGGTACATCAGGGCGACGTCGGTGTCGGGGTCGTCGTACCAGTACTGGAGGACGTCGTTGCCGGACACGTCCGCACGGTTGCCGGAGGAGACGAACGTCGACACGCCGGTGATCCCGGTGACGCCTCCGCCGCGCCGGTGCAGCCGGGAGAGCAGGGCCACGCCGATGGCGCCGGACTGGGCGAACAGGCCGATCCGGCCGGGGCGCGGCATCTGCGGGGCCAGTGACGCGTTCAGCCGTACCCGTGGGGAGGTGTTGATGACCCCGAAGGCGTTGGGGCCGATGATCCGCATCCCGTACGCGCGCGCGTGCCGCACGAGTTCGCGCTGGCGCTGCAGCCCGTCGGGGCCGCTCTCGGCATACCCGGCGGCCAGGACGACGAGTCCCTGCACGCCGTGCTCGCCGCACTCGGCGACGGCTTCGGGCACGTGGTCGGCCGGGACGGCCACGACCGCGAGGTCGACGTGCCCGTCGATCTCGCGGACCGAGCGGTGGGCGGGCACGCCGTCGAGTTCCTTGAGATCTTCGGGGAAGGCCTTGTTCACGGCGTACAGGTCGCCGGTGAAGCCGGCCTCCCGGAGGTTGCCGAGGACGCTGCGGCCGACGCCGCCGGGGGTGCGGCCGGTGCCGATGACGGCGACCGAGCCGGGCACCAGCAGCCGCCGTACGGAGCGGGCCTCGGCGCGCTGTTCCCGCGCGCGCTGCACCGCGAGGGAGCGCTCGGTGGGTTCGAGGCCGAACTCCAGGTGCACGACGCCGTCCTCGAAGCTGCGCTTCTGGGTGTAGCCGGCGTCCGTGAACACCTTGATCATCTTGGTGTTGGCCGGGAGCACCTCGGCGGCGAAGCGTCGGATGCCTCGCTCGCGCGCGACGGCCGCGATGTGTTCGAGGAGGGCGGAGGCGACACCGCGGCCCTGGTGGGCGTCCTGCACGAGGAACGCGACCTCGGCCTCGTCGGCCGGCGCCGAGGCGGCCGTCCCGTCGGCACCAATGCGGTCATAGCGTACGGTGGCGATGAACTCGCCGCCTACCGTGGCCGCGAGTCCCACCCTGTCCACAAAGTCGTGGTGCGTGAAGCGGTGGACGTCCTTGGCGGACAGTCGCGGGTAGGGCGCGAAGAAGCGGTAGTACTTCGACTCGTCCGACACCTGCTCGTAGAAGCTGACCAGGCGCTCGGCGTCATCGACGGTGATGGGGCGGATGCGCGCGGTGCCGCCGTCGCGCAGCACCACGTCGGCTTCCCAGTGGGCGGGGTACTCGTGGCGGTCCGACGCGCTCTGCATGGGGCCCAGAGTACGGCTCGCGTACGACAACGGCGCGGGGCAGTCTGTGGAGGACGGATGTCGGATCGAGGCCGCGATCCGACGACCACGCCGGGAGGGGGCCGCACGGCCCTCTCCTCCCACGCTTCACGTGTGGAACACTGGTCTAGACAACCTGAACACCGAAGGGCAGCATCACATGGCTGAGCGCCGCGTCAACGTCGGCTGGGCCGAGGGCCTTCACGCCCGCCCCGCTTCCATCTTCGTCCGGGCCGCCACGGCCGCAGGCATCCCGGTGACGATCGCCAAGGCCGACGGCAACCCCGTCAACGCGGCCTCCATGCTGGCCGTTCTCGGCCTGGGCGCCCAGGGCGGCGAGGAGATCGTCCTCGCCTCCGAGGCCGAGGGTGCGGACGTCGCCCTCGACCGTCTGGCGAAGCTGGTCGCCGAGGGGCTCGAGGAGCTTCCCGAGACCGTCTGAGCCGGCTGCCACCCGCAGCGGGCAGGAGCCGTGTCGCCCGGTCCGGGCGGCGCGGCTCCGCCGTTTCCGGGACCCGGCGGGCCCGGCGGAAATCACCGGCCGCGCGTGACGGATATTCCGCAGGCCCCGGGAAGGGCGCGCGAAGAGCATGCGACGGGCACGCGAAGGGCACACCACCGTAAATGTGGGGGCGCGCCGGAAAAAGGCAGCGGAAATACCTCTCCGCCGAATTACCTTCTTTGTATACGGCCCTCGTGTTAATGCCGGAGGCCGGACATGTTGACGACGTGTTGCGAAGTCCTCACACGGTCCCGGCGGTCACCGCCCGGAAAGCGCAGCCGGTGCGCGGAGGTCGCGCGCTCGGTGTGCAGCGCCGTCACCGCCCGCGCGCGTTCCCCGTCGCCGCGCGCCACCGCGTCCACGATCGCGCCGTGTTCCGCCCAGGACTCCACCGGGGTGGCCGACGCGTCGACCGTGTACATCCAGGAGATCTTGTGGCGCAGCTGGGTGAGCGTCGAGGTCAGGGCGTGGCTGCCGGAGGCCTGGGCGAGGGTCTCGTGGAACCAGCCCCCCAGGGAGCGCAGATCCTCGCTGCTGCCGCGCCTGGCGCGTTCCTGGCCCAGCCGGACGAGGCCGCGCAGCACCTTGAGATGGGCCTCGGTGCGCCGCTGGGCGGCCCGGGCGGCGCCGAGCGGCTCCAGGAGCATGCGCATCTCCAGCAGGTCGGCGGCCTCCTGCTCGGTCGGTTCGGCGACGCACGCGCCCGCGTGCCGCCGCGTCACGACGAAACCCTCCGCCTCCAGCGTGCGCAGCGCCTCCCGGACGGGGACGCGCGAGACACCGTAGCGGCGCGCGAGGAGTTCCTCGGTGAGGCGGCTGCCGCGCTCGTAGACACCCGCGACGATGTCGTCCCGGATGGCCGTGCACACCGAGTGCGCCGGAATACGCATGACGGACCTCCGCCTTAATCCCCGTGAAACGTCGACGATTGACGCGCCTTCCGTGACTCTATTGCAATCAGCGGGAATTTCCGATGGCGGGTCGGAATCCAGGGATATTTTTTGGACAGTACGGTCCCGGAAACGACGAAAGCCCCGGCCGTGCGGGCCGGGGCCGTACGATCTGTCGCCGTACGTCGTCAGATGTTCACGCCGTGCTTGCGGAGGTAGGCGACCGGATCGATGTCCGAGCCGTACTCCACGCCGGTGCGGGCCTCGAAGTGCAGATGCGGGCCGGTGACGTTGCCGGTGGCGCCGGACAGGCCGATGCGCTGCCCCGGGGCCACCTTCTGGCCCACCGAGACGCTGATGGACGACAGGTGGCCGTACTGGGTGTACGTGCCGTCGTTCATCCGGATCACGACCTGGTTGCCGTAGGCGCCGCCCCAGCCGGCCTCGACGACGGTGCCGAGGCCCACCGCGTGCACGGGGGTACCGCTGGCGGCGTGGAAGTCGATGCCGGTGTGGCTGCCGGAGGACCACAGCGAGCCGCCGGACCGGTAGCCGGTGGAGACGTAGGAGCCGCTGATCGGCGAGACGAAGGCGTTCAGGCGCTCGCGCTCGGCCGCGCGGGCGGCGCGGACCCGGGCCTCGCGCTCCGCCTCGACCTTGGCCGCGGCCCGGGCGGCGGCCTCCTTGCGCGCGGCCTCCGCCACGGCGGCCTGCTTCTGCGCGGCGGCCTGGTCGTCGATCCGCTCGGCGACCGTGTCGCCGATGGTGACGACCGGGATGAGGCCGGTCTGCTCGACGGCCTTCTCCGCGGCGAGGGCGGGGCCGGAGGCGACGGTGCCGATGACGCCGGTGGTGGTGAGCGCGGCGATGCCCGCCGCGCGGGCGGTGGTGCGCTTCATCCTGCTGGGACGACGGTGCTTCCCGGTGGCGCAAGTGGACGCCATGAAGTTGAGCGGTCCTTTCCTTCCCTCTCGCCTACCGGGTTAGCTGACGGGTTCGGAGCAGGAAGGTCTCCTACGGACCCCCTCGCGGCTCGCGCGGGCGTCCGATTCACCCCAGGGACTGTCTGGTTGGGTCCCCGGCTCCCCTGGCTCGCGCCGTGGGGGGACTCGGCGATGACTGTCCGGTGCCGCGGACGCGGCGCACTGCCTGACGAACAGCCCGGTCGAAACTAGACGCGGCGGCCTTCAATACCCAAACAGAACGCGGCTTTTGTAGCGCATGCCACAGGGCAGACAGGCAGCCTCTCCCTCAATTCGGACATCGAGGAGCCCTGGTGGCACATCCGTCCACCAGGGCTCCCGCGCGCGGCCTCACGGCCGCCGGTCCGCGTTCCTACTCCGCGGGGACGACCTTCACCTCACCGATGCCGAGGGCCTCGACCGGCGCCTTGATCGCGGCCGCGTCGCCGACGAGGACCGTCACCAGGCGGTCCACCGGGAAGGCGCTCACGACCGCCGCCGTGGCCTCCACGGTGCCGGTCGCGGCGAGCTGCTGGTACAGCGTGGCCTGGTAGTCGTCCGGCAGGTGCTGCTCGACCTGGTCGGCCAGCGTGCCCGCCACGGCGGCGGCCGTCTCGTACTTCAGGGGCGCCACTCCGACGAGGTTCTGCACGGCGACGTCCCGCTCGGCGTCGGTCAGACCGCCCTCGGCGAGGGTGCGCAGCACCTTCCACAGGTCCTCCAGCGCGGGACCGGTGTTGGGGGTGTCGACCGAGCCGCTGATGGCGAGCATCGCGGCGCCCGAACCGTCCGGCGCGGACCTGAGGACCTGGCCGAAGGCGCGCACGCCGTAGGTGTAGCCCTTCTCCTCGCGCAGGACGCGGTCCAGCCGGGAGGTGAGGGTGCCGCCCAGGCAGTACGTGCCGAGCACCTGCGCGGGCCACACGCGCGCGTGCCGGTCGGCGCCGATGCGGCCGATCAGCAGCTGCGTCTGGACGGCGCCGGGGCGGTCCACGACGACGACCCGTCCGGTGTCGTCGGCGGTCACCGGCGGCACCGGCCGCGGCTGGGCAGCGGACCCCGTCCAGGCGCCCAGGGTGTCGCCCAGGAGCGCGTCGAGGTCGACTCCGGTGAGATCGCCGACGATCACGGCGGTGGCCGTGGCGGGGCGGACGTGCTTCTCGTAGAAGGCGCGTACGGCAGCGGAGTCGATCTTCTCGACGGTCTCCGCGGTGCCCTGGCGCGGGCGCGACATGCGCGCGGTCGCCGGGAACAGCTCCTTGGAGAGCTCCTTGGCGGCGCGCCGGGAGGGGTTGGCCAGCTCGTGCGGGATCTCGTCCAGGCGGTTGCGGACGAGGCGCTCGACCTCGCTGTCGGCGAACGCGGGCGCCCGCAGGGCGTCGGCCACCAGGCCGAGGGCCTTGGCCAGGCGGGAGGCCGGAACCTCCAGGCTGAGGCGGACGCCGGGGTGGTCGGCGTGCGCGTCGAGGGTGGCGCCGCAGCGCTCCAGCTCGGCGGCGAACTCCTCGGCGGAGTGCTTGTCCGTGCCCTCGGAGAAGGCCCGCGCCATGATCGTGGCGACGCCGTCGAGGCCGGCCGGTTCGGCGTCCAGGGGCGCGTCGAGGATGACCTCGACGGCGACGACCTGCTGTCCGGGGCGGTGGCAGTGCAGGACGGTCAGGCCGTTGTCGAGCGTCCCGCGCTCGGGGGCGGGGAACGCCCAGGGCCTGGCCTCGCCCGCGCGGGGCTGGGGGTGGAAGTCCATCGCGGCGAGCTCGGTCACTGGGCCGCCTCCTCGTTCTCGTCCTCGTCGGCGGTGTTCTCGGCGGGCTCGGTGGGCTCGTAGACCAGTACGGCGCGGTTGTCCGGGCGCAGGCGGGCCCGGGCGATCTCCCGGACCTCCTCCGCGGTGATGTCCAGCACGCGCCGGACGGCGGTCAGGGCCAGCTGCGGGTCGCCGAACAGCACCGCGTACCGGCACAGTTCGTCGGCGCGGCCGGCGACCGTGCCGAGACGGTCCAGCCACTCGCGCTCCAACTGGGCCTGGGCGCGCTCCATCTCCTCGTCGGTGGGGCCCTCCTCGGCGAACCGGGCGAGCTCCTCGTCGATGGCCGTCTCGATGACGGGCACCTCGACGTCGCCGGACGTCTTGACGTCCAGCCAGCCCAGGGAGGGCGCCCCGGCCAGGCGCAGCAGGCCGAAGCCGGCGGCCACGGCCGTACGGTCGCGGCGGACCAGACGGTTGTAGAGGCGGGAGGACTCGCCGCCCCCGAGCACGGTGAGCGCCAGGTCGACCGCGTCGCACGCGCGTGTGCCGTCCTGCGGCAGACGGTAGGCGGCCATCAGCGCGCGGGCCGGGACCTCCTCCTCGACGACCTCGCGCAGCTGCTCGCCGATGATGTCGGGCAGGGAGCCGTCACGGGGCTGGGGCTTGCCGTCGTGGGCGGGGATGGAGCCGAAGTACTTCTCGACCCAGGCGAGCGTCTGCTCCGGGTCGATGTCGCCGACGACCGACAGCACGGCGTTGTTGGGCGCGTAGTACGTGCGGAAGAACGCGCGCGCGTCCTCCAGGGTCGCCGCGTCCAGGTCGGCCATCGAGCCGATCGGCGTGTGGTGGTAGGGATGGCCCTCGGGGTAGGCGAGGGCGGTCAGCTTCTCGAACGCCGTGCCGTAGGGGACGTTGTCGTAGCGCTGGCGGCGTTCGTTCTTGACGACGTCGCGCTGGTTCTCCATGGACTCGTCGTCCAGCGCGGCCAGCAGCGAGCCCATGCGGTCCGCCTCCAGCCAGAGGGCGAGCTCCAGCTGGTGCGTGGGCATGGTCTCGAAGTAGTTGGTGCGCTCGAAACTGGTCGTGCCGTTGAGCGAGCCGCCCGCGCCCTGGACCAGCTCGAAGTGACCGTTGCCCTTGACCTGCCCGGAGCCCTGGAACATCAGGTGCTCGAAGAGGTGGGCAAGGCCGGTACGGCCCTTGACTTCGTGGCGCGAGCCCACGTCGTACCAGAGGCACACCGCCGCGACGGGGGTCAGGTGATCCTCGGAGAGCACCACGCGCAGGCCGTTGGCCAGGCGGTGCTCGGTCGCTGTCAGGCCCCCGGAGCCTGCCTGGGCTGTGGCCGTGTGACCCATGGGCATGTACGTCCTTCCGATCGCGGGCGCGGTCGTCGAAACCGCGTTTTTCCTGCCGGTCCTGCCAGTTTTTCCTGCCGGTCCTGCCACTGTATGCAAGCGTGCGGAGCGGCGGTGGAGTTCCCGGGCGGCGTACGCCGAGAGCGAGATCGCGTAGCCTGCGGACAGCCGTGGACGAGGTGCCTCTCCGGCCGGTCCGGTCGCCGACGTCCGGGCCCCGGGACGCACTGTCGGTGCCACGGTCCACAATGGTCCGCGGAGATCCCGTCACACGCCTCAGCAAGAGTGAGCCGCAGGACGCGCGTCGACACCGACGTGAGCGCCCCGCAGGCGAGCGACCAGGAAACAGGAGGAGCCGGCAGCGATGGCCCGCCGCAGCACGAAGACCCCGCCGCCCGACGACTCGTACGAGGAGCGGATCCTCGACATCGACGTCGTCGACGAGATGCAGGGCTCCTTCCTCGAGTACGCGTACTCGGTCATCTACTCCCGCGCCCTGCCGGACGCCCGCGACGGCCTCAAGCCCGTCCACCGCCGGATCGTCTACCAGATGAACGAGATGGGCCTGCGCCCCGACCGCGGCTACGTGAAGTGCGCGCGGGTCGTCGGCGAGGTCATGGGCAAGCTCCACCCGCACGGCGACGCGTCGATCTACGACGCCCTGGTGCGCATGGCCCAGCCGTTCTCCATGCGCGTGCCCCTGGTCGACGGCCACGGCAACTTCGGCTCGCTGGGCAACGACGACCCGCCGGCCGCCATGCGGTACACCGAGTGCCGTCAGACCGCGGCGACGAGCCTGATGACCGAGTCCATCGACGAGGACACGGTCGACTTCAACCCGAACTACGACGGCCAGGAGCGGGAGCCGGCGGCACTGCCCGCCGCGTTCCCGAACCTCCTGGTCAACGGCTCCTCGGGCATCGCGGTCGGCATGGCCACGAACATGCCGCCGCACAACCTGGGCGAGGTCGTCTCGGCCGCCCGCCACCTGATCCGGTTCCCGAACGCGGATCTGGACACGCTGATGAAGCACGTCCCGGGCCCGGACCTGCCCACCGGCGGGCGGATCGTCGGCCTCTCGGGGATCCGGGACGCCTACGAGACGGGCCGCGGCACCTTCAAGATCCGCGCCACGGTGTCGGTGGAGACCGTGACGGCCCGCCGCAAGGGCCTCGTCGTCACCGAACTGCCCTTCGCCGTCGGCCCCGAGAAGGTCATCGCCAAGATCAAGGACCTGGTCGGCTCGAAGAAGATCCAGGGCATCGCCGACGTCAAGGACCTCACCGACCGCGAGCACGGGCTGCGCCTGGTCATCGAGATCAAGAACGGCTTCGTGCCGGAGGCGGTCCTGGAGCAGCTGTACAAGCTGACGCCCATGGAGGAGTCCTTCGGCATCAACAACGTGGCGCTGGTGGACGGCCAGCCGCTCACGCTGGGCCTGAAGGAGCTGCTCGAGGTCTACCTCGACCACCGCTTCGAGGTCGTCCGGCGGCGCAGCGAGTTCCGCCGGACCAAGCGCCGCGACCGCCTGCACCTGGTCGAAGGCCTGCTCACGGCGCTCGTCGACATCGACGAGGTCATCCGGCTGATCCGCTCCAGCGACAACAGCGCGCAGGCCAAGGAGCGCCTGATCGAGCGCTTCTCCCTGTCGGAGATCCAGACGCAGTACATCCTCGACACGCCGCTGCGCCGGCTGACCAGGTACGACCGGATCGAGCTGGAGGCGGAGAAGGAGAAGCTCAACGAGGAGATCGCCGAGCTGACCCGGATCCTGGAGTCGGACGCGGAGCTGCGCAAGCTGGTCTCGGCCGAACTGGCCGTGGTGGCGAAGAAGTTCGGCACCGACCGTCGTACGGTCCTGCTGGAGTCGGCGGGCACGCCGGCCTCCGCCGTGCCCCTCCAGGTCGCCGACGACCCGTGCCGGGTGCTGCTCTCCTCGACGGGTCTGCTGGCCCGCACGGCGAACGCCGAGCCCTTCGGGGAGGACGCGGACGCCCGGCGGACCAAGCACGACGTGATCGTGTCGGCCGTGCCGGCCACCGCGCGCGGGGAGATCGGCGCGGTCACCTCGACGGGCCGGCTGCTGCGCATCAACGTCGTGGACCTGCCGCAGCTGCCGGACACGGCGTCCGCGCCCAACCTCTCGGGCGGCGCGCCGCTGGCGGAGTTCGTCCCGCTGGAGGGTGACGAGACGGTGGTCGGCCTGACCACGCTCGACGAGTCCTCCCCCGGTATCGCGCTCGGCACGGAGCAGGGCGTCGTCAAGCGTGTGGTGCCCGACTATCCGAGCAACAAGGGCGAGCTGGAGGTCATCACCCTCAAGGAGGGTGACCGGATCGTCGGCGCGGTCGAGCTGCGCACCGGCGAGGAGGACCTGGTCTTCATCACGGACGACGCCCAGCTGTTGCGCTACCAGGCCTCGCAGGTCCGCCCGCAGGGCCGCCCGGCCGGCGGTATGACGGGCATCAAGCTCACGGACGGCGCGAAGGTGATCTCCTTCACGGCCGTGGACCCGGCGGCCGACGCGGTGGTCTTCACGGTCGCGGGCTCGCGCGGCACCCTGGACGACTCCGTCCAGACGACCGCCAAGCTGACCCCGTTCGACCAGTACCCGCGCAAGGGACGGGCGACCGGCGGCGTGCGCTGCCAGCGGTTCCTGAAGGGCGAGGACTGCCTGTCCCTGGCCTGGGCGGGTCCCGCCCCGGCGCGGGCCGCCCAGAAGAACGGCACACCGGTCGACATGCCGGAGATCGATCCGCGCCGGGACGGCTCGGGCGTGTCGCTGGGCAAGCCGGTGTCGGTCGTGGCCGGCCCGGTCTAGGCCTCCTCGACCGCCTCGACCGCCTCGACCGCCTCGTCTTCGGGGTGCCGGACGTAACGGAGGACGCCCCACATGCCGCGCTCGTCGGCGTGCGGGGCGTCGTTCTCGCAGGCCTGCAGTTCCTTGGCGAGGGCGGCGGTCCCGATGCCGGAACCGATGAGGACGAGCTGGGTGCGGCGCTCCTCGGCGGAGCCCCAGGGTTCCGGGTAGAAGCGCAGGAAGCGCCCGACGGCGTGCACGGCGTAGCGGTTGGCAGGGTCGTGCGGTCCGAAGTCGACGTACCCCTTGATGCGGTACAGCCCTTCGGGACGGCTGTCGAGGAACGGCATCAACCGGCGCGGGTCCAGCGGGACTTCGGAGTCGAAGGACACGCTGTCGTAGGCGGTGTGCAGGTGGCCGGCGTGATCGCCGTGACCTTCCGGCCCGTCGGGACCGCCCTGTCGGTCGCGGGCGTGCTGCCCGTCCTGTCCCTCGACGCCGTCGTGGCCGTCGCCGTCCTGTCGGTGCAGGTCGTCGAAGGAGAGCTGCCCCACGCGCTCCTCGCTCGGCCGGCAGTCGAAGAGGAACTCGGGGTCGATACGGCCGTAGGTCGCGGGTACGACGGCGGTCCGGTCGGTGAGGGAGCGGACGAGGCCCAGGACGCGTGCGGCGTCGGGCGCCCGGTCGAGCTTGTTCACCACGACGAGGTCGGCGAGGGCGAGGTGCCGGTCGATCTCCGGGTGCCGGGCGCGGGTCTCGTCGAACTCGGCGGCGTCGACGACCTCGACGAGCCCGCCGTACACGATCCCCGGATGCTCGCTGGCGAGGACCATGCGGACGAGTTCCTCCGGCTCGGCGAGCCCGCTGGCCTCGATGACGATGACGTCGATGCCGGTGGAGGGGCGCGCGAGGCGCTCCAGGTACCCGTCCAGCTCACCGGCGTCGACGGCGCAGCACAGGCAGCCGTTGCCGAGGGAGACGGTCGAGTCGCCGAGGGCGCCCGCCACGGCCATGGCGTCGATCTCGATGGAGCCGAAGTCGTTCACGATCGCGCCGATACGGCTGCCTCCGCTGCGGTGGAGGAGGTGGTTGAGCAGTGTCGTCTTGCCGGAACCCAGGAATCCGGCGAGTACGACGACCGGGATCTGCTGCGGAGTGCGGCTCTGCGTCAACGTGCGACCTCTCTGACACCTACGCGTGCACCGGCTCGCGGCCCGGCGCACGGTCGGGGATGGAATGCGCAGCCAGGATACGAGCAGGGGGAATCACCGCGAAGTGAACGATTGTTAGCAGCGCTCGCGGGGCAGACGTTGGGCATGGCGCCGGAGTGTGCGACCCTCGCTTCCCTCCGTGCGCCTCTTCTCCGCCTCCCCCGCCGATCAGAGCCGCTCGGCACCCTGGAGGTGGCAAGCGCCACCCATCGCTCGCCGGTCCCCGTCAGCCGACCCGCAATCGACGACCGGCGGGCGGCCGCCTGATTCGGGGGTTGACATGGTCACACGGAAGAAGATCACGGGGAGGTTCAACTCGGCGGCGACAGGGATCCTGGTCGCCACGGCAGGGTTGACGTTGGCCGCACGTCAGCGGCGAATGGAGAAGGCCCGTCTGCACGCGCGCCGACTGGAGCTGGAGGAGCTGGCGATCCGGCGCGAGTCCCTGGCACATCAGCAGCGCATGCACTGGGAATTGCTGACCAGGGCGATCGACGACCCGTCCCTGGCCGAGGTCATCGACACGTACGACAAGGACATTCCGGCAGAGAGGCGCCGCCAGTTCTTCTACGCCAACGCCTGGTACGTCAACCTCTACCACGTCTACCGGGCGGGGCTGGTGGACCGCGACGAGCTCTACGCGGCCCTCCGGGAGTTCTTCCAGAGCCCGATCTTCCGCGAGTACTGGGAGGCGGCGAGGCACATGCGCGCCTCCCTGAACGAAACTTCGGAAGAGGCGCGCGTGGGCCGCATGGTCGACCGCCTGGTCCAGGACCTCGACGAGGCCGACACGGACGAATGGTGGGTCGTCGGCACTCCTCCCACCGACTGACGTCGGGCGGTCCCGCCGAACGGGTCAACACACCGGCACCGGCGACACGACGGGGATGTTTTTCGGCCATGCAGCCACGGGGGCCTCTCGAGCACCAGTAGCGTGTGGCGTTCACCACTCTGTCCGAGTTGATCGTTCATAAGGACCGGTAGCTTTGAAGATCGTGCGCCGCATCGGTGTGCCCCCCAGCGCCCGTGGCAGTTCCTCCGGATCGACCTGCCCCGACGTGTTCGAACTCAGTGACGGCAATTTCGCCGTCATCGGCACCGAGGCCACCGAGGCGCTGGACGGTGAACTGCCCGCGGACGCCGCACGCGCCGACTACGAGCGCATCGTCGTCGTGAGCAGGGAAACCTTGATCCGCGCCAAGGCGGACATCCCCGACGCCTGACCCCTCCGCCCGGGCACGCGTCCATCCGAAGACCCGTCCCGTCGCCCCCACCCCGGCCGCGCGCAACCGCTCCGCGAGCCGGCGGTCACCCGGCGAGCAGCCCGGCACCCCGTCCCTGCTCGATCACCACCGATGAGGCCTGGCGCCGGAACGGCACCAGGCCACACGCGTTCTCCGGCCGTCTTCCGGGAAGTCGCCCACGGGGCCGGTCATCCGCCGGGGCGGTCGCGCTCCGGCTCAGGCCGCCGACACGGGGACGGGCGCCCGAGGTCCCACGTACCGGGCCGCGGGCCGGATGATCTTCTTGTCCTCCGCCTGCTCCAGGATGTTGGCGCTCCAGCCCACGACGCGGGCCGCCGCGAAGGTGGGGGTGAACATCTCGCGGGGCAACCCGCACAGTTCCATGACCACGCCCGCGTAGAACTCCACGTTCGTGTGCAGTTCCCGGCCCGGCTTCAGCTCGGCGAGGATCGCCTCGACCTGGCGCTCGACCTCCACGGCGAAGTCCACGCGCGGCCCCCCGAAACCCTGGGCGATCTCGCGGAGCATGCGCGAACGCGGGTCCTCGGTCCGGTAGACGGCGTGCCCGAAACCCATGATGCGATCGCCGGCGAGAACCCGCTCGCGGATCCACGGGTCGATGCGGCCGGGCGTGCCGATCGCGTCCAGGGTGTCCAGCGCACGGCTGGGGGCACCGCCGTGCAGGGGTCCCGACAGCGCGCCCACGGCGGCGACCAGGCAGGCGGCCACGTCGGCGCCCGTCGAGGTGACGACCCGGGCGGTGAAGGTGGACGCGTTGAATCCGTGGTCGATGGTGGAGATCAAGTACTGCTCGACGGCCCGCGTCCGCTCCGGCTCCGGTTCGGCACCCGTCAACATGTACAGGTAGTTCGCCGCGTACGAGAGGTCGTCGCGCGGCTCGACGGGCTCGAGGCCCCTGCCCAGCCGGTGGAGCGCGGTGAGCAGTGTGGGCACGGCGGCCGCCGCGGCGAGGGTGTCCTGCCGGCGCCGGTCGGCGTCGATGTCGTAGACCGGCCGGAAGCCCTTCGCCGCGCCCAGCAGCGACAGGGCCGTCCGCAGCCCCGCGAGCGGGTCGGCGCCCGCGCCCACCGCCGCGACGGCGGGCAGGGCGGCGGCCACCCGGTCGGGGAGCCTTCGCAGAGCGGCGGTCTCCGCGGCGAAGGCGGCGGCGCGGCGCGCGTCCGGCAGGTGGCCGTGGACGAGGAGATGCCAGACGTCCTCGAACGGGCGGCTGCGGGCGAGGTCGACGGCCGAGTACTGCCGGTAGTGGTAGAAGCCCTCGCGTCCCCGGACGTCACCGACCTCGGTGTCGGCGACGACGACACCGGCGAGCCCCCGCGGCACCTCGACGGGTGTGGCTGCGTACCTGTTGACGGACATGGTTTCCTCCTCGAACTTGATTCGACTGTCCATGGTTGACTACTGAGGTGTCAATATTGATTGAATCAATAGGTCAGTCTTGTGGATACGGTGATCCCATGCGCGATCAGGAACCCGGCCCCGGCCACCCGGAACGACGGCTGACCACCAAGGAGGCCGCCGAGCTGCTCGGCGTGAAGCCCGAGACCGTGTACGCCTACGTCAGCCGGGGCCAGCTGGGCAGCCGGCGCGTGCCCGGCGGCCGGGGCAGCACCTTCGACGCCCGGGAGGTCGAGACGCTCGCGCGACGCAACAGGCGGGAGAGCAACGGGAGTCCGGGCACCGGCGCCGAACAGTCCGTACGCACCCACCTCACCCTCATCCGCGAGGACCGGTACTACTACCGGGGCGTCGACGCGACCGAGCTGGCCGCCCGGCACTCGTACGAAGAGGTCGCCGAATGGCTCTGGACCGGCCGGATGCGGCACGGAGCCACCTTCACCGCGCCACGGGCCGCTGTCGAGGCCGCCCGCCGCGCGGTCGACGCCCTGCCCGAACACGCCGGTCCCACCGACCGCCTGCGCGTCGCCGCGATCGCCGCCGCGGTGGCGGACCCGCTCCGCTTCGACCTGTCCGCGGACGCGGTGCTCGGCGCCGCCCGCGGCCTCATCCCGACCCTCGTCGCCGCCCTGCCGCCGAAACTGCCCACCCACCGGGACGGCGGTTCGCTGGCCCAGCGGCTGTGGGGGCGGCTCAGCCGGCAGCCGGCGGCAGAGGCCCCCCTGCACGTCCTGGACACCGCGCTCGCCCTGCTCGTCGACCACGACCTGGCCGCGTCGACGCTCGCGGTACGGGTCGCGGCCGGCGCCCGCGCACACGCGTACGCGGCCGTCACCGCGGGGCTCGGGGTGATCGAGGGCCCTCTGCACGGCGCGGCGAGCGGGCTCGCGCACCGGCTGGTGCTCGACGTGCTCGACCGGGGCTCGGCGGGCCCCGTGATCGCGGAGGAGCTGCGGGCCGGCCGCCGCATCCCCGGCCTGGGACACCGGCTCTACGCGCGGGAGGATCCCCGCGCGCGTGTCCTCTTCGCCCGCCTGGCGGAGATTCCCGAGGCGGCGCCGGCGCTGGCCGCCGCCCGCGACATCGTGGACACGACCGCCCGCCACACCCCGCTGCACGCCAACGTCGACCTCGCGCTGGCGGTCCTGACGGCGTCCTGCGGCATGGAGGCGTCGGCCGGCGAGACCGTCTTCGCCGTCGCCCGGACGGCGGGCTGGATCGCGCACGCCCTGGAGGAATACGGCGAACGCCCCCTGCGCATGCGTCCGAGCGGAATCTACGTGGGCCCGAAACCACCCCGGCCGGTCCCCGAGTAGGCCCGCCGCACCGCACCGTGCCGGACAGCCGCGACACGGCGGCGCCGGAAACCGAGCGGCACGTGCGCGCGTGCCGTGTCGCGGGACACGCGCCCCACCGGAGGCCGCAGGGCATCAGGTCAGGTTAGGCTCACCTCTGTGAGTACGTGCACGACCGTCTCGCGGGACCTCGACGAGCCCATGCCGGGGACCGCGGCCACGGCGACGACCTGGCTGCTGCTGGAACAGCCCGGCCCCTGGGGTGCCAAGGCGCTCACGTCGAGCCACCTGGATCCCTCGCTGGGCCGCGCCCTGGAGGAAGCCGCGCAGGGCACCGGCGTACGCGTCGCGCTCATCCGCCGCCCCGGACCGCACGCCGACTTCGGCACCCCTCCCCCGCGCCAGGTGTACGCGGCCCACACCGTGCCCGGCGGGGTGTGGCTGCACAGCGCCAGGACCGATGACCCGGGCCGGCTGCTGGACCTCGACTTCGCCGCGCTCGGCCGAGGCGACCACCGGACCTTCGGCACCGCGCTCGGCGGCACCCCGCACACCGGCGACCCGCTCGCCCTCGTCTGCACCAACGGCAAGCGCGACCGCTGCTGCGCCCTCCTCGGCCGCCCCCTCGCCGCCGAACTCGCCGCGTCGGGCCTGGACGGTGTCTGGGAGGTCACCCACCTGGGCGGTCACCGGTTCTCGCCGACCGTGCTCGTCCTGCCGTACGGCTACGCCTACGGCCGCGCTCGGGCCCACTCCGTCGAAGAAGTGCTGCACGGCGTCCAGGAGGGCCGCATCGTCGTGGACGGCTGCCGCGGGAGTTCCGCCTGGGAACGGCCCGCTCAGGCGGCGGAGCTGGCCGTACGGAGGGCGACCGGCGAGTGTGCGGCCGAGGCCCTCACCGTCGTGCGCACACAGGGCGAGGCGCCGCGCTGGGAGGTGACCGTCACCCACGTCGACGGGCGGCACTGGCGGGTCGTCGTGGTCCAGGGCGCGTCGCTGCCGCCCCGCCCGGAGAGCTGCGGGGCAGCGGTCCTGGGATCACCCGCACGGATGGACGTGGTGGCGGTGCGCGAACTGAGGCCCGCGGTCCTGGTCGGCTGATCCGCTGAGCGGCCGGCACCTGCCGGACGGTCCCTGCCGGCCGCTCACGCCGTGAACCGATCGCCGAACCGTTTCCTCTTGAGTCGATCAAGAGATCCACATCACACACCCCTACGGCTGCGCGGGGCCGCCCACGTACCGTCGTGGGTATGAGCCCCACTCCCCCCGTCCGTCGCCTGCGCCTCGGCCTGCCCCGACGCGTCTTCTCGCAGGTCCTGCTCATGCAGCTGGCGATCGCCGCGGGAGTCGCCGTGCTCGCGACCGGACTGTTCCTGGCACCGCTCGGCGAGCAGCTGGACGACCAGGCCATGCGCCGCGCGCTCGCCATCGCGCAGACCACCGCCGCCGTACCCCAGATCGCCGAGGACCTGCGGCGCACACAGCCGTCGGCCGACGGTCCGGTGCAGCGCGAGGCGGAACGGATCCGTAGGGCGAGCGGGGCCGAGTACGTGGTGGTGATGGACCTCCGCGGCGTCCGCTGGTCCCACACCCAGCCGCAGGAGGTCGGCGGCCACGTCTCGACGGATCCCAGCGAGGCCCTGGCCGGCCGGCAGGTCATGGAGATCGACGACGGCACCCTGGGCCGCTCGGCCCGCGGCAAGGTACCCCTGCGCGACAGCACGGGCCGGATCGTCGGGGCGGTCTCGGTCGGCATCGAGTACGACAGCGTGCGCGCCCGGCTGATCCACGCCATCCCGGGGCTGTTCGCCTACGCGGGAGGCGCGCTCGCCGTGGGGGCGCTGGCCGCCTGGCTGATCTCCCGGCGGGTCCAGCGACAGACCCGGGACCTGGCGTTCTCCGACATCTCGGCGCTGCTCGCCGAGCGCGAGGCGATGCTGCACGGCATCCGGGAGGGCGTCGTGGCGCTGGACCGGACCGGCCGCGTCCGCCTGCTGAACGACGAGGCGCAGCGTCTCCTGGGCATAGGGGACGAGGCGGTGGGCCGGTCACCGGACGAAGCGCTGGGCGAGGGCCGTACGTCCGACGTCCTGGCCGGCCGGGTGACCGGTACGGACCTGGTCGCCGTCCGCGGGCAGCGCGTGCTGGTCGTCAACCGGATGCCCACCGACGACGGCGGCGCCGTGGCCACCCTGCGCGACCGCACCGAGCTGGAGCAGCTGGGCCGGGAACTCGATTCCACGCACGGGCTGATCGACGCCCTGCGGGCCCAGGACCACGAGCACGCCAACCGCATGCACACGCTCCTGGGGCTGCTCGAACTGGAGATGTACGACGACGCCGTGGACTTCGTCGGCGAGGTGGTCGGCGACCACCGGGCGACGGCCGAGCAGGTAACGGAGAAGATCGGGGATCCGCTGCTCGCCGCCCTGCTGGTCGGCAAGGCGACCGTCGCGGCCGAACGCGGCGTGGCACTGCGGATCTCGGAGGGCACGCGGCTGCCCGACCGGCTGGTCGACCCGCGCGGGCTGGTGACGATCGTGGGCAACCTGGTGGACAACGCCCTGGACGCCGTGGCGGGCGCCCCCCACGCGCGGGTGGAGGTCGAGTTGCGCGCCGAGGGCCGCACCGCCGTTCTCCGGGTGAGGGACACGGGACCGGGAGTCCCCGCCGAACAGCACGAGTTGATCTTCACGGAGGGCTGGTCCACGAAGAAGCCGCCGGCCCACGGCAAGCGCGGCATCGGCCTCTCCCTGGTGCGCAGGCTCGCCGAGCGGCAGGGCGGGCGCGCCGCCGTGAGCGACGCGCACGGCGGGGGCGCCGAGTTCACCGTCGTCCTGCCCGAGGCGCTGGCCGAGGCCGAGCGGGAACCCGCCCTGGCCGCGTCCCCGCGGAGCACTGCCGAGGAGGAGGCGCGATGATCGAGGTCCTGGTCGTGGACGACGACACCAGGGTCGCCCGGGTCAACGCGGCCTACGTCGAGAAGGTGCCGGGCTTCCATGTCGCCGGCGTGGCGCACAGCGCGGCCGAAGCGCTCCGTCAGGTGGCGCGGTTGCCGCGACTCGACCTGATCCTGCTCGACCACCACCTCCCCGACGGGACGGGCCTGGAGGTCGTCCAGGAGATACGCGGACGCGGCCACCAGGCCGACGTGATCATGGTCACGGCCGCACGGGACGTCACGACGGTGCAGGCGGCGATGCGGCAAGGCGCCCTGCAGTACCTGGTCAAGCCGTTCACCTTCGCGGGTCTGCGCGGCAAGCTGGAGGCGTACGCGGAGCTGCGCCGTACGCTCGACAGCCGCGTCGAGGCCGAACAGGCCGACGTCGACCGCATCTTCGGGGCCCTGTCCGCGCCCTCGGAACCGGGGCTGCCGAAGGGGCACTCCCCCACCACGGCGGAACTCGTGCGCCAGTCCCTGATGAACGCCGAGGGGCCCCTGTCCGCCCTGGAGATCGCCGAGCGCACCGGGGTGAGCCGCCAGACCGCGCAGCGTTATCTGAAGCTCCTGGAGCGCACCGGCAGGGCCCGGCTCACCCTGAAGTACGGCGACGCGGGCCGCCCGGAACACCGTTACGTGTGGGCGACCCGCGCCTGAGGAAGCGGCCCGTGGACGGCGGACGAGCCCTTGAGGTCCTCCAGGGCCTGTCCGGCGGCGATCGGAGGCAGGACCTCAGACGGCCCCCGCACCCGTCAGCGACCGGACCTCCGTCTCCGCGTGCTTGGCCTCGTCCGGCACCTCGGCCGAGGTGACCGTGCCGAGCCAGCCGGCGAGGAAGCCCAGCGGGATCGAGACCAGCCCGGGGTTCTCGAGCGGGAAGATCTGGAAGTCGACGTCCGGGAAGAGCGCCTGGGGGCTGCCCGAGACCACGGGCGACAGGACGACGAGCACCAGGGACGGAACCAGCCCGCCGTAGATCGCCCAGACGGCACCGCGGGTGGTGAAGCCCCGCCAGAACAGCGAGTACAGCAGGACCGGCAGATTCGCCGACGCGGCGACGGCGAAGGCGAGTCCCACCAGGAACGCGACGTTGAGATCGCGGGCCAGCAGGCCGAGGCCGATCGCGATCGCGCCGATGCCGACGGCGGCGATCCGCGCCACCGTCACCTCGCTGCGCGGTGCGACATGCCTGCGTCGCAGGGAGGCGTACAGGTCGTGGGCCACCGACGCCGAGGAGGCGAGCGTGATCCCCGCGACCACGGCGAGGATCGTGGCGAAGGCGACGGCCGCCACGATCGCGAACAGCACCGTCCCGCCCGTGGAGCCGGCCCCGCCGCCCAGGTCGAGGGCCAGGAGCGGTACCGCCGTGTTGCCGGAGGCGTGGGAGCCGCGTACCGCGTCCGGGCCGACGATCGCCGCCGCGCCGAAACCGAGGACGATCGTCATGAGGTAGAAGCCGCCGATGAGCCCGATCGACCAGACCACGGAACGCCGGGCGGCCCGCGCCGTCGGCACGGTGTAGAAGCGGGACAGGATGTGCGGCAGGCCCGCCGTCCCCAGTACCAGTGCGAGCCCCAAGCTCATGAAGTCGAACCGTGAGATCCAGTCCCCGCCGTACTTCAGGCCGGGTGCCAGGAACGCGGCCCCGTGCCCGCTGCGCTCGGCCGCCGTGCGCAGCAGCCGGTCGAAGTCACCGTGGAACCGCACCAGGACGAGCACGGTGAGCACGATCGTGCCGCCGAGCAGCAGAACCGCCTTCACGATCTGGATCCATGTGGTGGCCCGCATCCCTCCCAGCGACACATAGATCACCATGAGCGCGCCGACGCCGATCACCGCCCATGCCTGCGCGGCCTCGCCCGTGTCGCCGAGCAGGAGCGCGACCAGGCTGCCCGCGCCCACCATCTGCGCCACCAGGTAGAGGATCGACACGGTGACCGAGGCCGTCCCCGACGCGATCCGCACGGGACGTTCGTTCATCCGTGCGGCGATGACGTCGGCGAGCGTGAAGCGCCCGCAGTTGCGCACCAGTTCGGCCACGAGGAACAGCACGACGAGCCAGGCCACGAGGAAGCCCACCGAGTACAGCAGCCCGTCGTAGCCGAAGAGGGAGATGAGCCCCGAGATACCGAGGAAGGAGGCGGCCGACATGTAGTCGCCCGCGATGGCAAAACCATTTTCCATGGGCGAGAACAGCCGCCCGCCCGCGTAGAACTCCTCCGCCGAACCATGCCGGCTGCGGCTCACCCACGTCGTGATTCCCAGGGTGATCGCGACGAAGACACTGAACAGCAGCAACGCCAGCGTCTGATGGTCACCGGTCACACCGCACCGCCTCGTGCCTCGCGCGTCAGTTCCTGGGTGTCCCAACGCAGTTCGAGGGCCGCACGGTCCCTGCGCAGCCGCGCGTGCCGGGAGTAGGCCCAGGTGAGCAGGAACGTGCTGAGGAACTGCCCGAGTCCCGCCAGAAGCGCCACGTTCACCGCACCCCACACGGGACGGGCCATGACTCCGGGCGCGGTCGTCGCCGTCACGACGTAGGCCACGTACCAGAGGAAGAATCCGATGACCGCGGGAACGACGAACCGCCGGTACCGGCTGCGGACCTCCTGGAACGCGTCGCTCCGCTGAACCTCGACGTACACGAGAGCAGCCGCGGCGGCTCCGTCCGTACGCTGTCGGCGGGCTGCCGGAACCTCGGTCACGGGCGGCACGGTGCCCGACTCGCCCCAGCCGGAGGCCAGCGCCTCGTACCAAGGGTCGTCGTACCGCGCGTCCCCGGGTGCCTCGACGGATGCCGGGCCCGCACCTTGCCATCGATCGCCCGAACTCTCGGAACCCTGCTCGCTGCCGCGGGCACGGCTGTTGCTTGACTGCATGCCCAAGGATGGACAGAACGGGAAGATCCCCGACTCTTCTTCCCTTCCCACTTCACCCCATCAGGTGATGAAAAGCCCCGTTCACCCCGCCGGCGGCCGCACCAACCCCTTCCTGAACGCGTAACGCACCGCCTGCGCCCGGTCCTTGAGCCCCGTCTTGGTGAACATGTTGTTGATGTGGGTCTTCACCGTCGCCGTGGACACCTGCAGTTCGCGGGCGATCTCCTGGTTGCTGAGTCCCTCCGCGATCAGGACGAGCACCTCGGTCTCCCGCGCGGTCAGCCCGTCGGGCGGTCCGACGAGCACCGTCGGTTCCGGCTCGGGCTCCGAGAGGCGCTCCAGCAGCCGCCGTTGAACGCTCGGCGACAGTCCCGCGTCCCCGGACAGCACGCTCTGCACAGCTCGCAGGATCTCGTCACCGCCCGCGTCCTTGGTCAGGTAACCCCGTGCGCCCGCTCTGAGCGCGGGGAACAAGGACTCGTCGTCCCCGAAAGTCGTGAGCACCACGACCTGGGTGCCGGGATGCTCGGCACGGATGCGCCGAGTCGCCTCGGCTCCGTCGCAGCGGGGCATCCGCAGGTCCATGAGCACCACGTCCGGGGCGAGTTCGGTGACGAGCCGCACTGCCTCCTCGCCGTCCGCGGCGGCGCCCACGACCTCGATCCCCGGCAGCAGCCCGAGCAGCATCACGATGCCTTCCCGGACGACGGTCTGGTCGTCCGCCACCACGACCCGGGCGGGCCGCACCCCCGACTCCCCCGTCATACCGGCACCTTCAGCGTCACCACGAACCCTTCCTCACCCGGTCCGGCCTCGAGCGAACCTCCCAACAGTTCGGCGCGCTCCCGCATCCCCAGCAGACCGTACCCGCCTCCCGCCCCGGCGAGTTCGCCCGGCGGCCCCCCAGAGTCCCTGACGTGCAAGGTCACTTGGCCGGGCTCGTAGTCGAGGCGCAGACGTACTCTGGCCCCGGGCGCGTGCTTGCGGACGTTGGTCAGGGCCTCCTGGGCGACCCTGCGCACGGTCTGTGACGCGTCGGCCGGCAGCGGTCTGCGCTCCCCCGCCACGGTGACCTCCGCACCGGCGGTCGCCCGCACCAGCCCGGTCAGGAACTCCTCCAGGGGAGTCAGCTCACCCCGCAGCGCGGAGAGCGCCTGCCGTGTCTCGTCGAGACCGTCGCGCGCCATCCCGCGCGCCGCGACCACCCGCTCGAGAATCCGGTCACGGTCCGCGCCCCGCTCGATCAGCAGCCGGGCGGCCTCCAGGTGCACGAGTTGCGCCGAGAGGCTGTGCGCCAGCACATCGTGGATCTCCCGGGCGATCCGGGCCCGCTCGGCCAGCGCGGCCGACTCCGCCTCCGCGGCCCGCGCGGCTCTCTCCTGGGCCAGCAGCCGCTGGGCACTGCCCCGGGCCTCCGCGTCCAGGCGGAGCGCGTACCCCGCGAGGGCCATGCCGCCGGTCGCGGCGGCTGTGCCCAGCCACCCGTCGCCGCTGAACACCGCGAACGCGGCGAAGCCCGCGCCCGCCGTCGGAAGCGCGGCTGCCACGGGCAGTCGCTCCAGGGCCGCGACGGCGGACCCGCACCACACAACGGTGGCCGGCGTCTCGAATCCCGCGGCATGGACGCCGGCGGCCAGTCCCAGCAGCAGAAGCAACAGGGTCACGGACGGCCACAGCCGGTGCTCGGCCGTCAGGCGGAAGAACGCCCAGGCCAGCACGGCGGCCACGAGGAATCCGCCGGCCCCGGCCACTGCTGTCCAGCCATGGACACGATCGTCGTGGAAAGCGCTCCAGAGCAGGACACCGGCCACCAGGAGCCGTACGGCCCAGGCGAGCAGCCGCCTCGGCCGTGGGATCCCCTCACGGCCGAGCGCCTCCTGGGAGGGCCAGCGTAGGAAGGCGTCCCGCATCACACGCGCTCCTTCCACCGGGACCGGGACGCGTCGGCACCGTGCGCCGGGGCTGGGGCCAGAGCGGGGGCCGGCTCCAGGAACCGCACCCGCCACGTCAGGATGCCGGAGCGGACGAGCAGGGTGGTGGCGAGAGCGAGCAGCAGGGCCGAGCCGCCCTGGGGGACGCCCACCATCGCGCCGCACGCGAACGGAGCCACACGCAGGCCGATACCGACGGCCCGGACAGCCGCGCTCACCCTGATGCTCCTGCTCCACACCGCACCGTCCGCCTCCACCCATATGCGCGTGGTCCAGGCCCAGCCGGCTCCCATGGCGAGACCCACGAGCAGTTCCCCGGCGAGTATCGCGGCGGACGCCGTGTGATGGCGGGCGTCGAGGAGGTCGGGCTCACGCAGGGCCGCGACGGCGAGGATGCCGGGCAGCACCCACCAGCGTCGGTCCCCTTCGACACGGCCGGCGCGGAACTGCCGCACGATCACCACGACGGCCACGGCCGCGATCAGCAGTGCGTCGACGAGCCCGGGCATGTCGGCCTCCGTGAGCGGGAAGGGGCGGCCGACGGCGAGTGCCGTCGGCGCCTTCGACGCTACGGAAAGACACGGGTCCGCAGATCGGACTACGGGTGGATCATGGGTGGATCTCGGCGAGCCGCGCTCTCCACCCACGGGTGGAGCCTTCGCCGACCGCGCCTGAACGGAACGCCGGGCGGGGCCGACCCGGCGTCCGGTTCGGCCCCGCCCGGTGTCCCGCCCGGCCCGGCGTCGGCTGCTACGCGTCGATCCGCGACCGGTCCAGCGTCGCCGCCGAACTGGAGATGAATTCCTTGCGCGGTGCCACGTCGTTCCCCATGAGCAGATCGAACACCTGCTCGGCCGCTTCCAGGTCGGAGAGGTTGATCCGCCGCAGGGTGCGGTGACGCGGGTCCATCGTGGTCTCGGCCAGCTGATCGGCGTCCATCTCGCCGAGGCCCTTGTAACGCTGGATGGAGTCCTTGTACCGGACCCCCTTGCTCTGGAACTCCATGAGCTTGTCCCGCAGCTCGCGGTCCGAGTACGTGTACACGTACTTGTCCTGCCCCCTCTTGGGCTGGATGAGCTCGATGCGGTGCAGCGGCGGCACCGCCGCGAACACCCGGCCCGCTTCCACCATGGGCCGCATGTACCGCTGGAACAGCGTCAGCAGCAGGCACCGGATGTGGGAGCCGTCCACATCGGCGTCGGTCATCATGATGATCTTGCCGTAACGGGCCGCGTCGATGTCGAAGGTCCGCCCGGAGCCCGCTCCTATGACCTGGATGATCGCACCGCATTCGGCGTTCTTGAGCATGTCCGTCACGGACGACTTCTGAACGTTGAGGATCTTGCCCCGGATCGGCAGGAGTGCCTGGAACTCGGAGTTCCGCGCGAGCTTCGCCGTACCGAGCGCGGAGTCGCCCTCGACGATGAACAGTTCGCTGCGGTCGACGTCGTCGCTGCGGCAGTCCGCGAGCTTGGCGGGCAGGGAGGAGGACTCCAGAGCCGTCTTGCGGCGCTGGGCGTCCTTGTGCTGCCGGGCCGCGATACGCGTACGTGCGGCGGCGACCGCCTTCTCCATGACGACCCGCGCCTGGGCAGCCGCGTCCCGCTTGGTGGACGTCAGGAACGCCTTGAGTTCCCGGGAGACCACGGTGTTCACGATGCGGCGGGCCGCCGAGGTGCCGAGGACCTCCTTGGTCTGGCCCTCGAACTGGGGCTCGGCGAGCCGGACCGTGACGACGGCCGTCAGCCCCTCCAGGGCGTCGTCCTTGACGATGTCGTCCTCGGCGACGCGCAGCAGCTTCTTGGCGCGCAGCACCTCGTTCATCGTCTTGGCGACGGCCTGCTCGAAGCCCGCCACGTGGGTGCCGCCCTTGGGGGTGGCGATGATGTTGACGAAGGACCGGAGGGTGGTGTCGTACCCGGTGCCCCAGCGCAGCGCGACGTCGACGCCCAGTTCGCGGGTGACCTCCGTCGGCGTCATCTGGCCGTGGTCGTCGAGGACGGGCACCGTCTCCTTGAAGGAGCCCTGCCCGGTGAAGCGGAGGACGTCGCAGACGGGCCTGTCAGACGCGAGGTACTCGCAGAACTCACTGATGCCGCCATCGAAGCGGAAGGACTCCTCGCCCTTGCTGCCGCCGTCACCCAGGCCGTACTCGTCGCGGACGACGATCGTCAGGCCGGGCACCAGGAAAGCGGTCTGGCGGGCGCGCTGGTGGAGGTGCTCCAGGGAGAGCTTGGCGTCCTTGAGGAAGATCTGCCGGTCGGCCCAGTAGCGCACGCGCGTGCCGCTGCGGGTCTTGGGGATCCGCTTGGTCTTGCGCAGTCCGCTCGCGGGCTCGAACTTCGCGTCGGGCCCGGCGCCGGCGAACGCCCCGGGGACGCCGCGGCGGAAGCTGATCGCATGGGTGTGCCCGCCACGGTCGACCTCGACGTCGAGCCGGGCGGACAGGGCGTTCACCACCGAGGCACCGACACCGTGCAGACCGCCGGAGGCGGCGTACGAGCCACCGCCGAACTTGCCGCCGGCGTGCAGTTTGGTCATGACGACCTCGACACCGGACAGACCGGTCTTGGGCTCGACGTCGACGGGGATGCCCCGGCCGTTGTCCCGCACCTCGACGGAGCCGTCGTCGTGAAGGATCACCTCGATGTGGTCGCCGTAGCTGCCGAGGGCTTCGTCGACGGAGTTGTCGATGATCTCCCAGAGGCAGTGCATGAGGCCACGGCTGTCGGTGGACCCGATGTACATACCCGGGCGCTTGCGCACGGCCTCGAGGCCTTCGAGGACGAGCAGGTGCCGCGCGGTGTAGTTGGAACCGTCCCGGTCTGCTCCTGCCAGCAGCGCTGTGGACGGCACGGACGTATCGGCGGTCACGCGGTTCGCTCCTCGCTGAATTTCAGATGGGCCCTCACGGGGTAAGGGCGCGGCTTCGGTCGCCGCAAAGAGGGTACCGAGGCCTGGTAGAGCCGTTGTCACGCCACCCTCCCCCGAACTCACACTAGTCCAGCGTCGCATGCATGTTCGATCCCTCGATGGAGTGAAGTACATATCACGTTCCCTTCGAGGCATGAACCATTTAGGCTCCGGGCACGTCCTCATGAACAAACCGGCAATCCAGCCGGGAGGACCGGCCCATGACCGACAGCGCGAAACCGTACGACACAGCAGACATGTAATACGGCACATTCGCCGCCAAACCGGCAGCAGACGGCCGCCTCGGAAGATTTTTTCGAGGAGAAGCCACGAGCGGGAACGTTTGGGGCTGGTTGGATGTTGACCCTGGTACGACAGCTCGTCGAGCTAGAGAAGAGGCGACGTGACTACTGTTCTGACCCCCGCGAGCCCGATGACGGCCGCTGACCGCTGCGACCGCTGCGGCGCCCAGGCGTACGTGCGCGTCGTCCTGCTCAGCGGCGGAGAACTGCTCTTCTGCGCCCACCACGGTCGCAAGTTCGAGCCGGAACTCAAGAAGATCGCCGCTGAGATACAGGACGAGACGGAGCGACTGACCGCCGTTCCCGCCTCAGAAGAAGAGCGCTGACAGTTCGCGTTCGACGACGAGCCACAACCGGCACAGGCTGGTAGCGGGCGGCCGCCCCTGCGTCCCAGGGGCGGCCGCCCGCACTCGTTCGTCGTCCCCGGTGTCCCCGGTTCAGCCCGCGTGCGGCGTCCGAGCGGCGCCCGGCAGCGCGGCCTCCCAACGCAGCGTGCTGACGATGTCGGACACGCGCGTGTAGACACCGGGGCTTCCGGCCCGCCCGCACCCGTCCCCCCAGGACACGAGACCGATCAGTCGGCCCCGGGCGACCAGCGGTCCGCCACTGTCCCCCTGACACGAGTCGCGGCCTCCCTGGGCCTCCCCCGCGCACACCATCGTCTGCGCCCGGTACGCACCGTCGGCCGGCCCTGGGTACGCGTTCGCGCAGACACTGTCCCGCAGTACGTGCACACGGGCGGCCCGCAGACCGTGGGCGTAGGAGCCGCTCCCCGTGGTGTCCCCCCAGCCGTAGACCACGGCCTCGGTCCCCGGCTCGTACGCCGGATCACCGACGCCGGTCATCGTGATGACCGAAGTCCGCGGCAGCGGCTCGGCCAGCTTGAGCACGGCGAAGTCGCCCGAGTTGCCGTGGGCGTCGTAGGCCGGGTTCACCCAGATCTCGTTCACGGCGATCTCCCGGCCGGCGTCCGAGTAGAGGTCCGTGCGGCCCGCGACGACCTTCAGGTCGCGCGCCCGGTCCGGGGGGACCCCCAGGACCTCCTCGCCCATGCAGTGGGCCGCGGTGAGCACCGTGGTCGGGCCGACGGCCACTCCCCCGCAGAACTGCCCGGACCGCATACCTCCGAACCGGTCACGGCTGGACAGGGCGACGGTCCAGGGACTGTCCGACACATCGACCGGGAAGCCGCCCACCACGACCCCGTCGGAGGCCGCAGGGGCGGCGGGAGCGGCGGAGGCCAGCGGTATCGCCGTGATCGCGGCCGCCAGGACCAACGGCCGGGTCAGCGCCCGGACAATGGGACGACGCATGTACGCTCCTCACTCTGGAGTGATCAAGGAACACCCAGAGTGATCCAGCCCCTGGCGCCGCGCACCCGGGCGCCAAGGCGAAGGCCCGGCTCCCTGCGGGGAACCGGGCCTTCGGCGTCGTACGGAGTCGACTCAGTCGAGGTAGTCGCGCAGCACCTGGGAACGCGACGGGTGGCGCAGCTTCGACATCGTCTTGGACTCGATCTGGCGGATGCGCTCGCGCGTCACGCCGTAGACCTTGCCGATCTCGTCGAGGGTCTTCGGCTGACCGTCGGTGAGGCCGAAACGCATGGAGACCACGCCGGCCTCACGCTCGGACAGGGTGTCGAGGACGGAGTGCAGCTGCTCCTGGAGGAGCGTGAAGCTGACCGCGTCGGCCGGTACGACGGCCTCGGAGTCCTCGATGAGGTCACCGAACTCGCTGTCGCCGTCCTCGCCCAGCGGGGTGTGCAGCGAGATGGGCTCGCGGCCGTACTTCTGGACCTCGATGACCTTCTCCGGGGTCATGTCGAGTTCCTTGGCCAGCTCTTCCGGGGTGGGCTCGCGACCCAGGTCCTGGAGCATCTGGCGCTGCACGCGCGCGAGCTTGTTGATGACCTCGACCATGTGCACCGGGATGCGGATGGTGCGGGCCTGGTCGGCCATGGCGCGGGTGATCGCCTGACGGATCCACCAGGTGGCGTACGTGGAGAACTTGTAGCCCTTGGTGTAGTCGAACTTCTCGACCGCGCGGATCAGACCGAGGTTGCCCTCCTGGATGAGGTCCAGGAAGAGCATGCCGCGGCCGGTGTAGCGCTTGGCGAGGGAGACCACCAGACGGAGGTTCGCCTCCAGCAGGTGGTTCTTGGCGCGGCGGCCGTCCTCGGCGATGATCTCCAGCTCGCGCTTGAGCTTGGGGGCGAGCTTGTCGGCGTTGGCCAGCTTGTCCTCGGCGAACAGACCGGCCTCGATGCGCTTGGCGAGCTCGACCTCCTGCTCGGCGTTGAGCAGCGGGACCTTGCCGATCTGCTTGAGGTAGTCCTTGACCGGGTCGGCGGTGGCGCCGGCGGCGGCGACCTGCTGGGCCGGCGCGTCGTCCTCGTCCTCGTCGGAGAGGACGAATCCGGCGCTCTCGGTGCCCTCGGGCTCGTCGCCCGTCTTGGGGGTCTCCTCGAGGACCTCGTCCTCGACCAGCTCGGCGTCGTCCTTCTTGCCGGCGGTCTTCTTGGCCGCCGTCTTCTTGGCGGGGGTGGCCTTCTTGGCGGTCGCCTTCTTGGCGACAGTCTTCTTGGCAGCCGCCTTCTTCTCGGTGGCGGCCTCGCCTGTGGGGTCGTCCACAGCGGGGGCGGCCGGAGCGGCGGGGGAAGTGGCGGTGGCCTTCCTGGTGGTCACCGTCTTCGCCGCGACCGTCTTGGTGGCGGCGCGCTTGGCCGGACTCTTCGCTGCGACGCTCTTTCGGGTGCGCTTGGGCTCCGCGGCACTGACCATCAGCGTCACACCCTCTTCCTCGAGGATCTGGTTGAGGCTGCGCAGTACGTTTTTCCACTGAGTGGCCGGAATCTGGTCAGCTTCGAAGGCCCGACGCACATCGTCGCCGGCGATCTGCCCCTCAGCCTTTCCCCGCTCAATGAGCGCCATGACAGAGACGGACTCGGCGATCTCCGGCGGGAGCGTACGGGATGTGCTGGCCGACACGAACAACCTCTCGGAACGTTGGAAAACGGCTTCCGGCCCCGTCCACGAGGGACAGGAGCCGACCACCGGCCTGGGGGTGGGCCGACGGTGCGGGCGGGGGCCGGGAAGTTGCACAGCGCCTTCTATGGCGTCCGTATTCCTTCCGCGGCAGTCACCTCTTAGGTCATCGCGTTGCTTCCATGAGCGTTACGCCCAATCTTCGTGGCCCGAGTCACACCCCGTAAGCGCTCAAAGGCTGTCAGACGCGGGCAGATAAGGTCACCCGCAGTGTCTACCCACACCGTTGCGAGTCAATCGGCCTCGACGCGCGGTCGGACCCCGCAGACCCGAGGTGGGTCCTGCGGGGTCCGACGGGAGGGCGGGGAGGCGGGGCACGACGCAGGAGGAGGAAGAGGAGTGGGGCGTCCCCGGCAGCGCCGACCGCGGCGTGCGGTCAGTGCTCGCGAGGCGCCGGGACGACCCGCTCCACCTCGGGGTGGAGGGTGAGCAGCTGCCGCATGGCCGCTTCGGCACCGGCGCCGTCACCCGCGGCGAGGGCGTCGGCGATCCTGCCGTGGTGGCCCAGCGAAGCCTCGGTCGGCCGGTCGCAGCCCGTGACAGGGCCGCCGGAGACCTGAAGTGCGGAGGACACGATGCCGGAGAGGTGCTCCAGCATGCGGTTGCCCGCGACCTGGATGAGCAGAGAATGGAACTCAGCGTCGGCCCGGGAATAGGTGAGCGCGTCGCCCTGCCCCATGGCGTGTCCCATGATCTCGACCATGTCCGACAGTCGCTGCTGGACGTCCTCGCGCCCGTGCCCGGCCGCGAGACGGGCGGCGAGCGGCTCAATCGTCCAGCGCAGCTCGCTCAGCTCGCGCCGCTGGTTGTCACGCTGCGGACCGAAGGCCCGCCACTCGATGATGTCCGGGTCGAGAAGATTCCAGTCGCTCACGGGACGCACGCGCGTGCCGACGTTCGGCCGCGCGCTGACGAGTCCCTTGGCCTCCAGGACCCGGAGCGACTCGCGGACGACGGTGCGGGAGACCTCGAAGCGCTGGCCGATCTCCTCCGGCACGAGCGGGCGGTCCGCACCCAGATCACCGGAAACGATCATCTGGCCGAGCTGCTGGACGAGCTGGCCGTGCAGCCCGCGTCCGCGGCTGCCCGCGCCACGCCGGCCCACACGGCCCAGCTCGGGATCCGCACCCTCCCAGACAGGGGTGCCGACGCGGTCGGCGGCGGGGCCCTCCCCGAAGGGGTAGCGGTCGAGTTCGCCCGGGCCGGCCAGACCGGAGTCGGCGGAGCGGGCGGCGGTCATCATGGTGTGCGCAAGGGTACTCACGGATCCTTTGTCGGCGCCGCCTCCAACTCCCTTGAGGTCTTTGGTGAAAAGCACACGAAAGGGTGATCGCTCACTCCGTCGCAATTGACGCCTTATCGGAAAGAAATGGGCGTTCTGCGGGGAGTTGCGCACAATCCGTTCCCAGGTGGGAACGGGCGGTCGTCATCGGGCACGACTGCGCATGGTTGTGAGCAGATACGCGCAGAGCAGACCGCTCAGCGACAACGCCAAGGCTCCACCCACGGGTTGAGCGACCACGCGCAACGCGGCTGCCACATAGCGGTCTCCGCCGAAGGGCCACTGCGAGAGCAGCACCTCACGCAGCCGCACCGAGAATCCGGCGGCGGTCCGCACAGATGCGCTCTCCACGGCTTTCTGTACGAGCGGTACGACAGCCACCGGTACGGCGACCACCGCGGCGAGTCCGGCCGTGGTGGACCGGAAGACGCCCGCGGCCAGAACGCCGGCCCAGGCGCAGCCGACCGTGAGCGCGAGCCAACTCGCCCCCAGCTGCAACCAGTCGGCGGGAACCTGCATGAACTCCCGCCCGTGGACGAGATAGAGCACTTCGGCGTCACAGCCCGCGGTGAGGAAGGCGAGCGTCAGCGCGGTGAGGGCGGAGACGAGGAGCTTGGCGGTGAGCAGACCCAGCCTGCGCGGCACGCTCCCGCGATCCGCCGCCAGGGCGGGGTGGCGGAACTCGTCCCCGAAGGCGAGCGCACCGAGCAGGCCCGCGCCGAGCGCCGCCGGGGGCAGCGGCAGCTGCACGGGCCAGGCGGCCAGCAGCCGTGCCTGCGAGGTGTGCCCGATACGGGCCAGGACGAGCGAGGTGAGGGCGGAGACGAGCAGGACGGCGGCACCGGTGAGGAAGCCGGTGCTGATACCCGCGGCACGGCGCAGTTCGTAGCGGAGAGGGCGCAGCGGGCTGGGGGCGGAACGGACGGCGATGGGGGGTGGCAGAGCGGGCAGGGCGCCCTCGAGAGCTCGGGAGGGGCCCGAGGGGCCCCCGGCCGGGGCGCGGGCGGGTCCAGCGACGGCGACCGGGGAGTCGTCGGGGCCGCCGTCCGGCGGGGCCGGCTGCGCGGGGGGCGCCGTCATGGCCGCGGCGGCCGGTCCCGGTCCGGCGTCTCCCGGCGCGACCGATTCCCCGACCGGCGTGACCGCCGACCCTGCGGCGGCCCGTCCCGGTCCCACGACTCCCGGCGCGACCGCCCCCTTGACCGGCGCCGTCGCCGTGTCCGGCACCGCCCCCTTGACTGGCGCCGTCGCCGTGTCCGGCACCGCCCCCTTGACCGGCGCCGTCACCGTGGCCGCGGTGGCCGGTCCCGGTGCGATAGGGGTCGGCCGGGGTCCGGCTGCGGTGGAGGTGGAGGGCGGGTTCGGGGTCGGGCGGTCAGGTTCCGGGGAGGGGGCGTCGGCGGCCGCGGTGGGCTGCTCCTCGTGGGACGTGCCGCCGGACGGTCGGTCGTCGCGGGCGTGGGCCGGGCCGGGTTCGCCGTCCCGGCCGCCGGTCTCCTGCACGGCGTGCGTCGAGTCCACGTTGCCGCCGTCGGCTCCGGGTCCCATGTCGCCCACCTCGTCGGCGAGTTGGTGGACGAGGATGCGGTGCCGGAACGCGGCCTCCCCGATGTCTGCACAGGTACTGCCGTACACGGAGAGGCGGTTGCCGTCCTCCTGCACGACCTCGACGGAGCGGCGAGCGGTACGGGCCTCTTTGGTGAGCGCGGCCGCCAGGCGCGCGGCGTGCGGGGTGCGGACGGCGACGCGGGGCCGCAGCCGGTTGCGGGCGAAATGCGCGGCTTCCTGGTCGGCGACGAGCCTGCCCTGGTCCAGGGTGACGACCCGGTCGGCCGTACGGGCGGCCTCCTTGGGCTCGGCCGTGGTCGAGAGCACGGTGCCGCCCTGGGCCGCGTGCGCGCGCAGCAGACCGTGCAGCCAGCGGCTTTCGCGCTCGGAGAGCCCGTCGGCCGGTTGGTCGAGCACGAGGGTGTGCGGATCGGCGAGAAGGGCGCAGGCGAGGCCGAGCCGGCGGTCCATGCCGCGGGAGAGGGTGCCCAGGCGCTCGTCGCGCAGGCTGACCAGGCCGACCGCTTCGAGGACTTCGTCGGCCCGTCGGACCGGGACACCGGCGGCCGCGCACAACATGCGCAGATGGCCGCGGACGGTGCGGGCCGGATGCCCCGGCACATCCCCCAGGAGGACACCGACCTCCCGGGACGGGTGGGCGATGCGGTGCAGGGGGCGCCCCCTGAAGTAGGTCAGACCACGGCCCTGTTGGAGTTCGAGCATGAGTCTCAGTGCCGTGGTCTTACCCGCGCCCGGCGCTCCGAGCAGCACGGTCACGTGTCCCGCGCGCGCCTCGAAGGAAACGTCGTCGAGCGCGAGCGGGAGGCCCTTGCGGGGATTGCTGGTCAGTCCGAAGGCCTGGATCACCCGTAGCAAGATAGCGCGCTATGTACCGTTTTGCGGAGTAGCACGGCTGGCCACGGAACCCTGATCGTCACGGGGCGCCAACCACCCCGCCCGGAACGGCGATCGACACGGACACCTGATCCACGGGAGGCGCGAGGTGAACACCGAGCGACGGTCGACGTCCCGGAGCGGTCACGGCCCGGTCAGCACGTCCCGGGGCGGTCGAGGCCCTGGCCCGCCGCGCATGTCCCGAAGCGGTCGAGGCCCTGTCACACACCTCCCGGTACGCGCGCCGGGATCACACCTCGGGGCGCAGCATCGGCGGGTTGAGCAGGGTCGCGCCGCCGGCGCGGAAGAGCTGCGCGGGGCGGCCGCCCTGGCGGGTGGTGGTGCCGCCCGTGGGGACCAGGAAGCCCGGTGTGCCCGTCACCTTGCGGTGGAAGTTCCGCGGGTCCAGCGCCACCCCCCACACCGCTTCGTACACGCGGCGCAGCTCGCCGACGGTGAACTCGGTGGGGCAGAAAGCGGTCGCCAGCGACGAGTACTCGATCTTGGAGCGGGCCCGCTCGACCCCGTCGGCAAGGATCTGCGCGTGATCGAAGGCGAGGGGTGCCACCGGTTCGCCGTCACGGCCGTAACCGCCCTGCTGCAGCAGTTCCTCGACCGGGGCCCAGCACGCGTTGCTCGCGTCGCCGCCGGCACGCGGTGCCGGCAGGTCGGGGGCGAGGGCGAGGTGGGCGACGCTGACCACACGCATCCGGGGGTCGCGCCCGGGATCGCCGTAGGTGGCGAGCTGTTCCAGGTGGGCGCCGTTGTCCTGGTCGGGGGCGGCGGGACCGTGGGCGCGCAGTCCGGTCTCCTCGGCCAGTTCGCGTGCCGCTGCCTGGGAAAGGTCCTCGTCGTCCCGCACGAAGCCGCCCGGAAGGGCCCACCATCCCTGGAACGGCGGCTCCCCCCTGCGCACCGCCAGCGCGCACAGGGCATGGCGGCGCACGGTCAGCACGACCAGGTCCACAGTGACGGCGAAGGGCGGAAACGCTGACGGGTCGTAGGGCATGCGGCGATCATAGTCGTCTTCCTGACGATAAACACGCCCTTCGTCCGCCGCATCGACGGCTGAGCCACCGCGGTCCGCGCGGCCGTCTCCACGCGCCCCGGGGCTGTCGGCCCGCCCGTGTCCCGCCGGGTCACGCGCCCAATTGCAGCCCGTCGGCCGCCTCCTCGACCATGGCCAGCCCGAGTCGGCTGACCCGCACGGAGAAGGGGGCACCGGAGACCCGCAGGCCTGTCAGACAGACCTCGCCCAGGGGTGCGCCGCGCAGCGGGCGCAAGGTCACGGTCCCGGCCGGGGCGTCGGGCCGGATTCCCGCCACCGTGGTCAGGAGGAGTACCCCGGCGGCGGCCGCGGTGGCGGCGGGGCGGCAGGCGGCCGGGTGGGGCAGTGGAGCACTCCCCTCGGTTCGCTGCTCCCCGCCGTACATCTCGGGGAGCCGGTGGCCGAAGGCCTCGGCAGCCGCCAGTACGCCCCGCAGCAGGGACCCCGCCTCCTTCTCGTATCCCGCCGCCGCCAGCCCCGCGACTCCGATCGCCGTCTCGTGGACCCGTACGGCACCGCCGCGATGCCCGAAGGGGTTGTGACCCGCCTCCCTCACGCCCAGTCCGCGCAACCCCCAGCCGGAGTCCATGCCCGGGCTGCCGAGGAGCCGGGCGAGTTGTTCGGTCCGCACCTTGTCGAGGAGCCCCTGGGCGTACTCCCCGCCGCCCAGCAGGCCGGTGTCCAGGAGGTGGACGGTGGTCGCTCCCAGACGGGGCACCGGGCGGCCGTCCGGGGTCCGGGCGGCGGCGGGGCGGCCGCCTGCCGGGTCGTCGACCCAGAAGTCCTCGTGGAACGCGGTCCGCAGAGCCTGCGCCCATTCCCTCAGTCCGTTGCCGCCTGGTCTGCCCAGGGTGTCGAGCAGGTCGGCGCCGAGCAGTGCCGCGCGGTGGGCATGGGCCTGCGTCTCGCACCGGAGGGGCCCGCCGGGCTGGGGGTCGCACAGGTACGTGCCCTCCCCCACCGTGGCCCGCAGCCAGGCCAGACAGCGCTCGGCCGTCGGCAGCAGCTCCTCCGTCTCCCGATCGGGCAGCCCCCACCGGCGGGCCTCCGCCAGGACCACGGGGAAGAGCAGCGTCGCCTCCGTCCCGGTGCAGGCCGGAGGCAGGTGTGCGCCCGCGTCGCGCCGCGGTCCCGGGATCATGCCCGTCCGTGGCCCCTTGCCCCTGACCTGGGTGCGGGCGAGGGCGCGCAGCGTGCCGGCGGCGAGCCGCGTGCCGAGAGGCAGGGTCATACGGGCCGCGGCCAGGGCCTCGGCGGGGGCCGGCCCGCAGCGCCACGGTGCTCCCGCGGCGAGCTGGGTGTCCCCGGGGTGTAGGGGGTCCCGCACGAGGAGGGCCTCCAGGTCCTCGATGCTCGTGTCCAGGAACTGACGGACCCGGGGGTCGTCGCCGGTCGCCCGCGCGGCGGCCAGGGGGCTCGTGGCGGCCCGGCCCACGGCCCGCACCGGTCCCGCACCTTCCAGGCGGACTCTCAGCTCGACGGTCACGCTGCCGCCGGGAGGCACGTCGAACTCCCAGCGCAGGAGCCCTGCGGAGGCGAGCGCGTCGGTGGGTGGCGGGTGGGCCGTGATGCAGGCGTTCCCGGCGGGGCCGGCCCAGCGCAGGCCGGAGTCGTGCACGTCTGCGGGCAGCTCGGGCCCGACGGCGCCGGCCGCGACGGTGCCCAGGTCGGCCAGGTCCGTGCCGAGGGCCACCTCCACCGGCAGACGTAGTGGGCGCGTGGCGGCGCTGCGCAACGTGATCCGTTCGACGCCGTCCGCGGAACGGGTTCGCTCGACGACGACGTCCGGGTCCGGTCCTCCATGGGGCGTGACCCGCAGGGTTCCGACGAAACGAGCCCGGTCGGCCGATGTCATCCGTGCCTGGACGACGAGCGGTTCGCGTCCGGCGACCCGCACCTGGCAGCGGGACAGGACGCGTCGGCCGGCCCGGTAGAACCCCTCCAGTCCGTGTCCGGTCAGCTGTCCCTCGCCGGTGGAGATGGCGAGACCGGGCAGGGAGACGCAGATCATCGCCGTGTGGACGGGGGGCAGATCGGCGGGGCGACGCGGGGTCGCTCCCTGAGCCGGTGGCATCTCCCGTCGCGGGGGCCGAGGTGCCGGATCGGGTGGCGGCAGCACCGGGCGGCGTTCGTCGGTGGCTGAGGGCGGAGTCGGCTGATGCATGAGGTGACTTCCTCTGCTCTCTGGACGCCTCTGGCGTGGTCGGCGGCCGTCTCCGGCAGGGCGCAGCGGCACAACCCGGGCGGGCTGTGCCGCCACCCAGGGAACGGGGTTGGGCTCCGCCAGGTCACGCCCGCGCGGGCGACGGCCCACCGAATGGCGCTGGTGCGGCGGCCGGGAGGCCGCTCCCACGGCTGTCCGGCTGTGAGCGGCCTCCCGGCCGGTCCGGTACGACGATCGACCGGGCGCCTCCCGCCTCCGCGCTCCGAGCGGGTACCGGCTCACCTCTGCCCGTTGCTCTCGTCGCCGTCGGCGCAGCCGCTCCGCCGCCGTGCGGCGGCCTCGGCGGAGGTGCGGGTACGCGAGCGCGTGTCGGCCCGGCCGGGAGCGGCGGGCCGCGTCGGGCCGGCCGCACGGGTGCGGAGGGTCTTCGCTCCCCGTTCCTGCGCCGCCCCCACCGTCGTCCGCGCGGGAGATCCGGCGACACCGGCGGAACGCGTACGGCGTCGGCGGCGGTCGGCGCCGGGGGACCGCTCCGGTCCCGGAGCGGGAGCGGAACCGGTCGCGCTGTCGGCATCCGATGCCGCACCGGGCTGGGCTCCGCCCCGGCCGTCGGTCCGGCCGGCACCGCTTTCGTGGCTCTCGACGCCGATCCGGGTGACCTCCTCGCCTGCTCGAGGCCGTGTCCCTCCTTGGAGTTGAACGGCGGCCCGGTCGTGACCACGGGTCCCGGACACGGCCCCGGTTGGGGTCACGGTCCCGGTTCCGGCCCCGGCCCTCCCCCGACGGTCGGTTCCTCCTCCGACCTGCTGTTCGCGCACCTCGCGCTCGGCGCGCAGGCAGCGTCGGACCGATTCGGGGTCCAGACCCTCGTTGCAGGCATGGTGCAGGAGGCGGGCGAAGAGGTAGCTCGGGTCCGCACCCAGGGCCATGGCGAGGGCTTCCCGGGCCTCGAGTTCGTCACCGCTGGACCATGCGACCCAGCCGGCGAGGGTGAGCGGGGCCGCCGCGTGCTCGCCGTAGGGGCCGACGCAGCGGCGGGCCAGCGCTCGCCAGAGCCGCAGGGCGGGGGTGGCTTCGTCGCCCTCCATCCACTCGGCGGCGCGGTCACGCGTCACCCGGTCCTGGAGGCCCAGAATGAGGGCAGCGGCTTCGTCGGAAGCCACGAGCTCGTCGTCCCGGCGGTCCGCGGGGAGGGCGCCCATCACCGAGGGCGCTTCGGAGAACCTGCGGATCACGCGTGCGGCCAGTGCGATGGTCTCCTCCGCGACGGCCGCGCGACTCGTGTCGTGGAGCATCCGGGGAAGCAGGTCCATGCCCGCCGTGTCGAGGGCCAGCTCCTGCTCCACGGCGACACCCGTTTCCAGCGGTAGCAGCCGGGCCCTCAACTCCCCCAGCGTGCCGCGGACCTGGATGCCGACATAGGTGGCCGCCGCAGCCAGCACGGATGTGCCCGGCAGGCCCATCGGCACCCCCTCGACCGGGCAGCAGCCCTCGCCGGAGCAGCAGTACGACCAGAAGCGGCCGTCCGAGATGCACAGCGCCTCGATCACCGGGATGTCGAGCCGACCGCACTCGACACGGAGCGCGTGCGCGAGCGGCTGGAGGCGCTCCCGGACCCGACCGCCCGTCTCGCCCTTCGCCGGTTCCTGGCAGAGGTAGGCGACGATCTGCGCGGGGCGGACTCCCCTGCGTTCGCTGCCGGTCACGAGCCCCTGTGCCAGTTGCCGGGCCACCGCGGGCCAGTCCTCCGGGTGGGCCGGGATGCCGAGGCGGGCCCGGCCGCCGAACCTGCCCCGGCCGCCGTGGTCGTGGAGGGCGACGAGAACGATGCTGTCCTCGGGCCGGTACCCGAGCAGGTAGGGCAGGGCGTCGGCCAACTCGGCCGGGGTGCGCAGGGTGACCTGGTGAGGGGCGGGGCCTCCGTCGGGGAAGGGGCGCCCGTCGTACGGGACGTGACCTTCGTACGCGGTCTCGGTCTCGTGGTCGTACGAGGCCGCACGGCCGTACGCGGTCTCGTGGTCGTACCCGGCCCGGCTCTCGTGCGGTTCGGGGCCGGTACGTTCCCCGCGTCCGGTGATGTCGCCGTTTCCGGAGGATCCTGTCGTTTCGCTGTGGTTCGTCATGTGTCGACGATCTCGCGGACTGTGGAATTCCGGTTGAGCCTGTGGATAAGTCTGGCCAGGGACACGTCATCGACGCGAGGCCCGGCTACCCGCCGAGCTCCCCCTCCGCCCGGACCCCAGCCTTTCGCAGGGGGTGCTCAGCCCGCCGCGGCGAGGACCAGCGGAAGAACCGCCTCGCTGCCTGCCCGGCGAAGGAGACGGGCGGCGACCGCGAGGGTCCAGCCGGAGTCGGTGTAGTCGTCCACGAGCAACACCGGACCTGGAGCGGCCGCCAGGGCGGCGGCCAGCTCATCGGAGACCGTGAAGGCCTCCGAGAGCGCCCTGAGGCGCTGGGCGGAGTTGCTGCGACGAACCGCGTGGGCACCGCCCGGGCCGGTGCAGGTCAGGGCGCCCAGGAAGGGGAGACGGCCGACGGCCGCGATGCCCTGGGCGAGGGAGCCGACCAGTTGCGGGCGGGCCAGTGACGGGACCGCGACGACGCCCACCGGACGGGCCGAGGCGTCGGGGGCGTCGGCCGCCCAGCCGCCCGGGGAGCGCGCCCAGTCGGCGAGGACGGCCACCGCGGCTTTCAGGACCTCGTCGGGAACGGGTCCGTCGGGGGTGTTCTCGGCCAGCAGGGGGCGCAAGCGGTTGCCCCAGCCGATGTCCGAGAGGCGCCCCAGGGCGCGCCCGGTGGAGCACTGCTCGCGGACGGGGATGCGCCCCTTGAGGTCGACGCCGAGCGCGGCCATGCCCGTCGGCCACATGCGGCGCGGCTCGACCTCCACCCCCGGGCGATCCAGTTCCTTCGTCGCCCCGGTGAGGGCCTCGGCCGAGACCGAGGAAGCGATCCAGGCACCGGCGCAGTTGTCGCAGCGGCCGCACGGGACCGCGCCCTCGTCGTCCAGCTGCCGGCGCAGGAACTCCATCCGGCACGCGGTCGTGCTCACGTAGTCGCGCATGGCCTGCTGCTCGGCGGCCCGCTGCCGGGCCACCCAGGAGTACCGCTCGGTGTCGTACGTCCAGGGCTGCCTCGTGCTCTCCCAGCCGCCCTTGACCCGCTTGACGGCCCCGTCGACGTCGAGGACCTTCAGCATCGTCTCCAGCCGGGTGCGCCGCAGGTCCACCATCGCCTCCAGGGCGGGCACGGACAGCGGCCGTCCCGCGTCGGCGAGGGCCGAGAGGGTCTGGCGCACCTGCGCCTCGGGCGGGAAGGCGGTGTCGGCGAAGTAGCGCCAGATGGCCTCGTCCTCCTTGCCGGGCAGCAACAGCACCTCGGCGTGCTCCACGCCTCGGCCCGCGCGGCCCACCTGCTGGTAGTAGGCGATCGGCGAGGAGGGCGAGCCGAGATGGACGACGAATCCCAGATCCGGCTTGTCGAATCCCATGCCCAGCGCGGAGGTGGCCACGAGCGCCTTGACCCTGTTCTCCTGGAGGTCGGTCTCGGCCTGGAGCCGGTCGGCGTTCTCCGTGCGGCCCGTGTAGGAGTCCACCGTGTAGCCGCGCTGCCGCAGGAAGGCGGTGGCCTCCTCGGCCGCGGCGACCGTCAGCGCGTAGATGATCCCGGAGCCCGGCAGTTCGTCCAGGTGCTCGGCGAGCCAGGCCAGGCGGTGCGCGGCGTCCGGCAGCCGGACGACTCCGAGCCGGAGGCTTTCCCGCTCCAGCGAGCCGCGCAGCACCAGGGCCTCGCCGGCGCCGGTACCGAGCTGCTCGGCCACGTCGGCCGTGACGCGCGCGTTGGCGGTCGCGGTGGTGGCGAGGACCGGCACACCGGGGGCGAGGTCGCCCAGCATGGCCCGCAGCCGGCGGTAGTCGGGGCGGAAGTCGTGGCCCCAGTCGGAGATGCAGTGCGCCTCGTCGACCACCAGCAGACCGGTCGTGGCCGCCAGCTTGGGGAGCACCTGGTCCCGGAAATCGACGGAGTTGAGGCGCTCCGGACTGACGAGGAGAACGTCGGTCTCGCCGCGCTCGACCTCCTGGTAGATCGCGGCCCACTCCTCCGGATTCGCCGAGTTGATGGTGCGCGCCTGGATGCCCGCCCGCCCCGCGGCCTCGACCTGGTTGCGCATCAGCGCCAGCAGCGGCGAGACGATCACCGTCGGCCCGGAACCGCGCCGGCGCAGCAGCGCGGTGGCGACGAAGTACACCGCCGACTTGCCCCAGCCGGTGCGCTGCACCACCAGGGCCCGCCGGCGCTCCTCGACGAGGGCCGCCACCGCCTGCCACTGGTCCTCACGCAGCCGCGCCCCCGGCGCACCCACCAGCTCGGCGAGGATGGCGTCTGCTTCGGTGCGGAGTTCCAGGTTGTCCATGCCCCCATGCAACCCGATGGCACCGACAATCGGCCACCTCACTCTGCGTGAGGGGACGTGGCGCGTCCGTGCACCCAGAACCAAGGTCGGCACCGCGCGCACCGGCCGACGCCGCCTGCGCGCCGGCCGACGCCGCCTGCGCGTCGGCCGGGGAAGGCCTGCGCGTCGACCGGGAAACGCCACCCCTGGGGCAGATGAACGAGCGGTGTACGACCGGCACACGCGTCACACTGCGTTCATGGGGTAAGGATATAAGACACTCTCCGCCACATAAGGGTCGGTGGCCCCAATTGCTCGTTGCCGCATCCAAGTTCGACAGGAAGAATTGAGTTCCGCTCCCCGCACGGCTCGCCCGTGGTCCGGCAGGGCTCTGCTGCGGTGTGCGTGCCCCCGAATCCGACCCGCCCGCAGGTGTGGGCCGTAGCCGAAGGGAGGCTCGTGACCCTCGGATTCGCTCCGTCGTCGGCATCGCTGTCGACGCCCCCGTCCGCCGCTTCCGCCAACCGCTTGCTCGAACCCGCGGAGTGGGCTTCGGCCGGCATTCCGCTGCTGCGCAACCCGCGAGAGGTCGTCAGCGGCCTGCACGCGCGTCATCTGCCGAAGCCGGCCACCGCGATCGTGGCGGTGCTCGATCCGGACGAACGGCTGCTGGCCAGCGCCTCGTTCACACGTCGCCAGGCGCAGGCCGACGGCTGGATGTTCCGCAACGCGCTGCTCGCCCAGCTGCGCCGGGTCGTCCCGCACGATCTGCGGCGCCGCACGCCGGTGCGCACCGCCGTGCTGCTCTACTGCCGCGAGGGCGACGCGCGCTGGACGGAGGAGGACGGTGCCTGGATGTGGGGTCTGCGTGACGCCTGCACCTTGCACGGGCTGCGCTGCGGGGCGTACATCACGCTGACCCGGGACGGCTGGCAGGTCCTCGGCGAGGGCCGCGGAGGCCGCCGCCCCCACGCGGGTTCACCGCCGGAGCCCTTCGCGCTGTCCGAGGCGCCGCCGCCGTTGCCGCGGACCGGCGGCGCAGCCTCGGAGGTGCTGCGCCGCGCGGCCGCGCGCTGAGAGCTGCCGACGCCCCCGCCGAGTCGGCAGAAACGATCCGCCTTCACCGGACAGCGGTCCCGAAGAACCGACTGCGCGGTGCCGCGTCGCACCGCACGACACGGGGTGCCGGCACCGCGCATCACGCGCCGGCACCGCGCATGCGGCGTCGGCACGGCACATCACGATGTCGCGCGCGACGCATCACGATGCCCGCGAACGACGCCGCGCCCCGGGCTCGTCCGCCGTCCAGGGCCGGAGCCCGCGCGAGTCCGCGGCCATGCGCACGCCGAGGCACGCACCCGGACTTCCGGGTCCGCGCACCCGAAGACCGTCAGGGAGGTGCCGCGGGGCGGCTCCTCCCCCGCCCCGGATGCTCTCCCGGACGACCGGGAGACGACCCGGAGCGGGCTCAGATGCCCCCGCCGAGCACCGAGTTGATCTGCTGCGGTTCACCGCAGCAGATCAGCAGGGCACCGGCCCGGGCGCGGGCCGCCGGAAGGGCGGTGGCGGCGACGGCAGCGGAACGTCCGTTGACCGCGACGACGACCACGGGTCGCACCGCCGCCCGGTCCAACGCGGAGGCATCGGCGTAGAAGACGTCGTCCCCCGAGTCGTGCTGCGCCCAGTAGGACGCCTCACCGAAGGACAGTTCATGGGCGGCCCACGGGTGCTGTTCGCCGGTGGTGACCACCAGCACCTCACCCGGGGCGCGGCCCGACTCGAGCAGCAGGTCGACGGCCTCCTCGGCGGCGTCCAGCGCACCCGCGGCCGAGGCCGGGATCAGCTGGATCTGAGGAGTCGCCGAAGCGGGTACGGAAGGGGAAACGGCAGGGACGGCCGGGGCCGAAGGGCCGGGCACGGCGGCCACATCGCGCGGCGTGCGCTGCACGGGCGGCGTGGGCCGGACAGGACCAGGCCGACCGGGACGCGACGGAGCCGCGGGACGGGGACCGGGTACGGGTCGAGGGGTCGGCGCGGTGCGGCCACTGGCCGGAGTGGCGCGGGGACCCTGGGCACTCTCGTGAATCTGAGGCTCCTCGGGAATGAGAGGCATGGGCTGATGTCTATCAAACAGTGGTGCGGCTCGCGCCAGCGGGTGGCACATCAGTGCGAGCGGAATCGTCAGAAGTCGAAGCCGAGCTGGCCCTCGATCTCCGGCGCGCTTCCGTTCGCCCAGCTGCGGGCCTTCTTGAGGTGCCGCCACTGGGGCAACGCATCAAGATACGCCCACGACAACCGGTGGTACGGGGTGGGGCCCCGCTCCTCCAGTGCGGCCTTGTGGACGGGCGACGGATACCCGGCGTTGTCCGCAAAACCGAAGTCTGCATGGTCGATGCCCAGTTCGGCCATCATTTTGTCGCGCTGCACCTTGGCGAGCACCGAGGCCGCCGCGACGGCCACGCACGACTGATCGCCCTTGATCACCGTGCGGACCCTCCAGGGGTCGCCGAGGTAGTCGTGCTTGCCGTCGAGGATCACCGCCTCGGGGCGCACCGGCAGGGCGTCCAGGGCACGCACCGCGGCGAGTCGCAGAGCGGCGGTCATCCCCAGGTCGTCGATCTCCTCCGGGGAGGCGTGCCCGAGGGCGTACGAGGTCACCCACTTCTCCAGTTCCACGGCAAGCTCGTTGCGACGCTTGACGGACAGGAGCTTGGAGTCGGTGAGGCCGACGGGGGGCCGGCGCAGTCCGGTGACCGCCGCGCAGACGGTGACGGGACCGGCCCACGCACCGCGCCCCACTTCGTCGACACCGGCGATGATCTTGGCTCCGGTCGTGGCGCGGAGGGAGCGCTCGACGGTGTGAGTGGGTGGTTCGTACGGCATGGCGGCCTTAGCCTACGCCGCCCGGATCCCCTCGCGACACCCCGGTCGGCAGGACGCCGCGTGCGATCGCCGAAGGACTCGCCATCGGCTCGTTCAGCCCGCGTCCGGCCGCAGCAGCGGCAGCATGGACTGGTCGATCATCTCCTCGATCCCCCGATCGCTCCATTCGCTTCCGCACATCTCGGAGAGGTACATCATCACGGCCGGAACGGCATCCAGCACATAGCCGTTCACCGCGCCGAAACACCCCTCACCCCTTTCGATCCCACGCCTGATGACCTCGCGCAGAAGCTGAACGGTCGACTCGACGGCCCCTTCGAGGATCAGGGCGTGGAAGCGCTCCGCCTGACGCGGATCGCACTCGTGAATGATCGAGCGCAGCGTGAAACCCGGCCGGGAGTACATGGCGTCGCGCGCCCGGCGCGTCAGGGCCAGCAGGTCCTCGCGCACGCTCCCCAGACGGGGCGCCGCGTCCAGCCTCGGCAGTCCGGCACGCGGGGCGTCGGCGACGAGGCCCTCCTTGGACGGTCAGCGGCGGTACACGGCCGCCTTGCCGGTCTGGGCACCGGCCGCCACCCCTTCCATCGCGAGGCCGTTCCACCCGACCGTGCCCACCGGCCTGTTCAACGCCACCCAGCAGGTGAGCGGTTCGATCGGACTGGCCCTTTCGACCACCGTCTTCGGCTCGGCCGGCACCGACGAGGCGAAGAAGCAGCAGCTGAAGTTCCTGGCCGAGGGATCGGCGGAACAGAAGGCCGAGTTCGCGACGACCGGGAAGTTGCCCGCTCCGCGGGGACACGAGGTACTCGCCCACGGGATCTCGACGGCCTTCGCGCCGGCCGCCGCCATGGCCGCGCTCGCCGTGGTGATCTCCGTACCGGTCGTCCGGGTCCGCAAGAGCGACCTGGAGGCACTGTCGGGCACAGCGGGCCCCGTGGTCGGCTGACCGCGAGTCCCCTCGGGCAGGCCGCGGGCCGGCGTCGACACACCTCGCAGGCGCGTGTCCGCGGCCGCTCGCCCGGCCCCTCACTCCACCCCGACCGATGCGCTTCCGCCCGCCGAGCACCCCGTAGGCGATGGCGGACACCCTCACGACCGCCCACACCGCGGACCTCACGCTCATCCCGCCTCCGTCCAGCCGCTCGACCGTCTCCCCCGCTCCCGGGCTCACCGATCGCGGGGCGGATGTCCGGACAACGCGCGAACGGTCACGCAGAGTTCCCTTCGGCCACACAGCGTTCACCTGGGCGGACGGCGAACGAGGACGGAAACCGCTCAGCGGTGAGGGCGGCGGCGCTCAGGACGCCGTGGGGACCCAAGCCGGCAGTGCCTCCACCCGTTCCACCCAGGTGGCGGGAGGCGCGCCGGCCTTTCCGGAGGCGATGACGCCGCCGACGATGGCGCAGGTCGTGTCCACGTCCCCACCCGCCTGAGCGGTGGTCCAGAAGGCCTCCTCGTAGTCGCCGAGGGAGCGGGCGGCGGACCAGAGCGCGAACGGCACGGTGTCGTGGGCCGTCGTACGCCGGCCGCAGCCCAGCACCGCCGCGACGGTGCCGGCGTCGTCGTAGTCGAGCATGTCCCGGGCACGGCGCAGTCCCGCCGTCACGGCGCTTCTGGGGATGAGGCCGATGACGCCCTCCAGGAGGGCGTCGGCGCCGGGCGGACCTGTCGGCGCACCGGCCAGCGCGGCGGCCGCGGCGACGGCCATGGCGCCGACCACGGCCTCCCGGTGCTGGTGCGTGGGGTAGGCGGAGATCTCCGCCTGGTGGGTGGCCTGCTCGGGGTCGTCCGCGTACCAGGCGCCCAGGGGGGCGATCCGCATGGCGGCGCCGTTGCCCCAGGAGCCCTGGCCGTTGAACAGGGCGGCTGCGAGTTCGCGCCAGTCGCCGCCTTCCCGGACGAGTCTCAGCAGCCGGTTGACGGCGGGGCCGTAGCCGCGGTCGAAGTCGTGGTGCGCGGCGAAGGAGTGGGCCAGGGCGTCCTGGTCGATGCGCCGGTGGGCGGCCAGGACGGCGACGACGGAGCAGGCCATCTCGGTGTCGTCCGTCCACCGCCAGGGCCCCGGCGGCAGTTCGCGGTCCTTCAGCAGCGGGTAATGGGCCGGCACGAAGAACTGTGAGCCCAGCGCGTCCCCCACCGCGAGTCCGCGCAACGCTGCCAGGGCGCGCCCCAGGCGTCCCTCGGGGGAGGAGTCAACGGTCATCGCTCTGCCACTCTCCAGTGATCCCGTACGGCTCCGGAACCCGCCACCGGTCGAACGGCCGGTCGAGGGTGTACTTGCCGTCGTCCCCGAGAACGAGCATCCGCATCTCGGCGTTCCCGGGATTCGACAGGGACTCGAATTCTGCGACCGTCCAGTGGAACCAGCGCATGCAGAACAGTCGCATGGCCAGGCCGTGCGTCACGATCAGCACGTTCGGCGGGTGGTCGGGTGCCTCGAAGCTGCGGAACAGGCTCTCCAGGAAGCCGCCGACCCGGTCGTACACGTCCGCCCCGCTCTCGCCCTGGGCGAAGCGGTAGAAGAAGTGCCCGTAGGCGTCGCGGTAGGCCTTCTGGAGGCGGACGTCGTCGCGATCCTGCCAGTTCCCCCAGTCCTGCTCGCGCAGCCGGGGTTCCTCCCGCACGCGTATGAGGTCGGGGTCGAGGTGGAAGGCGCGGAGGGTCTCGTGGGTGCGCCGGTAGGGCGAGACGTACACGCTGACCTGCTCGTCGCCGAACACCTCCCGCAGTCTCCTGCCCGTCTCCTCCGCCTGGTGCCGGCCCCGCTCGGTCAGGGCCAGCGCGTGGTCGGGTTCACGCTCGTAGACGGTGTCATCAACATTGCCCGTTGACTCCCCGTGCCGGACAAGGACGATGCGCCGTGGTCTTGCCATGCGAAAACACTAGATCGAGTGGCGGCCGATCGAGCACTCCTACGGCCTCCATACGGCGTAGGTCACACGAATTCCCGCACCCCGGAGGTGCGTCGGCGCACGCGGTCCGGGAATCCGGATCTCACACCGTCCAGGTGGGCTCCAGCTCCACGATGTCGCCGGTCATGGCCGAGACGTCCGCTTCCGTCTGCGCGCGCAGGGCGAGCCGTTCCACCCGCTCGGTGCGGTACTTGCCGTGCTCGGCCTGCGAGCGCCACATCGACAGGACCAGGAACTCGTGTCCCGGCGCCTCCGCGAACAGGCCGCGGACCATGCCGGGTGATCCCGCCATGGCCGGGTTCCACACCTTCTCCTGCATCAGGGTGAAGTGTTCGGCGCGTTCCTCGTGGACCCGGCACAGGGCCACCCGGACCAGGTCGGAGTCGGTGAAGCGGGGCTCGAAGCCCGTCTTCACGTCGAAGCGGTAGTCGAACAGGCGGACCTGGGCGTCCTTGAAGGTGCCCGCCTGGGTGGTCGCGAGCCGGTCGTGGGAGCGCGCCATGAAGGAGTCGTAGAAGGCCCGGCTCTCCCAGAAGGCGAAGACATGCGCGACCGAGGGCCGTGCCCTGCTCCAGCCCCCGCCCTGCCCCCGGAATCCCGGCTCCCCCAGAAGCCCCGCCCACTTTCGCTGCCCCCGCTCGAACCCGCGACGGTCCACCACGGTGCAGCGAATCCACTTGACCAGCACCGCGCCATGGTACGGCCGACGGGGTGGCGTCGGTCACTCCTGGGCGCCAGGCACCCGTGCGGGCTGCCGCACGCGCGTGGCAGGATGGACAACCGGCCCTGATGAGCGGCCAGTTCGGCGCGACAGCAGACGGGGACGGGGAGGGGAAGACCGGTGAACGGCCTCAACAAGGGGATCCGCAAGGTCGAGATGGCGCTGAGGTGGGACCCGAGTCCGGCGGGTGAGCCGCCCACCGACCTGGACATAGTGGCCGGCACCTACCTCGCGGACGACCCGGGGGGCGAGCCCGCCTACGTGGTGCACTTCGACAGCCGCTCCCCCGACGGCACCATCACGCTCAACCGCGACAGCACGGACGGCAGGGGCTTCGGCTGGGACGAGGTCATGACACTCGAACTCGACCGACTGGATGCCCGGTACGCGCGCGTGGTGGTCGGCGTCGTCATCCAGCAGCGTCCCGAGGAACGGACCTTCGTCAGCGTGCGCAATCCGGCCTTCCGGATACGCGAGGGCTACACCGTGCTGACCGAGAACGACTTCGGGGGCGTGCTCGGCGCGACGGCGGCCACGGTCGCGGAGTTCGTGCGCGACCCGGTCGACGGCTGGTCGCTCCACGACGGCGTGCAGGGCTACGAGGAGGACCCGGCGGCCTTCACCAGGATCATGGGCCGACTGCGCCGGTCCTGAACGCCGGTGGGACACGGAGTGAGCGGGTGGAGCCGGGGTCCGGCGCCACCCGCTCACTCCGTCCCGGCCGGGGTCTCCGGGAGGTCCGGGGCTCGGGGTCCCGCACCTCCGGACGCCGAGGGCGGTGGAACCGGAAACCGGCTCCACCGCCCTCGCCAGGTCGTTCACCCCGGGCGGGCCCTACCGCCCGGGGTCGCCCGATATCAGCTGCAACCGCTGGTCGAGCCGCAGCCCTCGCAGATGTAGCAGGAACCGGCGCGCTGCATCTTCGTGCCGCAGGAGAAGCACAGCGGGGCGTCGGCGTGGATGCCCAGCTGCATCTCCACCAGCTCGGCGCTGGTGTGGGCCTGCTGCGGGGCGGGCTTGGCGGCCTCCACCTCGGCCTTCGGCGTGGCCACGGCCTTCAGGTCCTGGGCGCGCGGGGCCGACTGGGCCAGACCCTCGACGTCGACGTCCTCCTCGGACGGCTCGTACGAACCGGTCTCCAGGTGGCGCTGACGCTCGTCGGCGGAATGGATGCCGAGCGCGGAACGGGTCTCGAAGGGCAGGAAGTCGAGCGCCAGGCGGCGGAAGATGTAGTCGACGATCGACTGGGCCATCCGCACGTCGGGGTCGTCCGTCATACCGGCGGGCTCGAAGCGCATGTTGGTGAACTTCGAGACGTACGTCTCCAGCGGTACGCCGTACTGGAGGCCGACGGAGACCGCGATGGAGAAGGCGTCCATCATGCCGGCGAGCGTCGAGCCCTGCTTGGACATCTTCAGGAAGACCTCGCCGAGACCGTCGTCCGGGTAGGAGTTGGCGGTCATGTAGCCCTCGGCGCCACCGACCGTGAACGACGTCGTGATGCCGGGACGGCCCTTGGGGAGACGCTTGCGGACCGGGCGGTACTCGACGACCTTCTCGACCGCGGCGCGGATCGTGTCCTCGGCCTTCTCGGTGACCTCGTTCTTCTCCTTCTCCTTGGTCTTGGCGGAGAGGGGCTGGCCGACCTTGCAGTTGTCGCGGTAGATCGCGAGCGCCTTGACGCCGAGCTTCCAGGCCTCGAAGTAGATCTCCTCGACCTCCTCGACGGTCGCCGTCTCCGGCATGTTGACCGTCTTGGAGATGGCGCCGGAGATCCACGGCTGGATCGCGGCCATCATGCGGACGTGGCCCATCGGGGAGATGGCGCGCTCGCCCATGGCGCAGTCGAACACCTCGTAGTGCTCGGGCTTGAGGCCGGGGGCGTCGATCACATTGCCGTGCTCGGCGATGTGGGCGACGATCGCCTCGATCTGCTCCTCCTGGTAGCCCAGGCGGCGCAGGGCCTGCGGCACGGTGCCGTTGACGATCTGCATCGAGCCGCCGCCGACCAGCTTCTTGAACTTGACCAGGGCGAGGTCGGGCTCGACACCGGTGGTGTCGCAGGACATCGCCAGACCGATGGTGCCGGTCGGGGCGAGCACGGACGCCTGGGAGTTGCGGAAGCCGTTCTTCTCGCCGAGGTGCAGCACGTCCTGCCAGGCCTCGGTGGCGGCGGCCCAGACAGGGCTGTCCAGGTCGTCGATGCCGACGGCCTTCTGGTTGGCGTCGGAGTGCTGCTTCATGACGCGGTTGTGGGCGTCGGCGTTGCGGGCGTAGCCGTCGTAGGGACCGACGACCGCGGCCAGCTCGGAGGAGCGGCGGTAGGCCGTACCCGTCATCAGGGAGGTGATGGCGCCGGCCAGCGAGCGGCCGCCGTCCGAGTCGTACGCGTGGCCGGTCGCCATCAGCAGGGCGCCGAGGTTGGCGTAGCCGATGCCGAGCTGGCGGAACGCGCGCGTGTTCTCGCCGATCTTCTGGGTCGGGAAGTCCGCGAAGCAGATGGAGATGTCCATCGCGGTGATGACCAGCTCGACGACCTTCTGGAAGCGGTCGGCCTCGAAGGACTGGCTGCCCTGGCCGTCGTCCTTCAGGAACTTCATCAGGTTCAGCGAGGCGAGGTTGCAGGACGTGTTGTCCAGGTGCATGTACTCGCTGCACGGGTTCGACGCGGTGATCCGGCCGGACTCGGGGCAGGTGTGCCAGGTGTTGATGGTGTCGTCGTACTGGATGCCCGGGTCGGCGCAGGCCCAGGCGGCTTCGGCGATCTTGCGGAAGAGCGACTTGGCGTCGACCTCCTCGATCACGTCACCGGTCATCCGCGCGCGCAGGCCGAACTTGTCGCCCTGCTCGACGGCCTTCATGAACTCGTCGTTGACGCGGACGGAGTTGTTGGCGTTCTGGTACTGGACGGACGTGATGTCGTCGCCGCCCAGGTCCATGTCGTAACCCGCGTCGCGCAGGACGCGGATCTTCTCCTCCTCCTTGACCTTGGTCTCGATGAAGTCCTCGATGTCGGGGTGATCCACGTCGAGGACGACCATCTTGGCGGCGCGGCGGGTGGCACCACCGGACTTGATGGTGCCGGCGGAGGCGTCGGCGCCGCGCATGAAGGAGACCGGGCCGGAGGCGTTGCCGCCGGAGGAGAGCAGCTCCTTGGAGGAGCGGATGCGGGAGAGGTTCAGGCCGGCGCCGGAGCCGCCCTTGAAGATCATGCCCTCTTCCTTGTACCAGTCGAGGATCGACTCCATGGAGTCGTCGACGGACAGGATGAAGCAGGCCGAGACCTGCTGGGGCTGCGGCGTGCCGACGTTGAACCAGACGGGGCTGTTGAAGCTGAAGATCTGGTGCAGGAGGGCGTACGCCAGCTCATGCTCGAAGATCTCGGCGTCGGCGGGCGACGTGAAGTACTTGTGGTCCTCCCCGGCCTTCCGGTAGGTCTTCACGATGCGGTCGATCAGCTGCCTGAGGCTGACCTCGCGCTGCGGGGTGCCGACGGCACCCCGGAAGTACTTGCTGGTGACGATGTTGACCGCGTTCACCGACCAGAAGTCGGGGAACTCGACGCCACGCTGCTCGAAGTTGACCGAGCCGTCGCGCCAGTTGGTCATGACGACGTCACGGCGCTCCCAGGCCACCTCGTCATACGGGTGCACGCCGGGGGTCGTGTGGATGCGCTCGATACGCAGGCCCTTGGTCGCCTTGGCGCCCTTGGCTCGGGAACCCCGTGCCGGACCGCTCGCCGTCTCTGTCATGCCGCCTCCCTGTACGGGCGAAAACGCCCTGAAATGCCACGCTGTTCCCGTGACACGGTGTTCTGTCTTGTGCTGCGGGCACCACCATTCGCCACGCCCGCAGCAGGTCTCGTCCGCCGTCGCCCGGCCCGGTCCGGAACCTGCGTTCCGGTTCCGGCCCGCGGTCAGTCGGCGGAGTGGGCGGGCTCGGGAACCTGCACGGTCCCTCCGCGCCCGCCGTCGTCCTCCCGGCCCCCCGCGACGGCGTCTGCCGCGCCCTCGCGGCCGCCGTCGTCCGCCTCGGGGTGCCGCGCCTGCCTGAGTTCCGCGATCGCGGCCTCGAAGTCGTCGAGCGAGTCGAACGCCCGGTAGACGGAGGCGAACCGCAGGTAGGCGACGAGGTCCAGCTCCTGCAACGGGCCGAGTATGGCCAGCCCCACGTCGTGGGTGGTCAGCTCGGCGCTCCCGGTGGCCCGCACGGCTTCCTCGACCCGCTGACCGAGCTGGGCGAGCGCGTCCTCCGTGACGGGCCGTCCCTGGCAGGCCTTGCGCACGCCGTTGATGACCTTGGTGCGGCTGAAGGGCTCGGTGACCCCGGACCGCTTGACCACCATGAGCGAGCACGTCTCCACGGTCGTGAAACGACGGGAGCAGTCGGGGCACTGGCGGCGCCTGCGGATCGACGTGCCGTCGTCGGTCGTACGACTGTCGACGACACGGCTGTCGGGGTGCCTGCAGAAGGGGCAGTGCATGATCCATCCCTCCTCACAGCAGTCTCCATGGCCTCGCGGGCCTCACGGGCCCCTCGAAGCAGCCCCCAGCATAGGTGATTCCGGAGGGTGCGAAGTCCCGGGGGAACACAACTTGTGGGCTGCCGGGGACATCCAACCACTAGATGTAGGGCTTGGCTCATTCACCCAGGCTGTGTCGCGTGTCGCGTCGTCGGTCCTCACAGGACGCGTTCCGGCGGTCACGGCGAGCACACGGAACCGGCCGCGTTCGGCCCGTCGCGTACGCGCGCGTACATGCCGTGTACGGCCGTGTCGTCGCGCGCACGACCGGGCGGCCGTCCGCGCCCGACCAGGCGGCCGCCCGCCGCACGGCCGTGCCGCCGTGCCGCGCACGGGGATACCGTGAGCGCCCGGAGGAGGAGAGGTGGGACTCTCGCGCAGAGCCGGGCCCGGCTCCCGGCCCGCCGGGGTGCGAGTGGCAGACTGGGGCCACCCCTCGCAAGGCGATCGGCTCCGGCGGCGAAGAGTACAACAAGCGCCCTTCACGTCCGGCGGGCAGCGCGTCAGCCATACACCTCGGCACATGATCAAGTCACGCTATCCACGCTTTTTCACTCGAACGTGTGTTTGGCGCAACCTTTCGAAAGCAACTACCGTTGTGCAGCAGGGAGACAACCGAGAGGGGCCGACGTGACCACCACCGCAGACAGTGCCACCATCACTGCCCAGGACCGCTCCCAGGGCCGACTCGAGCCGGTGCACGCGATGAACGAACCCATGAATCCGGAGGGGCACAAGCGCTCCCTGCCGGGCCGACCTCCAGGCATCCGGGCGGACAGCTCGGGACTCACCGACCGTCAGCGGCGGGTGATCGAGGTCATCCGGGATTCCGTCCAGCGGCGCGGATACCCGCCGTCGATGCGGGAGATCGGCCAGGCGGTCGGCCTGTCCAGCACCTCGTCGGTCGCACACCAGCTGATGGCACTGGAGCGCAAGGGCTTCCTGCGCCGTGACCCGCACCGTCCCCGCGCGTACGAGGTGCGCGGGTCCGACCAGGCCGCGACGGCGCAGCCCACGGACACCGCCGGCAAGCCCGCCGCGTCCTACGTCCCGCTGGTCGGCCGGATCGCCGCCGGCGGCCCGATCCTCGCCGAGGAGTCGGTGGAGGACGTCTTCCCGCTCCCCCGGCAGCTCGTCGGCGACGGTGAGCTGTTCGTGCTCAAGGTCGTCGGTGACTCGATGATCGAGGCCGCGATCTGCGACGGCGACTGGGTCACCGTCCGCCGCCAGCCGGTCGCGGAGAACGGCGACATCGTGGCCGCCATGCTGGAGGGTGAGGCCACCGTGAAGCGCTTCAAGCGCGAGGACGGCCATGTGTGGCTGCTCCCGCACAACGCGGCATACGAGCCGATCTCCGGCGACGACGCGACCATCCTCGGCAAGGTGGTGGCCGTTCTGCGCCGCGTCTGAGTGCGGCGGCGGACGGGCCTCCTCGACCGCCCCCCTGACTGGGCCCCGGAATCCCTGCGCCGGTTCCGGGGCCCTGTGCTGTCCGGGCGCCGGTGGGGCCTGTGCCGTCCAGGGCCTGGTCGGTCCTGCGCCGCAGGGCGGTCCGGGCGGTCCGGTCACCGAGCGGAACAGACGGGACGGAAGAGGGCCCGTCCCGTGCGGAAGGGGGCCCGTCCGCACGGGACAGGCCCCCTTCCTCGCCCCCCCGTGCCCTACGCGTCGACCTGCTTCGCAGCCGCATCGATCGCCGCCAGCGACCTGCGGACCTGGTTCGGGTCCGTCGTGAACCAGAAGTCGGGCATCGAGGCCTTCAGATAGCTGCCGTAGCGGGCCGTGGCGAGCCGCTGGTCCAGCACTGCGACGACTCCGCGGTCGCCCGACGCGCGGACGAGCCGGCCCGCGCCCTGGGCCATCAGCAGCGCGGCGTGGGTGGCGGCGACCGCCATGAAGCCATTGCCGCCGGCCTCCTCGACCGCCTTCTGGCGAGCGCTCATCAAGGGGTCGTCCGGCCGCGGGAAGGGGATCTTGTCCATCACCACCAGCTGACAGTTCGGGCCGGGCACGTCGACACCCTGCCAGAGCGACAGCGTGCCGAAGAGGCAGGTCTCCGGGTCGGCCGCGAAGTTCTTGATCAGCTCACCGAGCGTCTCCTCGCCCTGCAACAGGATCGGGAACTCGGGGATGCGGGCACGCAGCTCCTCAGCGGCCAGCTGGGCGGCGCGCATCGAGGAGAAGAGACCGAGGGTGCGTCCGCCGGCCGCCTGGATCAGCTCCGTCAGCTCGTCCAGCATGTCCGCGCGGTCGCCGTCGCGCGCGGGGCGGGCCAGGTGCTTGGCCACGTACAGGATGCCCTGCTTGGGGTAGTCGAAGGGGGAGCCGACGTCGATGCCCTTCCACTGGGGGACGTCCTCGCCCTGGGTGCCCTCCGGGGCGAGCCCCATGGAGGCGCCCACGCCGTTGAAGTCGCCGCCCAGCTTCAGCGTCGCCGAGGCCAGGACCACGGAGCGGTCCGCGAAGAGCTTCTCGCGCAGGAGGCCCGAGACGTTCATGGGGGCGACGCGCAGGGAGGCGCCGAAGCGGTCGTGCCGCTCGTACCAGACGACGTCGTACTCGGAGCCGTTCACGAGGCGCTCCGCCACGTCGTGGACGCTCTCCACCGACGCCAGGGCCTGCTTGCGGACCGAGTCCTCGTCCTGGACGGACTTGTCGCGGGTCGCGCCGATCGCGGAGATCACCGTGCGGGCGGCGTCGCGCAGCGCCATGAGGGCGTAGCCGAGGTCTTCCGGGATCTCTTCCAGACGGCCCGGAAGAGCCAGCTCCATCAGTCGCTCGAAACCCTCGGCTGCGGTCTGGAGCTGGTCGGCCGCCTTCTCGTCGACGAGCTTCGCGGCGCGGCGCACGGCCCTGTTGACCTGGCCCGCGGTCAGCTCGCCGGTGGCGACGCCGGTGACCCGCGAGACCAGCTCGTGGGCCTCGTCGACGATCAGCACCTCGTGCTGGGGAAGGACGGGAGCGCCCTCGATGGCGTCGATGGCCAGCAGGGCGTGGTTGGTGACGACGACCTCGGCCAGCTTGGCCCGCTCGCGGGCCATCTCCGCGAAGCACTCGGCGCCGTACGCGCACTTCGTGGCGCCGAGGCACTCGCGGGACGAGACCGAGACCTGGCCCCAGGCGCGGTCGGAGACGCCAGGGGTCAGGTCGTCCCGGTCGCCGTCCTCCGTCTCGTCGGCCCAGTCGCGCAGCCTCAGCAGGTCCTGGCCCAGCTTGCTGGTGGGCGCGGCGGCCTCGAACTGGTCGAAGAGGCCCTCCTCCTCGTCCTGGGGCATGCCCTCGTGCAACCGGTGCAGGCACAGGTAGTTCGACCGGCCCTTGAGCATCGCGAACTCCGGACGGCGGCGCAGCAGCGGATGCAGCGCGTCGACCGTGCGCGGCAGATCGCGCTCCACGAGCTGGCGTTGCAGCGCCAGGGTGGCGGTCGCCACCACGACCCGCTCACCGTGCGCGAGCGCGGGCACGAGGTACCCCAGCGACTTGCCGGTGCCGGTGCCGGCCTGGACCAGCAGATGGGATCCGTCGTCGATCGCCTCCGCGACGGCTTCGGCCATGGTCACCTGGCCGGGGCGCTCCGTACCGCCGACGGCGGCGACGGCGGCGTGCAGGAGTTCGGGGAGTGAGGGCTTCGTCATAGCGCGACCACCCTACGGGGCGGCACTGACAAAGGTGTGGTCACGGGGGACGGGAGCGATGCGATCAAGACGGTGGGCCTCCCGGTGGGCGGGGCGGGGCGCCGGTTTCGGCACACGGGTGACCGATCGGGACCGGATGCGGGCGGCCGCTGATCGGACGGCTCGACAGGGTGAGCTCAACAGGGTGAGTTCGGCAGGGTGTCAGAGCAGATGACGCGAAGCCTGGTCCCGGATCATGAGAGCGGCTCGCTCGGCGGGCAGGCCGACCTCCGCGGAGAGCCGGAAGCCGGCGGTCAGGAAGGCCGCGACGGACGGCGTGTTGTGGGCAATACCTCGCGGCTGAGCAGGGCCGCGAGCATGACCGCGTCCACGGGCGCGGAGTGCTCGGGGGCGTCGGCCGGGCGCGGAAGCCCGAAACGGTGCCGGCCGGTGGGCGACCAGTAGTGCACGGGGACGAGGAGCGCGGTGCCGGTGGCGGGCAGCGGGATGCGCAGAACACCGTCGCCGGGGGGGCGGGCAGGCCGGTCTCGCGGACCCAGCAGCGCAGCAGGTTCTCCACGGCCGCCGCCTGGGCCGACCGATGGGGGTCGGGGTGGTGCAGCGGGTCGGCCGCGGCGCCCTGCCGCCCCCCCGGGGGGGCCGGGAGGACCGACGTGGGCGACGAGGACGGGGCGGGGCGGTCACGGTCGTTCCTTCGCTCGGGTGCGGGCCACGGCGTGCACCGCGTCCGAGAGTCGGTCGAGTACGGCCGCCGCCTGTTCGTCGGTGATGGTCAGGGGTGGCAGCAGGCGTACGACGCTCGCGTGGCGTCCGGTCAGTTCGACGATCAGGCCGCGGCTCAGGCACTCCCGCCGGACGGCGGCGGCCAGTTCGGGTGACGCGGGAGGAGGCGGCGCGGGGGAAGCCGGCGCGGGAGGAGTCCCCCGAGCGGCGGCACCACGTCCCCCCGGGATCCCCTCCGGGTCGACCATCTCCACCCCGATCATCAGGCCGCGCCCCCGCACGTCCCCGACGCACGGGAAGTCGTCCGCCAGACAACGGAGTTGGCGCAGGAGGCGGTCGCCCAGGGCGGCCGCGCGTCCGGCGAGGCCGTTGGCGCGGACATGGGCGAGGGTGGCCGCGCCGGCGGCCATGGCGAGCTGGTTGCCGCGGAACGGGCCCGCGAGGGCGCCGGGTTCCCGGACGTCGAGGTCGTCCCGGTGGACGATCACGGCCAGGGGCAGACCGCCGCCGACGGCCTTGGACAGGATCATCACGTCGGGGGTGATGCCACTGTGTTCGACGGCCCAGAAGGCACCGGTCCGCCCGACGCCCGTCCGGGTCTCGTCGGCGATCAGGGGGATCGAGCGTTCGGCGGTGACGCGGCGCACGCGGCGCATCCAGGCGTCCGGCGCGGGGATCACTCCCCCCTCGCCCTGGACGGGTTCGAGGATCAGCCCGGCCGGCGGGCGCACCCCCGGCCCGGGGTCGTCGAGGACCGACCCGGTCCAGTGGGCGGCGAGTTCGGTGCCCCGCTCGCCACCGGCACCGGAGGGACAGCGGTGATCCCGGGGGTACGGCAGCCGGGTCACCCGTACGTCGGGGTCGCGGCCGAGGGCTTCGGGGGAACCCGGGGTCGTTCCGTGCCGGGCCCCGGTGAACGCCAGGATCCCGGTGCGGCCCGTGGCGGCCCGGACCAGCGCGAGCGCGGCCTCCACCGCGTCCGAGCCGGCCGGTCCGCAGAACCGCACGCGCGCGTGGCCGGCCAGTCCCGGCGGCAGGGTGTGCAGCAGCTCGGCGACGAAGGCGTCCTTGAGCGGCGTGGCGAGATCGAGGGCGTGCAGCGGGGCGCCCGAGTCGAGGACCTTGCGGACCGCCTCCAGGACGACGGGATGGTTGTGGCCGAGCGCGAGGGTCCCGGCGCCCGAGACGCAGTCGAGGTAGCGGCGGCCGTCGGCACCCTCGATGGTCAGCCCCCGGGCCCGGACCGGCACGACCGGCAGGGCCCCGGCGCAGGTCCGCGCCGCCGATGCGCGTGCCGACTGCGCGCCCGGGACGCTCTCCTGGGCGGGGCGTCCGCGCACGGGAGTGCCGGGCACGGAGACCTCCGCACCGGCCGGGCTCCCGCACACCGGGGTCCCCGCGGCGGTTCCCCCGTCGGGATCACGTCCCGGGGACGTCTCCCCCGGCACTGGCTGCGTTACGGCCACGGTTTCTGTCCTCCCGCTGTCCACCGGCGAGTCGGTGCGCCGCGGGGCTCCCCTCGCCGGGTCCCGACCGGCGTGCCGGGCCGGGGGCGGCGACAGCGCGCCCTCGGGGGATTCCCGCGGGAAGGGCCGCGCACGGACCGTCGCCCCACGGCTACCAACCGCCGACGGTCCTGCGGGTTACGGGTTGCCCCAAGATCCTTGCCGTGACGGAACCGTTGCTGTTCCGTCGGTGCTCCCCCACAGCGAACGCATATCGTGTGATGCCGTCCCACCCGGCCGTGAGACCCGCCCGAACCAGGCATGAGAGGACGCCGAGTTCCCGCGGTGTGCGCGGCCGCCGCTCCAAGTTCCTTGACACCACGGGGAGTCTCACCATGCGATCCATACGGCCGTCCTTCGTCGCCCGGCGGGGGAGGAACGCCTCGCGCAGAATCTCCCCCGCGCTGGGGGCCGTCGCCCTGGCCTCGGCGCTCGCCCTCACCGCGACCGCCTGCGACTCGGGCGGCGCCGACGCCGACACCCGGGCCGGTGCCTCCGCCTCGGCCGCGGGCGACGGAAAGATCACGATCCCGGACGACATCAAGGACCGGCTCAAGGAACACGGGATCGATCTGGACAAGTGGAAGAACGGCGCCTGGAAGAACTGGGACAGGGACGACTGGCTGCGCGAGGCGCAGGACTACGTCAACCCGATCATCAAGGGCCTGTGGGACCCGGACCGGATGCGTGAGGCGGAGGACCCGGACCGCAGCGTCGACGAGAACGACCTCTCCGACGACCAGGGTGTGACCGACCCCGAGCTGGCGGCGGTGGACGCGGCGGCCGTGCCGACCACCTACCACGCCAACGCCCCCGAGGCGGGCAAGGTGTTCTTCGACTCCCCCGAGGGCACGATGGTCTGCTCGGCCACGGTCGTGCAGGACCCGGCCCACCCCGGCAAGTCCAACCTGGTGTGGACGGCGGGCCACTGCGTGCACGCCGGCAAGAAGGGCGGCTGGTACCGCAACATCGCCTTCGTGCCGTCGTACAACGACTCGGGCATGTCGGCCGCGAAGCTGCAGACGGCGACCAAGGAAGAGGTGGCGCCGTACGGGGTCTGGTGGGGCGACTGGGCGCAGACGTCCGACCAGTGGATCGAGCAGGGCGGGCAGACCGGCGGCGACGGCGCCTCGTACGACTTCGCCGTCATCCATGTGACGCCCGAGGAGGGCAGCGCCGGGAAGTCGCTGGAGGAGATGGTCGGTTCGGCGCTGCCGGTGGACTTCGCGGCCCCGGCGGTGACCAAGGTGAAGGACATCACGGCGACCGGCTACCCGGCGGCGGCGCCGTACGACGGGCAGACGCTGTACCAGTGCCAGGACAAGCCCGGGCGGCTGTCGCTCAACGGCACCGACCCGACGATGTACCGCATCGGGTGCACGATGACCGGTGGTTCGTCCGGCGGCGGCTGGGTGGCCGCCGGCTCGGACGGCAAGCCCGCGCTGGTGTCCAACACCTCGATCGGCCCGGTGAACGCCGGCTGGCTCGCGGGTCCGCGGCTGGGCGAGGTGGCCAAGGGCGTGTACGACTCGGTGAGCGAGAAGTTCGCCGGCCGGTAGACCTGCCCGCGTACGACGAGGGCCCGCCCCCGCCGCGACGAGCGGGGCGGGGGCGGGCCTTCGGGTGAACCGACGCGTCAGACGAGCGGCGCGGGAACGTACGGCGCGAGATCCGCCGCCAGTTCCTCGTGCACCCGCGCCTTCAGCAGGGTGCCCTCCGCCGTGTGCTCCTCGGAGATCACCTCGCCCTCGGCGTGGGCGCGCGCGACCAGCTTGCCGTGGGTGTACGGCACGAGCGCCTCGACCTCGACGGACGGCCTGGGCAGCTCGTCGTCGATGAGCGCCAGCAGTTCGCCGATGCCCTGGCCGGTGCGGGCCGAGACGGCGATGGAGTGCTTCTCGTTGCGCAGGAGCCGCTGGAGCGTGAGCGGGTCGGCCGCGTCGGCCTTGTTGATCACGACGATCTCGGGCACGTCGATGGCGCCGACGTCCCTGATCACCTCGCGCACGGCGGCGAGCTGCTCCTCCGGGGCCGGGTGCGAGCCGTCCACCACGTGCAGGATCAGGTCGGACTCGCCGACCTCCTCCATGGTGGAGCGGAACGCCTCGACCAGGTGGTGCGGAAGGTGGCGGACGAAGCCGACGGTGTCGGCCAGCGTGTAGAGCCGGCCGCTCGGGGTCTCGGCCCGGCGCACGGTCGGGTCGAGGGTCGCGAACAGGGCGTTCTCGACCAGCACGCCCGCGCCCGTGAGCCGGTTGAGCAGCGAGGACTTGCCTGCGTTGGTGTAGCCCGCGATGGCGACGGAGGGCACCTTGTGGCGCTTGCGCTCCTGGCGCTTGATCTCGCGCCCGGTCTTCATCTCCGCGATCTCCCGGCGCATCTTCGCCATCTTCTCGCGGATCCGGCGCCGGTCCGTCTCGATCTTGGTCTCACCGGGACCGCGGGTGGCGAGGCCGCCGCCCTTGCCGCCGCCCATCTGACGGGACAGCGACTGGCCCCAGCCGCGCAGCCTCGGCAGCATGTACTGCATCTGCGCGAGCGCGACCTGCGCCTTGCCCTCCCGGGACTTGGCGTGCTGGGCGAAGATGTCCAGGATCAGGGCCGTGCGGTCGATGACCTTGACCTTGACGACGTCCTCGAGGTGGATCAGCTGGCCCGGGCTCAGCTCACCGTCGCAGATGACGGTGTCCGCGCCGGTCTCGAGGACGATGTCGCGCAGCTCGTCGGCCTTGCCGGAGCCGATGTAGGTGGCGGCGTCGGGCTTGTCGCGGCGCTGGATCACGCCGTCGAGCACGAGCGCGCCCGCGGTCTCCGCGAGGGCGGCCAGCTCGGCGAGGGAGTTGTCCGCGTCCTGTGCGGTCCCCGAGGTCCAGACGCCGACGAGCACGACCCGCTCCAGGCGGAGCTGACGGTACTCGACCTCGGTGACGTCCTCGAGTTCGGTGGAGAGACCGGCGACGCGGCGCAGGGCCGCCCGCTCGGAGCGGTCGAGCTGGTCGCCGTCCCGGTCTCCGTCGGTGTCGAGGCTCCAGGCGACGTCCTCTTCCATCAGGGCATCGGCCCGAAGACCTTCGGGGTAGGCGTGCGCGAGGCGCTTGGTGTCCTGGGAAGGGGAAGAAGAGGAGGTCATTGGGTCCTTACGTCGTTGGGGATGCCGGTTCGGCGGTCATAGTGCACAACGCACGAGCGGTCCGGGAGATTCCCGTGTCCCGTGCCCCGCCGACTCGACGATGGTCGCACGGTACGGCCCGTCTCGTCATCGCCTTATTCGGAGGCCTTGACGGCGGGGCCGGGGGCCTTGCCGGCGGGCGCGGCCGGCTTCCACTCCGGGTGGCCGGGCATCGGCGGGGTCTTCTCGTCGTACAGCCAGTGCTGGAAGAAGCTCCCGAGGTCACGGCCGGAGATCCGGGCGGCGAGGCGGACGAAGTCGGCCGTGCCCGCGGTGGCGTCGCGGTGGTCGCTCAGCCAGCTCCGTTCCAGCCGGTCGAAGGCCTCCTGGCCGATCTCCTGGCGCAGGGCGAAGAGCACCAGGGCCGCGCCGTCGTAGACGTTGGAGCGGAAGATGCCGATCTTCTGGCCGGGCGCCGGCGGCTTGGGGGCGCCGGGCGGGCCGCCGGCCGTGCGCCAGCGGTCGGAGGCGCCGTAGGCCGCCTTCATGCGGGCCTGAAGGGTGCGGTCGGCCTTCTCCTGCGCGTACAGGGCCTCGTACCAGGTGGCGTGGCCTTCGTTGAGCCAGAGGTCGGACCAGGTGCGCGGGCTGACGCTGTCGCCGAACCACTGGTGGGCCAGCTCGTGCACCATGATCGACTCGACGTACCACGTGGGGTAGGCGGGCTCGGTGAACAGGCCCTTCTCGAAGAGGGAGAGGGTCTGCGTCTCCAGTTCGAAGCCGGTGGCGGTGTCGGCGACGAGCACGCCGTACGTCTCGAAGGGGTAGGGGCCGACCTTGCTCTCCATCCAGGCGATCTGGTCGGGGGTCTTCCGCAGCCAGGGTTCGAGGGCCTCGCGGTCCTTGGCGGGGACGACGTCCCGCACCGGCAGTCCGCGCGGTCCCTCGCGGTGCAGGACGGCGGAGCGCCCGATGGAGACCTGGGCGAGTTCGGTGGCCATCGGGTGCAGGGTGCGGTACGTCCACGTCGTCGCGCGGCCCGCCCGGTCGACGTCGGTCGGCAGACCGTTGGCGACGGCCGTGTACCCGCTGGGCGTGGTGACCCGGACGGTGAACATGGCCTTGTCGGAGGGGTGGTCGTTGCACGGGAACACCAGGTGGGCGGCGTCGGCCTGGTTGGCCATGGCGAGTCCGTCCGCGGTCCGCAGCCAGCCGCCGTCCCGGCCGTCGGGGCTCACCGGGTCGCTGGTGTGACGCACGGTGACGCGCATCCAGTCGCCGCGGGGCAGCGGGTGCGCCGGCGTGATCACCAGGTCCTCGCCGGCGGCGGCGAAGTCGGCGGGCTCCCCGTCGACCTCGACGGACCGGACCTCGCCGTGGGCGAAGTCCAGGTTGATCCGGTCCAGGGTGGCGGTGGTCCAGCCGTCGATCGTGGTGACCGCCTGGAGCGGTTCGTCGTTGCTTCCGGAGTACGTGAGGGCCAGGTCGTACGACGCCACGTCGTAGCCGGGGTTGCCCAGGTGGGGGTAGAGGCGGTCGCCGACGCCGAGCGGGGCGGGCGGGGCGCCCGCGGCGACGAGGCAGACGGAGACGGCCGAGGCGAGGAGGGCGGAGGTGAGGCGGCGGGAGCGGGCGGTGCGGGGCCGGCGGGAGCCGGTGCCGTCCCGGTGGGCCTGGGCGCGGGGGGAGAGCAGCATGCACCACGGCTACCAGCGCGCCCCGCCCGTGCGGCGCCGACGCGCGACCGGTCCACCCGAACGGATTGCGCACGCGCGCGTGCGGTGACGGACGGGGCGGGAAGGATCCGGGCCGTGCCTCGGGGGATCAGGAGAACGGCGTCTGGTGGTGCGCGCGTCCCACGTCGTACACACCGGGGACGTCGCGCATGGCGCGGATGAGGGTGGGCAGCCGGGCCGCGTCGGGGAGCTGGACGGTGTAGGTGTGGCGGACCCGCTGCTGGCTGGGCGGTTCGACGGTCGCGGAGACGATCTCGGCGCCCTCCAGGGCCATCGCCTCGGTGAGGTCGGCGAGCAGATGGGGGCGGCCGAACGATTCGGCGAACAGGGTGACCCGGCACTCGGTGGTGTCCCCCCAGCGCACGTCGACCGCCGCGCGCCCCGCCTCCGTCATGCGCGCCACGGCGGCGCACTCCACGCGGTGCACGGTCACCACCCCGCCGCGTACGGCGAAGCCGGTGACCTCGTCGGCGGGGACGGGCGTGCAGCACCCGGCGAGCCGGACCCCGGCGCCGGGGCGGTCGACGACGGTGATCGCGGCGCCGGGGCGGGACGTGGGCGTCTCGGGCGCGGAGGCGTCCGGTGCGGGGTGGGCCGGGGCGCCGTCGGACGGGGGCCTGGCCGGGCCGGCCTTCGTGCCGTCGGCCTCGGCGGGCACACCGTCCGCACCCGGGTGGGCCGCGAGCCACCGCTGGATGGCGATGCGCGCGGCGGGCGTGTGGGCGTGCTCCAGCCACTCCCTGGAGGGCTCGGAGGCGGGGTCCTGGCCCATGAGGAGCTGGACGCTGTCGCCGTCCCGCAGCACGGTGCTCAGGGTCGCCAGGCGGCCGTTGACGCGGGCGCCGAGGCAGGCGTGGGCGTCCTCGCCGTACTGCGCGTACGCGGCGTCCACGCAGGTGGCGCCCTCGGGCAGGCCGAGGGCGCCGCCGTCGGGGCGGAAGACGGTGATCTCGCGGTCCTGGGCGAGGTCCTCGCGCAGGGTGGACCAGAACGTGTCCGGGTCGGGGGCCGCCTCCTGCCAGTCGAGGAGACGGGAGAGCCAGCCGGGGCGGGTGGGGTCGACGCGCTCGCCGTCGGGCGCGCCCTGCTCCTCCGCCGGTGGGGCGTAGGGATTGCCGAGCGCGACGACTCCGGCCTCGGCGACCTTGTGCATCTGGTGGGTGCGGATGAGGACTTCGGCGACCTGGACGTCGGCGGGGGTGCCCCCGGACGAGTCCGTGCGGGCCCGGGGGAGGGAGACGGCGGTGTGCAGCGACTGGTACAGGTTGAACTTGGGGACGGCGATGAAGTCCTTGAACTCCGAGACCACCGGCGTCATACAGGTGTGCAGTTCACCGAGGACCGCGTAGCAGTCGGCGTCCTCGTTGACGAGGACGAGCAGGCGGCCGAAGTCGGAGCCGCGCAGCCGTCCGCGTTTGCGGGCGGTGCGGTGCAGGGAGACCAAGTGCCGCGGCCGGATGAGGACTTCGGCCTGGATGTCGGCGTCGCGCAGCACCGCGCGCGTCACGTCGGCGAACTCGGCGAGGGCGTCGTCCGCGCGCGAGGCGTTGTCGACGATCAGCTTGCGCGTGTGCTCGTACTCCTCGGGGTGCAGGATGGCGAAGACCAGGTCCTCCAGTTCGGTCTTCAGCGCCTGGACACCGAGGCGTTCGGCGAGCGGGATGAGGACGTCGCGGGTCACCTTGGCGATGCGTTCCTGCTTCTCGGGACGCATCACGCCGAGGGTGCGCATGTTGTGCAGCCGGTCGGCGAGTTTGATGGACATCACGCGGACGTCGTTGCCGGTGGCGACGAGCATCTTGCGGAACGTCTCGGGTTCGGCGGCGGCGCCGTAGTCCACCTTCTCCAGCTTCGTCACGCCGTCGACGAGGTAGCGCACCTCGGCGCCGAACTCGTCACCGACCTGATCGAGCGTCACATCGGTGTCCTCCACCGTGTCGTGGAGCAGCGATGCCGTCAACGTGGTCGTCTCGGCGCCGAGTTCGGCCAGGATCAGCGTCACGGCCAGCGGGTGCGTGATGTACGGCTCGCCGCTCTTGCGCATCTGACCGCGGTGGGAGGACTCCGCGAGCACGTAGGCGCGGCGCAGTGGTTCGAGATCGGCGTCCGGGTGGTGGAAGCGGTGGGCCTCGACCACGTGCCCGATCGCGTCGGGCAGCCTGCCGCGGGAGGCGGGGCCGAGCAGGGCCGCCCGGCCCAGACGGCGCAGGTCGATCCGGGGGCGGCTGCGCCTGCGGGGCGCGGCAGGCACTACCGGGCCTGGGGTCGCGGGGTTCGTGGCCTCCGCACTCATGGGCACCTCCGGCTGCGTGGACCGGCGGACGGGGTGCCCCAGGGCGGACACGGCTCGGGGGGCTGGCGACAGTCCCCCGTCCGGGCCGGTGCTTGATGCTACCGAGCCCACCACGCCCGACCGACCGCCTCTCGCCGAGCGTGAAACGGATCACCCATTCGAGCGAAGCCTGTGAGGTTTACGGTTTTGCGCCGACGGACACCGAGTCGGTCTTGATTTCGAACTCGCAGGCACGGACCCGGCGGCACCCCTGTGCGTGCCGGGCCGTCACGGCCTCCGATGCCAAGCCGCAACCCTCCTCAGCGGGTGGCGTTTTCCAGCCACTCGGAGTCGATCTCGCCTTCGGCGACGATCACCGCGGGACCGGTCATCTCGATCTCGCCGTCGGGCCGCTCGGTGATCACGAGCCGTCCGCCGGGGACGTCCACGGTGTACGTCACCGGAGTACCGGTGACGGACGGGTCGGCGCCGTCCCTGCGGGCGGCGGCCACGGCGACGGCGCACGCGCCCGTGCCGCAGGACCGGGTCTCGCCGGAGCCGCGCTCGTGCACGCGCAGCGCGACGTGCCGCGGGCCGCGGTCGACGACGAACTCGACGTTGACCCCGTCCGGGTAGGCGGAGGCGGGGCTGAAGGGGGGCGGCGCGTACAGGTCGCCCGCGTGCGCGAGGTCCTCGACGAAGGCGACGGCGTGCGGGTTGCCCATGTTCACGTTCCGTGCGGGCCAGCTGCGCTCGCCGACGGCGACCGTGACGTCGCCCTCGGGGAGGCGCGCCCTGCCCATGCCGACGGTGATGTCGCCGTCCTTGGCGAGGTGCACGCTCTTCACGCCCGCGCGCGTGGCGATCGCGAGGTCGCCCTCGGGGACGAGGCCGGCGTGGCGGAGGTAGCGGGCGAAGACCCGGACGCCGTTGCCGCACATCTCGGCGATCGAGCCGTCGCCGTTGCGGTAGTCCATGAACCACTCGGCCTCGGCCGCCAGGCCCTTCGCCTCCGGGTGCGCGGCGGAGCGCACGACGTGCAGCAGTCCGTCGCCGCCGATGCCCGCGCGACGGTCGCACAGGGCGGCGACGGCGGCCGGGGGGAGGTCGATGGCGTTCTCGGGGTCCGGGACGATCACGAAGTCGTTCTCGGTGCCGTGTCCCTTGAGGAAGGCGATCCGCGTGCTCATCCCCCGATCGTACGGGGTGGGTACGACGCTGCCGCGCGGCGGCGACGCGGGACGGGGACGGACGGGGCGGAGAGGGCCTAACGCAGCCGTGCGACCCGCAGGACGGCCAGGACCACGACCGCGGCGACCAGGACGACGTAGGCGAGGACGACCCGCCAGTCGGGACGGCGGCCGGAACCGCGCTGCGGCAGGCCGGGCCAGGTGTGTCCGACGCGGCGGGCGGCCATCATTCCCCAGCCGGCCGCACAGGAGCAGATCAGCAGGCCCAGCATGGCGATCACGGCGCCGCTGTCGCCGAAGTCGAAGGCGAGCGGGAAGGCGAACATCAGGGAGCCCGTCGCGGCCAGGGTGACGATGGGGGCGAGCTGCCAGATCCGCAGCCTGCGCTGGGGGCGCAGCTCGACCTCGACCTCCGGGCCGCCGGCGAACATCTCCTCCGGCTCGGGCCCGTCGGCGGTCACGCCGCCCTCGGCCTCGTCCGTGTCGTCGATGCCGTCCGTGCCGTCGATCTCGTCGATGCCGTTCGAGCCGTCGACGGCGTCCGTACCGGCGTCGCCGTTCGAGCCGTCGGCACCGTCCGCTCCCGCGGGACCCGGGCGGCCGTCCACCGGCTCCGGTTCGCCCTGCTCGCCGGTGACGTGCTCGGTGCCTTGTGCGGTGTCACGAGGGCCGGCCTCCATCGCCACGCGCCCTCCCCACTCGGACTCCACTTGGTCGATCGAAGCTCGATGATGGCACGGGGCCGGAGGCCCGGATGACGGCCTGAGCGTCCCGATGCCATGACGTGATCAGGCTGTGACCGGTCGTTCGACCAACGTCAACGCGAGCTGCGGAAGTTCCGCGAGGTCCGCCGCGGCCCCACTCAACCAGTGCACCCGCGGATCGCGCCTGAACCAGGAATCCTGACGGCGCGCGAAGCGTTTGGTGGCGCGGACCGTCTCCGCCCGCGCCTCGTCCTCGGTGCACTCTCCGGCCAGGGCCGCGAGGACCTGCTGGTAGCCGAGCGCGCGGGAGGCCGTGCGCCCCTCGCGCAGGCCCCGCGCCTCCAGCGCGCGCACCTCGTCCACGAGCCCCGCGTCCCACATCCGGTCGACTCGTCGGGCGATGCGCTCGTCGAGTTCGGGGCGGGTCACGTCCACGCCGATCTGGATCGTGTCGTAGACGGAGTCGTGCCCCGGCAGATTGGCCGTGAAGGGCTTCCCGGTGATCTCGATCACTTCGAGGGCGCGGACGATACGGCGGCCGTTGCTCGGCAGGATCGCCTGCGCCGCCTCCGGGTCGGCGGCCGCCAGGCGGGCGTGCAGGGCGCCGGAGCCGCGCAGTGTCAGCTCCTCCTCCAGCCGGGCCCGCACCTCGGGGTCGGTGCCGGGGAACTCCAGGTTGTCGACGGCGCCGCGGACGTACAGCCCGGAGCCGCCCACGAGGACCGGCCAGCGGCCAGCGGCGAGCAGGGCGTCGATGCGGGCCCGGGCCAGGCGCTGGTACTCGGCGACCGAGGCGGTGACGGTGACGTCCCAGATGTCGAGGAGGTGGTGCGGGACGCCGCCGCGCTCCTCGGGCGTCAGTTTGGCGGTGCCGATGTCCATCCCTCGGTACAGCTGCATGGAGTCGGCGTTGACGACCTCGCCGCCGAGCCGTCGGGCCAGAAAGACGCCCAGATCGGACTTTCCGGCCGCGGTCGGTCCGACGACGGCGATGACCCGGGGGGTGGGGGGTGCGCTGCTCACCGCACCAGTCTCCCAAACGTCACCCCGTGCCCTCGAACGAGTGAGGTGACAGGACTCGCCGCCAGGCCGTTGCCGGGTGCGCGACTTCCGTCACCCGTTCACGGGGCGGCGTGACCCGGTGACGCGGACGGACGCACCGGGCGACGCGGGATTTCGCCCGCACGAGTACCGTATGGAGTGAATATGGGCGTTATGGAACTGCTTTTCCGTAAGTCGAAGGCCGCACGGCGAGCAGACGCGGTCGCGGACCGGACGGTCGCGGACGGAACGGTCGCGCAGGAAGCGGCCGCTCCGGAGACGGCGGCCGCCTCCGGGACACCGGCCGGTTCGTCCGAGGACGGCACCGGGGCGGAGGAATCCGCCGAGGACGGTGCCGGCATCCCGCGGCAGCAGTCGTCCGGCAAGGCCGCCGACGGTCGGACCGGCGATAACGCCCGCACCTGACGGACCCGCCAGGGAAGGTGACCCATGGGTCTTCTGCACAATCTGAAGGTCAGACTCAGCCCTGCCAAGGACAAGATGTCCGGCCTCGCGCAACAGCACGGGGGCAAGATCCATCACGGGATCGACAAAGCCGCCCACGTCGTCGACGAGAGGACGAAGGGCAAGTACTCGGGCAAGATCCAGTCGGGCACCGGCAAGGCCAAGGGCGCGGTGGACCGGCTCGCGCACAAGGACGAGCCGGGAGCGGGCGGCGACACGTTCACGCCCCCGACCACGCCTCCGCCCCCGAGCACGCCTCCGCCGACGTCCTGAACGACGGCCGACGTCGGCACGGCGAGAGAGGGACGGACGGTCGCGGTGCGCGCACACGGCATTCCGCCGTCCCGCGCGCGCCGACACCGGTGCGGCCGGAACCCCGCCGGGCGGCAGCGCGTCCGGCGGCGGACGGAGCCATGACCACGCGGCCGCGCCGAGCGGCCTAGGTGGTGTCTTCAAATGATCTTGAGTGGTGGATCATGGTCGGGTGATACGTCGCCATGAACTGTCCGATGCGGAGTGGGAGTTCGTCCGGCC